>NZ_FLRH01000003.1:0-602500 GCF_900089585.1 Micromonospora sediminicola | reverse complement strand
AAACCGTGTGTCCCGGTCTGTCATGCTTCGTACGGGTTGGCGCCGCTGACCGCGCGCAGCGGCAAGCCGTGCGCTTGATCATCGGATTTGGCAGGCCGGCCGCTGCGGTTTCCCGCAAGCTCGCCCGGTGCCCTGCCGGTCGACAACCTTACCCGGTCGGTTCCGCTCCGCCAAATCCGCCCTGCGGCGTTTCGGCGGGGCCTCGCCCGGACCGCGTCCTCAGGAGGCAGAGCCTCCGTCCGACCCGGTACCACCTCGGTTCGGCACTCCCGGGCTTTCGTCCCGTTTGCCCCGTTCCGCGCTGGCAGAGAGAAAGTTACGCGTCTGCGGGTTTGATCGTCAAATCCAGGGGTAGCGTCCCGCGTCACACCATCTTCGACCGCAAATCTCCCCAGCTCAGCACCACTACCGGAACGCTCGGCGTCCTCGTCCGGTCCTGGTGACCAAGGAGTTCCGGTCAGGAGAACGGTCCCTGAGCGACGCAAACTCCTTGGTCAACGCCGGGAGAGCGGGAGAGGCGGGCGGAGGGAGTCAGCGGCGGCGGGTGGCGAGCCAGGCGCGGAGGCCGAGGACGCCGACGGTCGTACCGATGGCCAGGGACGCGGCGATGAGCAGAGCGTGCACCCAGAGGAAGGCGGTGGGATCGCCCTCGCCGACGACGCCGGCGGACCAGGCCCGCGGGTCGTTCCAGATGGCGACCGCGAACCTCGGCCAGATCACCCAGGTCCACCCGCCGACCCCGAGCAGGAACAACGACCAGCCACGCGACAGAACCATGGTCGGCCAGTATGCCAGCGGCAGCTCCCGGCGCCGGCGGGCCGGAGGATCCGACCCGCCAGTGGACCCGAGGAGCGGAACGGCCGGCGCGCGGACGGCCCGACCCACCGGCCGGGAGCGGAGACGTCAGAAGCAGGTGACCGCGCCACCGATGGCCGGGTTGGCCCGGTCGTGGTGGTGGACCACTCCCGACGGGTCGGTCATCGAGCCGCCCCAGACGACGCACCGGGCGCGGACGTAGCCGTGGACCGGGCCGGCGGCGTAGCGGCGGCTGCCCTGGTCGACCACGAAGGGCAGGTGTTCCGGAGCGAGGTAGACGCGGGTCTCGGTGAACGTGCCGGCGTACGCGGACTTGACCGTGACCGCGCAGCCGTAGCCGGTCAGGAGGTTGCGCAGCAGGTGCACGCTGCCGAGCGCCTCCCCGGTGGCGGCATCGTGGATCGGGTCCTGGTCGACGGCGGCGTACCCGGGGCCGCAGAGCGCCTCGGGGAGCGACGTCGGGGTGGCGCCCGTGAGCGCGACCAGGACGGCCGCCGCGGCCGTCGAGACGCCGACGCGTCGAATGAGCCGTTGCATCTGCACTCCTTTGTTCGCTGCCACCGATGCGGGCAAAGAATGGTCGACACGGCGACCGCCGCCGAATGTGCGCCGGTCACACCACCGGTGGTCAGCCGATGTGCCGACCGGCCGTCGTATCGGCCCTGAGCTGGGGCGGAGACGATACGGCACGGGCTATGAGCTATCTCGCAGAAATGAGGCGAGGTGAATTCGCCAATTGCGTCCGCGTTTCCGGCGGCGGTCGGCGGGGCACCGTCGAGAGTCCCGAGACGACGATCCGGAGGTGCCGTGATGCAGCCGTTCAACCCGTGGTCCTGGCGGGATCCCGCCGCTCTCGCCGGGGGTTACCAGCAGACCGACCCGGACGACGTGCCGCAGCAGCGCTCCGGGGACGCGGACGACCGACCGGACGCGCCCGGTCCGGGCACGCCGATCGACCTCACCGGCTACCGGGTGGAGGCGACCGACGGCCGGATCGGCTCGATCGACGAGGCCAGCGAGGACGCCGACGCCCGGTACCTGGTGGTGGACACCGGGCCCTGGATCTTCGGGAAGAAGGTGCTGCTGCCGGCGGGCACCGTCGCCCGGGTCGACCACCTGGAGCGCGTGGTGCACGTGGACCGCACGCGGGATCAGGTGAAGGAGTCACCGGCGTTCGACCCGGACGACTTCGGCCGGGCCGACTACCGGGACCGGGTCGGCAGCTACTACACGGAGAGCTACCGGCAGCACTGACCGCCTGAGGGGCAGCCGGCGGCGCCGGCGAGCCGCTACCGTGTCAGACATGCCCCGGTCGAACACCTGCGACCCGGAGACCCCCGTCGGTCTCCGGGGTCGCCGTGCCGACGACGGCCGGGAGCAGATCCTCGACGTCCTTCGTGCCGGCGGGCTGCGGTTCCGCGCCGGCGGGCGATGGCGGCGCTCGCTCTGACGAGCCCACCTCCACCGATCCGGGTCACCCGGGTCGGCCCGCGCATCCGCGCGTCCCCGCCAGCGACCGGCACGAAAGGCGTACCACCATGTCCTCAGCACGCATGCTCACCGGCGACCGCCCGACCGGGCGGCTGCACCTCGGCCACTACGTCGGCAGCATCGCCAACCGGGTGCGGCTGCACCAGCGCTACGAGAGCTTCTTCATCATCGCCGACCTGCACATGCTCACCACCCGCAACAGCCGCCCCGACATCGAGCGGGTCGCACACAACGCCCGGGAGATGGTCACCGACATCCTCGCGGCCGGTGTCGAGCCGGACCGGGCCACGTTCTATCTCCAGTCGGCGATCCCCGAGGTCGGTGACCTGAACACGCTCTTCCAGAACCTCATCACGGTGCCCCGGCTGGAGCGGGTGCCGTCGTTGAAGGAGATGAGTCGGGACGCGGGCAAGGACGAGATGCCGTACGGGCTGCTCGGCTACCCGGTCCTCCAGGCTGCCGACATCCTCTGTGTGAAGGGGCAGGTCGTGCCGGTGGGCAGGGACAACGCCGCGCACGTCGAGGTGACCCGGGAGATCGCCCGCCGGTTCAACCACCTCTACGGCGAGGTCTTCCCGGTGCCCGACCTGATCATGTCGGAGACGCCCACGCTGGTCGGCACCGACGGCGCCGGGAAGATGAGCAAGAGCAGGGGGAACGCGATCGGGCTCGCCGACGACGCGGCGACCGTGCGCCGCAAGGTGATGGGGATGTACACCGACCCGAACCGGGTCCGCGCCGACGTGCCCGGGACGGTCGAGGGGAACCCGGTCTTCGAGTTCCACGACATCTTCAACCCGGACCGGGCGCAGGTCGAGGACCTCAGGACCCGCTACCGGGCGGGCCGGGTCGGTGACGTCGAGGTCAAGGAGGCCCTGGCGACCGCGCTCAACCGGTTCCTCGACCCGATCCGGGAGCGCCGCGCCCGGTTCGAGGCGCAGCCCGGTCTGGTCGACGAGCTGATCGTCGCCGGCACCGAGCGGACCCGCGCCGAGGTGCGCCGCACGCTCGTCGAGGCCCGCCGGGCGATGGGCCTGACCGGCGCGTACACCCAGGTGCGGCGACGGGCCGAGCGCTACCGCAAGGCCGTGGCCACGCCGGCCTGACGACCCGCCGGTCCGGGGTACGCGGTTGCGCGTACCCCGGACCGGCCGGTTACGCTGCCGACATGACCAGCGCGCAGGCGTACCCGACGGCGTCCTCCGACGTCCGGCTCGGCGCGCTGCGACGCCGGCGGTCCCGCGACCGCCTGCGCTGAGCCTTCCCCTCCTGCGACCGGCGGATCGAGCCGCCGGTCGTCGTCGATCGTCCTCGTTCCGCCGCAGTCCCGACCGGTGATCCGCGCGACGGATCCGAGCGAGATCGGCGTACCGATGGATCTTGAAAAGTTGTTGTCCGACCGGCTGGCGCCGGCGTTCGCGGCGGTGGCCGGCGTACCGGTGGACCCGGTCGTGCGGCGCTCGCAGCACGCGGACTTCCAGTCCGACGCGGCCCTGGGCCTGGCCCGGCGGCTCGGCCGGCCGCCGCGGGCGGTGGCCGAGGAGGTGCGGGAGCGCGCGGAGCTGGCCGACCTCTGTTCGGCGGTCGAGGTCTCCGGGCCGGGCTTCCTGAACCTGACCGTGGCCGACCGGACGCTCGGCGGGATGGTCTCCGCGGTCGCGGTCGATCCGCGGCTCGGGGTGCCGGTGGCCGCCGCGCCGGAGACCGTGGTGGTCGACTACTCGGCGCCCAACGTGGCCAAGGAGATGCACGTCGGGCACCTGCGGTCGACGGTGATCGGCGACGCGGCGGCGCGGACGCTGGAATGGCTGGGGCACCGGGTGTCGCGGGCCAACCACCTGGGCGACTGGGGCACCCCGTTCGGCATGCTGATCGAGCACCTGGTCGACCTCGGCGAGGCCGAGGCGGCGCAGGAGCTGTCGATGGGCGACCTGGACGCGTTCTACACGGCGGCGCGCGGGAAGTTCGACGACGACGCGGCGTTCCGGGACCGGTCCCGGTCGCGGGTGGTGGCGTTGCAGGGCGGCGACCCCGCCACGCTCCGGCTGTGGCGGCTGCTGGTGGCGCAGTCCGAGAGCTACTTCCTGACCGTGTACGACCTGCTCGACGTGACCCTGTCCCGGGCCGACTTCCGGGGTGAGAGCAGCTACCACGATCTGCTCGCGCCCACCGTCGACGAGTTGGACCGGCTCGGGTTGCTGCGGCGCAGCGACGGCGCGGAGTGCGTGTTCCCGCCGGGTTCGGTGGGGCGTGACGGCGAGCCGCTGCCGCTGATCGTGCGCAAGTCCGACGGCGGGTACGGCTATCCGGCGACCGACCTGGCGGCGCTGCGGCACCGGACCGGCACGCTGGGCGCGACGCGGCTGCTCTACGTGGTCGGGCTGCCGCAGCGGCGGCACTTCGAGATGGTCTTCGCGGCCGCCGCGCAGGCCGGCTGGCTGACCCCGCCGGCGCGGGCCGAGCACGTCGGGTTCGGGTCAATCCTGGGTGCGGACGGGCGGATGCTGCGCAGCCGGGCCGGTGGGTCGGTGAAGCTGGTCGGGCTGCTGACCGAGGCGGTGGAGCGGGCCACCGCGTTGACCCGCGAGCGCAATCCGGAGCTGGGCGAGGCGGAGGCGGCCGAGGTGGGGCGCGCGGTCGGCATCGGCGCGATCAAGTTCGCGGACCTGTCCGGCGACCGGCACAAGGACTACGTGCTGGACTGGGAGCGGATGCTGGCGTTGGACGGCAACACCGCGCCGTACCTGCAGTACGCGTACTCGCGGATCCGGTCGATCTTCCGGCGGGCCGGCGTCGCCGCGCGTCCGGACGCGGGGATCTCGCTGGCCGAGCCGGCCGAGCGGGCGCTCGCCGTCGAGCTGGTCGGGTTCGCGGCGGTGGTCGACGCGGTGGCCGGCAGCCTGGAGTTCCACCACCTGGCCGCATACCTGCACCGGCTCGCCGCCGCGTTCAGCGCGTTCTACGAGCGGTGCCCGGTGCTGCGGGCGGAGGGGCCGGTGCGGGAGAGCCGGCTGGTGCTGTGCGACCTGACGGCGCGGGTCCTGCACCAGGGCCTGCACCTGCTCGGCATCCGCACCCCGGAGCGGTTGTGAGCGGGCCCGCTCATGCTCGGACCCTGACGGCCGGTGCCGCCCGTTAACCGATTCAGGCGTGCGCTCGGACGGGCCCAGGCTCGTGACGTCATCGATAACGTTCGAATAACGCGGTGTTTCCAGCGCTTGACGCTCGATACCTTAACCGGTTCAGTGGGCGGTGGCGACGGCCGGACATCGACGGACGCCGTCGCCGCTCGGTCGCCGCCGGCCCCGGCGGCACAGCTGCGGAGGTTTCCGATGACACTGCGCATCCGCCGGACCGTCGTCGTCGCGGTCCTCGCCGCGCTGGCGACGACCGCCCTGCCCGCCCCACCGGCAGGGGCCGGCGCCCGGCAGCAGGCACCCGACGAATCGGCCCGACGCGCCGACCACACGTTCGTGGTCCGCGACGGCACCCGGCTGACCCTCGCCGGGCGGCCCTTCCGGTTCGCCGGACCCAACATGTACTGGCTGGGCCTGGACGAGAACGTCGGCGGCACCGACCCGGCCGACCCGCCGGCCGTCGACCACCCCACCTACTTCCGGATCCGCGACGGGCTCACCACGGCCCGGCGGATGGGCGCCACCGTGGTCCGCGCCCACACCCTCGGCGTCTCCACCGGACACCCACGGTCGCTCGAACCTTCGCTCGGCGAGTTCAACCCGGAGGCGTTCGACCGGATCGACTACGCGATCGCCGAGGCACGCCGGCAGGGCCTGCGGCTGATCGTCCCGCTCACCGACAACTGGCAGTACTACCACGGCGGCCGGTACGACTTCCTGCGCTGGCTCGGCCTGAGCACCGACGACGACGGCGCGGCGTTCTACACCGACCCGGCGGCGCGCGCCGCGTTCAAGGAGTACGTCCGGACGCTGCTCACCCACGTGAACCGCTACACCGGCACGGCGTACACCGACGATCCGACGATCATGGCGTGGGAGTTGGGCAACGAACTCAACGGGATGACCGCCGACTGGGTCGACGACCTCGCCGGACACGTCAGGACGCTCGCCCCGCGTCAACTGGTCGCGGCCGGCAGCCAGCACGGCGTCGACCCCGCCGTCCTGGCCTCGCCGCACGTCGACATCAGCGACTCGCACTACTATCCGCCGACCGCGGCGGGCATCGCGGCGGACGCCGCCGCGGCCACCGCCGCCGGCAAGGTCTACGTCGCCGGGGAGTTCGGCTCCGGACAGGCCACCGACGAGCTGCTGAACCAGGTGGCGGCCAACCCGGACGTGACCGGCGCGCTGTTCTGGTCGCTCTTCGGCCACCACGACCACCACGGTTTCGTGCCGCACGGCGACGGCTTCACGGTGCACTATCCGGGCGACACCCCGGCCATGCGGACGGCGGTCACCGCCCTGACCCGCTTCGCCGGTCGGATGTCGGGCCGTCCCGCGCCGGCCGTGACCGGGGACCGACCGCTGCTGACCGCCGTCGACGCCGACTACGGCATCAACACGCTGCGCTGGCGGGGAACCGCGGGCGCCACCGGCTACCTCGTGCAGCGGCGCGGTCCGGGCGGGGCCTGGGCCACGGTCAGCGGCACCGAGCCGGTGGGCGCCGACGACGCCCCGTGGTTCGACCTGACCACCCCGACCGGCCCGGTCTCCTACCGGGTGGTGGCGGTCGACGCCACCGGCGCCGCCCTGGCCGTTTCCCGGACGGTCGGCACCACCGGAAGCCAGGACCAGGTGTACGACCCGCTGGAGGACTGGTTCGTCAGCGCCGGGCACAGCGACTCGTTGCGCCGCACGCCGGCCGGCGACGGCGTGCTGGTCGCGCCCGGGCGGGGGCGCTCGGGCGAGCTGCGGTACCGGCGCGCGGACCTGACCGCGGCCACGGTCACGGTCGCCTCGTCCGGGCGTCCCCGCGCCGTGCTCCAGGTGTCCGCCGACGGCACGAGCGGTTGGCGTACGGTGCGGCCCCGGATCGACCGGGTCGGCCCCGGCCGGTACGCGCTCTCCGTCGCCGGCCTGCGCGGGGTGGACGGGATGCGCGTGGTGTGGGGGCGGGACGCCCGCTTCGCGGTCGCCTCGGTGGCGCTGACCGCCCGCTCCGACTCGACGGCCAGCACCGCGCCGGGCGCTTTCGCGCTGACCGCGCCGGCGCCGGACGCGACCGGGGTGAGCCGGCTGGCGGCGCTGGACTGGTCCGCCGCGCCGGGTGCCGCGTACTACTCGCTCACCGTCTCCGCGCACGCCGACCTGAGCGCGCCGCTGGTGGCGGTGTCGGGCCTGCGTACCCCCGGATTCACGCCGACCACGGCGTGGCCCGCCGGGACCACGCTGCACGTGCGGATCACCGCCACCAACGGGTACGGCTCGACCACCGCGACCGCGGCGTTCACCACCCGCGCCGACCTGCCCGGTGTGGTCGTCGACGACTTCGACACCTACCCGTCGGACGCCGCGCTGGCCGCCGACTACCCGCGCAACACCGGCGGCGACCCGATCACCGCGACGCTGGCCCCGGCCGGGGAGGGCAGCGGGCACAGCATGCGGCTGGACTGGACGCCCGGCGCCAGCGGGTACGCGGGCGTCATCCGCAACCTGTCCGTGCCGCAGGACTGGCGCGGCACCACCGGGCTGCGGATGTGGGTCGAGCCGGGCGCGGACGGGCAGCAGCTGACCGTCCAGTTCGTGGCGTCCGGTTTCTACTGGGAGAAGACGCTCACGTTCGCCGGGACCGAGGCGCGGGTGGTGCAGGTGCCGTTCGGCGACTTCGCGCCGCCGCCGTGGGCCACCCCCGGCCCGCTCGACCTGGGCTCGGTCACGCAGATGTCGCTCTACCCGGGCGGGACCACCGGCGCGAGCAGCCTCCGGATCGACTCCGTCGCCGCGTACGCGTCGTGATGCCGAGGTGCCGGGACCGGAGCCGCTTCGGCGATTCCGGTCCCGGCACCCGACTAGAGTGGGCGGGCGATCCACGACCCCAGGAGACGCACGGATGACACCCAGCATCAACGGCCGCGTGCGGTACGCCGCCGACCGGTCGATGCGCCTCCTCCTCACCGGTCCGGACGGCGACGTCGACGTCGGTTCGACCCACCGGACCGACGAACTGGGCCGAATGGCGCGGGAGGGCGGCTTGATCGCTCCCATGTGCCGAACGCTAGCCGTGACCGTCCACCCGGGCCCTACGCGGAAGTCCGTGCCGCCCTGCCGTCGAGCCACAACGTGTCCGTGGCGTCGCGGTGCGAGCCGGTGGAGCCGACGTGCCTGGCGCTGATCGTCGGGCCCTTCCTGATCACGTGGACGAGGGCCATCGCGTGTCCCCGGCCCAGGCCGTACTCCTCCTTCAGCCAGTCGACGATCACGCCGGCCTTCACGTCGGTGCGGTGGTAGCCGCGCTGCCTGGCCTCGTCGACCAGGGCGCGCGGGGTCTTGCCGGTCCGGTCCTCGATCGTGTCGAGGTAAGCCTGGAAGGACATCTGGTCGCCCCCGGTGTCGTTCGTTCTCCGTCGTTGTCGACCACCAGCCTCGGTCAGCGGCACCGGGCGATCAACGACGATGGGAAGCATGACCGTTGCCTCACAGACAACGGTTCGGGAGCCCGATCCGCGTCCGCGCGGGTCGGGCTCCCGATTCCCGGGTAGGTCAGCGTTGGAGGGTGAGCAGGCCGGGGCGGTAGGGCAGCAGGCCGTAGTCGCCGCCGGAGTTGGTGGCGCGGCCCTGGTAGAGCAGTTGCAGGTTGCAGGGGTCGACGGTGAAGGTCTGGTCGGCGCTGGTACGGATCAGCTCGCCGTGGCTGATGTCGTTGGTCCAGGTGGCGCCGCTGTTGGCCTTGCCGGCGAACGGGTTGCTCTCGGTCGCCGCCTGCGGGGTCCAGGAGCCGTTGAGGCTGGTCGCGGTGAAGGAGCGGAAGTAGCGGCCCTGCGCCCCGATCGCCTCGACGATCATCAGGTAGCGGGTCTGGCCCTGCAGTTTGTAGACCTGGACGGCTTCGAAGAGGTTGTTCGTCGAGTCGCTCATGATCGTGGTGTAGGTCGAGCCGAAGCTGCCGGGGAAGTTCCCGATCGGCATGCTGGCCCGGTAGATCTTGCCGTTGTCACCGGCGAAGAACAGGTACATGTTCTGCTCGTCGGCGATCAGCGTCTGGTCGATCGGGCCGGTGCCGGAGCCGGAGATGCTGCCGGTGAACAGCGGCTGCGCCGACGACCAGCCGTTGGGGTTGGTCGGGTCGCTCGAGGTCTTGTAGGAGAACGCGGTCGGACCCCACTGGTAGGCCAGGACCCAGATGTTGCGCGGGGCGAAGTAGAACAACGTCGGCGCGACGGTGCCCTGCGACATGGCGTTCTGACTGGCCGAGGCCATCTCCGACCAGTTGCTGAACAACCCGAAGTTCATCGACCCCCACGACGACCCGTAGTCGTGCGTCGTCGCGTAGACCAGATGCCGACCGTTGTACGGAGCGACCGTGAAGTCCTTCAACGACACCCAACCCGACCGCGGGTTCGCCAACGGACCGGTCGAACTCCAGCGGTAACTCGACGGGAGGCTGCACCCGCCGCTCGGCGGCGGCGTGGTGGGGTTGCCCCCGCCGTCGACGCGGACGAGCTGCCACTGCTGGTTGCTGCCGTTCCAGTCGTCGTACTGGACGATGCTGCCGCCGTCGGCGGTCGAGGCGCCCTGCACCTCCACCACCTTGTTGCTGTTCCGGTTGATCAACCGGACGTAGCCGCTGTCCGAGTCGGCGAGCCGGAACTGCTGGTTGACGCCGTTGGCGTCGGACCACTGCACGATGTTGCCGCCGTTGGCGGTGGAGAAGTTGTAGACGTCCAGCACCTTGCCGGACAGCCGCGACCGCAGGCGGTAGTAGCCGCCACCCGAGTCCACGAACTGCCACTGCTGCTGGTTGCCGTTGTTGCGGGCCCACTGGACGATCCGCGCGCCGTCGTTCGTGGCCAGGTTGTAGACGTCGAGGGCCTTGCCACTGTTGCGGTTGACCAGCACGTACCACGCGCTGGTGTCGACCGTCGCCGCGGCGGCGGGGGTCGACACCACCGCCGCGGCGCCGACACCCGCCAGCACCGCCGTCACGCCGGCGGCGACGAGCCGTGGCAGCCACCTGCGCCGTCGGGGCGACGACACGATCGATGGGGACCTATCGAGGGCGAACATGATCCTCCTCCGGTGAACAGAGCCGTGCGGTCCGCCCGGGCCGGACGGACCGGGACGTGGGTCAGGACCTGTTAGCGCTAACACTTGGCACCACGCATGGTGAGGCACGTCCGACCCAGGGTTCGACGAAGCAGGGCCTGCCCGGTAAGCCACAGGCGTCGCCGTCCTATGACATCGACTGTGAGCGATAACACGCTGTTCGTCAAGACGTAACGTCTTCACGGTCCAGGCCGGAGGGACGCGAGCCGGACACACACATGTTGCGATCAGGTGGCCGATTTCTGTAAAAGTCTGGACTTTTGAATCATGCCTGATGCCCAAAAAGGGGCATAATATTGATCCCTCGCCGCACGTACGACGCCACCGCCGACACTCGCCGCACTCAGTCTTATGAGGACCGTGTCGCACCGGTGGGTTGATGGTGATCAACCTATGGACGCACTACGGTAGGCCGTCGCTTCATGTGCCCGCACGGCGCGCACACGAATACCTAAGGAAGACTCATGACAACCGCACCCATGCCCCAGGATGAGCCCCCGGTGTCGCTGGGCAGGGTTCGCGCGGAGCCGCTGGACCGCCTCTCCGCCGCGGACATCTCGCCGATCGTGCGCCGGGTCATGGCGGCTCACCTCGATCAGTCCAGGATCCCCGCCGCGAAGTTCTCGTCGTTCATCTGATCCGGCGATGTCCCCCGGGCCGGCCCGCGCGGCGCTGACCGAGTTCGTGCTGAAGGTCCACTCCAGATGCGATCTGGCGTGCGACCACTGCTACGTCTACGAACACGCCGACCAGAGCTGGCGCCGACGCCCGGCGCGGATGACGCCCGAGGTGCTCCGGGCCGCGGCCGGCCGGATCGCCGAGCACGCCGCCGCGCACCACCTGCCGCGCGTCTCGGTCATCCTGCACGGCGGGGAGCCGCTGCTGCTGGGCCCCGAGCGGCTGCGCCGGGTCCTCGCCGACCTCCGGGCCGCCGTCGCCCCGGTCACCGACCTGCGGATCGGCATGCAGACCAACGGGGTGCTGCTCTCCGAACGGTTCTGCGACCTGCTCGCCGAGTACGACGTCGCGGTCGGTGTCTCGCTGGACGGCGACCGCGCCGCCAACGACCGGCACCGGCGGTTTCGCAACGGCGCCAGCAGCCACGACCAGGTGCTGCGGGCCCTCGCCCTCCTCCGCCGCCCGGCCTACCGGCGGCTCTGGTCCGGGCTGCTGTGCACGGTCGACGTCCGCAACGACCCGCTCGCCGTCTACGAGTCGCTGCTCGCCGAGGGACCGCCCCGGATCGACTTCCTGCTCCCGCACGCCACCTGGGACAGCCCACCCCCACGGCCGGGCGGCGGCGCCGCGTACGCCGACTGGCTCCGCGCGGTCTACGACCGGTGGCGGGCGGACGGACGCCCGGTCCCGGTCCGCCTCTTCGACTCGCTCCGGTCCACGGCCGGCGGCGGTCCCAGCGGCACCGAGTGGCTCGGCCTCGACCCGGTCGACCTGGCCGTGATCGAGACGGACGGTGAGTGGGAGCAGGCGGACTCGCTCAAGACCACGTACGACGGCGCGCCCGCCACCGGCATGACCGTCTTCTCGCACTCGGCCGACGACGTCGCCGGCAGCCCGGAACTGGCCCGCCGCCGCACCGGCCGCGCCGGGCTCAGCGACGAGTGCCGGCGCTGCCCGGTGGTCGCCCAGTGCGGTGGGGGCCTCTTCGCCCACCGCTACGGCGACGGGCACTTCGACCGTCCCAGCGTCTACTGCGTCGATCTGAAAGAGCTGATCGTGCACGTGAACGAGAACCCGCCGGCGTCCACGCCGGCCCCGTTGGCCGCCGACCCGGCCGACGACCTGATCGACCGTCTCGCGGCCTCGACCGGCGACCGGTCCGCCGTCCGCCGGCTCGTGGAGGCGCAGACCGCCATCGTCCGCGCGCTGCTCGGCGCGGTGGCCGCCGGCCTGCCGGGCCCCGGTCCGGGAGCGGACGGCTGGGCGGCCCTGACCGACCTCGACCGGCACGCGCCGGAGTCGGTCGCCCGGGTCACCGCCCACCCGTACGTCCGCGCGTGGGCGGTCGAGTGCCTGGCCGGCGCCGGCACCGGCGCCCGGTACGGCGCCGACTACCTGGCCGCGATCGCCGCCGCCGTGGCGCGCGACGCCGGCATCCCGCTCCGGCTCGCCGTGCCGGTCCGGGCCGGCCGCCTGCACCTGCCGACCGTCGGCACCGTGCTGCTGCCCGAGGCCGGCGACGGCGCGGCGGAGGTCCACGTCGGCCCCGCGTCGCTGCGGGTGACCGCCGGAGCGGTGACGGTACGCGTCGACGCGGCCGGGGACGAGCCCCGCTGGCAACCCACCCGGGCTCTGGTCGCGGACGACGTGACGGTCCTGCTGGAGGACGGCGACCCGCACCGCGACTGCCACCGGCTGCCCGCCGCCGGGCGGCTCGACGACGCGACCGCCGCCCACTGGGCGACCACGTTCGGCGCCGCCTGGACGATCGTCCGGGACGAGACGCCGGGCCACGCCGAGGAACTGCGCGCCGGCCTGCGGGCCCTGGTGCCGTTGCGACGCAGCGGCGCCGGTGTGAGCGAGGCCTCGACCGCGCGGCAGGCGTTCGGCGGCGTCGCGGCCACGGAGACCGACGCCGGGTCGCTGGCGGTGCTGCTGGTGCACGAGTTCCAGCACAGCAAGATGAACGCCCTGCTCGACCTCTACGACCTCGTCGACGGCACCCGGCCGGCCGGAATCACGGTCGGCTGGCGGCCCGACCCGCGCCCCCCGGAGGCCGTGCTGCAGGGCATCTACGCGCACGCTGCGGTGGCCGACATCTGGCGCGTCCGGGCCGACCGCCAGGTCGACGGAGCGCAGGCGGTCTACCGGCGGTACCGGGACTGGACGGCCGAGGCCATCGGCGCCCTGGAGCGGGCGGACGCCCTCACGCCGGTGGGTTCCCGGCTGCTCCGGCAGGTGGCCCACGCGGTGGCCGGGTGGCCGTCGTGACCACCGCCGTCCGCACCGGACACCGACTCGGCACCCTCACCGCCGAGCTGCGGGCGTTGGGGCTGGGCCCCGGCGACGTCGTGCTCGTGCACTGCGCGATGCGCGCCGTCGGCCCGGTCACCGGTGGCGCGGCCACCCTGGCCCGGGCGCTCCGGGCGGCCGTCGGGCCGGCGGGCACCGTCGTGGTGCCGGCGCAGACCCCCGACAACTCGGTCAGCAGCGCGGCGTACCGCACCGCGACCGCCGGGATGACCGACGACGAGCGCCGGGCGTACGAGGAGCGGATGCCCGGCTTCGACCCGGCCACCACACCGTCGTTCGGGGTGGGCGCGCTCGCCGAACACGTACGCCGGCTGCCCGGCGCGGTGCGCAGCCGCCACCCCCAGACGTCGTTCAGCGCGTGGGGTCCCCGGGCGCAGGCGCTGATGCGCGTCCACGACCTCGACTCGCACCTCGGCCAGCGGTCCCCGTTGGCCGCCCTGGAGGCCGCCGACGCGCGGATCCTGCTGCTCGGCGTCGGCTGGTCGTCGTGCACCGCCCTGCACCTGGCCGAGTACCGCTCGCACCACCCGCCGATGATCCGCCCCTACCGCTGCTACGTGCTCCGGGACGGTCGCCGGGAGCGGCTCGACTTCGTCGCCCCGCACCTGGACGCGGCCCCGTTCACCGCGATCGGCGAGGACCTCGACCGGGCGGACTTCACCCGCCACGGAAAGGTCGGGGACGCAGTCGCCCGTCTGCTGCCGATGCCGGCGGCGGTGCGCACCGCGGTCGGCTGGATGGATCACCACGCCGGACGGTGAGGCCTGTTCACCGGTGGGCACCGTCTCTTACTCTGATCGATACGCACAACGTGTCGACTGGAGAGCAGCGCGTGATCATTACCGGTTGGCGGTCGGAGGTTCCGTCCACGCTGGACGGGTCGTGCCGACGTGAGTCCTGAGAGGCCCGTCCTCGCCGGCGCACGCTACTTCTTCCTCAGCTACGTCCCCCCACCGACACACAGCGACCGCACCCTCGGCGACCACTGGGTCCGCCGCTTCTACCACGATCTCAACCTCGCCATCGACGGGCGCCCGGGTGCACGACTGCGGCGGCGGGGCTTCGCCGACTTCACCGTCCGGCTGTCGGAGGACCGGGCGGAACAGAAGCGCGTGGCGCTCGCCGAGGCCGAGGTGTTCGTCCCGCTCTACTCCCCGGACTACCTCAACCGGGACGACTCGCGCCGGGAGCGGGAGTGGTTCCGGCAACGGCTGCTGCGGGCCGGCCGCCCGGCCGACGGGGACAACATCCTGCCCGTGCTGTGGACCCCGTCACCCGCCGCCGTCCACGCGACCGACCAGGCCCGGGCGCTGGCCATGGCCGCGGACGTGGAGGCCTACGCCGCCAACGGGATGAGCGCGCTCTGCCGCCTGCAGATCTTCCAGCGCGACTACCAGGAGGTCCTGGGCCGGCTGGCCCAGCACATCGTCGACACCGCCGAGCAGACTCCGCTGCAACCGGCCGAGCCGCCGACCGGGCCGACCGACGTGCCCTCCTCCCCGACCAGCGAGGTGCCCTTCCTGGCCGTGGTCATCGCCCCCGGCCAGCCGCCGGGGGCGAGCCGGCTCAACGGGCGGCCCGACACGCACGCCGGTCGGTGGCGACCGTTCCGCGACCGACCCCCGGTGGTCGACGACGTCACCGACGCGGTCCAGCGGCTGCGGATGCCGATCGACGTCCAGGACTTCGCGCCGGACGAGGGCCTGTTCCGGGGCTGCCCGGGTGTCCTCATGGTCGACCCGCGGGTGGTCGAGACGCCGGACGGCACCGAGGCGGTCCGCGCGGCCGTCGACTGCCTGCACAGCTGGGTGGGGGTGGTGGTGCTCATCGACGACCCGGCGCCCGGCCGCCGCTCCCACTCCACGGTGCTGCTCGACCGGGCGGTGGCGATGTTCCCCCCGGCGGCCCGCCCGCTGGCGGTCACCACCTACGACGACTGGCGGGCCGGGGTGCACGGCCTGGTCGACCGGATGCGACGCCGCTACCTGGACGCGCGACCGGCCTACCCGCCGCCGGGACGGCCGATCAGCAAACCCCGGCTCTGGGAGAACCCGCCGCCCGACGAAGGAGTGGAGCCATGACCCGACCCGAGGGACAGGTCGTCACCTTCTACTCCTACAAGGGCGGCACCGGCCGGACCATGGCCCTGGCCAACGTGGCGTGGATCCTCGCCGCCAACGGCAAGCGGGTCCTGGCCGTCGACTGGGACCTGGAATCCCCCGGGCTGGCGCGCTTCTTCGCGCCGTTCATCGACCGCGACGCGCTGGAGAGCACCGGCGGGGTGATCGACCTGATCCGGGAGTACGAGTGGGCGACCACCACCACGCAGGACAAGGGCGACGACCGCTGGCACGAGCAGTACGCCCGCGTGCACAAGTACTCGTTCTCGCTGAACTGGTCGAACTTCCCCGGTGACGGCACGCTCGACTTCCTCTCGGCGGGCCAGCAGAACAACGACTACGCCGGCGCGCTGGCCGGGATGAACTGGGACGAGTTCTACGAGCGGCAGGGCGGCGGCCACTTCTTCGACGCGCTGCGCGCCGACATGAAGCGCAACTACGACTACGTCCTGATCGACAGCCGCACCGGCTTCTCCGACGTCGCCGACATCTGCACCATCCAGCTCCCGGACGTGCTCGTCACCTGCTTCACCCTGAGCGAGCAGGGCATCACCGGGGCGGCCAAGGTGGCCCGACTGGTCGAGCACCGCTACGGCTCGCGGCGGATCCGGGTGCTGCCCGTGCCGATGCGGATCGACCCGGCCGAGAAGATCAAGGCGGACACCGGGCGGGCTGTGGCCCGGCAGCGCTTCAGCGGCCTGCCGAGCGGGATGAGCGAGGCCGAACGCGACCGCTACTGGGCCCGGATGCAGGTCCCCTACCAGGCCTACTACGCGTACGAGGAGTTGCTGGCGACCTTCGCCGACCAGCCCGGCGTCAACGGTTCGCTGCTGTCGGCGTACGAGGTGCTGGCCCGGGAGATCACCCGGGGCGAGGTGGAGTCGCTGCCCCCGATGAGCGGCGCGGTGCGTGACCGGGTCAACGCCCGGTTCACCCGCACGTCCACCTCGGTGGAGAACGAGATCCTGCTGCGGCACGACCCGTACGACCGGGTGTGGGCGGAGTGGATCGGCAACCTGCTCGCCTCGGCCGACGTCCGGGTGACCGACCCCTGGTTCGCCGACGACGAGACGCCCCGCACGGCCCGGGAGCTGATCATCGTCTCCGAGGCCAACGCCACCGAGGAGGCCGTGCTCGCCGCGCCGGACCGCTCACCCGACCAGGTGCCGTTGGTCGTCTACGTCGCGGACGTGCGGCGGCTGGCCAACGTGCCGGCCGCGCACAGCGTCTCGGTCGCCGGGCTGGAGGCCCGGACCGCGGCGACCCGCATCCTGCGGCTCGTCGGGCGGGAGGGCGCGAGCGCCGACGTCGAGCTGCCGACCGGCCCCCGGTTTCCCGGCCGGGACAACAGCGTCTTCGAGGTGCCCGGCCGGAACAAGCGCTTCACCGGCCGGGAGGCGGACCTGCGGGAGCTGCGGACGCTGCTGCGCAGCAGCCCGAAGGTGGTGCTGGCCGGCACCGGGCCGGTGGCGTTGCAGGGCATGGGCGGCATCGGCAAGAGCCAGCTGGCGCTGGAGTACGCCCACCGCTACCGCGCCGCGTACGACATGGTGTGGTGGGTCGACGCCGACCAGGTGCCGTTCATCGAGTCCGCGATCGGCGACCTGGCGCCCTACCTCGGCGTGCAGGCGTCGGAGTCGAACCGGGAGAACGCCCGGCTGGTCCTCCAGGCGTTGCGCCACACCGACCTGCGGTGGCTGCTCATCATGGACAACGCCGACGAGGTCGAGGGCGTGCTGCCCTACGTGCCGGACGGCAAGGGCCACGTCCTGATCACGTCCCGCAACCTCCAGTGGGTGGAGCGGGCGACCACCGTGCAGGTCGACGTGTTCAAGCGGGCGGAGAGCATCCAGCACCTCACCGAGCGGGTGCCGAACATGCGGCCGGACCAGGCCGACAAGATCGCCTCCCTGCTGGGCGACCTGCCGATCGCGGTCACCGCCGCGGCGGCCTGGCTGGCCGACACCGGCCACTCGGTCGACAGCTACCTCACCGAGATCGCCCGCTTCGGCCCGGGCGCGGTGATGGAACCGAACAGCAACGTCTCGGTGGAGGCCACCTGGGAGTTGTCCCTCAACCACCTGCGCACCCGGAACCCGGCGGCCTACCGGGTGCTCCAGCTCTGCTCGGTGTTCGCGCCGGAGATCTCGGCCGACCTGGTCTACAGCAACAAGTTCGCCGAGGCGCTGGTGCCGTTCCACCCACAGGCGAAGGAGCGCCTGGTCCGCCAGCAGCTGGTGCAGCAGGCCAACCGGCTCGCCCTGGTCCGGGTCGACCTCCGGGCCGACAACCCGTCCGGCGGCGAGCGGAGCCGGGGCGGGCTCGTGCTCATGCACCGCCTGCTCCAGCACGCCGTCCGGTCCCGGATGACGGAGGAGGAACTCGACGAGGCGCGCGCCCAGGTCCACCTCGTGCTGGCCGCCTTCCGGCCCGAGGGCGAGGTCGACGACCCGGTCAACTGGCCCAAGTTCCGGGTGATCTGGCCGCACCTGGAGCCGTCGAAGGCGGCGCTCAGCCGGAAGGTCGAGGTGCGGGCGCTGATGATCGACCGGGTCCGCTACCTCCAGTTGCGGGGCGACCTGGAGACCGGCCGCCGGCTCGGCGAGGAGGTCGTCCGGACCTGGAAGGGGATGCTGGCGGAGGAGACCGACGAGCGGGCGCGGGAGGACCTGCGCCGGCAGTTGCTGCACCTCCAGTTCAACCTCGCCAACATCCTCGCCTTCCTGGGGCAGTTCAAGGATTCCCGGGCGCTGGACGAGAAGGTGCTCGCGGCCCAGCGGGAACTGCTCGGCGACGACCACCCGCACACCCTGATGACGGCGGGCGGGCTGGCGCGCGACCTGCGCGGCATGGGCATGTACAGCGAGGCGCTGCGCCTCGACGAGATCACCTTCAACGCCTGGAAACGCCTCTTCGCCGAGGACCATCCGCGTACCCTCGCCGCCCTGAACAACCTGGCCAGCACCCAGCGCCTGATGGGAGACTTCCAGGAGGCGCGCAAGAACGACGAGATGGTGCTGGAGGGGCGCCGCGGCACCCTCACCGACAGCCACCCGGACACGCTGGCCTCCTCCGCCTACGTGGGCATCGACATGCGCGACGCCGGCGACTACGAGCAGTCGATCGCCCGGCTGCGGGCCGTCCACCGGGACCTGCTGCACACCGCCGGCGCCGAACACCTGATCACCCTGCGGACGCAGACGAACCTGGCGGTGTCGCTGCGCGCGGCCGGGTACGCGGTCGAGGCGGGCAAGCTGCTCGAGGCCGCCTACGAGCTGCTGACCGAACGGTTCGGGCCGGACAACCCGGAGACCCTCACCTGCCGGCTGAGCCTGTCGATCAACCTGCTCACCGTCGACCTCCACCAGCGGGCCAGCCGGGAACTCACCGAGGTGCACCGCATCTACCGGCGCAACCTCGGCCCCGAGCACCCGTTGACCCTGGTCTGCCAGGTCAACCTGGCGATGGTGGCCCGTCGCGCCGGGGACTTCGTCGAGGCGCGGCAGCTCGCCGGCAGCTCGGCGGACGCACTCGCCGCCGTGCTCGGCGACGCGCACCCGTACCCCCTCTCCGGTTGGATGAACCAGGCCATCTGTCTCGCCGAGCAGCCGGACCCGCCGGAGGGCCGGGAGGCGGCGGACCGGGCGGCGCTGGAGCTGTTGCAGCGTGCCTCCCGTGGTCTCGACCGCGTGCTCCAACCGGAGCATCCGAACGCGCTGCGCTGCCGGGCCAACCTGGTGCTGATGCGGGAGCGGATGGAATCCGGCCGGCGGGCCGAGATCGAGACCGTCGCCGACAAGCTCGCCCGCCGGCTGGGCGAGCACCATCCGGCGGTCGAGGCGCTCCGCCAGCACCGGTTCCAGCGGCGGATCATCGACCCGCATCCGATCTGACCGGGGTCCGCTCCGACGGGCGGGTCAGCCAGGCCAGCATCTCCGGCAGCACCTCGACCGCGCCGAAGTGCGCGCTGCGGTGCTGCACGTGCAGTTGCGCGCCGGGGATCCGACCGGCCAGCCACCGGGTGTGGCTGGCCGGGGCGAAGTTGTCGTCGGCGCCGTGCCACAGCCGTACCGGCATCCGGATCTCCGCCAGCGAGATGCCCCAGTCGGCGCGCAGCGCGAGGACGTCGTCGATCCAGCCGTCCGGCCCCCGCCGCAGCGCCTCGGCGTAGGCGTCGGTCAACTGCCGGCGGATCGGCACCCCGGCCACCACCCGACGGTCGGCCTCGGTCATCTGCTCGACCAGCAGCGCCAGCAACGAGCCCGGGTCGTCGATCGTCCGCTCCGCCCGCAGGCGCAACTGCTCGGCGAGGACCACCTCGTCGTGCTCGGCGGTCCCGTAGTCGCGGACGTTCGCCTCCGTCATGCCGCCGAACCAGTCCAGTCCGGTCGCGCCGGCCGGGGCGAGGCCGACCAGCACGGCGGTGCGCCGTACCCGCTCCGGCAGCAGCGCCGCGCAGGCCAGGGCGTGCGGGCCGCCCCCGGAGCGGCCGACCACCGAGAACTCGTCCAGGCCCAGGTCGTCGGCGATGGCCGCGACGTCGGCGGCGGCGTCGGCCACCCGGCGGCCCGGCAGCCGGCTGGAGCCGCCGTAACCCGGTCGGTCGTAGGAGATCAGCCGGACGCCGAGCCGGTAGAGCACACTCGACCGCGGGCGCGGCCCGTTGCGGCTGCCCGGCGTGCCGTGCATCAGGAACACCGGCCAGCCGCGCTCCGCGCCGGCCACGTCGACGGCCAGGCTCCGCCTTCCGGATCGGACGATGTGCGCGCGGTGCGTGGGCGGGTGTGACAACCGGGCCTCCGGGACGGTGGTGGCGGGGGTGGCGGGCCGGCCGGGCGCGCGGTCAGACCGCATCGGCGGCCGGGCCCTGATCGGTCGCCGCGAGGACGCGCAGCGTGTCGACGGCGGCCGTCAACGTGACGTCGGCGGGCACCCGGTCGTGCGCCCGCAGGTAGTCGAGGAGCAGCCGGCACAGGCTCGTCTCGTCGAGGAACTCGTCGGGCAGCCGGTGCGCGAGCAGGGCCGCCATGGTGCCGGGCCGGATCTTCCGCCAGGCCAGGTCGGCGTACTCGCTCAGCGCCATCAGCAACCACAACGCGGTGCGGTTGTCGACCCGCGCGGCGGCGAACTGCTCCGCCATCTCGGCGGAGACCACCCCGTCCTCCAGGGGCAACTCGGCGAGCCGCCCCTCGATGTCGGCGAGCACCGCCCGCACCCGGGGCACGTACTCCGCCGGCAGCCGGTCGAGCCCGTGCCGGAGGATCAGCGCGTGCAGGACCGCGTGGTCCTCCGGCGTGCCGATCGAGTCGAGCAGCTCGGGAAACTCGTCGATCAGGTACGGGCACGAGATGATCAGCTCCGGGGGCGCGGTCACCGACCGGGGCAGTCGGTCCAGCGCCACCCGGGTCAACCCGCAGACCACCTCGCGGGGCAGCTGCGCGCCGTCCTCGGCGAGGCATTCCAGCAGCACCGTGGCGCTGGTGCTGGACACCGCCGCCGGCGATTCGACGGCCCGTTCCCACAGCCGCCGGTAGCTGCGCTCGTCGTAGAGGATGAGCTGGTGCAACGACGGCACCGGCCAACGCCGGGTGGCCAGCGACACCAGGTCCGCGTGGAACCGGCCGGCCTCGAAACTGTCCGGCTGCCGGCCGCGCCACGTCCGCGCGCCGGCCTGCAACTGGCCGTACGTGGTGATGTCGCCGAGCAGCCGGGCCTCCTCGGCGGCCACGCTCACGGTCTCGCCCCGGCGCTCGCGCCGCCGTTCGGCGGTGATCCGGCCGTCGGCGTCCCGCCCCAGCCAGCTGATCATGGCGAGCTGGCCCTTCTCGTCGAGCCCGGCCCGCCACAGCCGGACCGTGGAGACCCAGGTCTCGTCGTCCATCAGGTCGGTGTGCCGTACGCCGTCGGGCGACACCAGCGCGGCCAGCGCGACCAGGTTGGCGGTGTACGCGGCGAGCAGCCGCACCGGGTCGTAGGGGGACGGCCGGTAGCCGTCCACCCCGGCGACGTTGCCCCGCTGCCGCGCCTCGGCCAGCAGCTCGGCGACGGTCTCGATGATCGCGCCACGCTCCTCCGGGTGCCGGGCGCTGAGTTCCCGGGCGAACCCGACCACCGCCTCCCGTTTCACCAGGGGCTGGTGGGAGAGCAGGGCGCGGAACTGGCCGGTGTCCAGCTGGTAGCCGAAGCCGGCCGGGGTGCGGGTGCGCCGCCGCAGCTCGGCCAGTTCCCGCAGCGACCCGATCACGTATTCCGCGATCAGGAAGTCGCCGATCGTCGCGTGCAGGAACTCGTAGGTCCGGCGGGCGTCCTCGCCCTGGAGGTCGTCCGGGCCGTACACGACGAAGAAGGCGGCGGTGACCAGTTGCTCCGGCCCTAGCACGTCGCCGAGCTCGAACCGGGTGCCGTCGCCGGAGCCGGAGCCGAAGCAGCCCAGGTCGTCGCGGAGCGCGGCCCGGTTCACCAGTTCCCGGTTGCGGTTGAACATGGCGAACGCGGTGATCGCCAGGTCGCGCCGCAGCCGGTGTTCCCGGGCCTCCCGCTCGCGTTGCGACAGGTCGCCCGGCGCCTTCTCGCCGATCTGCCGCCGGATGAAGGCGGTGAGCAGGCCGGTGAACAGGTCGGACCGGGAGATGCCCAGGTCGGGGGGTCCCTCCACCCGGTGCTCGTCGTAGTAGATGGCCAGCAGGGTGAGCAGCAGCGGCTGCCGGGCCAGCTCGCCGTGCGACAGCAGGTCGCGGGCGGACAGGCGACGGTAGCCGGACCGGTCCTCGTTGGCGCCGTTGACGGCCGACACCCAGGTCGTCACCTGCGCGTCGGTCAGGTCCTCCAGCCGGACCAGCACCGTGCCCTGGGGCACGCTGGCCCGGTCCATCACCAGCATCCGTGAGGTGATCACCGGGATGACCGAGTAGCCCAGGTCCCACTGGGCCTCCTGGAACTCGGCAACCCGGTCGATGTACTGGGAGTGGGCGGTGCCGGTGACCTGGACGAGTTCGTCGAACCCGTCGAAGACGACCACGACCGTGGTGGTGCTCGTGGCGCGGCGCAGGTCCGCCCACCGGATGCGTTCGTCCATCAGCTGCTCGATCGCCGACTCGATCTGCTCGGTCGGCGAGGTGTCCCCGGACATCCGGCGCAGCGGTACGACGATGGCGGTGAACCGGTTCGCCGGCAGCCGGGCCGCGATCACCCGGGTCAGCAGCGTCTTGCCGGCGCCGGGCTGACCGAGGACCAGCAGCGGGCGGTGCAGGCTCGCCGGGTCGGTCAGGTAGTCGGAGAGGAACCCGACCAGGTCGCCGCTGCGCGGCTGCTCCTCCCACCAGCGCTCCCGCTCCGGCGCGGCGCGCTTGTCGTATTCCGCGACCCGGAAGTCGGGGCTGATGAACCCCCGCTCCACGGTGGGCAGCCGCAGGTGGAAGTCGATGTCCTTGATCCGCAGCAGCGGCTGCCGGAACACCGCGCCCAGCGAGCCGGCGAGCCGGTCGAGGGATTCCCGCAGCCGGTCCGGCTCGGGCGCGGCCGGGCCGGCCAGCCCGGCCAGGTTGCGGGACAGGTCCGCCAGCGCGTCCAGCCGTTCCGTGACCTCGGCGGTCAGCTTCCGGTTGTCGACCAGGTTGTGCTCGATCGCCTGCCGGACCATCCGGAACCCGAATTCCGGCAGGTCGGTGGCGAGCCGGTCGAAGCGGTCCTCGTAGTGCCACATGCTGCGGGCGACCACACGGGACCGCAGCGAGGTGAGGTCCAGCCCGCGCCGCACCGCCGGCCAGGCGGCGAGGCCGTCGCAGAAGGCGATGGTGGCGTCGTAGAGGGTGACGTAGGCCGCCTCGACGTCCCGCCGGGTGTCGTCCATGCCGTGCACCGACGACGGCAGCGGAAAGTATCCGGCGTCGATTTCCTGGGGCAGGGTGTGTCGACGTCGCTCGGCCGGCACCATGGCGACCTTTTCCGCGTCGGTCAGTTCCAGCCGGTCGAATCCCGGGCCCACCTCGTCCCGGAATCCGTCGAAGAACGCGGACAGCGCCAGCACCGTGTGGCTGGCCTCCAACAGTTCGTAGTACGCCTTTCCGCCGGATGCGCGTATCCGGCCGGCCTGGTTGCCGGTGGCGTCCCGGACGAGTTGCATGAGCGCGTTCTTCGGACCGAGCAGGGCCAGCGCCGCGCCGTGCGAGAGCGCGCCGGCGCCCAGGATTCCCGCGTTGACGACCTTGTCGGTCTCGGCGATGCGCGTGCTGCCGGGAGCCAACAGTCGTAACGCATCTCGATAGCTGAGGCTCGAACGGCGCGGCATGCCGCCCCTTTCGCTGCGGGCGATCGGATCCTTCAAGGATAGAAACTTCACTGACGGAAAGCTATCGATTCCGCACCGGGGCGAAGGCTTTAGCACGACTTGCCGCTCATTCATTTCATTCACCCGATAAATGGGAGGCAAGGGGTTGAAGGCGGTCATTTCATCGCGCACGCCGGGGCCGGAGGTTTGGCGGGAGCCGCGATCGGTGATTGACGGTCCATGTCATCGCTGTCCGCGCGGACGCGCGGGGCCGCCTCCCGTGCCGCCGACAACTCCTGGCTGGAGCGCCTGACCCGGGCCGGCTTCGTCGGCTACGGCATCCTGCACCTGCTCTTCGCGTACGTGATCATGAAGGTCGCCCTCGGCGGCCCGGCCGCCGACGGCGACCAGTCGGGCGCCATGCAGCAGATCGCCGACGAGCCGTTCGGCGCGGCGCTCATCGGGGCGATCGTCGTCGGGCTGGTGGCCATGGCGGTCTGGCAGGTGCTGGAGATCGTCCGGGAACGCCGGCTGGGCGAGCGGGCGGCGTCGGCCGGCCGGGCGGCGTTCTACCTCTACCTCGCGTTCAGCGGGGTCAAGGTGCTGCGCGGCAAGAAGTCGTCCAGCGCCGACACCCAGCAGGACGCCGCCGCGGGGCTGCTCGCCTCGGACGCCGGCCGGGTCGCCGTCATGACGGCCGGCCTGGTCCTGGCGGGGATCGGCGTCTGGCTGGCGATCGTCGGGATCACCAGGCGCTTCGAGAAGCACCTGCACGTCGGCCGGATGGCGGCGGCGACGCGGCGGCTGGTCGGCCGGCTCGGCACGGTGGGTTTCACGGCCAAGGGCCTGGCGTACGCGATCGCCGGGATCCTGTTCGTGGTGGCCGCGTGGCGGTACGACCCGGAGAAGGCGCGTGGACTCGACGCGGCGCTGCGCGCGCTCGCCGACGAGAGCTACGGCACCTGGCTGCTGCTCGTGGTGGGGGTCGGGTTCACGGCGTACGGCCTGTTCGCGGTGACCGAGGCGCGCTACCGCAAGGTCTGACCCGGGGCGCGGCGCCGGCACACCGTCGAGATCGATGCCGGGTATCGTCCGGGGACCGACCGGGAGGTGCGATGGGCGCGAAGACGGCGCTGCTGGCGTTCGCCGACGGCGACCTGCGGCCGGCGTTGCGGGCCGCGGTCGCCTCGGACCCGGCGGAGGCCGAGGCTGCCGTCCGGCAGGCCCTTCCCGGGTACGAGGCCACTCCGGCCGGCGACAGCACGCTCGGCGTGACCTGGCCGCCCGACGACGTCACCCACGTCGCGGCGCTACCCGGGGCCACGGTCCTGTGCGACCGCCGGCTGGTCCTCGACCGCCCCTCGGAACTGCCCGAGCACCTACTGCGCCTGGGTGCCGGCAGGCGGATCGTCATGCACGGCATGCACTCGGTGGTGGACGGGCTCTGCTTCCACGTCGTGGACCCCACGGGTCGGGAACAGGCGGCGCGTGCGGCCGCCTACGAACAGGCGATGCGCGCCATGGGGCCGCCGCGAAGGTTCCGCCCGGGACCGGACGGGACCCTGGCGGAGGTCACGCCGTGACCTCACCGCCGCACATTCGCGCCGTGGCCCTCGCCGTGGTGCGACGCGGGGACGACCTCCTGGTCTTCGAGGCGCACGACGCGACGAAGCGGGAGACGTTCTACCGGCCGCTGGGCGGTGGCGTCGAGTTCGGGGAGTCGGCCGCCGAGGCCGTGCGGCGGGAGTTGCGGGAGGAACTGGCGGTCGAGCTGTCCAAGGTGGAACCCCTCGGCGTCCTGGAGAACATCTTCACGGCGTTCGGCCGCGCCGGTCACGAGGTCGTGTTCGTCTTCTCGGCCGACCTGGCGGACCCGTCGATCTACGAGCGGGACGCCGTCGGGATCGTCGCGGACGAGGGCAGCCCGGTCAGCTGGCAGCCGCTGCGCCGCTTCGCCGATGGCGAGGCGATCCTGTATCCGCACGGCCTCCTGAACCTCCTTGCTGCCGCCTCCCCGTTCCCATCGGGTCGATCACCTGCTATCAATACTTGATGATCAAGCCCCGCCCGCGTTGGTCGACCGTCCTCCTCGTCCGGCACGGGCAGGCCGGATCGCACCCGGACCACGCGGGCCGGTGGGACCCGCCCCTGTCGGAGATCGGTCGGGCGCAGGCCGGTGCCCTGGCCGAACGACTCGCCGAACTACGGTTCGACTCCGCGCGCGTGTCGCCGCTGCGGCGGGCCGGCGAGACCGGGCAGCTCATCCATTCCGCCCTGGTCCACCAACCGTCCCTCACCGTGGACGACAGGCTGGCCGAGTGCCACCGGGGTCGGCTGGAGGGCGTGTCGGAGCGTACGCCCGAGTTCCGCGCGGCCTGGCGCGGCGGCACGTGGGCGGCATGGCCCGGCGGTGAGGACCGTGCGCAGTTCCGGTCCCGGGTCGGTGCCGCCCTCGACCGGCTGCACGACTCGCCGGGCAATCACCTGGTCGTCACGCACGGGAACGTGATCAACGAACTGCTCTGCCTGGTGATCGGGGTGACGGGGGTGGCGCCGTTCCGGCCCGCCACCGCGTCGGCCACACTGCTGCGCACCGATTCCGAGGGGACCGTCCAGGTGCTGGCGGTCAACGACCTGTGGCACCTGGAGGACTCCTTCGCCCACCACCTGGCGGGCTGACCGGTGGTGGGCGCAACGACGGACGGGGCCGACGACGCCGGACGCTGGTTCGACCGGATCAGGGCGGTAGCGACGCCGACCGAGCTGTACGCGCTCCTGTTCGCCCTGCCCAAGGGCGCCGACCTGCACATCCACCTCTCCGGCTGCGGTCGGCCAGACGACTGGTACACGCTCGCCACGACGCTGCGCCCCGGTGCCCACGAGGTGCGGGTGACTGACTGCCCCGACGGGCACGCTCGGGGGACCGTGGTCACCGTCCCGGCGGCCACCGTCGCCGCGCTCCCCGCCTGCTGCCGGGCCGGTCACCGGCCGCTGGCCGAGCTGTCCGACGCCGAGCGCGAACGGTGGGACGGCATGCTGACGGTGGGCGAGGACGAGCCCGACTCCTTCTTCGACCGCGTCACCCCGCAGCTCAAGCACCTGCGCAAGGAGCCCGAACTGCTGCTCGGCGTGCTGGCCGCCACCCTCGACCGGGCCGCCGCCGAGCACGTCGACCACCTGGAGTTCCAGACCGGTCCGTTCGGCTACGTGGGTGCCGACGGTCCCGTCCCGCCGGACGAGATGGCGGCGCGGTACCGGGCTGTTCTCTCCGGCGACCGCGCGACGGCGAGCGGAGTGACCGCGCGGCTGCTGATCAACGTCTCGCGTACCGCCGAGGATGTCGAGGACCGGCTGCGGCTCAGCTTCGAGATGGCCGACCGGCACCGGGACCTCTGGACCGGCCTCCACCTGTCGGGGCGTGAGGACCAGGCACGACGGAGTCTCGACGAGTTGGCCGGCACCTACTGGGAGCTGCATCGGCGCTATCCGGAACTGGGCGTGGCCGTACACGCGGGCGAGGGGTTCGGCGCGGCGTACCAGGTGCGGCCCGCGACCCTGCTGCCGGTGTCGCGGATCGGCCACGGCCTCGCCCTGGTCGAGGACGAGGAGACCATGACGGCCCTGGCCGCCGCCGGGGTCGCGGTGGAATGCAGCCTGATCAGCAACGTGCGCCTCGGCCGGATCGACGGGTACGGCGCCCACCCGTTGCGGCGCTTCATCGAAGCCGGGTTGCGGCCCTGCCTGTCGACCGACAATCCGGGGGCCTGGGGCAGCCAGCTCACCGACGAGTTCTACGTGGCGACGCGTCACCTCGACCTGTCCTGGAAGCAGGTGACGGCGCTGGCCCGGAACAGCGTCGACGCGTCGTTCGCGCCACCCGCCGTGAGGGAGCGCCTGCGCCGGCGGCTGGACGACGGGCTGTCCCGCTTCGCCGCCGAGGTGTTGAATCCCGGGTGGCGCACGGCTCTCGCCCGGCACACCCCGGTCATGTCACCGTTCGCGCGCCGGCACCTGCTCTGAACCGACCCGGTCGAGCGCCGTGATGAAGTCGGGGAGCCAGCCGTGGCGCGGATGGGCGTACCGGTAGCAGGCCACGTCGGCCGCGATGACCGACGCGGCCCGTCGGGGCGCCGGATCGCCCAGGTCCGCGAGCAGTTCCCGCCGGCGCCGGTCGGCACTCAGCTCGCGGTGGCGGTTCAGCATGGTCGCGGCCTCGTCCTCGTCGAGCCGGCGCAGCTCCGCGACCTCCGCCACGGCGTCAAGCTCGATGATCGCGTCGACGCGGGCCTCGGGCGCGAGCCGGCAGCCGAGAGCGGTGGCCTCGGCGGTGAGCAGGAACGTCTTGTCCGGCACGCTGCCGTTGGCGGGGTGCGCGTGGGCTGCCTTCGCCAGCGCCGCCGGGCTGAGCGACGGCATGTGGTCCGGCAGCGACGACAGCCTGATCCCCGTCGACCGTGGCCCTCCGGTGACCACCCATCCCGGTGCACGCGACCACAACAACGCGTCGTCGTTGGAGACCAGCCGGCCGTCGAGGCTGCGGACGAGCGACAGCGCGGCGGTGGTCTTGCCCGCACGCTTGTTCCCGACCAGCACGATGCCCCGCCCGGCTGCGGTCACCGCGGCACCGTGCAGCGGGATCGCGCCCCGGGTCAACGCCTGGGCACGGTCGATCGTGCGCAGGTAGCGCAGGGCGATCAGCGGCAGCCAGGTGTCCGAGGGGCACTCGATCCGCAGTGTCCGGGCGGCCGTCACCCAGTGCGCCGAGTGCGGCGGCTGTGTCGGTGCGGCCGGCAGTCCCGTCGCCGTCGTCGGGCCGGTCAGCTCCACCAGCCAGGCCGTCGCGGGGTCGGCCGGGGCCGGGTGGAAGAACGGCGCGGCCAGCCACGCAAGTCGGCGTACGTGCTGCTCGGCGCCGACGAGCCGGTAGCCGCCGACCGTGGATCGCAGCGGGAGTTCGGTCGTCATGCGGGAAGCCGCCGCCACGGCAGAGCCGCCAGGATCGCCCACGCCTGCTCCTCGAAGTCGGTGTCGCCGGAGAGCCGTGCTCGCACCAGCGTGGAGAGGGCGCAGCACAGCCGGGCGTACGTGATCAGGACCGGGTCCGGCCGGACCCCGGAGCGGGTGGTGTACCCGTGCAACAGCGCACGCCGTCCGCCCGGCGGCACCACGGCCTCCCGGTCCCAGATCCGGTCGAGGTCGAGTTCGGCGGGCCCGATCTCGGCGCGCTCGAAGTCGAACAGCAACGTCCCACCGCACGGCTGCCGGCCCACGTTGCGCAGCGAGAAGTCGCCGTGCAGCAGGACCGGTCGCGCCCGCGCGGCAGCCGCCTCCGCCTCCGCCACGAGCTGCGCCGCCCACCCGCCGTGCAGCCGGTGCCGCAGCCGGTCGGCCAGGTCCGGCGCGACGTCGGCCAGCCGGGCGACCTGCGCCGCGTAGGCCGCCGGGCCCACCTCCCGGCGGGGCAGCCCGGCGGGGGGTGGGACGGCGTGCAGCGTGGCGAGGCGCTCGCCGACCTGCGCCAGGGACCCGGCCGTCGCCGGCAGCGGACTCAGGTCCCGCCACCCGAAGCAGTTGTACGCGCCGACGCCGGCGATCACCCCGCCGGACAGCAGCGGTGGCGAGAGGTCCTCGGGGAGGTCGGCCGCCACCGACCGTTCGACGGCGGCCCGGTCGGCCCGTGCGTAGCACTTGACGAACAGTGTGCCCGCGTCGGTCTCGGCCCGGAACCAGGCGTTCACCGACCGGTCCCGGGCGGTACCGGCGACCACCTGGCGCACGACACTCGCCCGCAGGTGGTCGCTGATGTCCTCGACGACGTGGTGCGGCACCGCGCCGACCAGGCCGTAGCCCGGCGGCGTCCCGACCGTCGAGGTCACGGCTCGGTGTCCGCGCGGATGATCTCGTACGGCCGGTCGCCCTCCTGGAAACCCACCAGCTCACGCAGCCGTACGTCGCCGGGCGGGTCGCCGTCGCCCACCAGCACCACGAGTTTGTCGTCGTCCTCGTAGAGCCGGTGGACGATCGCGACGCAGACGCCCTCGGCCTCGCTGACCGGCGCCTCCACCCCGAGCAGGTACGCGTCGAGGTCGTCACCGTCCGGGGCGACGACGCCGGGCAGATAGCCGTAGTTCAGCTCGTACCGGAAGCCCGCCCGTGGATGTCGCGACCCCAGCGGCCGGTCCACGGCGACCCGTACCCGCCGACCCAGGAAGCCCCGGGCGAGTGCCAGCGAGGTCGTACCGGGGTCAGTCGGCTTCCCCACCGTCGTTCTCCTTCAGCCCGCGGCCTGGACGCGCTGCGGCTTGCCGATCCACGTGCAGAGGTAGTCCATGTGTACCAGCCGCTTGTCGGTGGGCACCTGCGGACGCTGCGGGAACTCCTGCGTCGGCTGGATCTCCTTCGGGCAGTACGGGTCCCGGACGAACAGCGAACGCTCGTTGGTCTCGTGCGCGTGGTGCAGGTAGGACCGGCCCGCGCAGCCGCCCCGGCACTGCTGCAACATCTCGCAGCCGGCGCAGCCCGGGATCGCCTCCGGGTTGGCGTTGCGTCGGCGGAACGACTTGAACTGGGGGGACTGGACGATGTCGGCCAGGCTGTCCACCCGGAGGTCGCCGAACTTGTAGTCGTGCAGGTAGACGCAGGGCGAGACCGGGATCCGGCCGTCCGGCGTGATCGAGTGGATCCGGAACGAGGTCCGCCCGCACGGGCAGCCCTTCGCGTTCTGGTAGTTCGTCACGGCCGCGATCGGTGGCTCGCCCAGGTCGACCGGGGAGCACTGCGACATCAGGTACGCGAACCCCTCGTAGTACTGCTCGGCGCTGAGCAGCGACTCCATGTGGGCCGCCTCGACCGGCTTGATCGGGTTGATCCGGATGTGGGCGTCGTACTGGATCGCCAGCTCCACCATGCGCTCCAGGTGCCGCCGGGTGAAGTTCCAGTTCATGCCGCACATGATGAGCGTGTGGTCCAGGCCGTACTGCTGGGCCAGCTCCAACGAGCGGATGGCCTGCTTGTAGATCTTCGCGCCCCGGTTGGCGTTGTGCTCGTCCTCGAACGGGGAGTCGAAGCTGACGTCGAGGTCGTTGAGGCGCAGCCACTGCTTGTTGTGGTCGCGTTCGAGGTGCAGGGCGGTGATGCCGGAGGTGGTCAGACCCACCAGGATCCCCGAGTCGACCAGCCGGTCGATGATGTACGGCAGCAGCGTGTCCTTCGGGTTCGGCCCGTTGGTGAACAGTGGCTCGTTACCGCCGAGGTTCACCGTCTCGACCCCGATCGAGACCAGCTGGTCGACGATCCGGTCGACGATCTCGGTGGAGAAGTTCATGCCCTTCTCCCGGGCCGACATCGAGTAGCAGTGCGTGCACCGGTAGGGACAGTCGTTGCCCAGGGTCCAGCCGATGTTGCGGATGGTGGCCGGGCACTCCTCCAGGTCCTCGTGCTCGATCGGCCCGACCGCCCGGTCGAAGTGCTCCTTGGGGTTGATCTGGCCGAGCAGCACCGGCGGCTTGGGCCGGTTCCAGGGCAGCAGGGACGGGTTCGTCCCCACGGTGGCGTCGGTCATGCTGGGCTCTCCTCGTCAGCAGATGAAGGGGTTCGGCTCGCCGTCGTAGACCAGGCCGGATGCCGCGTACGCCGCGTCGACCCGGTGGGCGAAGGCGTCGTACCAGGGCACGGTGCGGTCCAGTTCCGCCGCGACCAGGTCCGTGACGTCCCGCGTGAGGTCGGCCCCGCCGGCCCCGACGACCGCCATCAGCCGGCCGAAGAACTCGAGGTCGACTTCGCGCAACGAGACGCCGAGGCGGTGGAACTCCCGGAGCGAGTCGGCGTCCAGCGCCTTCGGCGCCGAGATCGGGTCGATGGTGCGGTCGTAGCAGGCGGAGTGCGCCTTGTGCCACGTCTTGAGCGCCCGGTAGACCTCGCGTACCGCCGGGTCCGCGAGCTGGTACCTGTTGTTGCCCAGCCCCGCCGGGTCGCTCTCGAGCAGCCCGTTGCGGGACAACCGACGCGTGAAGTTGGTGCCGTCCGCGGCGTACATCTCGGTGAAGATGCCCTTGGAGACCGTCCAGATGTACCTGCGCATCATGGCCAGGTTCTCCTCCAGCTCGACCATCGTGGTGCGGTCGTCGAAGAGGATGTGACCTGCCTGGACGTAGATCCCATGCCGGTGGAACGTGTCCAGAGCGGCCAGGTTCTGGGCCAGGTCTGCGCGCTTGGCCATCCGCCGCAGCGCCGTTTCCGCGAAGTTCTCGATGCCGCAGGAGAACGAGAAGAACCCGGCGCGGGCCAGCTCGGCGACGACGGTCTCGTTGACCCGGTCGGCCCGGATGGAGCCACGCAGGCGGGGGCGGATGCCCCGGCGGGCGATCTCGTCGGCGAGGGCGGCGCACCACTCCTCGTCGCGCGGCGGCTCGACGAGGCTGTCGTCGATCACCTTGAAGTGGGTGGCGCCCTGGTGGGTGAGCCGCTCCAACTCGTCGACGATGCGCCGGAGGCCCCGCTGCCGCCAGGTGTCGCCGCCCGCGACGCGCTCGAAGGCGACGATCGAGCAGAAGGTGCAGCTGGCCTGGCAGCCGCGGGCGGTCTGGATGTGCACCAGGCTGCGGCGGCGGATGGTGAGCGGCAGGGTGTCCCGGGCCGGGTCGGGCAGGTCGTCGAGCGGGATCTTCGGCCCGGCGGGCGTGTGCCGGGCCACCCCGTCCGGGTCGACGTAACTGACGTTGGGCACGTCCGCCAGCTCGGGCTTTCCGTCGGCCAGGTGACGCGCGATCCCGATGACCGCCGCCTCCCCCTCGCCGCGCACCACGACGTCGACGCCCGTCCGGAGGAACTCGTTGGTGTGGAACGTGGGCCCGTAGCCACCGGCCATGGTGAACGGGCGCAGTCCGCCCGCGCGCACCAGGTCGAGCGTCTCCATGGCCCGGTCCATGTTGGAGCGGTAGCAGGCGAAGCCGAGCAGGGCCGGTTCCCGCCCGACGATGCGGTGGGCCAGTTCGGCGGGTGTCAGCCCTTCCAGCCAACCGTCGACGACGTCCACCTGCCAACCGTCCTCGCGGAGAACCGCCGCCAGGTAGCCGAGGCCGAGGTTCTCCTCGGCGGTCCGGTGCGTCACCGGCGCCGGCGTGGTCAGGAGGATACGGAATCGGGACTGCTCTGCTCGATCGCGCACGCAAGCCCCCCATCAACCGTCGGAACAGCCGGACAGAAACGGACCACGACCTCTACAATTCCCGCGACTTGAGGTCGGGAGCCTAATCAGGACCTCAATGCCCCGTCAAGACTGCCCACAAGTCTCGAAAAGAGGCCGTCGGACGATGCCGGAACCCCGCCGCCAACAATGCGCAACCACCCTTCGAAACGCCACGATCACCGTATGCGACAAAGAGCGTCCTTTCATGTCCACCGATACAACACATCGCTCCCTCCTGCCACCACCGGCAGCTCGAACAGGGGGAACCCGCCGACGCAACCCCTAATCTGCGCGCACCCAAGAATCTGGGGTGTCGACAGGGGCAACGCCCCTGCTAGGGTCTGCCTGGTGAATTCCCATTGACCGGAGTTCACCTTCCCATCAATGAGCGGCAGTCGCCGCAAAAGAGGATAGGAAGGGGGTTATGAAATGTTGATGCAGCTCCGGCCCCGACTGGACAAGATCGGCGCTTCGGCCAAGCCGAAGGACACGGAAAAGGCAAAGTGACATTCCATTGTCACGCCCTCTCCTAAGAGGGGTTGCCGCCACCTGTCGTCCTCTGGTGACGGCAACCCCTCGGCGGCGACCATGGAGCGACGAACGAACGGCGGCACACACGGCATGACCATCGAAGTCGACGCCGGATACCTGTCCCGGATGGCCGAGGTCGGCGCACTCCGGATGCTGGACGGATCACCCGTGGTGGCCGGCGCCGTCGTCGAACCGGTCACGGGTGAGAGCTACTGCCTCGTCGAATACTGTGACGACCGTCTGCTCGTCGAGCCCCGGCGGCGGCAGGAACTCCTCCGGCATCTCGCCGTCGAGTTCCCCGACGCCGCCCGCGCGGTGGTCCGGGCATCCGCCGGCACCGATCTGCCCCCACCCTGGGCGCCACACCTCACCTATGTACGCCACCGGGGCGTCGGCGCCGACGAGGGCGCGACCGTCGAGGTGCGGGCAGCCGAACCGGCCGACGACCACTTGATCGAGGACTGGCTGGCCCGGGCCCTGATCGCGGCCGCACCGCGGTCCGTGGACCCGGCACGCCCCGTCGAGGTCGCCGCAGGCATCCTGGCCGCCCCCGACCGGCGGTCGTACGTGACACTCGCCGACGACCGGCCCGTCGGTCACGTGACGCTGCTGCTGGACGCGCTCGACGACGTCACCGGCCGCCCGTTCGTGGAGCTGCTCGACATCCTCGTCGAGCCCCGCTTCGCCGGCCGCGCGGTGACCGACGCGCTCGTGGCGGCCTCGGCGACCGAGGCGGCCGCCCTGGGCCGTCCCCTCCTCGGCCACGTCGTGCACGGGCCGGACCAGGCCCACGGGGACCGCGTCGTGTGCTCGCTGATCGGCAAGGGCTGGGTCACCGACCACCGTTTCCACACCGTCGCGCTGGAGCGTGCCACCGATGGCCGCTGACCGCCTCTCGCCCGGCCTGCTTCGCCGACTCCTCGACGTCGAGGAGCACCGCAGCGACCGGGCGTTGCTCCGCGCCGCCCGGGACTCCTCGGTGACGCTGCCTCATCTCGTGCTCTCGCTGCTCGAACGTGAGGGGACGACGCTGGGCAGCGGATCCTCGGACGAGTTGCGCCGGGCCCGGCAGCGGGCCGCGCGGTACCGGGACATCCTGACCCGGGCGCGCGAGCTGGCCGACGTCCGGGTGCTCAAGGGGCCCTCGCTGGCCGCCCGCTACCCGGCGGGCGTACTCCGTCCGGTCGGCGACCTGGACCTCGTCGTTGCCGACGAGGCGGGGTTGTGGCGGGTGGCCCACGCGGTGCTGGACGCGTACCCCGTGGAGCACCTCGACCTCACCCTGCTGCGCGACGACGTCCGGCAGCACGTCATGGTGGGGCTGAGCTGGCCCGCCGACGACCCCCTGCTCGACCGTGACGTCAAGGTCGAACTCTCCACCACGGCCCTTCCGGGCAACGGCCGCGACGTCCCGGCACGCCGCCGCCTCCCCGACGATCCCTGGCTCGCCGACCTGCTCACCCTCGCCGAGGAGGGTCTCCAGCGGCGGTTCACCCCGAAGGACGTCGTGGACGTGCTCGTCCTGATCGACGCGGCACACCCGGTCCCGGACGACGCGGCGATCGTCGCCGTGGCACGGGACAACCACCTGGCGCCGGAGCTGGCCCAGCTGCTCGCCCGCTGCTCACCGGTGCTGCCGGCGGACCGCCGGGACGGTCTCGACGCGGCACTCGCGTGTGCCGTCGCCGAGGAGCGGGCCAGGCGGGCGGCGCAGCCGGACCCGGCCGACCCCTCGGCGGTCGCGGCGACCCCGGAAGAACGCCTCCGCGCCGGGCAGCCGGTCTACGGGATGGTGCTGCGCAGGGCCACCAGGCCCGAGCTGACGCTCAGCCGGCTGCACACCCCGGAACCCGACCTGACGCTGCTGCGCACGCCCGTGGCCGACGCGCTGATGGTGACCGGTCAGCTCGTCGATTCGCACCTGTACGACCGGGCGCAGCGGGCCCTGGCCACGTTGGACGGAGCGCGGTGACGGTCCCGGCGGCGGAGGTCCGAGGTCTCGTCCGGACGTACCCTCCGTCCCGCCGCACGTCGACGGCCCGGACCGCGCTCGACGCGGTGGACCTGACGGTGCCCGTCGGCGAGGTGCACGGGCTGCTCGGCCCGAACGGCGCGGGCAAGACGACGCTGTGCCGGATCCTCTCCACCGTGCTGCTGCCCACCTCCGGCGTCGCCCTGGTGCACGGCGTGGACGTGGCGCGGCACCCCGACCGGGTACGCCCGATGGTCGGGCTGGCGTTCGGCGGCGAGCGCGGGCTCTACACCCGCCTGTCGGGCCGGCGCAACCTGCGTTTCTGGGCGGGCCTCTACCGGGTGCCCCGCACCGAGGCGAAACGCCGGGTGGACGAACTCCTCGAGCGGGTCGGCCTCACCGAGCGGGCGGACGACCGGGTGGAGACCTACTCGTTGGGCATGAAGCAACGTCTGCACGTGGCCCGGAGCCTGGTCGGCGACCCGCGGGTGGTGATCCTCGACGAACCGACCAACGGCCTCGACCCGGTGGCCACCCGCGAGGTCCGCGCCCTGGTCCACGAACTTCGTGACGAGGGCCGGACGGTGCTCCTGACCACCCACGACATGGCCGAGGCCGAGGCACTCTGCGACCGGGTCTCGCTCCTCGACGGCGGCCGGCTGCTGCGCACCGAGTCGCCGCGCACCCTCGGCGGCTGGCTGTCGGCGTACGAGCGGATCGACGCGACCGGGGTGCCCCCGCAGGTCGCGGCCACCCTCGCCGGTGTCCACGGGGTGACGGAGGTCGAGCGCACGAACGCGGAGACGCTCCGCGTGCACGTCAGCTCGACCTCCGCCACGCGCCAGGTGCTGCACCTGCTGCTGGAGGCCGGCGTGACGTCCATGGCGACCAGCCGACCGTCGTTGGAAGAGGTGTACCTGCACCTCTTCGGCCAGAAGAAGCTGCGGGTATGAGGGCCGCCGCCACGGCCGTACGGCTGCAACTGGCCGTGTTGCGCACCTCGCCGGGAGACCTGCTGGCCCTGACGACCGTGCCGCTGCTCACCGCGATCTTCCTGGCCATCACCCGCCACGCCGGCCGGGGTGACCTCGCCGGATACGCGGTGCTGGCGCCGGCTGTCATGGCGATCCTCGCCACGGCGATCACCACGTCCGGCGAGATCATCGAGATCGACCGACGCAGCGGCGTCCTCGAACTCCTCCTGGCCAGCCCCACCGCCCTCGCCATGGTGGTCTCCGCGCGGGTCACCACCGTGACGGCGGTCAGCCTGCTCGCGGTCGGTGAGAGCTGGCTGGTGGCCCTGGCATTGGGGACGAAGGTTCCGATCGCCCACCCGCTGATCTTCCTCGCCACCCTGTCCGTCACGGCGATGGCGATGTCGGGCACCGCCGCCGTCATGGCCGCGCTGTTCGTGCTCAGCCGCTCCGCCCGCGCGTACCAGAACTCACTGACCTATCCGCTGTACCTGCTCGGCGGCGCGCTCGTGCCCGTGGCGCTGCTGCCCGGTTGGTTGCGGCCGCTGGCGCTACCCAACTTCCTGGCCTGGGCGACCGACCTGCTCCGGGACTCCCTCGACCCCGATCCGGTCCGGACGGCCCCGGCCCGGCTCGCGGTCGTGCTGACGCTCGGCGTCACCGGGTACGCCGTCGGCCACCTGCTGGTCCGGCGGGTCGCCGAACGGCTCCGCCGGACGGGCAGCGCGGGGTGGGCATGACCGACCCGGCCGCGCCGCCCTCCGTCCGGCCGCAGCGGCGCGCGCCGGCGCGCGCCCTGATGCAGACGGCGGAGGCCCTACGGCTCGCCGCCGCCGCCGGCTTCGCCGACTTCGCCGCCATCCACACCTGGCGCACCTGGCTCTTCGGCTGGTTGGGACGGGTGTTGTGCCAGGTCGCCTTCTTCGCGCTGATCGGCCGGTTGCTCGACTCCGCCGACAGCACCCGCTACCTGCTGGTCGGCAACGCGGTGCTGATCGCGGTCATGGAGTCGATGTTCGTGGTCGCCTCCACCACCTGGGAACGACGCACCGGCGTCCTTCCCCTGCTGGTCGCCGCACCCACCGACCCGGTGCTGGTGTTCTGCGGTCGCAGCGCGCAGTGGTTGGCCAGCGGCACGGTGAGCGCGACGATCGCCCTCTTCGTCATGGCACCGGTGTTCGGCGTGGAACTGCCGATGCCCCGGGCGCTGCTGGTCGTGCCGTTGATCGGCCTGGTGTCGGTCAGCGCCTACTGCTTCGCCCTGGTGCTCGCCGGCCTCGTGCTGCGGGCCATGATGCTGCGCAACGTCGTCGGCAACATCGGCTGGTTGTGCATCTCCCTGGTGGCCGGCGCCCAGGTGCCGGTTCAGGCGCTGCCGGACTGGTTGCGGGCGGTCGGCTTCGTCAGTCCCGCCCGGCACGGCACGGCCGCCGTCCGCGCCACGCTGGACCACCGGCCGGGATCGGAGGTGCTGCGCCAGGCCGGGTTGGAACTGCTGGTGGCGGCCGGCTGGCTCACCGTCGCGGTGTTGACGTTCCGCCGGCTGGCCGAGCACGGACGACGGGACGGGTCGATCACTTTCGACGGTTAGTGGCGAACCACGGCCGGCGGTGGTGCGGAACACCGCCGCTGGTGTCACGTCCGGTCGGTCATCCCTGTCTACAGGTCATGGGCGAGGGACACCGATCCGTCTCTCGCCGGTGGCGGCGGCATGCCGCACGACCATGGGAGAGACGACCATGAGACTCAGCGTTCACACCTTCGTCAGCCTCGACGGAGTCATGCAGGGGCCGGGTGGGGTACAGGAGGATCCGTCCCACGGCTTCGTCCGCGGCGGTTGGCTGGTGCCCCACAGCGGCGAAGGGCAGCTCGAGCCGGTAGCCGGCTGGTTCGGTAAGGCCGAGGCGATCCTACTGGGGCGGACCACCTTCCAGATGATGCGCCGGTACTGGTCGACGGTGACCGATCCCGACAACGTCGTGGCCACGGCGCTCAATCACGTGCGGAAGTACGTCGTGAGCAGCACGCTCACCGACGACGAGGCCGCCTGGGGCACGACCACCGTGCTGCGCGGCGACGACGTCGTCGGGCAGGTGCGACGGCTCAAGGAGCAGCCGGGCGGCGAGTTGCAGGTGCACGGTAGTTGGCAACTCGTCCGCACGCTGCACGATGCCGGGCTGGTCGACGTCTACCGGGTCATCCAGTTCCCGGTCGTCGTCGGCGACGGCAAGCGCCTGTTCGCCGACGGCGCGGCCCCGGCCAGCTACCGGGTCGCCGAGTCCCAGGTCATGAACGGCGGTTCCGGGGCGGTCGCGCTGACGCTCCAGCAGACCACGTTCGCCACGGCCGAAGCCGGCGAGTTCGTGGTCCGCGACGGCAGGGAGAGCATCCGCTAGGTGGCCGGCGGGGTGGCACGCGGACGACAGGTGCCACCCCGCCGACCACGATCCTCGGTATCCCGAACCTGGTTCGCGGCCGTGGTGCCGTCAGTTCGTGAGACCGCCGAGCTTGTCAGGATTGACCTGGAAGCGGAGGTGACGCAGCAGGCCACCGTCCTCGATGTCGAAGGTGAGCACCCCAAGGGGCCTACCGCCCATGAGGCACAGGATGCCGAGTTCCCCGTTGACGACGGCCGTTACGACTGCCGCCGACGCCATCTCGGGCTTGGCCATGACGCCCAGCAGCCAACGCGCGACGTTGCCGGGACCGTGCAGCGGACGGATCGCCGCGGTGACCTTCCCCCCACCGTCGGACCACGCGGTGACCTCGGGTGCGAGCAGTTCCATGACGGCGTTCAGGTCGCCTCCGGCGCAGGCGCTCATGAATCGGGCGGTGATCTGTTCGCGCCGGGCCGGGTCCGCGTCGAACCGGACGTGCCGGGCCTGAACGTGAGCGCGGGCCCGGCGGTGGATCTGCCGGACCGTGGGTTCCGGGCGGTCCAGGAATCCGGCGATCTCGCCGTGGGCGAAGCCGAACGCCTCACGCAGCACGAACACCGCGCGCTCCACGGGGGTCAGGGTCTCCAGCACGACGAGCATCGCCATCGAGACGTTCTCGACCGTCTCGCTCACGTGGGCGATGTCGGGTGAGGTGAGCAGCGGCTCGGGCAGCCACGGGCCGACGTACGACTCGCGAGTGGCCCGGGCCGAGGTCAGCCTGTTCAACGCCAGGTTGGTCACCGTCCGGACCAGGTACGCCCGGGGATGGCGTACCTCGGCCCGGTCTGCCTTGTTCCAGGCCAGCCAGGCGTCCTGGACGATGTCCTCGGCGTCGGCGACCGACCCGAGCATCCGGTAGGCGGTGGCGAAGAGCAACCCCCGGTGCGCGGTGAAGGGGTCCTGCTCGGTCCCGTCCTGGATCGTCACCGGGGTATCGTGCCAGCTCCGCCCACTTCGGCCGGGAGGCGGTGCGCTGCGACGACGTGCCGATGGCATGTCAGGCACACATGGCGGCCAGGCCCGCGGCACAGTCGCGGTGACGCGGCGTCCAGCCCAGCTCCGCCCGGGCTCTGGCGTTGGACACTCGCATGCTGGTGGTGAACATCCGGTGGGCGTACGACATCGGGCGGGTGAGCCAGGCCGGTACGGTCATCGGCCGGGGGGTGCCGAACGCGGCGGCGACCGCGTGCACGTGCGCGCCGAAGCCCATCGGCGCGTCGTCGACGATGTTGTACGCCTGCCCGGGGCGCCCGCCCTCCACGGCCAGCGCCACCGCCCGGGCGGCGTCGCCCAGCTCGACCCACGGCAGCACCCGGCCACGATCGGCCACGGCCGGCAGCCTGCGTTTGTTCAGCAGGTCCACCATCGCCTCGGTGCCACCGGGCCCGTAGAACAGACCGAAGCGCAGCACGATGCCCTCGATGCCGTCAGCGCCGGTCACCAACTGTTCCTTGACGCGCATCGCGTCGACGTGTGCCTGCGACCGCCGGTCCTGGCCCGCCGGACCGAACTCGTCGCACTCGGTGAGGACCCGGTCGCCCATGTCCTGATATCCGTATCCGAACACCATCGACTCGGCGATCATCCGCCGGGCGCCGGTGATCCGTGCCGCCTCGACCAGGTTGGCGGTTCCGATGGTTCGAAGGGCGTCGGTCGCGGCCATGTCGGCGTGCCGCATCGGCGCGCGCCGTAGTGCGGTCGCGCCGTGCACGATCGTGTCGATCGCCATACCGTCCACGGCCCGCACCAGCGCCGACCGGTCCAGCAGGTCCGCCACGACGCTGTTGCCCGGCCCCCGGCCCAGCCCCAGCACGCGGTAGCCCGCGGCGGTCAGCTCCGCGGCGACGTGCCGTCCGAAGACGCCGCTCGCCCCTGCCAACAGAACGTTCCTGATGTCTGTCATGACCAGGTGACAGAACGGCTGCCACGGACGTGACACCGTGCCGGGTGACCTGAGACACGGGCCCGGGAGAGCGGTCGCACCCGCCGCCGGGCGAGCGTCGCTGTCATCGTCCGTCCGCCGGCGGGGTCCGTCGCTTCCGTGCGCGGCGGGCGGGGGCGGCTCGGTCGGCGCGTGACCGGGATCGGACCGGCCGATGCCCCCGGTCGGGTATCGGCCGGTACAGATGTGCCCGCGCCGGTGGACGCGTCTCGACCTCACCGGCCGTTGTCGCCCGTCGCACCAGCTCGTTGGATTCCTCCGTCGGGCAACCCGCGGCGCGCAGCACCTCGCTGCCGGCCGTACGAATATCGTTGATCATCGCCTCACCGTCCGAACGCACCCCCTGCCCCCAGGCACGGCCGACACACTGGGCGCTCTCCAGGACGAGTTGGTCAACCCGGGTGAACTCGCGCTCGTCACGACATGCCTGGTGCAGCTCCCGCAGGGCATCGGCGAGTCGAGACAGGGCCATGGGCAGTGCGGGCGGTACGGGCTCGTCGTGTTGCAGGGCGGTGACGGTACGGCGCGCCACGGACCGGGTGTAGAGGATCACCTGTTCGAGGTGACGCAGGGCGGCGGCGTACCGGTGGAAGTGTTGCCGGCGGCGCCAGCGGGCCGGCGCGATGGTGACCACCTCCTGGGCCCCGCTGAGCGCGTCGGTGAGCCGGCCGACGTCGGGGCCGAGATTGCGCAGGGCCTCCAGGGCACGCATGGCCGCCTCCGCGTCCCGGTTCGTCTGCGCCTCGGCGATGGCGTCGAGCTGCCGAGTCAGTCCCGAGATGACGGGCTGGGCCGAATTGTCGAGTATTCGTAGCGGGTTCACCGGAAGCAGCACCGCCACCACGAAGAGTCCCGCCAGCCCGCCGATCAGAGCGTCGACAATTCGGGGCACCTCCAGGTTGTGGTCGGCGGGGGCCAGGGTGGCGATCAGCACGGCGGTGCCGCCCGCCTGGCCGACCAGGGCACCACCGCGCCCGGCCACCAGCAACGCGGTGGCGATGGCCACGGTGACCACGAGGCCGGTCTGCACGACGCCGGAACCGAGGAAGTAGCGCAGCACATCGCTGACCACGATGCCGACGCCGACGCCGGCGAGCAGTTCCAGGGTGCGCCGGACACGCTGACCGATCGCGGTGGCGATGGTGCCGACCGCCGCGGCCGGAGCGAAGACGTGGGCCCCGGGCCCGAGCCGGGCCGCCAGCAACGCGGCCAAGCCGGCCGCCAGCCCGGCCTGCACGGCGATCATCAGGATGATCTCCAGTTGACGCCGGCGGGCGCGCCCGAACGCCCCGCCTTCCTCCCGCGCGGTGGAGAGCAGGTGGCCGCCCCGCTCGACGACCCGGTCGAGCGGGGAACGGGCGACATCACGGTCATGATCGGCCATGGGGGTGATTACCCCGCCGTGAGCGGACGAATCACCCATGAAGGCCGCAGCGCCCGACACTGCGGGAACTGGCGATGTTCTGGGCCGGGATCAACGGGGTGGCGATCATCGCGGTAGCCGTCGCGCTGACACTGCTGCTGTCGGGGCGCGCCCGGGTGGCCGATCACGGAGTGGGCACCGCGGCCGGACCGATCGCGCCCGCCCCGGCCGGCTGGCCCTCGACTGCCGCAGGCCGCGGAGGAGCCGCACCACGTCGCATCCGCTGTCCGCACAGGCCGAACAGCAATAAGGGCCCGAACCGCGTTTCCGCAGTTCGGGCCCTTATCAATCCTGTGCGCCCGAAGGGACTCGAACCCCTAACCTTCTGATCCGTAGTCAGATGCTCTATCCATTGAGCTACGGGCGCCCGGTGCTCGGCCAGTCTACACAACCGGCTTTCGCGCGGAGACTCCGGGATTCGAACCCGGGAGGGGCTTTAAGACCCCAACCGCATTAGCAGTGCGGCGCCATAGACCAGACTAGGCGAAGTCTCCCTGGTGGCCCGGAGGTCACCGCGCCCGAGAATACAGGTCCGCACCCGCCCGGAGCAAAGCGACTACCGGTACCCGACCCGGCCACCGTGTTTCCACCGTGTGCCAGATCACCTCCACGGCTACGCTCCATCGATATGCAGGAGCACCCGCCGAGCGATCCGCCCCGTCGCGAGCCCGCCGCCAAGGCCCGGCGGAGCCGCTCCCCCCGACCGACCTTCAGTCCGCCACCCGCGCCGGAGCCCGCTCCGGTGGAGGCGACGGAGGACACCCCACCGCGCGGGCGGTCGCGTCGGACCCCGCCGACCGTCGTCTTCCAGCCGCCGACCCCGGTCACCGAGACGGCGCCGGCCCCTCGTCCACGCGCCGGCGGCGCCCTGTCCGGGCCCGATCCGGCCTCGCGCGCCGGCACGGCCGCCGCCGAGGCGGGCGACACCGGTCCGGGCACGCGGCCCGGCGGGGCCGCCACCGAGCCGGACGACACCGATCCCGGTGCGCCGCCGGCCGTGCTCCCCGGCGAGCCGGCGGTGCCCGCCCCACCACCGGCGGCCGGCAATCCCATGCCGGGCGAGGTTTCCGCCGGGAGTACGACGTCCGGGGAGTCCCCGGTCGGGGCGACGGCGACCGGGCCGGCCCCGGTCGCGAAGGGGACGCCGAAGCGGGCGCGACGCGCCTCCACCGGGACGGCCGCCACCGAGGACGGGACCGCTGCCGCTGTGGAGGTCACCCCGGCCGGCAAGAGGACCGCCCCGGCCGCAAAGAAGGCGGCGCCCGCCGCCCGGAAGGCGGCCGGCGCGACCCGGAAGACCTCCGGCGCGCCCGAGTTCACCGCCCCGGCCGGGACCGAACCGTCCACGGCCGGGCCGCGGCCCGACGACGCCCTGCCGGTCACGGCCGAGGAATCGGGGGCAACGTCCCGCCCCGCGCGCGCCCGCCGGACCACCAAGGCCGCCCCGGCGGCGCGGACCAGCCCGGCGAAGCGCACCGCCGAGCAGGCCGCCGCGGACGTCGCTCCGGACGCCGGACCGGGCGCGGAGACCGCCGGACCGGGCGCGGAGACCGCCGGGCCGGGCGCGGAGACCGCCGGGCCGGGCGCGGAGACCGCCGGGCCGGAGCGCGTCGGTGGAGACGTCGCGCAGCCGACCCCGGCGGGCACGGGTGAGCGGAGCACCGGGCCGGCCGACGGGTCGGCGGCGGTGGCGCGTACCCCGGTGGAGGGCTGGCGGGCGGTGGGGCCGAGGTTGCGCGACCACCCCGGGTTCGCGCCGGAGTTGCTGGCCCTGGCCGCGGTGGACGCCCTCGGTCCGCGTGCCCGGGACTGGGTGGAGCAGGTCCGCCGGGCCTACCCGCAGGCGGACGCGGACGGGGTGGCCCGGCTGGCGACCCGGCGGTTCGTCCGGATGGCCGGCACGGGCGGCGCGTTGGCGGCGGGCGCCGGGCTGTTCGCGCCGGTCGCGGAGCTGACCGCCGTGCTCTGGACCCAGGCGAACCTGGTGCTGCACCTGGCCGCCGCCTACGGGCGGGAGCCGGCGCATCCGGACCGGGCGGCCGAGTTGCTGGTGCTGACGTCGGTACATCCGGACGACGGCACGGCCCGGGCGGCGCTGGCGGCGGCCCGGGCGGCCGACGAGCCGGCGGACGGGCCGTGGGGGCGGGTGGCCGAGGCGGCCTGGCGGCTGGCCACGCCGGTGGCCGCGCAGGCGGGTGGGTGGCTCGGGTTGCGGCTGGCCGCCCGGTTGCTGCCGGGCGCGGCGGCGCTGGCGGCCGCGACCGGTGGTACGGCCGCCGCCGAGCGGCTCGCCGCCCGGGCGGTCGCCCGCTACCGGCCCACCCGCGCCTGATCGACACCGGTACGGCGAGGTGGTGGCATCACCCGCCACCTCGCCGACCTGGCGCAACGCTCAGAGCCAGCCGAACCAGGACCTCGGCAGCAGCGCGTAGCCGACGAAGGCGACCACGTCGAGCAGGGTGTGCGCGACGATCAGCGGGGCCACCCGACGCGTGCGCAGGTAGAACCACCCGAAGATCAGCCCCATCACGGCGTTGCCGACGAACGCGCCGAAGCCCTGGTAGAGGTGGTACGAGCCGCGCAGCACCGCGCTGGTCGCGAGCACCGCGCCGAGCCGCCAGTTGAGCTGGCGCAGCCGAGTGACCAGATAGCCGACCACGATCACCTCCTCCAGCACGGCGTTCTGCACGGCGGCGAGGATCAGCACCGGCACCGCCCACCAGAGGTCCGGCAGGGCGGCCGGAACGAGGGTGGCGTTGATGCCGAGCTGCGCCGCCACCCAGAACAGCGCCAGGCCGGGCAGGCCGATGAGCGCGGCCAGGCCCGCGCCGCGGACCAGGTCGGAGCCGGGCCGGCGGAGGTCGACGCCGAGCGTCCGCGCCGGGTCGCCGGGGTCGCGCGCCAGCAGGTGTACGGCGAGCAGCACCGGCAGCAGCGCGAAGACGATCCCGAGCAGCTGGTAGGTGAGGTCGAGGTAGGGCCGGGCGGACGCGGAGGTGTTCAGCGCGGCGGTCTGCTTCGACAGCCCGCCCGACGCGGTGAGCTTGGCGACCAGCGAGACCAGCGCGTACACGGCCGACTGGCCGAGGGAGAGACCGAGCACGAGCAGCGTCTCGGTGCCCAGCACCCGGCGGGAGACCGGCCGGGCCAGCTCGTCAACCGTCACCGGACCATGAAACCACCTCGGCGACGAGGGGGGCCGGTCGCACATCGTGTGCGACCGACGGACACGCTGCGTGGACATTCTATGGGGGCCGATCCGCCCGTACGGAGAAGGAGCGTGCCCCTGTGGAGAACTTCGCGCGGCTGCTGAAGGAGAGCTGGGCCCTGGTGGAGGAGCACCGGGAGCGGCTCAGCGGCCACTTCTACGCCCGGCTGTTCCTCCTCGACCCGGAGCTGCGCGCGCTCTTCCCGGTGCAGATGAACGGGCAGGGCGACCGGATCCTGGAGGCCATCGTCACGGCCACCCAGACGGTGGACGACCCGGAGAGCTTCGACGAGTACCTGCGCGCGCTGGGTCGGGACCACCGGAAGTTCCACGTGTCGTCCGCCCACTACGAGACCATGGGCGTCGCCCTGCTCGACGCGCTGCGCAGCACCGCCGGCGACGGCTGGAACCTGGAGTACGACCAGGCGTGGCGGGAGGCGTACGCGAGCATCAGCGAGCGGATGCTCGCCGGCGCGGAGGCGGACGGGAACCCGCCGTTCTGGCACGCCGAGGTGCTCACCCACGAGCGGCACGGCCCGGACACGGCGGTGCTGACCGTCCGCGCCCTCCAGGATCCGCTCCCCTGGAAGGCCGGTCAGTACGTGAGCGTGGAGGTGCCCCGCTACCACCCCCGGGTGTGGCGGACGTACTCGGTGGCGAACGCCCCGAACGAGGAGAACGTGCTGGAGTTCCACGTCCGGACACCGCCCGGGGCGGCGGGCTGGGTCTCCGGCGCGCTGGTCCGCCGGACCAAGCCGGGTGACCTGCTGCGGGTGGCCGCGCCGATGGGCTCGATGACGCTGGACCCGGATTCCACCCGGGACATCCTCTGCGTGGCCGGCGGCGTCGGGCTGGCCCCGATCAAGGCGCTGGTGGAGGAGCTGGCCCGGGTCAACCGAACCCGCTGGGTGCACGTCTTCTACGGCGCCCGCCGCCCCGAGGAGCTGTACGGGCTGGCCGGTCTGGAGGAGCTGGTGGCGACCCACCCCTGGCTGTCGGTGACGCCGGCGTGCAGCGAGGACGCGGACTACGCCGGTGAGCAGGGTGACGTCTCCGAGGTGGTCACCCGGTACGGCCCGTGGACCACGCACGACTGTTACGTCTCCGGTTCGGCGGCCATGGTCCGGGCGACGCTGCGGGCGCTCGCCGCCGACGACGTCCCGCCGGACAACATCCGCTACGACACGTTCGGCAACCTCTGAACCTTTCTCCCCCCGAGCCGGGTCGCGTGCCCCCGCCCCCTGGGGCACGCGACCCGGCCCCCCGTGTCAGTAGCGCCAGGGGGTACCGGTCTCGCGGTATTCCTCCACCGGCACCAGCGGTACGCCGGGGGCCATCCGGTCGACGTACAGGCGCCCCTCCAGGTGGTCGATCTCGTGGGCGACCAGCCGGGCCATCGCGTACTCGAAGGACGTGATCACCCGACTGCCGTCCCAGAGGGCGTGTTCCACGTCGATCCGCAGCGGCCGGGGCACCAGGCCGCGGTGGTCGAAGTAGGAGAGGCAGCCCTCGTACTGCTCGTCGGTCTCGGCGGCGGCGTCCACCACGCGGGGGTTGAGCAGCACCACCGGTTCGGCCGCCCGGTCGGCGGGGCGGACCAGGGCGGCGGACCAGCCGAGGCCGAGCTGGGGGGCGGCGAGGCCGACGCCCTTGCTGAACGGGTGCAGCTCGTCCAGGCGGACCAGCATGCCGGCGAGCCGGTCGACCACCTTCCGGGCGTGCGGCTCCTCGGCCGGCAGGTCGAACGGGCGGGCCGGTTGCCGGAGCAGGTCGTCGCCGCGTTGCACGATGCCCACCGCGCGCATCCGGTCGCTGGCCCGCACCCGGCCGCCGGCCGGCGGGCCGTCCGGCTCGGCCTCCGGCGCCGGACTGCGGAACCGCCACTGCAACCGGTAGCGGGCGTTCAGCGGCGGGTCGTCGGTCCCCCAGTCGAAGATCAGCCGGTCGTCGGCAGTGGTGCGCTGGATCGGCGTCCGCAGCGGTCCCTCCTCCGCCGACAGCGAGGTCTCCGCGCCCCACACCTTCGGGTCGAGGTCCGCGGGCAGGTCGAGGCGCACCGCCAGGTGCCGGGTGGGCAGGCGTACGGCGCGCTGGAACCAGGGGCCCCACTTGTCCCGGCCGACCTGGTACGCGTACTCGATGGTGACCCGGTCGCCCGGGTAGAGCGGGAAGCGGCCCTCGTCGTTCTCGAAGAGCAGCCAGATCTCCTTGAACGCGTCCCGGTCGTGTTTGGCCCGCCAGTGCATCGGCTCCCGCCCGCTGCCGTCGTCCCGGTACGCGGTGAGTTGCAGCTCGGCGAAGGTGAGCGGATGCTCCCGGTGGTGCCGGTTGGAGCGCCCCGGATCGTTCGGGTAGCGGTCGACCGCGACCCGGACCAGGTAGCGGGTGACCGGCTCGGTGCCGGCGTTGTAGAGCTCCCGGCGGATGGCGCAGTGGTAGCCGTCGCCGGTGTGGGTGAGCGTGGCGACCTCGCGCTCGACCACCAGGCCGGTGCCGGGCGGCAGCCACTGGCCGGGTACCGGCGGATCCCGGTGCGCGCCGGCGGCCCGGCCGTGCCGCAGCTCGTCGTACTCCCGGAAGCGCTGCCAGATCGCGCCGCTGGCCTCCAGGACGGCCTCGGCCCGGCGGGCGAAGTCCTCGGTGGGCCGGTGGCGGCGCCCTTCGACGTGGCTGACGTAGGACGGGTCGAAGCCCATCAGCGTCGCCAACTGTTTCTTGGACAGCCCTCGGCCGGTCCGGTGCCGGGCGAGTTCGGCCGCGAACGAGTCGGCGGCACGCTCGATCGGTGAGGTCGTCATCAGCTTCCTCGTAGCCGGGACGACCATTTTCACGTTGGGTGGCCGGACGTGTACGGAAACTGCCTCGTATTCGACACTCGCCTTGACAATTCAACGGCGCGCGTCGATGCTTGCGCGACCCGCCCGGCTCGCCCGGCGGCGTTTTCCGCCCACCCCGCCGGGTAGTACGCGACGGCGACGGAGTGACCGGGACCTCCCCCTGAAGCCCGTGGCACCACTTTCCCTCCGCCGGGGAATGTGGTTAGGCTAGCCTTAGCTTCGGTCGACGGCACGCGCCGGCCGGCAGGGCGACCAGACAGGGGACGGCCAGGTGACTGCGGTGATGCCGGGGCGCGACGTCGCCACCCCGTTCGCCCCGGTGACCGCGACCCTGCGCGTCATGTTCGGCACCGACGACCTGCCCGGGCTCGCGCCCGGCCTGCTGGTCCGCGACGAGCTGGACCGCTGGACCCCGGCCGCCCGCCTGGTCGACGGCACGCTGCTGCCCGAGTTCCTCACCGCCGCGGGCCGGCGCTGGGGCGGCACCCCGCACGCCTGCGCCGCGCTGGCCTGGAAGTCCTACAGCTACTGGACCGCGCTGCCGGCCGTGCTCGGCTGGGCCTCGGCCCGCCGGGTGCCGCTGCTCGACCCGGCCCACGTGCTGGTGCACTTCGAGGACCACCACCAGTTGCTCACCCTGGGGCTGCGCGCCTCGACCCCGGTGGCGGTGCTGCCGGGTGACCCGCTCGCCCTCAGCGGCGCGCCGGGGATCCGGGTGGTCGCCGACGAGACGGCACTGCTCGGCGAGCTGCGCGCGTCGCTGCTCGACGCGCACTTCGCCCCGCTGATCACCGCCATCCAGGGCGAGGTCCGGATCGGCACCCGTACGCTGCTCGGCTCGGTGGCGTCCGGCATCGCGCACGGCATCCTGCGCGCGGCGGACGCGCTGCCCGGCCCGTCGGCCGCGACCGTGACCACGCTGCTGGACGCGCTCGACCTGGGCGACCTGGTCGAGCTGGTGCCCGGCCCGACCGGCGAACCGACCGTGCAGCGACGCACCTGCTGCCTCGCGTTCACGCTGCCCCGGCCCAAGGTCTGCCAGGGCTGCTGCGTCCGCCAGACCTGACCCCCCGGGCGCGTTCAGTCGGCAAGTGGCCGGACGTCCCACAGCCACACCCCGCCGGAGCGGGTGGGCGTGATCCCGGTCAACTCGGTCATCGCCCGGCGCAGCGCCTCGGCCTGCCGCAGCCGGGGGTCGAGGATCACCACGCCGGCCCGCCAGTACCGCAGGTCGTCGACGGCGGCCACCCGGTCCTGCGGAGTGATCGGGGGCACCGCGTCGGTGCGCCGCACCGTGTCGAAGAACGTGCTGGTGGGACGCGGTGGCGCGGTGAAGAGGGCGATCCGGTCGCCGCCCGGGCGGGTGTCCGGATAGAGGAAGTAGCCCCGGGCCAGCGGCATGTCCAGCCCGGTCTCGGCGGACCAGCGCAGCGGGACCGCGTACGTGGTGTCGGGCAGGGGGAGCGTGACGACGCTCCGCCCGTCGGCGACGTAGGGACGCCAGGCCCCGGAGGTGACGAACACCGGTGTCGGGTCGAGTCGCTTGGCCGGCAGCGGGGTGGGCAGGATCGGCAGCAGCGCCATGGCCAGCACGGTGCCGGTGGCGAACCGGATCTGCCCGCGCGCCGCCGGGTGACGCGCGGCGAGACGTCGGGCCCGGTCGGCCCCGAGCGCGAGCAGCACGCCGACGATCGGGGTGAGCGCGAGCGACCAGCGGGTGGGCACCACCGAGTGCAGGACCGGCAGGTTCTCCAGCGCGGCCCACGGGCCCGGGACGCCGGTGTCCCGCCCGTCGAACCGGACCTCCCGGCCGAGCGAGAAGAGCGCGAACACCAGCCCCACCGCGGCCAGCCCGAGCACCACCGCGTCCCGGCGCAGCCACCAGACCAGCGCGGCCACCAGCACCACGAGCGGCCACCCGAAGAACGCGTTCTCCTCGGTCGCGTTCTTCACCAGCGGTTCGCTGCCCCGGGCGTCGCCGGCCACCGACTCCCGGGACCACGCGACGTACGCGGCGAGGTCGGTGGAGTAGCCCCGGATCAGGGTGGAGAGCCCGCTGTAGGCGCCGGGGCCGAAGAACTGCACCCAGAGCGGGTACGCGAGCAGCGCCCCGGCGACCACGGCGGCCACCCCGAGCCCGGCGGCGAACGGGCGTGCCGCCGACCGCAGCGCGGGCCGCCCGAGCGCGAGCGCGAGCACCACCACGCCCAGGCCGATGGCGGCCATCAGCAGGATCTCCAGGTTGAGGAACGCCTGCCAGACGATCACCAGGCCGAGCAGCACGCCGTTGCGCAGCCAGCGGCCGGGCTGCGCCAGCCGCAGCGTCCGCCAGACGATCAGCGGCACCACGAACTGGCTGACGATGTTCGGATGGGCGTTGGCGTGCGACACCATCGCGGGCGCGAACGCGCAGAAGCCGGCGCCCAGCCAGGCCGGCCCGCGCGCGCCGATCACCACGCGGGAGAGCAGGAAATACCAGGCCGCTCCGGTGGCGGCGAGGCCGAGGGTGAGGAAAATGAGAAAGGACCACCGCGGCCCGCACCACAGCGTTATCGGCGACAGCGGTACCGAAATGGATAATACGGACGTATTGGCCATGAGATTGACCACGTCCGGCACATTCATCCGGTCCGACGTGAATGGATAGGCGAAGTCCGTGACGACGCGCGCACCGTGCGCCATCATCCATTCGAATTGCGCCTGATCGGTGCGATTGTCCCGGACCCCGTTCGCCGGATCCACCCACAGGCGAGCGGTGAGCCAGAACGCGAGCAGCACGAAGCTGAGCACGGCGAGGGCGTCGAACCGCCGGCCCCGTGGGCCGACGTCCGATTCCGGAGTAGTCATGACATTTCAGAGCGTAGTCAGGGTATGACGGGCCCGTGACATGTTTCCGGGACTCACGTACTATGTGCCGAGTTCGCCGACCGCCGATCACGTGCCCCACCCGACCGCAATTCGGCCACCCCGGTGCCCCGATTTCCCCACCAGCCATCCAGATGGTTGACTCTGACGGTCCAGGCGCGGGTCAGTCATATCGTGAGGAATCGACGCATGGCAGAAATCACTGGGGATCAGCGCGTCCAGTCGGAGGTGCTCGAAGGCCTGGCGACGGCGGTCAACCACCGACGGTGGTTCGTCGAGCTGGCCGTGCCCTACCTCGGTGACAACCCCATCGAGATCGGCAGCGGCCTCGGCGACTACGCGTTGGAGTGGGCCGAGCACCTCCCCCGGATCACCGCCACCGAGGCAGACCCGGAGCGGCTGATCAAGCTCAAGGAACGGCTGGCCGACCACCCGGGCGTCGAGGTCCGGCAGATGCTGCTGCCGCACACCGAGCGGGGCGACTACAGCGCCGCCGTCTCCTACAACGTGCTGGAGCACATCGACGACCACGTGGGCGCGCTGCGCAGCATGCGCGACCTGGTCCGGCCCGGCGGCGCGGTGGTCATCATCGTGCCGGCGTTCCAGTTCGCGATGAGCCCGGCGGACATCGCCACCGGCCACGTGCGGCGCTACACGAAGAAGACGCTCGGCGCGGCGATGACCGAGGCCGGGCTCACCGTGGAGAAGATCCACTACGCGAACGCGCTCGGCCTGATCGGCTACTTCATGGCCACCAAGGTCTTCCGGCTGATGCCGAAGGAGGGCCCGATGGTGAAGGTCTACGACACGCTGGTGCTGCCCGCGACCAAGGCGGCGGAGCAGCGGGTCCGGCCGCCGTTCGGCCAGTCCGTCTTCGCGGTCGCTCGCGTCCCCGCCTGAGGCGAAAGGAGGGGCCCCCTCTTAACGCCTCCGGTATAGATGGGGCCCCCTCTCACACCCACGTGTTAAGAAGGGGCCCCTGCTTACCTCTGGTCAGTCCTTGACCTGGTAGGTCGGGCGGATCACCGCGCGGGCCAGGGTGTGGAACGCCAGGTTGAAGCCGACGAAGGCCGGGCTGGCGTCCTTGCCCACGTCCAGGCGCTCGACGTCGACCGCGTGCACCGCGAAGACGTACCGGTGCGGTCGGTCCCCCGGGGGCGGCGCCGCGCCGCCGTAACCGGTGTCGCCGTAGTCGTTGCGGATGCTGAACGCGCCCCCGAGGTCGGCCTCCGCCGCCCCGGTGGGCAGCTCGGTGACGGACGCGGGCACGTCCACCAGCACCCAGTGCCAGAACCCGCTGCCGGTCGGGGCGTCCGGGTCGAAGCAGGTGACCACGAAGCTCTTCGTCTCCGCCGGGAAGCCGGACCAGGACAGGTGCGGCGACACGTTCTCGCCGCCGGCGCTGCCGTGCGCGTACCGCGCGTCCATCGGCTCGCCGTTGTGCACGTCGTCGCTGGTCAGGTCGAACGCCGACACCGTCGGCAGCAGCTCGTACGGGTCCGGGGCGATCGGTCGTTCCAGGGTCATCGAAACGGTCCTTCCGGGTGCGCGAAATGTTCTGCGCCCCTTCATACCCCGCTCTCGTGCTGCCGGCGCACCATCTCGGTGATCCAGATCGGCGCGTACGGCGACGTGCAGCCCGGCGGCGTCGGATAGTCCTTCAGCACCGCCAGGCGCTCGCCGACGGCGATCGCCCGGTCACGGTGCCCCGCGTGGTCGATCCCGATCTGGGCCAGGCAGTGGTTCATCGCCCACTGGAGGCGGTCCGGGGCGTCCCGCATCTCCGCCTCGATCACGTCCAGCAGGCCGGCCAGGTCGAGCCCGTCGGGCTTGCGCGCCACCCGCTCGGTGGTCAACGCCCAACCGGCGCTCGCCACCACCGGATCCGGGTCGGCGAGCCAGGCCAGCCGCAGCCGCTCGGCGTGCGGGCTCTTCTTCACCACGTAGGTCACGAGCCAGTCGTGCACCTTGGGCGTGCGCGCCTCGCGCAGCATGGCGTCCAGCTCGTCCGCCCCGAACGCCTTCGGCCGGCAGACCAGCAGCGCCAACAGCCGGGCCGCGCTGTCACCGGTCGCCCACAGCTCGCGGGCCAGCTCCTGCTGCGTCCTCAGCCGCTTCGCGACCGCCCGCAGCCTGCCCAGGTTCACCCCGTGGTCGTCGCCGTGCCGTTCGTTGACCGCGCGGACCTTCGGGTCCTCCAGCGCGACCAACTCGGCCATCACCTCGGCCAACGCCGCGTCCGTCACCTCGGCCTCCAGGGCGTTGCGGGCGGAGGGTGTGGGATTCGAACCCACGAAGACATCGCTGCCTTACCGGTTTTCAAGACCAGCGCCATCGGCCACTAGGCGAACCCTCCCGACGTGCTCCCCGAGGGGAACCCGACCGCGCATAGTCTGCCACGAACCCGGGATCGGGTAAGACTGAGCCATGCGCGCGATCACGATCACCGAACCCGGCGGACCCGAGGCCCTCGTCTGGACGGAGGTGCCCGACCCCGAGCCCGGCCCCGGCGAGGTCGTCGTCGAGGTGCGGGCCAGCGCGGTCAACCGGGCCGACCTGCTCCAGCGGCAGGGCCACTACCCGCCGCCGCCGGGTGCGCCCGCGTACCCCGGGTTGGAGTGCTCGGGGACGGTCCGCGCGCTCGGTCCCGACGTGACCGGCTGGTCGGTGGGCCAGGAGGTCTGCGCGCTGCTGGCCGGCGGCGGATACGCCGAGCAGGTCGCCGTGCCGGCCGGGCAGCTGTTGCCGGTGCCGGCCGGGGTGGACCTGGTCGACGCCGCCGCCCTGCCGGAGGTGGCCTGCACGGTCTGGTCGAACGTGGTCGACCTGGCCCGGCTGGCCGAGGGCGACACGCTGCTGGTGCACGGCGGCGGCAGCGGGATCGGCACGTTCGCGATCCAGCTCGGGGTGGCGCTGGGCGCGACGGTGGTGGTGACCGCCCGGTCGGCCAAGCACGACCGGCTGCGCGAGCTGGGGGCCGCGCACACGATCGACTACCGGGAGCAGGACTTCGTCGAGGAGGTACGCCGGGTCACCGACGGGCGCGGCGCGGACGTGGTCCTCGACATCATGGGCGCGTCCTACCTGCCCCGGAACGTGGCGGCGCTGGCGACCGGCGGGCGGCTCGTGGTGATCGGCATGCAGGGTGGCCGCAAGGGCGAACTCGACCTGGGGATGCTGCTGGCCAAGCGCGGCTCGGTGCACGCCACCGCGCTGCGGTCCCGTCCGGTGGCGGAGAAGGCGGCGATCACGCGCGGCGTCCGCGAGCAGGTGTGGCCGCTGGTGGAGGCCGGTCGGGTGCGCCCGGTGGTGCACGCCCGGGTGCGGATGGCGGACGCCGCGGACGCTCACCGGCTGGTGGAGACCAACGACCACCTCGGCAAGGTGCTGCTGGTGCGGTGACGCCTCAATCCCGGGGGAGCACCAGGCGGGCGCCCGGGCCCTCGGCGGCGAGCGAGTCGCCGGGGTTGTAGAGCGTGCAGCGCTGCAACGACAGGCAGCCGCAGCCGATGCAGCCGTCCAGGTCGTCGCGGAGCTTGCCGAGCAGCCGGATCCGTTCGTCCAGCCGGTCCCGCCAGGCCCGGGACAGCGCGGCCCAGTCGTCGGGGGTCGGCGTACGCCCGGCGGGCAGCGAGTCCAGCGCCTCCCGGATCTCGTCCAACGACACGCCGACCTGCTGGGAGATCCGGACGAAGGCCACCCGGCGCAGCTCGGTGCGGGCGTAGCGACGCTGGTTGCCGCCGGTACGGGCGGCGCGGATCAGGCCCAGCCGTTCGTAGTAGCGCAGCGCGGAGGGCGCCACGCCGCTCCGGTCGGCGAGCTGGCCGATGGTCAGGGTTGCCTCATGCATCACAGGGCCTTGAGTTGAAGTTCGCTTCAGGTCCGAGGCTATCCGTATGACGACGACCACCGCCACCGAGCTGGCCGCGCTGCTGGACCGGGTCCGCGCCGGCCGCGAGTTCGGCCCGAACGTGTACTCGACGCTGGACGTGCTCCAGGTGCTCTACGACCGGGTGCTCCGGATCACCCCGGCCACCGTGGACGACCCCGACCGGGACCGGTTCCTGCTCTCCAAGGGGCACGCGGTCGCCGGCTACTACGCGCTGCTCGCCGCCCGCGGCTTCGTACCGGTCGAGTGGCTCGACGACCAGGGCGGCCCGGCGAGCCGGCTCGGCGACCATCCGGACCGCACCCTCGTGCCGGGGGTCGAGATCGGATCCGGCTCGCTCGGTCACGGCCTCGGGTTGGGCGTCGGCACCGCGCTCGGCCTGCGGGCCCAGGGACGGACCGGCCCCCGGGTGTACGTGCTGCTCGGCGACGCCGAACTGGACGAGGGATCCAACCACGAGGCGATCGCGTACGCCGGGGCGACGGGCCTGGCCGACCTGACCGCGATCGTGGTGGACAACCACTCGGCCACGCACGGCTGGCCGGGCGGCGTGGCGAGCCGGTTCACCGTGCACGGGTGGAGCGCCGCCACCGTCGACGGGCGCGACCACGACGCCCTGCACCGTGCCCTCACCGGACACGACCACCACCGGCCGCACGTCGTCGTCGCGGTCGTCGACAACGGGGAGTGACCATGACCACGACCATGCGCGAGGAGTTCGTCCGCACGGCCGAGGAGGTGCTCGCCGACCCCCGGAGCGTGATCGTGCTCGCCGACATCTCCGCCGCCGCCTTCGAGCCGGCCGCCGCCCGCCACCCGGACCGGGTGGTCAACGTCGGCATCCGGGAACAGCTCATGATCGGCGTGGCCGGCGGACTGGCGTTGACCGGGCAGCGGCCGATCGTGCACAGCTACGCCCCGTTCCTCGTCGAGCGCGCCTACGAGCAGATCAAACTCGACCTCGGCCACCAGGGGGTGGGTGCGGTGCTGGTGGGCATCGGCGCCTCCTACGACCGGGCGGCGTCCGGGCGCACCCACCTCGGGCCGGCCGACGTGGCCCTGGTCGACACGCTCGACGGCTGGACCGTGCACGTGCCGGGCCACCCGGACGAGGTGCGACCGCTGCTGCGCGCGGCGGTGTGCGGGCTGGGTTCGGCGTACCTGCGGTTGTCCACCCGGAGCAACGCGACCGCGTACCCGGAGGCGGGTGAGCTGCGGGTCGTCCGGGACGCCGGAGCGGGCGCGCCGCTGCTGGTGGCGGTCGGGCCGACGCTGGACGCGGCGCTGGAGGCGGTGGCCGACCGGCCGGTCACGGTGGCCTACACCCACCGGCCCCGGCCGTTCGACACCGCCGGGCTGCGGGCGCTGGCCGGCGCCGAGGTGATCCTCGTCGAGCCGTACCTGGCCGGCACCTCGACCCGGGTGGTGAGCGAGGCGCTGGCCGACCGGCCGCACCGGCTGCTCGCCCTCGGCGTCGGCCGGGCGGACCTGCGCCGCTACGGCGGGCCGGAGGACCACGACCGCTGGCACGGACTGGACGCCGCCGGGCTGCGCCGCTCGGTCGACGCGTTCCTCGGACCCACCGCCTGAACCCGGACACGACAGGACCCCGCGACCCCGGCCGGCGCCGGGATGCGGGGTCCTCGTGTCGTTCGGGTCAGCGCGCGGCGGCGGGGCCGACCGGGCGGCGCCGGGCGCGCTCGCGGGCCAGGATCCAGATCGCCTCGACGCCGTCCTTCCAGGTGATCTTCTTGCCCTCCTCGCGGCCCCGGGCCCGGTAGCTGATCGGCACCTCGTAGGGGCGGATCCGCTGGCGGAGCAGCTTGCCGGTGACCTCGGCCTCCATGCCGAAGCCGCGCGAGCGCACCTGGAGCGAGCGGTAGAGCGCCAGCGGCATCAGCTTGAAGCAGGTCTCCAGGTCGCCGATGTACGAGTTGTAGAGCACGTTGGCCGCCAGCGTGACGCCCTTGTTGCCCATCACGTACCAGAAGCTGTAGGAGCTGTGGCTGCCGAAGGTGCGATTGCCGTAGACCACGGTGGCCCGGCCGTCGAGCACCGGCTCCAGCAGGCGCGGGATGTCCTGCGGGTCGTACTCCAGGTCGGCGTCGAGGATGACCATGTACTCACCCTCGGCGTTGTCCACGGCGGTCTTGATGGCCGCGCCCTTGCCGGCGTTACGCGGGTGGGTGATCACCCGCAGGCGGGCGTCGTCCACCCGGCCGAGCACCTCGCCGGTGCCGTCCCGGCTGCCGTCGTCCACGACGACCAGCTCGATCTCGCAGGGGTAGTCCACCGCCAACGCCTGCTTGAGGGCGTCCGCGATGCGTTCTTCCTCGTTGTAGACCGGCATGAGGATCGAGAGCTTCACGGGTTCTCCACAAAGGCGGCGGCAGGTCGGGGCATAGCCTAGCCTGGCAGATCCCTGAGGTCACCCACAGCCGTCCTCGTCAGCCCTGCTTGAGCGGCACCACGACCAGGCGCGCGACCCCACCGTCACCCTGGGTAGCCCCGGCCACTCCCACCGTGGTGCCGACCTTGATGTCACTCGACCGAACGGTGGATCGGCGCTCCACCACCCGCAGCTTCTCGTCGAACGTCCAGGTCTTCGTGAAGCCGTCGGTGGACTTCACGGTCATCGAACGGTCATCGATGGCGGTGACCTGACCCCGCTGCACCGCGACGGTCTTCGTGCCCTCCTTGGTCTGCACCACGACCTCGCCGTGCAGGGTGTTCTTGCGCAGCAGCACCCGGGCGCGGTGTCGCTTGCGCCACTCCTGCGCACCGGCCTTGCGGTCCGGTCGGGCCTGCTCGTCCGGGGTGCCGGAGGCGGACGGCGCGGGCGCGGCGACCGGGTCGACGTCCAGGTCGGCGGCGTCCACCCCGAGCGCGGCGAGCGCCTGACCGTCCGCGCCCATCGCGGCGGCCACCTCGACCGCGGTCTCCCGGACCGGCTCGGCGCCGACCCGGCCCGCGCCGCACCCGGACAGGCCGAGCGCCGCGGCGGTGAGCAGCGCGGTGGCGCCGGTGACGATTCGCTGGCGTGCCATCTGTGTTCCTCTCGTCGGTGGTGACGTCAGCGTTCCCCACCCCCACGAGCGGAGCGTCAGGCCGATGTTCGAGCCAGGTAAGGATCTCCGGGCAGCCGGACGGTGAAGGCCGCCCCGCCCTCCGGGGCGTGTGCGGCGGTGATGTCGCCGCCGAGCCGGCGTACCAGCCCGGCGGCGAGCGCCAGCCCGAGGCCGCTGCCCACCTTGCGCACCCCCCGGTACCGCTGGTGCAACGCGCCCCGTTCGAACGCCACCGCCAGGTCGTCGTCGGTGAAGCCGGGGCCGCCGTCCCGGACCTCCAGCACGCCGCCGGCCGCCGGGTCCGCGCCGGCGGCCCGGACCGCGAGCACCACCGGCGCCCCCGGGGGTACGACCCGCAGCGCGTTCTCCAGCAACCCGTCCACCACCTGCCGGATCCGACCCGGATCGGTGTACGCGGGCACCGGCGCGCCCGGCGACTCGACCCGGAACGGCACCCCGACCGCCGCGCACCGGTCCGACCAGGTCCGCTCCGCGTCGGCGGCGAGCCGGGTCAGGTCCACCGGCCCGGGATCCAGCGGGAAGTCGGCGGCCTCCAACCGGGCCAGTGCGAGCAGGTCGCTGACCAGCCGGTCCAGGTGCTCCGCCTCGGCGAGCACGGTCCGGCCGGTCGCCGGCACCGCGTCGGCGTCGATCACGCCGTCGGCCAGCGCCTCGGCATAGCCCCGGATGGCGGTGAGCGGGGTGCGCAGCTCGTGCGAGACGGAGAGGAGGAACTCGCGCTGCCGACCCTCGCTGGTGGCCAGCGCGGCGGCCAGCCCGTTCAGCGCGTACGCCAGGTCGGCCACCTCGTCGGGCGGCTCGACCGGCACCCGGACCGCCCGGTCACCGGCCCGGAGCCGGGCGGCGGCGGTGGCCGCGACGCGGATCGGTCGGGCCAGCCGACGGGCGAGCAGCAGCCCGGCGGCCGCGCCGGCGGCGAGGCCGGCGAGCAGCGGCAGCCAGAGACCGCGCAGCACCTGCCGCCACGGGCCGGTGGTGACGGCCCGGGTGAGCACCACGCCGTCACCGCCCGGCAGCGCCCGCGCCTCGACCAGCCGGCGTTCCCCGTCGACCAGCCGTCGACCGGAGACGTTCTTGCCGGCGGTGACCCGGGTGACCAGCGGTGCGGGCAGGCCGGGGCGGTCGACCCGGCCACCTCGGATCACGTACACCTCGATCTGCTGCTGGCGGAGCTGGCGGATGAGCCGGTCCCCGGCGCTGTCCCGCTGGCGTACCGCCCGGACGCGGAGCACCTCGGCGGCGAGTCGGGCCTGGGCGGCCAGCGCCTCCTGGTCCCGCCGTTCGGCGCCGCGCACCGCCAGGGGAACCGCGACCAGCGCGGTGACCAGCACCGAGACCAGCGCGACGGCGCAGGTGACGAGCACCGCGCGGGCGGTCAGCGTGTGCGCGCTCCGGCGGCGGGCGGGCGGCGCAGGCGGGCCGACGACCGGCAGCGCGACGGTGGGGTGGTCAGGCATCGGCCGCGTACCCGACGCCGCGGTGGGTGCGGATCACGCTGGCCGGGCCGAGCTTCGCCCGGACCTGCGCCACGTGCACGTCGACGGTCCGGGTGCCGGCGTGCGCCGCGTACCCCCAGACGCCGGCCAGCAGCTCCTCCCGGGTGAACACCCGGCCGGGCCGGGCCATCAGGTGGGCGAGCAGGTCGAACTCGGTGGAGGTGAGCTGCACCGGAACGCCGCCGGCGGTGACCGTGCGGCGGCCCGGGTCGAGGGTGACCGCGCCGAGCACCCGTGGTCGCTCGGCGGTCGCCGGTGTGCCCGAGGTGCGGCGCAGCACCGCGCGGACCCGGGCGACCAGCTCGCGCGGGCTGAACGGCTTGGTGACGTAGTCGTCCGCGCCCAGCTCCAGCCCGACCACCCGGTCCACCTCGTCGTCGCGGGCGGTGAGGAAGATGACCGGCGTCCAGTCGCCCGACGTGCGCAGCCGCCGGCAGATCTCGGTGCCGGCCAGGCCGGGCAGCGCGATGTCGAGCACGCAGGCCACCGGGCGCAGGCGCCGCGCGGCGGCCAGGCCGGCGTCGCCGTCCCGTTCCAGGTGTACGCCGAACCCGTCCCGGGTCAGGTAGAGCCGGACCAGGTCGGCGATGGCCGGCTCGTCCTCCACCACGAGGACGAGCCCGCGCTGTGCGGCGTCGGCGGTCACCGGCCCATGATGACCGCTCGGTGGTGCCCGGGAAGGTCTGGGGAACGTTCGGGTCAGGTAAGAAGAACGTCAGCGCGCCCGCGCCGGGTGGAGCACGGCGGGTCGGGCGGCGGTCGGGGAGTCGCCGATGGTGGCGACGAGCCGTTCCGCCGGTGTCCGCAGCCGGGTGCGGAAGGCGTGGTTCAGCAGGGCGTCGAGCTGCCACACCTGCTTCGGGTGGTGGGTACGGATGAGGAACCGCTCACGGACCCCGTCGATCGCGGTGGCCGCCAGCTCCAGGCTGTGCGCCCGCGGGTCGGGGCTCCAGGTGACGTTGCTCAGCTCCCGCAGCTCGGTGTTGAGGTGCAGACGGAGCCGGTGCAACACCCGGGTCTGCCGGGTGACCACCAGCCGGCGGTGGGTGAGGAGCATCAGGTACTCGCCGCCGACCGGGTGGTCCGGGCGGCTGCACCGGGTGACCAGGATGGTGGCGTCGCCGGAGCCGACGCACCGGCGGAACACCGGCATGTGTCGGGTGACGGTCTGGGTGGCCAGGCCGGTCTCGGCGGCGGCCGGAAGGAACGTTCGCGAGAACACGTCCATGCCCGGTGCAACGAGCGGCTGACCAGGGGTGATATGGGTCACGCCCGATTTTTGGAACTTCCACCCGTGCAAATCGCACCCGCGGTGCGACTCCGCCGACTCCGGCTCAGAGCAGCTCGACGATGGTGGCGTTGGCCATCCCGCCGCCCTCGCACATCGTCTGGAGGCCGTAGCGGATGCCGTTGTCCCGCATGTGCTGGAGCATCGTCGTCATGATCCGCGCGCCGGACCCGCCGAGCGGGTGGCCGAGCGCGATCGCCCCGCCGCGGGGGTTGAGCCGCTCCGGGTCGGCCTCGGTCTCGGCCAGCCAGGCCAGCGGCACCGGCGCGAACGCCTCGTTCACCTCGTACACCCCGATCTCCTCGATGCCCAGCCCCGCGCGGCGCAGCGCCTTCGCGGTGGCCGGGATGGGCGCGGTGAGCATGGCGACCGGGTCGTCGGCGGCGACCACGGCGGTGTGCACCCGGGCGAGTGGACGCAGGCCGTGCCGGCTGGCCCACTCGCTCGTGGTCACCGCGAGCGCGGCGGCGCCGTCGGAGATCTGCGACGCGGACCCGGCGGTGACCACGCCGTCGGGGCGGAACGGGGTGGCCAGCTCGCCGAGCTTGGCCAGCGAGGTGTCGCGACGGATGCCCTCGTCGGCGGCGAACTTGCCGCCGTCGGCGAGCGCCACCGGCGCCAGCTCCGGGTCGAACGCGCCGGCGTCCTGCGCGGCGGCCGCCTTCTCGTGGCTGGCCAGCGCGAAATCGTCCAGCTGGGTACGCGAGAACCGCCACCGCTGCGCGATCAGCTCGGCGCCGACGCCCTGGTTGAACGGCAGCGGCGAGTCCTCGGCGACGCCCTCGACGCCGCGGTAGCGCTCCAGGATCGCCGGGCTGAACGGCAACCCGCCGGCCACGCTGGAGCCCATCGGCACCCGGGTCATCGACTCGACGCCGCCGGCGACGACCAGGTCGGCCTGGCCGGAGAGGACGGTGGCGGCGGCGAAGTGCAGCGCCTGCTGGCTGGACCCGCACTGCCGGTCGAGCGTGGTGCCGGGGACCGACTCCGGCCAGCCGGCGGCCAGCACCGCGTTGCGCGCCACGTTCCAGGACTGCTCGCCGACCTGCGACACGCAGCCCCACATCACGTCGTCGACCTGGCCCGGGTCGATGCCGGTGCGCTCGGCGAGCGCGCGCAGCACGTGCGCCGACAGGTCGACCGGATGCACGCCGGCGAGACTGCCCTTGCGTCGCCCGACCGGGGTCCGCACCGCGCCGACGATGACCGCGTCACTCATGTCTACTCCCCGGTAACCTCGCTTGCCCCGATCCTACGTGCTGACCCGACCGGTCGTCCTCCCCCGCCCTGCGGACACCGGCGGCTGGCATGCTGGTCGGATGGATCCACAGTCGTCACCGGCCCGACAGTGGCGGGTGCCGCGCACGTCGCCGGTGGTCAAGGCGCTCGGCGCGCTGCTCCTGCTGGCCCTGGGCCTGCTGCTCGCCGCCGGCGACCCGGTCCGCCCGGCGCTCGCCGGCCTGGCCGCCGCCGGGCTGCTCGTCTGGGCGCTGCGCGACGTCGTCGCGCCGGTCCGACTCGCCGTGGACCCGGAGGGGATCACCGTGCTCCGCGGGTTCGCCGGGCGCCGCCGGCTGCCCTGGGCGACCGTGGAGGCGATCCGGCTGGACCGGCGCAGCCGCCGCGGACTCACCGCCGAGACCCTCGAGATCGACGCGGGGGAGTCGCTGCACCTGTACGGCCGGCGCGACCTGGACGCGCCGCTGGACGAGGTGGCCGCCGCGCTCACCGCCGCCCGCGCCGCCGCACGCTGACCCACACACCGACCGTTCACGCGCGCCGCCCGCCGCCGTCAGGCTCGGGTGATCGCGCGCCTTCAGGCGCGGGCCCGGCGGACCGAGCCGGTCGCCAGAGCCGGGCGTCGCGGCTCGGACGGGACCGAGACGGGCCGAGCCGAGCGGGCCGTACCGGGCGTACCGGGCGGGCCCGGGCGGGCCCGGGCGGGCCCGGGCGGGCCGGGCGGGCCGGGCGGGCCGGGCGGGCCGGGCGGGCCGGGCGGGCCGGGCGGGCCGGGCGGGCCTGGGCCGAAGCGGGCCGAGCCGGGAAGTGCCGGGCCGATAAGGGCCGGCCCGGGAAGGGCGGAGCCGGACCGGGAATGGCGGTGGAAGCCGCAGGAGCGGGAGCCACCGGGACAACTCATCACTGATGAGCGATATACCGCTCAGTCATAATTATGACTGAGCGGTATATCGCTCTCGGGCACACTGCCGCCGAGACGCGACATGCCTCGAGGGAACACGCCCGAGACGCGACGTCTCAAGGGCCACGCCCGAGGTGGACGCGCCCAGAGGAACAAGCCCGAGGGGGACGCGTCCCAAGGGAACCGCCGAAGAGGAAGCCCCCAAGGCAACCTGGCCGACGGCAACGTGGCCGAGCGGTGCCCCACTGCACGGCCCTGCCCGCGCAGTGTCAGACCTCGACCGCCGGACCTGCTCGCGCGAAACCGGCGTCGTCAGCCGCGGCAGCGGCAGCGGGTCAGCCGAGCAGCGCCGCGGTGCGGACGACGGCCAGGCCGATCAGCGCCACCAGCAGGATCGCGCCGCCCGCCGCCTGGAAGACGGTCCGCCGCATCCGCGGGGCGTACGCCAGGACCAGGGCCATCACCGCGCCGACCACCAGCCCACCGAGGTGCCCGGCCACGGAGATGCCCGGCACGGTGAACGTGAAGATCAGGTTGATCACCAGGATCGGCACGATCGCCGAGGTGTCCCGGCCGAGCCGACGCATGATCACGAAGATGGCGGCGAACAGGCCGAAGATGGCCGTCGACGCGCCGACCGCGGGCTGGTTCGGGGCGCTGAAGAGATAGACCGCGACGTTGCCGCCGAGCCCGGCGATCAGGTAGAGCGCCAGGAAGCGCAGCGGCCCGAGCACCGCCTCCAGCGTCCGGCCGAGCACCCAGAGCGCCCACATGTTGAGCAGCAGGTGCACCAGGCCGTAGTGCAGGAACATCGCGGTGACCAGCCGGTACCACTGGCCCTCGGCCACCCCGCCGACCGTGCCGTCGGGGAACATCGCCTGGCCGAGCACCGCACCCCAGTTGGTCAGCGGCGTCGAGCCGCCCATCAGGCCGCCGAAGCCGGAGCCACCGGCGGCCGCGTCACCTCCCCGGTCGGAGGCGATGGAGAGCAGCATGACCAGCACGTTCAGCGCGATCAGGGCCTTGGTCACATAGCCCTGGCGGCCGGCGGCACCGCCACCGAAGGCGGTACGCGCCGGCCGCACGCTGCGGCGTCCCTCGGCGACGCACTCCGGGCACTGGTGGCCGACGGAGGCGTCCCGCATGCACTCGGGGCAGATCGGCCGGTCGCAGCGGGTGCACCGGATGTACGTCTCCCGATCGGGGTGCCGGTAGCAGACCGGAGTGGTCGGCACCGGCCCCTCGGTGGCGTCACCTGCCTGCCCGGAGCGCTCAGTCATGCGAGCAAAGGTACCCGCGTGACGCTCAGGACGGCTGCCGCTCGATCTCGACCCGCTCGATCACCACGTCCTGCAGCGGCCGGTCGCTCGGCCCGGTCGGGGTGTTGGCGATCGAGTCGACCACCTTCGCGGACTGCTCGTCGGCCACCTGGCCGAAGATGGTGTGCCGGTTGTTCAGGTGCGGGGTCGGCCCCACGGTGATGAAGAACTGCGAGCCGTTGGTGCCCGGCCCGGCGTTCGCCATCGCCAGCAGGTACGGCCGGTCGAAGCGCAGCTCCGGGTGGAACTCGTCGGCGAACTTGTAGCCCGGGCCGCCGCGCCCGGTGCCGGTCGGGTCGCCCATCTGGACCATGAAGCCGCTGATCACGCGGTGCGAGATGGTGCCGTCGTAGTAGGGCCCGCTGCCCGGCTGGCCGGTCCGCGGGTCGGTGTACTCCCGGGTGCCCTCGGCCAGCTCCACGAAGTTGCGGACGGTCTTCGGCGCGTGGTTCGGGAAGAGCTCCAGCCGGATCGGGCCGGCGTTGGTGTGCAAGGTGGCGTAGACAGCCTCGGCCACGGGTACTCCTCACTCGTTGGTCAGTTCCTTGCGGATCCTCCCATGTGCCCGATCTGGCCATGCGGAGGCATCCGAAGGTGGAGGATGACGAAGGAACAACTCCCAGGAGGTGGGACCGTGTTTGGAATCGGGCGGCGAAAGACCCAGGGCCAGCTCGCGAAGGCCGAGCTGAACCAGGGCATCGGTCACCTGCGGCAGGCCGCCACGCACGCGGCGAAGGGCGCCGGGGCCACTGTCGGTCCGCGGGTCCAGGCAGCCCGGGTCGCCGTCGCACCCACCGCCGTCCTGGTCCGGGATCGGGCGTCCAGCGGCGTCGCGTCGAGCGTCGCCGCTCTCGCCCCGGTGGTCCTCGCCGTGCGCAACGCGCGGACCGAGGCCGCCGGCAAGGCGTCGACCGGTCGCCGGGCCGTGGCGGCGAAGCAGTCCGCGATGACGAAGAAGGCGAAGAACATGAAGGTGGGCAAGAAGAAGCAGCGCAGGTCGCGCGGCATGACCACCGGCCTGCTGATCGCCGGCACCGTGGCCGGCCTGGCCGGGGCGATGGCCATGCGCCGCCGCCGCGAGCAGCAGGAGTGGGCCGAGTACGACCCGACCGGCACGCTCGGCCCGACCGGCCAGGACAAGCTGGAGCCGATGCGGGAGGACGTGGACACGATCGTGGTGGACACCCCCGACGCGAGCGCGAAGGTGACCCAGGCCGGCCCGACCGGCGCCGGCAGCTCCGCCGTCGCCAACGGCAGCAGCTCGTCGACCACCGCCCCCGCCGGTGACCCGGTGATCCACCCGAACAGCAAGGTCCCCTCGGTCGCCGAGGGCGCCCGGGACGTCAGCGGCCGTCCGGCCGACGACATCACCAAGGCCACCCAGAACGGCAAGAGCGCCGCGAAGGCCAGCGGTCGCCGCTGACCCCCGGTTCTCGGAGCAGCGCCGGCGCGCGGGTACGTCCCGCGTGGCCGGCGCTTCCCGTTGCGGGCGGCGTGCCTACAGCCAGCCGTTGCGGCGGAACAGGCGGTAGAGCGTGAAGGACGCCGCCAGCATCAGCGCCCACACGCCCGGATAGCCGTACGTCCACCTCAGCTCGGGCATGTTGTCGAAGTTCATGCCGTAGATGCCGGCGATCGCCGTCCACACCGCACCGATCGCGGCCCAGGCGGCGATCTTGCGCATGTCGTTGTTCTGGTCGACGGTGACCTGGGCCAGCCGGGCCTGGAGGATCGAGTTGAGCAGGTCGTCGTAGGAGTTCACCTGCTCGACCGTGCGGCTGAGGTGGTCCTGCACGTCCCGGAAGTAGCGGCGCACCTCCTGCGGCACCGCGCGGTTGACCTGGGAGGTGAGCGTCATCAGCGGGCGCTGCAACGGCACCACCGCGCGCTTGAACTCGACCAGCTCCCGCTTCATCTGGTAGATCCGCTGGATCCGGCCGCTGCTCTGGCGGTCGAAGACGTCCGCCTCCAGCACGTCGAGGTCGTCCTCCAGCCGGTCGGCGACCTCCAGGTAGAGGTCGACCACCCGGTCGGTGATCGCGTACGCGACCGCCCACGGCCCCTGCCGGAGCAGGTCCCGCTTCGCCTCCAGGTCGGCCCGGACCGGCGACAGCCGGCAGGCGTCCCCGTGCCGGACGCTGATCACGAAGTTCGGCCCGATGAAGAGCATCACCTGGCCGGTCTCCACCACCTCGGAGTTCTCGGTCAGCTCGGTGTGCTCGCAGTAGCGGGCGGTGCGCAGCACCAGGAAGACGATCTCCCCGAAGTGCTCCAGCTTCGGGCGCTGCTCGGCCTTGACCGCGTCCTCCACCGCCAGTTCGTGCAGGCCGAACGTGGCGGCGATCTCGGTCATCTCGGCCAGGTCCGGCTCGTGCAGGCCGAGCCAGACGAAGCCGTCCCGCTCCCGGCGGGCGGCGGCCAGGGCCTCGGCGTACTGCGGGCGGCCGGGCTGACGCTCGCCGTCGACGTAGAGCCCGCAGTCGACGATGCCGCTGCGGCCGGGGCCGGCCGGCTGGGGCGTACGCGGGGAGCCGTCGGCGTTGAGGATGCGGGACATCGCGCGTACCGGGGCGGCCCAGGCGCGTGGCCGGAGTGCCCGGCCGCCGTTCTCCCCGGCGGTGCGGTCGCGTGCCACCCGGTCCGTCATCTCTCGCCCCCTCTCCGCGAAGCTGCGGCTTGCAGGTTACGCCGATCGGGAGCGGGCGCGGCACGGGCGGACGCGGGCCCGGACGGGCGGCTGCGACGGGCGTCACGCGGTGTGGCGCCGGGCGGGCCGGGCCGCGTCAGGGGGGTGAGGGGCGACACGGCCCACCCGGCACCCCTTGGGGGCGGGAGTGATGCCTGGGCGCGCCCCCGGCCCGGCCCGGGGCGGGGAACTGCCGCCCGGGGCGTGCGGGCCGGTCACCGGGAAAAGGTGAGCGGCGCTCGCAGCATTGTGGGCCGCCAGCCGGCCCAGCGGGAGAGCCGAGCCGGCCAGCAGGGCCGTTCTGTCAAAAACCCGACAGAAAACTAGCCGCGAACCGCCGCCATCGCCTCGGCGAGCCGCCGGACACCCTCGTCGATCCGGTCCGCCGTCACGGCGGAGTAGGCCAACCGCAGCGCGTGCCGGCCGCCGTCGACCATGAAGTCGCTGCCCTTCACCACCGCGACGCCGCGCTCGGCGGCGGCCGGCGCCAGCCGGTCGACCTCGACGTCCTCCGGCAGTTCGACCCAGAGGAAGTAGCCACCGTCCGGCTCGACGAACCGGGCCTCCGGAATGTGCCGGCGCAGCGACTCGGCCAGCACCGCGGCCCGCTCGCCGAGCGCCGTACGGACCGTCCGGATGGACTGCTCGATCGACCCGGAGACGCAGAACTGGTGCACGATCGCCTGGGCCACCATGCCCGGCGAGATGTAGAGGTTGGTGGCCCGCTTGGCGATCGCCGCGATCAGCTCCGCCGGGCCGACCAGGTAGCCGACCCGCACGCCCGGGCAGACCGTCTTGGTGAAGCTGGAGGCGTGCACCACCACGCCGCGGCTGTCCATCGACAGCATCGACGGCAGCGGCTCGCCCCGGAAGCGGATGTCCGCGTACGGGTCGTCCTCGAAGATGGTGAACTCGTACTCGGCGGCGAGATCGAGCAGCTCACGGCGCTTCTCCAGGGAGAGCGTCACGCCGGCCGGGTTCTGGTAGTTCGGGATCACGTGGGCCAGCTTCGGCCGGACCCCGGACTCCAGCAGCTTGCGCAGCTCGGCGGTGTCGAGGCCGTCCGGCTGGATGGTCACGCCGTGCACCTCGCCGCCCATCTGCTGGAGGTTGAGCAGCGTGCGGTCGTACGTGGGGCGCTCGACGACCACCGCGTCGCCGCGCCGGACCAGGTGGTCGAAGAGGAACGCGTCGGCCTGCAGCGAGCCGTTCGTGACCAGCACCTGATCCGCCTCGACACCGTGCTTCTCGGCGATCCAGCGGCGGAGGGGCGGGTAACCGACGGAGGTGCCGTACGCCGTGACCCCGGCGGGGTCGGCGTCGAAGGCGCGGACGGCGGCGGCCTTGAGCCCCTCGACATCGACGATGTCCAGCGAAGGAGCCCCACGGGCGAAGGAGATCAGCTGCTCGGCGGTCATGCGCAGAGCCTAGGGCCTGCATCCGGCGGTCCGACCGGCATACACGCGAAGTTCAACATGCGGGCAGAACTCGGTGGGCCGGGCGTACCGTTTCGGCCCCCGTACTTGTTGTCCACTCGCCCCACCGGCCAAGATGGTGCGGTCCGGGCGGCGGGCACCCGCCGGCCGCCCGTCGACATCAGACAAGGTGGTGGATGGCAAGGTGTCCGACGACATCGACCGGCTCGACGATCAGGCCTTCGCGCGCTGGCTGGCCGGACGCGCCGGCGAGGCGCTGACCGCGCTGCGCGCCGGCCAGGGCTTCGCCGACCCGCGGGCGCTCAAGGACGCCGGCGACCAGGCCTCGCACGAGCTGATGCTGGCCGCGCTGGCCCGCTACCGGCCGACCGACGCGGTGCTCTCCGAGGAGCAGGCGGACTCCCGACAGGACTTCTCCACCGGCGACCGGGCGGCCCGCCTCGACGCCGACCGGGTGTGGATCATCGACCCGCTGGACGGCACCCGGGAGTTCTCGGAGGAGGGGCGCACCGACTGGGCCGTCCACGTGGCCCTCTGGGAGCGCTCGGCCGGCCCGGACGGCGGTCTGACCGCCGGCGCCGTCGGCATGCCGGCGCGGACCGGCGCGGACGGCACCCCGCTGATCCTGGGCACGGGCGAGCCGACACCCGCCGCGGTCGACGGTCCGCTGCGGATCGCGGTCAGCCGCAGCCGGCCGCCCGCGTTCGTCCCCCAGCTCATCGAGGACCTCGGCGCGCAGGCGGTGCCGATGGGCTCCGCCGGTGTCAAGGTCTGCGCGGTGGTGACCGGCCAGGCCGACGCGTACGTGCACGCCGGCGGGCAGTACGAGTGGGACTCCGCCGCCCCGGTGGCGGTCGCGCTCGGGGCGGGGATGCACGCGTCCCGGATCGACGGGTCACCGCTGCGCTACAACGCCGCCAACCCCCGCCTGCCCGACCTGCTCGTCTGCCGGCCCGAGCAGGCCGAGCAGCTGCTGAAGGCCATCGACCGGTTGCTGTGACGGCACCGCACCGACCTGCCGCCTCGCTCGTTGCACTATGCGGTGACGCCGGTGCTGAGCCGGGAGACAGCTGACACGCCGATCCGGAGGAGGATCATGGGACCCGGCCCGTCAATCGCCCCCGTTCGCGATGCCCACCCGGCCCCGACCCCACCCCCGGGCCGGCGGCCACGCCGCCTCTACCGGCGCGGCTGGCTCGTCGCCGTCACCGCGACCGTCGTCCTGCTCAGCACGACGGTCGCCGTCGCGGTCACGCAGGAGCGGGAGCCCGCACGGCAGCCGGCCCCGGAGGCGAACGGGCCGGGAAGCGTCGCGGCCACGCCCGGCGGGGCCGCGTCCCTGTCCGCCCGTCCGACCGGTGGGGTCGCCGGGCTCGGCGCCAACCCGAGCCTCTCGCCCGGCCAGTCCCCGTCGGCCAGGCCCGGCTTCCAGCCGTTCCCGGCGCCGCGGGCCACCCTGCCCGGGGCGAGCATCCACCTGGTCGGCGGCGAGAGCTTCAGCGCCGGCGTGGCCCGTTCCGACCGCACCTACGGCCCGTTGCGGATGGTCCGGGTGTTCTACCCGGGTCTGCCGCCCGCCTGGTCGGGCAGCCGCGCCGACGTGGTCAACCGGACCGTGGTGGTGTCCTTCAAGGCGCCGCCGGCGGAGGTCGCCGCCGGTAAGCACGACGCCCGGCTGACGCAGTGGTTCGCCTCGATCCCGCGCGACCACGACGTCTACTGGTCGTACTTCCACGAGCCGGAGAACGACGTGGAGAGCGGCAACTACACCACCGCCCAGTTCCGGGCCGCCTGGCGCCGGGTGGCCGGCCTCGCCGACCGGGCCCAGAACCCGCGGCTGCGGGCGACGCTGATCCTCATGTGCTGGACGCTGAACCCGAACTCCCGGCGCAGCTTCACCGACTACTACCCCGGCGGCGACGTCGTCGACGTGCTCGGCTGGGACTGCTACAACAGCGGCGGCAAGTACAACCGCTACACCGAGCCGGCCAAGGTCTTCGGACCGATGATCAGCAAGTCGAAGGAGCTCGGCAAGCCCTGGGGCCTCGCCGAGACCGGCAGCGTGCGGATCGCCGGGGACAGCGGCACCGGCCGCGCCGCCTGGATCCGATCGATGAGCAGCTACCTGAACGGGCAGCGCCCGCTCTGGGTGGCGTACTACGACTACCAGGTGTCCGGCGGAGACTTCCGGCTCACCGACCAACCCAGCAGGGACGCCTGGCGCGCCTGGTGCTCGGCGTCCGCCTGACCGCTCCGGCTCAGATGCCCCGGCCGCGCTTGTGCAGCGTACGCAGGACGCGGTCGGGGTCCACGGCCTTGCTGGCCACGGCGAGCGCCAGGTAGGCGCGGGCCTCCTTCGGGTTGCCGGCCAGCGTGCGGCGGGCCCAGCGGACGGCCTCCCGACGGTTGCCCATCGCGGCCTGGGCGAAGGCGATCTGCCCGGCGACCCGGGCCTCCCCCGCCGGCACCGTGGCGAACTCGGGGTAGCGCTCCAGCAACCACTGCAACGCGGTGGAGATGGTCTCCCAGCGCTGGGCGAAGTATGACCGCTTGTGCCAGCGCACCGTCACGTACGGCTCGGTCAGGTTGACCAGCGGCGCGTGCCGGGCGGCCCGGAGCAGGAACTCGTAGTCCTCCGCGTAGCTGCCCGGGATCTCCTCGTCGACCAGCCCGATCGCGTCGACCAGCGCGTCCCGCCGGATCAGGAACGTGGACGGGTGCAGTTCGGTGTGCCGGTCGCGCAGCAGCGACGCCAGCGGCACCCGCTCCATCGACAACGAGCGGTCGACCTGGCGGCCGTCGTAGTCGACCCGGATGCCGCAGCTGACGAACGCGCCGTCCGCCGTCGCCTCCAGCGCGGCGACCTGGGCGGCCAGCTTGCCGGGCAGCCACTCGTCGTCGTCGTCGCAGAACGCGACCAGCTCACCCTCGGCGGCGAGGATGCCGGTGTTGCGGGCACCCGCGAGGCCGGGGGTACGGCTGTTGGTGATCACCCGGATCCGCGGGTCCTCGGCGAGGGTGTGGTCGGGCTCGGACTGGTCGTAGACGACCACCACGTCGATCCCGCCCGGGTAGTCCTGTCCCAGGATCGCGTCGAGGGCGGCGCGCAGCAGCACCGGCCGGTCCCGGGTGGGGACCACGGCGGTCACCTGCGGTGGGTTGCTCCCGGTCACGACGCCTCCGTGCTGTTGGTTCGGCCGCCGCCGAGGTATCCGTAGCGCAGGCGCAGCGGCAGCGTCGCGGCACTGACCACGGCCCGGCTGCGCGTCGGCAGGTTCTCCCGCCAGGCGTTGTCCTGGCGCACCTTCAGCGGACCCGCGCTGAACCGCAGCGGGTTGCCGGCGATGCTGTGCGCCCGGACCAGCGGCACGGGCGGCTCGTCGAGGACCCGCAGCGCGTCCGGGGTGTCGGTGAGACCGGCGAACCGGCGCACCCGGGTCACGGTGCCGCGCGGGTCGGCGGTGAAGTCCTCGTAGCGCAGCCGGACCACCGGCACCCGCTGGGCGAGCAGGTGGAACGCCGCGTTCTGCGCGGTCCACAGGCTGCTCACCGTGAACGGGGAGAAGGTCGGCATGTAGGCCTCGCCGTCCACCACCTCGGGGCGGCGGACCTGCTTGGCCCAGGAGTAGGCGACCGCCCGGCTGTCCCGGACCAGGTGGACGACCCGCAGGTCGAGATCGGGCGCCCAGCGCAGGGCGAACGCCGTCGAGGCGTGCTTGCTGGAGTCCACCACCACCTCGGCGCCGGTGACCTCGGTCGCCGCCCGGTAGATGCGGGTGTAGAGGTCGGCGTAGCGGCGCACGGCGGCCAACTGCTCGGCCGGCAGGTCGCCCCGGGCCAGCTGCGGGATGTGCCGGGTCCGGTCGACCTCGGCCTTGAGCGCCAGCACCTCGTCCCGGTCGACCGCGTCCCAACCGCCGAACGCGTGGTCGCCGACCTGCTGCCAGAAGCCACAGACCGTGAAGCGCTCGCCGCAGCCGCAGCGTTCGTCGCCACCGAGGGCCCGCTCCCAGAGGTGCACCACCTCACCGACGGCACAGACGTCGGGGTGCTGGGCGAGGATCAGCTCCAGCAGGGTGGAGCCGCTGCGTCCGAGGCCGCCGACGAAGAGCACGCGGACCGGCGCGGTCACCGCCACCACCGGCGTCGTCCCGACGCACGCTGGCGTACCAGGTCCTCGACGATCTGGCCGACGCGCGCCGCCGCGGCGGCGCGGGGGTCGGGGCGGTCCGGGTCGGCGTCCAGCCGGAAGGTCGCCGGGTCGACGAGCGCCTTGTCGAGCGCCTCGACCAGGTCGGCCTCGGTCTCGACCAGCCGCACCATGCCGGCGGAGCCGAGCCGGCGGGAGAAGAGCTGCTGGTGGTTGTCGACGTGCTCGTGGTGGGCGGGGTCGCGCGGGACCACGATCGGCAGGTGGCCGTTGCGTCGGGCCTCGGTGATGGTGGCCGGCCCGCCGTGGCAGACCACGACGTTCGCCTCGGCGATCGCCCGCTGCAACTCGTCGTGGGCCAGGAACGGCACCGCGTCCGGCAGGTCCGGCGGGGTGCTGCTGCCGTACTGGAGGACCAGCCGGACCTGCCGCGGACCGTCGGCGCGGGCGGTCCACCAGCGTTCCAGCCAGCCGACCAGCCGGTCGAACCTGTGCACGTCGGTGCCGACCATGGCCAGCACGGTGTCCGGCTCCGGGTCGGTCTGCCGCTGCCGGGGGATGAACGAGGTCACAGGAGATTCCCCACCACGGTGCCGTCGGGATAGAAGCGGCGCTGCTCCTCCCACTGCACCAGCATCGCCGAGAGGAACGGGCGGCAGAGCCGGGCGGTGAGCGTGGGGCTGTCGATCCGGTCGTACACCTCGATGTAGACGGTGGGGATCCCGCGCAGCCGCGCCACCACGACGAACGGCAACGCGACACCGGCGCCGGTGGTGACCACCGCGTCGATGTTGCGGCGCTTGAGCGTCCGGACCGCGAGCAGCATGTTCCGGGCCAGGTTCTTCACGTTGCGGGTGGTGGGGTGGTGCGCCCACACGACCTGCTCCCCGTCGAGCAGCGAGCGCGCGTCCGGGGTGTCGAAGGTCACCCAGGAACGAGCGCGGTTGCGATACCAGGGTGCGAGCGCCAGCAGCTGGGCAAGGTGCCCGCCACTGGAACCCACGAGCATGACTTCACCGGGCTCCACGTCTCCAACCGCCTCCCCCACCGCACACCCGTGCCACTTCCGTGGGACGGTCAGCTGAGCGCCGGAACAATCTAACGGCAGCGCACGCGGAACAGAAGTGGGAGTCACGATTCACGTCCTGCCGGTCGGATTCCTTCACGCATTCCGCCAATCCCCGGCTCCTCCGATCGCGCCTACACTGCCGCTTGACATCCACCGGGGACGAGGAGAAGCGATCGATGACGGCCCAGCAGCCTGCGGCAGCGGACGGTTCCGGGGCGGGCGCTCCGTCCGGCACCGACCGGGTGACGGTGCTCTACGTCTGCGGGATGCCGCGCAGCGGTTCCACCCTGCTCGACCTGATGCTCGGCCAGTTCGTCGACCACTGCGACGTCGGCGAGTTGTTCTACCTGTGGCAGTCCGGGGTGGAACGGAACTTCCGCTGCGCCTGCGGGGAACACTTCGACGAGTGCCCGTTCTGGGGTGAGGTCGGCCGGCGCGCGTACGGCGGCTGGGCGAACATCGACGTGCAGGAGGTCCGCGCCCTGCAACGCCGGGTCGACGCCACCGGCAAGGTTCCGATGATCAAGGGGGCCCGGGTCGTGCCGGGTTTCCGGCAGGACCTGGAGCGCTACACGACGCTGATCACGAAGCTCTACCGGGCGATCGCCGAGGTGTCCGGCGCCAAGGTGGTGGTCGACTCGACCAAGCGCCCCTCGCTGGCGTACATCCTGGCCCGCGCGCCGGAGATCGACCTGCGGCTGGTGCACATCCTCCGCGACCCGCGCGGGGTGGCCTACTCCTGGAGCCAGCTCGTCGAGCTGCCCGAGGGCACCTCCACCAAGGGCCGGATGAACCAGCGCTCGGCCCGGCTGACCGCGCGGCGCTGGGTCACCGTCAACGCGATGATCTCGTCGCTCGCCCGGTCCGGCGTCCCGCGGGTGGTCGTCCGGTACGAGGACCTGGTCCGCGACCCACGGACGGAGCTGGGCCGGATCGCCGCCCTGACGGCCGACGTGACCGGCCAGGTCGACCCGCTGTCGTTCCTGCACGGCACCGAGTTCGAGCAGGCCGGGTCGCACGCGGTGGCCGGCGGACGGATCCGGATGCGCACCGGGCCGATCGCGCTCAGCCTCGACGAGAAGTGGCGTCGTGAGTACGCGCCCGGCCGCCGCCGGATGGTCGGTGCGATGACCTGGCCGCTGCGTCGGCGGTACGACTACCGCTGAGCCGCCGGTCCGGCGGGCCGGTCGCCGGCCCGCCGGAACCGGTCAGGCCCTCGGGGTCGCCGCGGCGGCCAGGTGGGCGTCGAGGACGTCGAGCAGCTCCGGGTTGCGCTCGTAGTCGAACTTGCGGGCGAAGTGGGCGCCGCTGGCCAACGCCCGGGGCAGGTCGTCGGCGGTGAGCGACTTCGGGTGGTTGAACGTGCTGTTCCGGAAGTCGAAGTAGCGCTTGCAGTCCGGCACCAGGTTGAACCGGTCCGCGCTGCACACGATGGTCTGGAAGACCGCCTCCACCGGCGAGAGGCAGTGCCGGAAGTAGTCGACCACGTCCGGCCGCCGGTCGAAGTATTCCCGCAGGTAGGCCACCACCGGCCAGGTCAACGACGAGAACGCCGACCCGCCGTGCAGCCGCAGGTCGGGCCCGAACGGGGTGCGGGCCCGCCGACCCACCACCAGCCCGTACGACACGTGCACCCGCATCAGCGGCTGGATCCGGTTGACCGCCTGCACCGGCCGGAGCAGCTTCTTGGCCCGCGGGCTGAGCCCGCGCAGCCGACGGTGCTGGAAGTGGTAGCGGGAGCGGACCCGACGTTGCGGCCAGTGGCTCTCCGGACCGAACGCGTCCCAGTACTCCATGAACCCGTCGGCGCCGGAGCCGATCAGCTCGGCCTCCGCCTGGTCGAGCGGACGGATCGGGTAGTCCTGACCGGTGATGTTCACCAACCAGTCGACCTGCACACCCTCACCGTTCAGCCAGTCCACGGCCGCCATGTAGCGATCGACGTGACTGAAGTCGCCGTAACCACCCTCGTGGTACTGAACCGTCACGTCGCGTAGTGTGCGCAGCTCGGAGAGGTCGAGCGGAGCCCCGTTCACGTCATGGCTGATGTGCACGATACTGTCCGGACTGTACCGCTTCACCGCGTGGACCAGCCTGGTCAGCTGGTCGGGCGAACGGTGACTCTGGATGTGATAGCAGAAGCGCACCAGTGCATTATCGTCCCGGCACCCTCCGGGCAGAAGTGGCGGACCCTCGGCGACTTCCACTCTCCGCTCCGATCAGGGAGACTCAGAATTCACCGTGGCGCGGACGTCCCACGGCTGACTGGCCGGTCCGGTCGAAAGGGAGCGACACACTCCGATGCCCTCACCTCACCGCCCCGATGTGCAGCACGACGCGGACGGGCCCACGCTGATGTCCTACCTCGAGTGGCTCCGCCGCCGATGGTGGATCCTCGCGCTCGCGGCCCTGCTCGGCATCGGATCGGGTCTGCTCGTCACCAAGCTGCAGACGCCCACCTACACCTCCACCACGTCGGTGCTGGTGCGCCAGGTCGGCCCCGACGCGGTGCCGGGCACCAAGGTCAACCTCGACACCGAGGCGCAGGTGGTCCGCTCCCTGGTGGTGGCCGAGCGGGCCCGCGCCCTGCTGAAGACCAGCACCAGCAACGAGGACCTGGTGCGGTCGCTGTCGGTCACCGTGCCGCCGAACAGCCAGGTGCTCCAGATCTCGTACGAGGGCACCACGCCGCAGGCGGCGCAGAACGGCTCGCACTCGTTCGCGCAGGCGTACCTCGACCTGCGGCTCGCCACGGCGGCCAAGGCGGTGGAGAACGAGATCACCTCGATCACCCAGCAGATCGCCGAGGTCAACAAGCAGCTGACCGCGACCGCCGGCAAGATCGCCGCGGCGCCGGCCAACTCCGCCGCCCGGGCCCAGGCCGAGGCCAGCAAGCAGGTCCTCACCAACCAGCTGACCCGACTCAACGAGCGGCTCAGCCCGCTGCAGGACAACGCGCCCGACGCCGGCCAGATCATCTCCGACGCGGCCCTGCCCCGGAAGCCCAGTTCGCCGAACCGCACGCTGAACCTGGCCAGCGGGATGGGCGCCGGGCTGCTCTTCGGCATCGTGCTCGCCCTGGTCCTGGACCGGCTCGACACCCGCGTCCGGCGGGGTCGTGACGTGACCGCCCGCACGGGCCTGTCGACGCTGCTGGAGCTGCCGCTCCGCGCGCCGTCGCTGAGCATCCTGCCGCCCACCCACCGGGTCTCGCGTGAGTTGGGCCGGCTGCGCAACGTGCTGCTCTCGATCATGTCGGAGCCCCGGCCGGGGCGCGGCCGCCAACTGCTGCTCACCGACACCTCGCCCGGCCCGGCCGCCGGTTTCGTCGCCGGTAACCTGGCCGCCGCGTACGCCCGCACCGGCGCCCAGGTCGCGATCGTCACCACCCGGCCCGACTCGCCGCTGACCGCCATGTTCGGCGGGGCGAAGCCCCGGCACACCCTCGCCGACGTGCTGCGGCACGACGTCGGCGCGCTCGCCGCGCTCACCCCCGCCCCCGGGCTGAACACGCTGCGCGCCCTGCTGCCCGGCGAGCTGGACACCGACGTGGAGCTGCCGGTCGCCACCATGCTGGGGATCCTCGACGAGCTCGCCGACCGCTTCGACCACGTGCTGATCGAGACCGCCCGACCCACCCAGGCCGTCGAGGCGCAGGCCCTGGCCCGGCACGTCGACGGAGTGATCCTCGTGATCGAGAGCGGGCGGACCCGGACCAGCGAGATCACCGCCGCCCTCCAGCAGTTCGAGCAGGTGGACGCGCCGGTGCTGGGCAGCGTGATGGCGCCCCGCCTGCCGGAGCAGGCCGGCAGCCCGGCCGCCGGCGGTACCCCCGCCGCCGAGAACCAGCGGGACGAGCGCCGGCCGTCGCCCCGACCGCGCCCGGAGCCTGTCTTCCGCCCGGGTGGTGGCCAGCCGACCAGCGACAGCACGATGATCCTGCCCCGGCCGGTCGGCTCGTCGTCCGGTGGTTCCGCCCCGCGCAAGCCGGCCCCGGGCCCTCGCAAGCCGACCTCGAACCCGAACCCGGCCCCGAGCGCCGTGCCCGCCGCCAAGCCCGGCCCGCCCGCGCCGGTCCAGGCCGGCGGCGCGGTCCGGCAGCCGCCGTCCACCGTCTACCGGTCGAAGCGTGACATCGACGGTGTCGACGGCCAGGGCCGGCTCTCGATGGCCTTCGACCCGGTGGAGGACCAGGAGTGAGGCTCCGACGGTCTGTCGTGGCGTCGGCCGTCGGGGTGCTGATCGTCGCGCTGGGCGCCGCGTGCAGCGACCCGCCGCCCCCGGGTGCGACCGACCTGGTCGACCCGGGCACCCCGGCGCCGAAGCCCAGCCCGACGCCCAGCCTGCCGGCGGGGCCGCTCTCCGGGCAGCCGCTGACCCAGCCGGGAGTGGAGGCGCGGCAGGCGCTGGCGGTGCCGATCCGGGTGAGCGAGTCCGGCACCGCGACCGGCCTCGACGCGGCGGACCTGGTCTACCAGGAGTTCGCCGAGTCGGGCAGCCTGCACCTGAGCGCGGTCTACCAGTCCCGCGACGCCGCGAAGATCGGCCCGGTGGCCGAGATCCGCCCGGTCGACATCCGCAGCGTCGGCGTGCTCCGCCCCTGGCTCGGCTACGACGGTGGTCCCACCGGTTTCGTCAGCCAGCTCAAGGCCGCCGACCTGAGCGGCGTGACGCCGGCGCAGCGCAGCTCCGCGTTCCCGGGCGGAAACACCTCCACGACGGCACTGCGGGCCACCGCGCCGAAGGGCGGCGCCGCACCGGCGCCGCTGTTCGACTACGCCACCACGGGCACGGCGCTGGCCACCCGGGACGTCGCGCCCGCCAGCAAACTCACCGTCTCGGCGTCCGGTCACCGCACCCAGACCTGGACGTACGACCAGGCGAAGCAGCAGTGGTCGGGACGGGTCGGCAAGACCTCCGTGACCGCCGCCTCGGTGGTCGTGCTCACGATGGAATACCGGACGCTGAACGTCCGCAAGCCCAGCCCGCGCTCCCTGCCGAGCGCCAACGTCTACGGCAAGGGCGCGGCCCTGGTCGTGTCCGGGCCGTCGAGCGCCAAGGCGCAGTGGAGCAAGCCCGGGCAGAAGCTCGTCTGCAACGTCACCGACCTGGCCGGATTCCAGGTCCGCCCGCAGCCGGGCACCACCTGGATCGTCTACGCGCCGACGACGGCCCGGGTAGCGGTCACATGAAGACGCTCGTCCCGCTCCAGCCCTCGCGGCCGGAGCCGGTGCCGAGTGATCCGGTGCCGACGGGGGCGCCGGCCGGCGTACGCGCCGCCGGACGTCGAGGTCTGCCCACCGCGTGGCCGCTGATCGCGCTCTTCGTGCTCTACCCGGTGTGGTGGGCGCTCGGCCTGCCGTCGTTCATCTTCGCCATCCTCGCCGTGCCGATGGCGTTCCAACTGCGCCGGCGCGACCGCATCCGGGTGCCCCCCGGCTTCGGGTTCTGGCTGATCCTGCTCGCCTGGGTGGTGCTCTCCGGGCTGATGCTGGACGTCACCGCGCCGAACACGCTGGCCCCGGACGGTTTCGGCCGGTACATCGGCTGGGGCATCCGGGTGATGAACTACACGGCGCTGACCATCACGATGCTCTACGTGCTCAACCTGAGCGAGAAGGAGCTGCCGCGGATCCGGATGCTGCGGCTCTTCGGGTTCCTGGCCGTGGTCACCGTGATCGGCGGCTACGTCGGCGCGCTGCTGCCCGACCTGAAGTTCACCGCCCCGCTCAACTACATCCTGCCCGACGTCATCGCCAAGGAGCCGTTCGTCAACCGGCTCATGCACGTCGAGGTGGCCCAGGTGCAGGAGGTGCTGGAGGGCGAAGCCAGTTCCCCGCGTCCGGCCGCCCCGTTCGAGTACACGAACACCTGGGGCGAGAACATGGGCATCCTGCTCATCTGGTTCCTCGTCGGCTGGGTGGTGTACGGCCGAGGGCTGCGCCGGCTCGGCGGATACCTGATGGTGGCCGCCGCGATCTTCCCGATCGTGTTCTCCCTCAACCGCGGTCTCTGGATCGGGCTGGTGATCGCCGCCGTCTACGTCGCCCTGCGGCTGGCGCTGCGCGGCCGGATCGCGGTCCTCGCCGGCATGGCGCTGGCTACCGCGCTGGCCGGGGTGCTGGTGCTGGCCTCACCGCTGGGCGGGCTGCTCGACGAGCGGATGCAGAACGGGCACAGTGACGAGATCCGGGCCACCCTGTCCAACGGGGCGGTCGAGGCGGCCAACCACTCGCCGGTGCTGGGTTACGGCGCCAACCGGGCGCTGATCGGCAGCAACCGGTCGATCGCGATCGGCAAGTCGGCCGACTGCCAGCAGTGCGGCAACCGGGAGCTGGGCAGCAACGGGCAGGTCTGGAACCTGCTCGTGGGCCAGGGCTGGGTCGGCGCGTTCTGCTACAGCGCGTTCTTCCTCTGGTGCCTGTGGCGGTTCCGACGCGACCATACCGCCATCGGCATCGCCGGCAGCGCGGTGCTGATCCTGATGCTGTTCTTCCAGTTCCTCTACGGCGCCCTGAACACCACGCTGGCGTACGGCCTGATCAGCGTGGCGGTGCTGGCCCGCAACGACCAGTACCTGCGGACGCTGCGCCGGGAGGCGCTCGCCGCGGTGGCGTCCGCCGTGCCGACCAACCGACGGGAACGGACCCGCTGATGACCGCAACCCCACGAGTCGATGACGCGCGCGCGGCGTACCTGCCCGAGCTGGCGGCCGTGGTCTGGCCGGAACCGGCCGGCCCGACGCTGCGCCGCGGCGGCGCCGGCTACGCCGTGGTGCCCTCGGCCGCGCGACCCCGGCTGCTGGTGCCCGCCGGCTCGCGGCGGGCCGCGGCCAGCGCGGTCCGGCACTCGACGGAGGCGGTGGGTACGAGGGCCCGGCTGCGCCGGTCGCTGCTGGCCACCGCCTTCCGCACCGGTCTCGGCCGGCTCGCCTTCCGGGACCGTCTCCAGGTCGGGGCGACCGGCGGAACGCTGGAGGAGCACCTGACCGAGGTGCTCGGCCGCCCGGCGTTGCTGAGCGTGCACATCGGTCCGGCCCGCGCCAACCGCAAGCCGGTGATCCAGCTGCTCGACGACCACGGCCGACCGTTGGGGTACGCCAAACTGGGCGTGGACCCGCTCACCCGTGGCCTGGTCGACGCCGAGGCCGAGGTCCTGCGCCGGCTGGCCACCGTCGACCTGCCCGGGATCGTGGTGGCCGACGTGTTGCACCACGGCGCCTGGGGCCCGCACGCCCTGCTCGTGCAGAGCGCACTTCCCGTGGGGCTGCCCCGGGCGACGCCGGCGGCGGCCGCCGAGCGGGAACGCGAGGCGATGGTGGCGGTCAGCCGCTGCCTGGGCGTCGACCGCCGACCCCTCGCGGGCAGCGGCTACGCCGACCGTCTCGCCGCCGAGGTCGAGGCGCTGGGTGACCGGCCGGAGACCGCGCGGCTGCGCGCGGTGCTGGCCACCGTCGTCGACCTCGACCCGACGCTCGACCTCGGCGCCTGGCACGGCGACTGGAACGGCGGCAACAGCGCGGCGCTGGCCGACGGGCGGATGCTCGTCTGGGACTGGGAGCGGTTCGCGGCGGGCGTGCCGGTCGGCTACGACGCGCTGCACCGACGGCTCCAGACGGCGATCACCAAGGCCGGGGTGGAGCCGACGACGGCGGCCCGCGAGCTGCTGGGCGGGGCGGCGGGCACGCTCGCCCCGTTCGCGCCGCCGGCCCGCACCGAGGACCTGGTGGCGGTGCTCTACCTGGTCGAGCTGGCCGCGCGCTACCTGCGCGACCGGCAGGCCGAGGCCGGCGCCCGGCTGGGACACGTGGCCGCCTGGCTGTTGCCGGCGGTGGAGGATCACCTGGCGACCCGGCCGGGTGCGGGAGGAGTGCTGAGATGACGCTGGCCAAGGCCAAGGCCCGACGGGCCGTGCGGTCGGTGACGCGGACGGTCGGTCGGTGGACGGCGAACTCGCGGATGACCCCCGACTTCCTGATCGTGGGCGCCCAGCGGTGCGGCACGACGTCGCTGTTCAAGACGCTCTCCCAGCACCCGGGCGTGCTGCCGGCGGTCTACCACAAGGGCGTCCACTACTTCGACACCGGCTACGACCGGGGCATGGACTGGTACCTCGGGCACTTCCCGACGAACCGCCGGGCCGAGGCGGTACGCGCGCAGCTCGGTGTGCGCGGGGTGACCGGCGAGTCGAGCCCGTACTACATGTTCCACCCGCTGGCCGGTGAGCGGATCGCCGCCGACCTGCCCGAGGTCCGGCTGCTGGTGCTGCTGCGCGACCCGGTGGAGCGGGCGTACTCGGCGCACGCGCACGAGTCGGCCCGGGGCTTCGAGTCGGAGACGTTCGAGCGGGCACTCGAACTGGAGCAGAGCCGGATCGCCGGCGAGCGGGAGCGCCTGCTCGCCGACCCGACCGCGCACAGCCACCACTACCAGCACAACGCCTACCTGACCCGGGGGCAGTACGTCGAGCAGCTGGAGCGGCTGGAGTCGATCTTCGGGCGGGACCGGCTGCACGTGATCGACGCCGACGACTTCTTCGCCGACCCGCGGCCGGCCTTCGACGGGGTCTGCGACTTCCTCGGCCTGCCGCACTGGGCGGACATCTCGTTCGGCAAGCACAACTCGCGGTCCCGCTCGGCGATGGACCCGGAGCTGCGTGCCCGGCTGGAGGCGCACTTCACGCCGTACGACGAACGGCTCGCCGCCTGGTGGGGACGCGTACCGTCGTGGCGACGGTAACTCCCACCCGACCGGCGGCGGGCGCCGAGCTGGGCGGGGCCGCCCGGCACGGGGTGCTGAACCTGCTCGGCGTGGCGGTGGCGGCGGTCGCCGGCTTCGGGCTGAACATCGTGGTCACCCGTGGCTGGTCGATGGCGGACGCGGGTCTGTTCTTCGCCGCCACCAGCGCGTTCATGATCGCGTACGCGGCCGCCCGCCTCGGCACGGGCATCGGCTCGGTCTACTTCATCAGCCGCTACCGGACGCTGGGGCAGCCGGAGCGGATCCGGGCCTCGGTGCTGGCCGGACTGCTTCCGCTGCTGGTCATGGGCGTTCTGCTCACGACGGTCGGCTGGCTGTTCACCCCGCGGATCGTCGAGCTGACCTTCGCCGAGCCGGTCCCGGGCGCGGTGCCCGCGCTGCGTGCGCTGCTGCTCTTCGTACCGGTGGCCGCGCTCTGCGACTTCACGCTGTCCGCCTGCCGGGGCTTCGGCAAGATGCGTCCGCTGCTGCTCATCGAGCGGCTCGGCCGCACCCTGCTCCAGTTCCTCGCCGTGCTGGTGGTCGCCGTGCTCGGCCTCTCCGCCACCACGGCGCTGCCGCTGGCGTGGGCGCTGCCGTACGTGCCGGCCGCGCTCGCCGCCGTGTTCTGGCTGGCCCGCCTGGTCCGGCGGGCGGAACGCTCGGCCGGCCCGGACGCGCCGCCGCCGGTGAGCTGGCGGCAGGAGTTCGTCCCGTACTGGCGGTACAGCGGGCCGCGCGCGTTGAGCGGGCTCGCCCAGATGGTGGTGCAACGGCTCGACATCGTCCTGCTGGGCGCGCTGCGCGGGCTGTCCGAGGCGGCGCTCTACACGGCGGCCACCCGGTTCCTGACCCTCGGTCAGCTCTCCGGTCAGGCCCTGTCGACCGCCGTCCAGCACCGGCTGGCGGAGCATCTGGCCCGGGACGACCGGGCCGCGGCCGGACGGCTGTACCAGGCCGCGACCGCGTGGCTGGTGCTGCTGGCCTGGCCCGCCTACCTGCTGTTCGCCTCGTTCGCCGAGCCCATGCTGTCCCTGTTCGGCTCCGGTTACGACGCCGGGCGGACGGTCACCGTCTACCTGGCCCTGACGATGCTGGTCGCCACCGGCTGCGGCATGGTCGACACCGTGCTGAACATGGCCGGGAAGACGGCCTGGACGTTCTACAACGCGCTCTCCGGCACGGTGGTCAACGTGGTCGCCAACGTGCTGCTCATCCCGCGCTACGGCGTCATGGGTGCGGCGATCGCCTGGTCCGCGTCCATCCTGATCACCAATCTGGTGCCGCTGGTCCAGCTGCACCGCGCGTTCCGGCTGCATCCGTTCGGTCGGGGCACGCTCACCGCCGCCGGGCTGGCGCTGGCCTGCTTCGGTGCGCCGTCGTTGGCGCTGCACGCGGTCACCGATCCGGGTATGGCGTCCCTGCTGGTGGTCGCCGCACTGGGCGGCGCCGGCTACGCCGTGGCGGTCTGGCGGCTCCGTGGCGTGCTCCAGCTCGACGCCCTGCGGGCGCTGCGGCGCAACCGGGGGCGATGACCGGCGACTCCACACGACATCGACCACCGGCCCGGCCGGTGGCACCAACACGGGGAGGCACGGCAATCATGAAGTGGGTCCGCAGTTCGGCGGCGCTCCTGATCGGAGCGACACTCGCCCTGACCGCCTGTCAGCGGGAGGCGCCCGCGCCCCTCACCCCGGCCCCGTCGACCGGCGGTCAGACCGCGCCGGTGAAGCCCCGGCCGGTGGGCGGCCTGGAGACCACCGGGCGGGGCCCGGAGATGCCGGCGCAGGGTGCCTGGCTCGGCGCGTGGGTGAAGCCGACCTGGCAGACGCCCGACGGTCGGGTCAGCGCCCTCACCGCCTTCGGCGAGCAGACCGGCGGCAAGGTGACGTTGGCGCACATGTTCCACGAGTGGGAGGACGACTTCCCCGGCCCGACCGAGAACGCGTTCCAGGCCGCCCAGATGCTGCAGATGATCTCCTGGTCCGGCGCGGACACCCGGTCGATCAGCGACGGCGTGTACGACCAGCTGATCCGGCAGCGGGCCAAGAAGATCAAGGACTTCGGGGTTCCGGTGCTGCTGCGGTGGCGGTGGGAGATGGACCGGCCCAACCTGCGCCAGAGCGTCCGGTCGCCCGAGGACTACGTGGCCGCGTGGAAGCACATCCGGGCCATCTTCACCGAGGAGGGGGCCACGAACGCCGGCTGGGTGTGGTGCCCGCACGTGCTCGGCTTCGTGGACTCAAGCCGCGACGCCGCCGCCTACTACCCTGGTGACGACCAGGTCGACTGGCTGTGCACGGACGTCTACCCGGGCAAGAACTACGACGGCTTCGCCGAGCAGATGGACACCTTCATGGCCTTCGCCCGGCAGCGGCCGCGACCGGTGCTGATCGGCGAGTTCGGCGTCACCCACGACGGCGGGCCGGGCCAGCGGGCGGCGTGGCTGCGGGAGGCGCGCACCTACATCAAGCAGCACCCGCAGATCAAGGCGGTGGTCTACTTCTCGGCCAAGCAGACCAAGGGCACCACGTACGACAGCACCTTCGACGACGACCCGGAGGGTCTGGCCGCGTACCGCGAGTTGGCCGGCGACCCGTACTTCTCGGCGCCCGCGCCGACGGCCACGCCGGGGGGCCCGGTGAACTGACCTCCACCGTTCGTGTGGCCGGTTCACCTCTCCCGGTATCCGTCAGGTCGTGTGGACGGGTATAAAGGTCATCCGGGGTGGACGCCATAGCTGAAATGCGGAATTGTGTGCCCATCACGCGTCAACCGGCCGTGCGCCCCCGATCGGCGACCCCTGCACCCCTCGTCCGATCGGCCGGGCCGGCCACCTCGTTCTCCGTCACTCCTCCGGAGCTGCCCGTGCTAAATCTTCCCGCGACCACGCGCCGATCATTCGCGCTGGTCACCGCCGCCTTCCTCGGTGTCGGTGGTGTGCTGTCGGCCAGCCCCGCGCTGGCCGCACCGGACCACAGCACCATGGTCAGCAGCGCCCCCGCCACCACCACGCCGAACATCAAGGACGGCGCGGTCTACGCCATCTACGACGCCGGCAGCAAGGTGATCGCGGGCGGGTCCTTCACCGAGGTGCGCAACCGCGACAAGTCCCAGGACATCCCGCGCACCAAGCTGCTCTCCTTCGACAAGGCCACCGGCATCGTCGACCCCGCGTTCGCGCCCGTCATCGACGGTGACGTCTCGGCCGTCGTCGCCGGGCCCACCGCCGGCACGGTCTACATCGCGGGTTCGTTCAACACCGTCAACGGCGTCAACCGCCGGAAGCTGGCGCTGCTCAACATCGCCGACGGCTCGCTGGTCACCACGTTCAAGGGACCGGCCTTCAACGGTCTGGTCAACGACATCGTCAAGGTCGGCGACCGCCTGCTGGTGGGTGGCATCTTCACCACCGCGGGCACCGGCGTGAACCGCGGCGGCCTGGCCTCCATCGACGCCAGCACCGGCGCGGTGGACGACTACCTGACCACCAACCTGACCGAGAACCACAACTGGACCGAGGGCAGCACCGGCACCGCCAAGGCGGGCGTGGGTCCGGAGAAGCTCGCCGTCTCGCCCGACCGCAAGCAGATGGTCGTCATCGGCAACTTCAAGAAGGCCGACGGCGTCGTGCACGACCAGATCGTCCGGATCAACCTGGGCGACAGCGGAGCCACCGTCGCCGACTGGAACACGGACGGCTACTCCGGCGCCTGCAAGTACGCCGCGTTCGACTCGTGGGTCCGCGACGTCCAGTTCTCCCCGGACGGCAAGTACTTCGTGGTGGTCACCACCGGCGCGTCCTACCCGGGCACGCTCTGCGACTCGGCCGCCCGCTGGGAGGCCGACGCCACCGGTGGCGGCCAGCAGCCGACCTGGACCAACTTCAGCGGCGGTGACACGTTCCTCTCCGTCGGCATCAGTGAGAAGGCCATCTACGTCGGTGGTCACTTCCGCTGGTCGAACAACCCGATCGCCCGCGACAAGGCCGGACCGGGCGCGGTGCCGCGGGCCAGCATCGCGGCCCTCGACCCGGCCAGCGGCCTGCCGCTGTCCTGGAACCCGGGGCGCCACCCGCGCGGCTACGGCGTGACCGAGATGATGGTCACCCCGCAGGGTCTCTGGCTCGGCAGCGACCAGGACTACATCGGCGCCGGCGAGCACCTGCGCAAGAAGATCGCGTTCTTCCCGCTGGACGGCGGCGACGCACCCCACTCGACCAGCACCAAGGGCCTGCCCGGCGACGTCTACCAGGCCGGCCGGGCGGCGCAGACCGAGGTCCTCTACCGGGTGAACGCGGGTGGCCCGGCCATCCCGGCGACCGACGGCGGCCCGGACTGGGCGGCCGACACCGACGCCGCGCCGAGCCCGAACCACAACGGCGGCAACAGCGCGAAGGCCTACACCACCAACGCCACGTTCGACAGCACCGTGCCGGCGAGCACCCCGGCGACGCTGTTCAACACCGAGCGGTGGGACCAGTCGACCGCGCCGGACATGCAGTGGGACATCCCGGTCGCGGCCGGCACCCGGGTCGACGTCCGCCTCTACCTGGCCAACCGCTACAGCGGCACCGCCACGGTGGGCAAGCGCAAGCTCGACGTCACCATCGACGGCGTGCTCAAGCTGAACGACTTCGACCCGGTCGCCGAAGCCGGTGGCACCGACCGTGGCACCATGCGGTCCTTCTCGCTGGTGAGCGACGGCGTGGTCGACATCGACTTCGGCCGGGTGCTGGAGAACCCGCTCATCCAGGGCATCGAGGTGGTCAAGACCGCCCCGACGCCGGACGCCTCGGACGTGCTCTACCGGGTGAACGCGGGCGGCGACCAGCTGGCCGGCGCGAACGGCCCGGCCTGGGCCGGGGACTCGCTGGCCGCGCCGAGCACCTACCACAACGACGGCAGCACGGTCACGACGTACACCACGAACGCCTCGGTCGACGCCACCGTCCCGGCCGGCACCCCGGTCGAGCTGTTCAACAGCGAGCGGTGGGACCAGACGACCACGCCGGACATGCAGTGGGACTTCCCGGTCCCGGCCGGCACGCCGGTGCAGGTGCGCCTCTACCTGGCCAACCGGTACGCCGGCACCGCCACCGCGGGCAAGCGCAAGTTCAACGTGAGCATCGACGGTGTGCTCAAGCTGAACAGCTTCGACCCGATCGCCGCGATCGGCGCCACCAACAAGGGCACCATGCGGGCGTTCTCGATCACCAGCGACGGCAACATCGACATCGACTTCGGTCGGGTCCTGGAGAACCCGCTGGTGCAGGGCATCGAGATCGTGAAGCTCCCGCCGGTGCCGCCGGCCACCACGGTGGACAGCATCACCAAGCGGTCGTACGACGGCGCGACGACGGTCGGCAACGCGATGTCGGTGGCGAACCCGGACAACACCCGCTGGTCCACCGTCAAGGGCGCGTTCTGGGTCGGCGGTGACCTGTTCTACGGCGTCGGTGGCGACCTCTACAAGCGCTCCTTCGACGGTGCCGAGTTCGGCAGCCCGAAGAAGCTGGACCCCTACCACGACGCGAAGTGGGACACGGTCATCACCGGCTCCGCGCCGGAGGGCCAGACGTACGCCGGCATGACGGTCAACTTCGCCGCCGAGCTGCCGAACGTGACCGCGATGTTCTACAAGAGCGGCCGGCTCTACTACTCGCTGGCCGGTCAGAGCACCCTGTTCTGGCGCTATTTCACGCCGGACACCGGCACGGTCGGCGCGGAGCGGGCCACGGTCGCCGGCACCACGGCGTTCGCCGACGCGGGTGGTCTGTTCCTGGACGGCGACAACCTCTACGTCGTCTCCCGGACCACCGGCAACCTGTCCTCGATGGCGTGGTCGGACGGCGTGCCGACCGGCTCCGCCACGGTCCGCAGCGGTCCCGGCGTGGACGACGTGGACTGGCGCGGCACCGCGGTCTTCGTCGGCCCCTGACCGGGGCGGACACGACCTGACAGCACCGCAAGCGACGATGGCCCGGCCGGTATCGGCCGGGCCATCGCCCGTTTCGGGCCGGGTCAGGTCCCGGTCGGCGCGTGCTCCCGCGCCCACACCCGCATCAGGTCCCGCACCGAGATCACCCCGGCGACCTCCCGGCCGTCGAGCACCACCAGGTGGCGGAATCCACCCCGGGCCATCGCCGCGGCCGCCTCCTCCACCGTCCAGTCCGGGCCGGCGTAGACCACGTCCCAGGTCAGGTGGGCACCGGTACGCTCGACGTCCGGGTCGAGCCCGGCGCCGATCGCCTTCAGCACATCGCGCTCGGTCATGATCCCGACCCCCTCGGAGTCCGGGTCGATCACGACCGCCGACCCGACACCGCGGGCCGACATCATCCGGGCCGCCTGGCGGAGCGTGTGCTCCGGGCCGACCACGAGAACCTCACTGGACATCGCTTCCCGAACCTGCATCACACATCACTCCTGTGGGACGGCGACTGGGTACGGACATGGTGGGCCATCGATGCGTACCGGGACAAGAACGGGCATCGCCGGAATCGGTGCGGATGGCTACTGTCGGAGGGTGCCCACCGAGCCCCTCCGCTGTGCCGGCGCGCTGATCGTCGACGACGACGGCCGCATCTTCATCCAGCGCCGGTCCCCCGAGCGGCGCATCTTCCCCAACTGCTGGGACATCGTCGGCGGCCACCTCGAACCCGGCGAGGAGATCGACGACGCGTTGCGTCGTGAGGTCGCCGAGGAGACCGGCTGGGCGGTGTCGCACGTGCTCGGCCTGGTCGGCGAATACCGGTACACAGCCGACGACGGGCTGGCCCGGGTCGAGACCGACTTCCTGGTCCGGGTGGACGGCGACCTCAGCCGGCCCCGGCTGGAGGCCGGCAAGCACACCGAGTTCCGCTGGCTGGCCGAGTCGGACGTCGCCCTGCTCGACGAGCACCGGGACGTCAACGACGGCTTGATCCGCCGGATCGCCGAGGACGGCTTCGCCGCCCTCCGTTCCATCGGGCTGTAGGGCGATCACGGGCTGCACCACGGCCGTCCGGCCGCCGACGATATCCTCGCCACGTGGAATCCGGTCGAGAAGAGGAGCGTGTCGGCATGATCGGGATGGTGCTCGCCGCCGGTGCGGGGCGCCGGCTGCGGCCGTACACCGACACCCTGCCCAAGGCCCTGGTGCCGGTCGACGGGGAGACCACCATCCTCGACATCGCGCTGCGCAACCTCGCCGAGGTGGGGCTGACCGAGGTGGTGATCGTGGTCGGCTACGCGGCGGACGCGGTCCGGCAGCGGCAGGCCGACCTGGAGCAGAAGTACGGCGTGACGCTCACGCTGGTGCACAACGACAAGGCCGAGGAGTGGAACAACGCGTACTCGCTCTGGCTGGCCCGGGAGCACTTCGCCCGCGGCGTGCTGCTGGTCAACGGCGACACGGTGCACCCGGTGAGCGTGGAGAAGACGCTGCTGGCCGAGCGTGGCCCCGGCATCCTGCTGGCCGTCGACACGCTCAAGGCGCTGGCCGAGGAGGAGATGAAGACCACCTTCGACGCCGCCGGCCAGCTCACCCGGATCACCAAGCTGATGGACCCGGGCGAGGCGTACGGCGAGTACATCGGCGCGACGCTGATCGAGCCGCAGGTGGCCGACGCGCTCGCGGACGCGCTGGAGGCGACCTGGCGACGCGACCCGAACCTCTACTACGAGGACGGCTACCAGGAGTTCGCCGACCGGGGCGGCGAGGTGCGGGCGGCGCCGATCGGTGACGTCTCCTGGGTCGAGGTCGACAACCACGAGGACCTGGCCCGGGCGCGGGAGATCGCGTGCCGCTACTAGCCCGTAGCGTCCTCACCCCGCTGCACATCGACGTGCGGCGGGGCGCGGTGGCGGACCTGGCGGCGATCCTCTCCGACGGCCGGATCTCGGCCGGCGGCGACGTCGCCGTGGTGGTCGGTCCGGGGCAGGGCGAGAAGATCGCCGAACTGCTCCGGCCGTCGCTGCGTTCGGCGGACGTGTTCACGGTGGCCGGGGGCACCCTGGACGCCGCCGACGAGCTGGGCGGCAAGCTGCGCGCCCGCTCGTACGACGCGGTGGTCGGCATCGGTGGCGGCAAGACCATCGACGTGGCCAAGTACGCGGCCACCCGGCGCGGGCTGCCGATGGTCTCGGTGGCGACGAGCCTGGCCAACGACGGCATCGCCTCCCCGGTGGCGAGCCTGATCACCGAGGGCCTGAAGGGCTCCTACGGCGTGCACATCCCGATCGCGGTGATCGTCGACCTGGACTTCGTGGAGGCCGGCCCGGAGCGGCACAACCGCGCCGGCGTGGGCGACGTGGTGAGCAACATCAGCGCCCTGGCCGACTGGGAGCTGGCCCGTACGGTCCGCGGCGAGCCGTTCGACGGGCTGGCCGCCTCGCTGTCGCGGGCCGGCGCGGAGGCGGTGCTGAACCATCCGGGCGACATGACCGACGACGGATTCGTCACGGTCCTCGCGGACGCGCTGATCTCCAGCGGTCTGGCGATGGCCATCGAGGGCACCAGCCGCCCGTGCAGCGGCGGCTGCCACGAGATCATGCACGCGGTCGACGCGCTCTTCCCCGGCACCGCCTCGCACGGCGAGCTGGCCGGGCTCGGCGCGCTGTTCTGCACGTTCCTTCGTGGCGACGAGCGCCGGTTCACCGAGATGTCGGCCTGCCTGGCCCGGCACGGGCTGCCCCGGCTGCCGGCCGAGGTGGGGTTGACCGACCACCAGTTCGTCGAGGCGGTGCAGTTCGCGCCGGCCACCCGACCGGACCGCTACACCATCCTCGAACACCTCGCGATGTCGTCTACCGAGACCCGGGAGCGGCTGGCAGACTACGCCGGTGCCCTCCGCGACCACCTTGGCTGAGCCCCGTCCCACCGTCGCCGACTTCCACCGGGTCAACCGGGGCGGCGGCCTGTTCAGCGAGTCGATCAGCCAGTGGATCGGGGCGGCCTTCGCGCTGGTCGCCCAGCGCCTGGGGCTGCGCCCGACGGCGCTGACGCTGACCAACCTGGTGTTGGGGCTGGGGGCCTCGGTGGCAGTGGTCGCGCTCGCCGACGATGTGGCCGCCGGCTCTGTCCCGGCCTGGCTGGTCGGGCTGGTCGCCCTGGTCGGCTGGCAGGTCGCGTACGCGCTGGACTGCGCCGACGGGCAGCTCGCCCGGGTCACCGGTCAGGGCAGCGCGGCGGGCGCCCGGGTCGACGTGCTCTGCGACGTGGCCGCCCAGATCGCGCTGGTGGCCGCGCTGTCCGCCACGGCCGTGGCGCAGCGCCCGTCCACCCCGGTCTGGCTGGTCGCGGTCTTCGCCGGCACCTGGATGGTCAACCTGGTCACCTCGGTGATGCAGGCGGGCCCGAACGCGGCCAGCATGGTCACCTCGACCTCGTTCCCGGTGCGTGTGGTGAAGTTGGTCCGCGACTACGGCGCGGTGATCTTCCTGGCCGGGCTGGTGCTGGTGTTCGCGCCCGCGCTCGCGTTCTGGGTGGTGGTGGCGTTCACGGTGGTCAACGGCGGCTTCCTGCTGGCCAGCATCGCGTTCTCCGCCCGCGCCTCCCTGCGCTGAGGTGTAAGGAGGGGCCCCTTCTTAACGCCTCGTGCATAAGAAGGGCCCCTTTTTCACAGCGGTCAGCTCGAGAGCCGCCGGCCGGCCAGGCCGGCGTAGATGTCGATCAGGCGCTTGGTGATCACGTCGGGGTGGAAGGTCCGCTCGTAGCGGCTCCGCGCCGCGCCCGCCCGCACCGGCGCCTCGGCCGTGGCCAGCGGCAGGGCGGCGGCCAACGCCTCGACCTCCGGCGCCACCACCCAGCCGGCCTCGCCGCGCTGCACCCCCGACGGCAACGCGACCCGGCCGTCGCCCGGGGCCGCCGTGGCCACCTCGGCCGGACCGGTGCCGGCGGGCTCGCGCGGGGTGTCCGCGCCCACCAGGTACGGGATGCCGCCGAGCGCGGTACCGAGCACCGGCCGGCCGGCGGCCAGCGCCTCGATGATCACGGTGGGCAGCACGTCGTGCCACGTCGAGGTGGCCAGCACCACGGAGCTGTCGGCCAGCGCGGCGCGCACCCCGGCCCGGTCGAGCTGGCCCAGGTAGTGGATGTCGGGCCGCTCGGCGGCGGCCTCCTCGGCCAGCGGGCGCAGCTCGCCGTCACCCGCGATGCGCAGCGGGCCGAGCGTGCCCACCGGGTGCCGCCGCCACGCCGCCAGCAGCAGGTCCAGCCCCTTCTCCGGGCTGAGCCGGCCCATGAAGAGGAAGCCGTTCCCGACCGGCGCCGGGGTGCCCGGGTCGGGCACGGCGTTGGGTTTCACCACGATCCGCTCGTCCGGGATGCCGTAGTCCCGCAGATGGTCGGCGACCGCCGTGGTCAGCGCGATGAAGCGGTCCACCGACTTCCAGGTGGGCCGGTGCACGGCGAGCGTGGTGGCCATCAGCGCGCTCTGCGCCCGGGAGTTGCGGTAGCAGCGGTGCACGACCGCCGGCACGCCCAACGCCCGGCCGCGGCAGTCCTGGCAGATCACGCCGTCGCGGAAGTAGAGGCCGGAGGAGCACACCTGCCGGTAGTTGTGCACCGTCTGCACCACCGGCACGTCGTGCCGGTGCGCGGTCCGCACCACCCAGGGCGAGAGCAACGGGTACGGGTTGTGCAGGTGCAGCACGTCCGGCCGGTGCTCGGTGAGCAGGCGGTCGAGGTCGTGCTGGGCCTTCGGGGCCCAGATCGGCGAGATCGGCAGCAGCGCCTTGGCGGCCCTGGACATCGACGGGATCTCGTCGGAGCTGCGCAGGAACGGCAGCACCTCCACGCCGGCGGCGGTGAGCTCGGCGATCTCCGCGTCGACGATGGTGTTCTCGCCGGAGGGCTGAGCTTCCCGGTACCGGTTGTGCGCCACCACGATTCTCACGGAGCTTGCCCTTCGTTCGCGACTGTGCCGATCTCTGCTCGCGACTGCGAGGCTCGCAAGCTCACTCCTCGCGCTCGCGCATGGGACTCGCAAGCTCATTCCTCGCGCTCACGGAAAAGAAGGCTACCGTTGTCCCGTGCCTGAACTACCGGAGGTGGAAGCGCTCGCCGGTTACCTGCGCGAGCGGGCGGTGGGGCGGCGGGTCGACCGCTTCGAGGTCGCCTCGATCAACGCGCTGAAGACGTACGACCCGCCGCCGAGCACGGTCGCCGGGCGGACGGTCACCGGAGCCGGCCGGTACGGCAAGTTCCTCGACGTCCGCTTCGACGAGGGCCTGCACCTGGTGGTCCATCTGGCCCGGGCGGGCTGGCTGCACTACCGGGAGGCGTTCGCGTCCACGACGCCGCTGCGGCCCGGCAAGGGACCGATCGCGGTGCGGGTCCGCCTCGACGACGGGTCCGGCTTCGACCTGACCGAGGCCGGCACGCAGAAGAAGCTGGCCGCCTACCTGGTCACCGACCCGGCCCAGGTGCCGGGCGTGGCGAAGCTGGGTCCGGACGCGCTGGAGGCGGACCTGCCCATGTTCGCCGAGCGGCTGCGCAGCCGCCGGGGGCAGGTCAAGGGCGTGTTGACCGACCAGGCGGTGCTCGCCGGCGTCGGGAACGCGTACTCGGACGAGATCCTGCACGCGGCGCGGCTCTCCCCGTTCGCGATCACCGACCGGCTGACCGACGACCAGCTCGCCACCCTGCACGCGGCGACCCGGACGGTGCTCGGCGACGCGGTGCGGCGGTCGATGGGGCAGCGGGCCGCGGAGCTGAAGGGTGAGAAGCGCTCGGGCCTCAAGGTGCACGCCCGGAAGGGCCTGCCCTGTCCGGTCTGTGGCGACACGGTGCGGGAGGTCTCGTTCGCCGACTCGAGCCTCCAGTACTGCCCCACCTGTCAGACCGGCGGCAAACCGCTGGCTGACCGAAGGTTGTCCCGTCTCGTACGGTGAGTAACCGCACCCGCCGACTACTGAGCGGAATCGTCCGGCGATCGCCGAAGGTCCCGGTCGCCGGCTCTACCCGAGCCGCCATCCATCGGTATAGTGGCTCGGTCCCCGGCTTCACAACTGACTCGGAGCCGGCCAGATCCCCACGGGCAACGTGGGAGACTGGGACGGTGAGCGACCCGGGTCCTCACGGCGAGTGAGGACGCGGGTCATGCGGGAGGACATGGGTTGAGGTGACGACAAGCCTCCAGCGCCCGGTAACCGACACAGGCCGGAGCAAGAGCGTGCGGCACGTCGACAGCTTTGAGATCCAGCCGCCGACTCCGCCGTCGCACAACGGCGTACCCCGGTCGGCGTGGGCCCGCGCCCGGCGTCGGGTCTCCCGTTGGCACCGCCCCTACATCGCCGCTCTGCTGCTGCTCGACTTCGGCGCGGCGGCTCTCGCCAGCTTCCTGGCGGTGCAGATCTTCGAGCAGGCCGACTCCGGCTTCCGGGACGCGCCCGCCGCCTGGTTCTACACCGTGGCGTTCCTGCTGCTGCCGCTCGGCTGGGTGCTCATCCTCTGGGGCAACCGGACGTACGACCGGCGCTACCTGGGGCTCGGGCCGGACGAGTACAAGCGGGTGATCCGCTCCGGCGTGGCGGTCGCCGCCACCGTCTCGTTCCTGGCCTTCGCCACCAAGACGACGCTGTCCCGGTGGACCGTCGGGTTCGCGCTGCTCGGCGCCATGCTGCTCATCCTGTTCGGCCGGATGATCGCCCGGGCCTGCCTGCACGCGCTGCGCCGCCGCATCGGTCAGGCCGGGCACCGGATGGTGCTGGTCGGCACGCTGCCGGAGTGCCTGGAGGTCTTCACCACGGTCACCCGCAACCCCAACGTCGGTCTCGTGCCGGTGGCCATCCACCTCACCGACGGGTACGCCGCCGCGCGGGGCATGGAGACGCCGGTGCCGGTGTACGCCGGCCGCGACGTGCTGGCCCTGGTCCGGGAGGTCGGCGGCGACACCATCGCGGTCTGCGGTTCGGCCAGCGCCGAGCCGGGCGAGCTGCGCCGGCTGGCCTGGCAGCTGGAGGGCTCCGGCGTGGACCTGGTGGTCGCGCCCCAGCTCACCGACATCGCCGGTCCCCGGGTGCACATCCGCCCCATCGAGGGCCTGCCGCTGCTGCACGTCGAGGAGCCGACGCTCTCCGGGCCGGCGCTGCTGGTCAAGAACCTGATGGACCGGGTCGCCGCCGGCCTGGGCCTGCTGCTGCTGACCCCGCTGTTCGCCGCGATCGCGCTGGCCATCCGGATCTCCGACCCCGGTCCGGTCTTCTTCCGGCAGCCCCGGGTCGGGCACGAGGGGCGTACCTTCCGGGTCTGGAAGTTCCGCACCATGTACGTGGACGCCGAGGAGCGGCTGGCCGGCCTGGTCGACCAGAACGAGACCGACGGCATGCTGTTCAAGATGAAGCAGGATCCCCGGGTCTTCCCGGTGGGCCGTTTCCTGCGGGCCTCGTCGCTGGACGAGCTGCCCCAGCTGATCAACGTGCTCTGGGGCGAGATGTCGCTGGTCGGCCCGCGTCCGCTCCCCGCCGACGACGGCGACTTCCTGGGCGATGTCCGGCGCCGGCTGCTGGTGCGCCCGGGCATGACCGGGCTGTGGCAGGTCTCCGGCCGCTCCGACCTCTCCTGGGACGAGGCGGTCCGGCTCGACCTCTACTACGTCGACAACTGGTCGCTGGCCTACGACCTGAGCATCCTGTGGCGGACCGTCGGGGTGGTGCTGGCGCGCAAGGGCGCGTACTAGCCTTCGCTGCGTGGGTGGCAACCTCTCGGCCGTCTTCGCCGTCGTCTCGCTGGTCACCGCGTTGGCCGCGGCGCTCTGGGCGGTGCTGCGCCTGCGTGCCCGGCGGGGCATCGCCACGGCCACCCAGCGGGCCACGTACGAGGTGCTGCACACGGCGGGCCTCGCCGCGGAGCCGCTGCGCGCGGGCCTGAGCACCGCGGACGCGGCGAAGGCCGTACGCCATCTGCGCGCCCTGGTGGGCGCGGCGGGCCTGGCGCTGACCGACCGGGACGCACTGCTGGCCATCGACGGGCGCGGCGCGCACCACACCGACCAGCTGGTCGCGGCGGCCCGGCGGGCGGTCGGCAGCGGGCGCTCGACCGTGCTGCACGAGTCGGAGTTGCACTGCGACCTGGTCGACTGTCCGGTGCGCGGCGCGGTGGTGGCGCCGCTGAGCGCGGACGGGCGGGTGGTCGGGGCGCTGGTGGCGGTGGCCGACGAGCGACCGGCGCCGGGCCTGGTGCAGGCCACGCTGGAGACCGCGCACTGGGCGGGGGACCAGCTCGCCCTGGCCGAGTTGGACTCGTCGCGGGAGCGGCTGGCCCGGGCCGAGGTCCGTGCGTTGCGCGCGCAGATCAGCCCGCACTTCATCTACAACGCGCTGACCGCGATCGGCTCGTTCGTGCGCACCGACCCGGAGCGGGCCCGGGAGCTGATCCTGGAGTTCGCCGAGTTCACCCGCTACTCGTTCCGGGCGCACGGGGAGTTCACCACGCTCGCCGAGGAGTTGCGCTCGATCGACCGCTACCTGACCATCGAGCGGGCCCGCTTCGGCGAGCGGCTCCAGGTGCGCCTGCAGATCGCCCCCGAGGTGCTGCCGGTGACGTTGCCGTTCCTCTGTCTCCAGCCGTTGGTGGAGAACGCGGTCCGGCACGGGTTGTCCCGCAAGCCGGGCACCGGCATGGTGAGCATCGAGGCCCGGGACGCGGGCGCCGAGTGTCACATCACGGTGGAGGACGACGGAGTGGGGATGGATCCGACGACGCTGACCGCCGGCATCGCCGAGGTCTCCGGCGCGGGCAGCGACCCGGCCGACGACCCGGGGCAGCACGTCGGCCTCTCCAACGTCGACGAGCGGCTCCGGTCGGCCTTCGGGGACCGGTTCGGCCTGGTCGTCGAGACCGGCCTGGGCTCGGGTACGAAGGTCAGCATGCGGGTGCCGAAGTTCCATCCGGGCGTCCGGGTGTCGTCGTGAGCGAGCGGAGCGAGCGAACCGGGTCGGCGTGGTGAGCGCCTCCGGATTCCTGCGGGTGCTGGCGGTCGACGACGAGCCGCCGGCGCTCGACGAGCTGGCCTACCACCTGCGCGCCGATCCCCGGGTGGCCCGGCTGCACACCGCCGGGGACGCCACCGAGGCGCTGCGGGTGCTCCGCGACGACGACGTGGACGTGGTGTTCCTCGACATCCGGATGCCCGGGCTGGACGGCATGGAGCTGGCCCGGGTGCTGCGCCGGTTCGCCCGGCCGCCGGCGATCGTCTTCGTCACCGCGTACGACGACGGCGCGGTGGACGCGTTCGACCTGGGCGCCACCGACTACGTGCGCAAGCCGGTCCGCGCCGAGCGGTTGGCCGAGTCGCTGCGCCGGGTGATCGGCTCGCGGGTGGTGCCGTCGCACCCGGCGGCGCTGGCCCGGGCGGAGGAGGATCCGACCATCCCGGTGGAGCTGGCCGGGACCACCCGGATGCTGCCCCGGTCGGCGGTGCGCTGGGTGGAGGCGCAGGGCGACTACGCCCGGCTGCACACCGCGGAGGGGTCGCATCTGGTCCGGGTCTCGCTGGCCACGCTCGCCGAGCGCTGGGCGGATGCGGGGTTCGTCCGGATCCACCGCTCCTACCTGGTGCAGCTGCGGCTCATCGCCGAGCTGCGGTTGGTCAACTCCGGTTACGTGGTGGTGATCGACGGGAGCGAGCTGCCGGTGAGCCGCCGGCACACCCGCGAGTTGAAGGACAAGTTGGTCCGCGCCGCCAAGCAGGACTGGAGCCGCTGACGCCCTGACGTACAATGTACGGCAGACGGTACGAGAGAGCGGAGAGGGCATGACCGACGACCGCTTCGACCCGGGCGCCGAATTCGACCGCCAGCTCGACCACCTGGTCCGGCTCGGTTACCCGGCCCTCGCCGGGCGCGCCGAGGAGGCGTTCCGCACCCTGCTCAGCCCGCTGCGCGACGCGGCGGTCGCCGGCGCCGTCGGGTTGGCCGCCCCCACCGACGCGCGAGCGCCGTTCCTGCTGGTGACCACGCGGGAGCTGACGCCGGTCCCGGAGCGGATCGCGCTCACCACGCTCGCCGGCCGACGCAAGCCCGGCGTGCTGGACCGGAACTTTCCCGCCGACGACCTGCCCACGTTCCACCCGATCAAGGAGCTGGAGGTGCCGCCCGGGCCGGCGTACCTGCTCTTCGACGTGGACCGCGGCGAGGAGTACCGGAACCAGACACCGTCGGCCGCGCTGGAGGACATGACCGCGAAGGGCCGGCTGCCGATCACCATCGACGAGGGACTGGCCCTCGTCACCCTGCGCCCGCAGGCGCTGGCCAGCAACCGGTGCTTCTCGCTGGTCGGTTCGCGCTGCGGCGACAAGCGGGTGCCGGCGCTCTGGATCAGCCAGGGCGCGCCGAAGCTCGGCTGGTGCTGGTTCGGCAACCCGCACACCTGGCTCGGCTCCGCCACCGCCCACCCGGTCCGGGTCGGCCTGGAGTGAGTCCACAGTCGATCCCGCCGGTACGGCTGATCGATGCCTGTCACACCTTGTCGCTATCCTTTCCGAGCCGATCCCGGACGGGGCGCGGGGGGCGGCGTGGGCGGAGCCTGCGTGGGGTCGCCCCGACCACTCTCACGTTGGGACGCAGATGCGTTTTGCCCTCGCACGTCGTGCCGCCGCGGCGGCCGTCGTCACCGGCCTCCTGGTCCTGCCCGGGGTCACCCCGGCGCAGGCCGCGGAGACCAGCACGGTCAGCGGACGACTGACCACAAGCGCCGGCGCCGGTGCGGCCGATGCCCAGGTCGAGGTGTTCGACGCCGACAGCTACGCCACGGCGGGCTGGACCACCACCGACGACGACGGCCGCTGGTCGGTCGGTGGTCTGGACGCCGGTCGCTACATCGTCGGCTTCCACCCGGTCGACCGCCCCGACCAGTACTACCGGCAGAAGGCCATGATCTGGGACGCCGACCCGGTGACGGTCGGCAGCGGCGAGAGCGTCACCGCCGACGACCAGCTCCGCGCCACCGGGCTGCTCACCGGGCGGATCACCGACGCCGCCGGCGCACCCGTCGCCTGGCTGAGCGTCTTCGCCGACGAGTCCGAGAACTCGGAGCACGCCTACGGGTCGACCGACGAGGACGGCCGCTTCCGGATCGCCGCCGTCCCCGGCAGCTACACCCTCTCCTTCCGGCCGATCGAGGGCTCCTACCAGACCCAGTACGTCCCCGGGAAGCTCGACGAGGTCGACGCCGGCCGTTACCGGGTGACCGCCGACGAGGAGACCGTCGTCGACGAGACGGTGCTGCCCACCGGCAGCCTCACCGGCCGTTTCACCACCGCGGCCGGCGAGCCGCTCGCCTCCGCCCAGGTCGCGGTGAACACCGCCAACATGTACGGCGGGGTCGACACCCAGACCGGGGCCGACGGCACCTTCACCGTCCCGGCGCTGCTGGCCGGCTCCTACAAGGTGCGCTTCGAGGCCGGCGACCGGACGCAGTACTACCGCGGCAAGCTCGACTACACCGACGCGAACCTGGTGGTGGTGCGGGGCGGCCAGCGGACCCGGATCACCGACGCGCTGGTCGGTACCGGATCCGTGCGGATCCGCGCCGTCGACTCGGTCAGCGGCGCCCCGGTGGCCGACTTCTGCGTCAACTCGGACGAGACGTGCAGCGGAGGCACCGGCGTCGTCACCCTCACCGGCCTGCCGCAGGGCCGGCACGACCTCTACCTCCACTCACCCGACGGCCTGCACTTCGCCCGCCAGCTCACCGGCGTGAAGGTGGTGGCCGGCCAGACCACCGAGGTCGCTCCGAAGCTGCGGCCGGGCGCGGCCATCAGCACCACCATCGTCGACCGGGCCACCGGGCGGCCGGTGGCCGACGTCTGCCTCGACGCCTTCCTGCCCAAGCAGGCCAGGCTGGTGGACGGGCACGGCAACTGCAGCGACCAGGCCGGTCGGATCCGGGTGGGTCCGCTGGCCGCCGGCACCTACCGGCTCTTCGCCGACCCGGGCCAGACCTCCTACGGCCGGCAGTGGGTGGGCGCCGAGGGCGGCACCGGTGACGAGCGGCAGGCCGCCACCGTCGCCGCGACCGTCGGCACGGTGACGGCCGGGCCGCAGGTCCGGCTCGATCCGGCCGGCCGGATCACCGGCACGGTCACGGACGCGGCCACGGGCAAGCCGGCGAACTCGGTCGACGTCTCGGTGCTGACCGGTCACCCCGGTGTGGGTGTCAACGATGCCACCACCGACGAGCAGGGCCGGTACACGCTCGACCGGCTCGGCCCGTACGACTGGCCGGTGGTGTTCGGCGCCCACCCGTACGCCCCCCACTGGTCCGGTGACGCGGTCAGCCGCTACACCGCCACGCCGGTGACGGTGACCGCCGGCGGCACGGCGACCCACGACACCACCATGCGGGCGGGCACCACGGTGACCGGCACGTTCACCGACCCGGACGGCGCACCGTTCACCAGCGGCTGGGTCATCGCCCGCAGCGCCGACACCGGCGACATCGCCGGCGCCGGCTGGATGTCCGACGGGCGGTTCACCATGCGGGTCACCGGCAAGCAGCGCGTCTACTTCACCTACGACGTCAGGCTCGCCGACCAGGACTACTCCGGCCGCTACCTGGTGACCGGCGCGGACGGCACCCGCAAGCTGGGGCTGTTCGTCGTGCCGGCCACCGGCACGCTCACCGCGGACCTGGTGGTCCCGACCAGCTGATCCGGACGACCTCCGCGAGGGCCGGTCCGGTGGGACCGGCCCTCGCGGCGGCTCAGGGGGACGCCAGCAGGAACCGGTCCCAGGTACGCCCGTCCCGGGTCAGCAACAGGTGATCCGCCTCGCCGCGCGGGCCACCCGGGCTGAAGAGCCAGGCGTAGCCGGGGGCGACACTCACCGACGCGACCGGCATGCCGTCGTCGTAGGTCGTCGTGAAGCTCCGTCCGTCATCCCGGCTGACCAGGATCTTCGTCGTCCGGTTGCCCTCCGGACCGGACTGCGTGACGACCAGCAGGGATCCGTCCGCGCCCACCGTCAGGTCCCACTGGAGCCCTCTCCCCAGGCTGGTCCCGGTGGTCGACCAGGTCGTCCCTCCGTCGGTGGTCCGCTCCAGTGCCACCTCGCCGTCCGGGCCGGACACGACCTGGTAGCCCTCCTGACTGTCGACACCCACGAGCGCCAGCACACTCCGACCCGCCGCCGGGCTCCAGGTTTTCCAGGTCGCCCCCCGGTCGGTGCTGCGGGCGGCGACCGTGCCGCGGCCGGGGTCGTACGTGGTCCAGATGCTGCCGTCCGACGCGGGATAGAGGCTGGCGAGCTGGAGCGGCGACGGTGGCGTTCCACTGAGCCGGTAGACAAGACCGGTGGACGGGTCCACCGCCAGTGGTTCGTCGATCGCCGGACAGATGAATTGGCAGTGCACCGGGCGGGTGTTCGCGGGGAACGCCCGCACCGGGATGATCGCCCGCTCCGCGTCCTGCCAGGTGCGGCCGTAGTCGGTGGAGAGACGGCGCAGACCGTCGCGCACCAGATAGGTACCGTCGCCGAGTACCGAGTACTCCAGGGTGGAGCCGGGCCCGCAGTCGTCGGCCTCGTACCGCGCCTCGTCCCAGTCGGTCCAGGTCCGCCCCCGGTCGATGGTCCGGGCGAAGCGGAGCACACAGGGCTCGACGCGTACGTCGACGCCGGACTCCGGACCGGTGAGCGTGAAGTCGCCGGGCATGCCCGGCAGCACCCGCTCGGGTGACGGGACGGGCCGGCTCGGCGACCCGAATCGCTCGGGGTGCGCGGCCACCGGTGCGACGACCACGGCCAGCAGCAGGGCCAGGGCGGCCGACCCCAGGGCGGCCGATCGACGGCGACGGGAACGTGCCACGGCACGCAGCTCGTGCAGCGGCGGCTGACGGACGGCGTCGGCGATCGTCTCGACCTCGAAGCCGGAGAACTCACGATCGGACATCGATCCTCCCTTGGCCGGCGCCGCCGGTGACGTGGGGCTCGGTGAGCAGCGCGGCGAGGGCCTGCCGCCCCCGGGAGAGCCGCGACTTCACCGTGCCGGCGGAGACGCCGAGAGTCGCGGCGATCTCGTCCACCGGCAGGTCGACCAGGTAGTGCAGCGCCAGCGCGGTCCGTTGCCCCTCGGGCAGATCCCGCATGGCGGTCAGCAGGGCCAGGTGTTCCGGCGACCGGTCGGCGACGGCGGGCGGGGGACCGATCCGGAGCAGCAGCCGGTCGAGGACCCGCCGCCGCCGGTGCCGGCTCCGGGCGACGTTCACCGCCACCCGCCGCAGCCACGCCTCCGGGTTGTCCAGCCGGGCGAACCGCCCGGGTGCGACCAACGCCTTGGTGAACGCCTCCTGGACCGCCTCCTGGGCCTCGCTCAGGTCACCGGTCACCGCGTAGAGCTGGACCACCAACCGGCGGAAGGACCCCGCGTAGAGCTCCGCGATCAGATCACCGTCGGACACCGTCACCCCCTCTCCCCACCTGTCCACTCACGGGGCGGTTGGAAGGTTCCCGGTCCACAACGACTTCCCGCTCGTCCACCGGCTTGTCCACAGGTCCGGAGCGTTATCCACAGGTTGTGCACAGGCGTGGTCGGCGTGCTCTTGACATTCGGGCTGAGCAGGCGAGACTGCCGGGGGTGACCGGAGCCGAGGAAGAGCGTCGGCCGGGGCGGCCCGTCGAGGCGACCCCGGTGCCCGGCCCGCGCCCGCCGCGACCGGCCGACCCGCCGCGGCGGACCCGGATCGTGCTGGCCGAGGTGTCCCGGTCCGGCAGCCGGGCCGACCGCACCCGCTCCGAGCTGACCCAGCAGACCCGGGTCGGCGAGACGCTGGTGCAGGGGCTCGTGCGGGCCCAACTCTCGCTCGCGTTGCGGCTCAGCCTGCTGGTGCTGATCGGGCTGGGCGGGCTGCCCTGGCTGTTCGCCATCGCGCCGTCGGTCGGCCGGGTCACCGTGCTCGGGGTCAACCTGCCGTGGCTGCTGCTCGGCGTGGCCGCCTTCCCGTTCCTGATCGTGGTCGGGTGGGCGTACGTGCGGCTGGCCGAGCGCAACGAGCAGGACTTCGTCGACCTGGTCCACCGGCCGGAGCGCTGATGTCCAACGGCTACGTGGTCCCGGCGATCGTGGCGGTCACCCTGGTGACCCTCGGCATCGGCTTCTACGGGCTGCGGCTGGCCCGCACCACCTCCGACTTCCTGGTCGCCTCCCGCGCGGTCAGCCCCACCTGGAACGCCGCCGCGATCGGCGGCGAGTACCTGTCCGCGGCCAGCTTCCTGGGCGTCGCCGGGCTGATCCTCAAGTACGGCGTGGACGTGCTCTGGTACCCGGTCGGTTTCGCCGCCGGCTATCTGGCGCTGCTGCTGTTCGTGGCCGCGCCGCTGCGCCGGTCCGGCGCGTTCACCCTGCCCGACTTCTGCGAGGTGCGGCTCGGCTCGCGCCGGCTGCGCACCCTGGCCACCGTCTTCGTGATCTTCATCGGGTGGCTCTACCTGGTGCCGCAGTTGCAGGGCGCCGGACTGACCCTGGCCACGCTGACCGGCGCGCCCTACGCCGTCGGCGCGCTCCTGGTCGCCGTGGTGGTCACCGCGAACGTGGCGCTGGGCGGGATGCGGGCGATCACCTTCGTGCAGGCCTTCCAGTACTGGTTGAAGCTCACCGCGCTCGCCGTACCCGCGATCTTCCTGGCCTTGCAGTGGCAGGCCGACGCCCGTCCGGCGGTGGCCCCGCCCGACGGGCCGACGTTCCGGACCGCGACCACCGTGGTGGTCGAGCACCGCGCCACGCTCACCCTGCCCGACGGCGACGTCCGGGAGGTACGCCCCGGCGACCGCCTCGACTTCGCCGCCGGTGACCCGGTGCCCGAGGTGTCCGGCGCGGCGACCGCCGCCGTCGACTGGCTGCTGCCGGACACCGCCGGCGACGACGACCGGAGCCTGTTCGCCACGTACTCGCTGATCCTGGCCACGTTTCTCGGCACCATGGGGTTGCCGCACGTGCTGGTGCGCTTCTACACCAATCCGGACGGCGCCGCCGCGCGCCGCACCACGTTGGTGGTGCTGGCCCTGGTCGGCGTCTTCTACCTGTTACCCACCATCTACGGCGTGCTGGGCCGGATCTACACCCCGCAGCTGCTGGTCACCGGGCAGACCGACGCGGTGGTGGTGCTGCTGCCCGGCGCGGCGCTGGGCGACGGCACCACCGGCCGGCTGCTCGCCGCGCTGGTCGCCGCCGGCGCGTTCGCGGCCTTCCTGTCCACCTCGTCCGGCCTGCTCACCAGCGTGGCGGGGGTGATCTCCACGGACGTCCTGGGCCGGGGCTCGGTACGCGGCTTCCGGATCGCCACGGTGATCGCCGGCGGGGTGCCGGCGGTGCTCGCGTTGAACGTATCCGGGCTGGACGTCTCCCAGGTGGTCGGGTTGGCGTTCGCGGTGGCCGCGTCGAGCTTCTGCCCGCTGCTGGTGCTGGGCATCTGGTGGCGTGGCCTGACCGACCTGGGCGCCGCCGCCGGGGTGCTGGTCGGCGGCGGCGCGGCGATCGGCGCGGTGCTGCTCACCGTGCTCGGCCCGCCGCTGAGCGGCTGGCCCGCGACGCTGACCACCCAACCGGCCGCGTGGACGGTGCCGCTGGCGTTCACCGTGATGGTGGTGGTCTCCATGGCCAGCCGGCGACGACTGCCCCGGGACGTGGGCGCCACCATGCTCCGCCTGCACACCCCGGAGTCGCTGCGCCTGTAGCGCGGTCCCTCTCAGGTATGACGGGAAGATCGTCCTCGGGCCGGACTGCGCGGTGGCCGGCGCGGGCTACGGTCGGACCATGACCGATCAGCACCCGGCGCTCTCCCTGCGTGGCCTGGCCAAGCGGTTCGACACCAAGGTCGCGGTGGCGGGCGTCGACCTGGCCGTGCCGACCGGCTCGTTCTACGGCCTGCTCGGCCCGAACGGGGCCGGCAAGACCACGACCCTCTCCATGGCCGTCGGCCTGCTGCGGCCCGACGCCGGCGAGGCGCGGGTGCTCGGGTACGACGTCTGGGCCGATCCGGTACGCGCCAAGAGCCTGCTCGGCGTGATGCCGGACGGGGTCCGCCTCTTCGACCGGCTCAGCGGGGCGGAGCTGCTGGCGTACCACGGTCTGCTGCGGGGCATGGACCCGAAGGTGGTCGACCAGCGGGCGGCGGAGCTGCTCGACGTGCTGGCGCTCTCCGACGCCGGCCGCACGCTGGTGGTCGACTACTCGGCCGGCATGAAGAAGAAGATCGGCCTGGCCTGCGCGCTGCTGCACGGCCCGCGCCTGCTGGTGCTCGACGAGCCGTTCGAGGCCGTCGACCCGGTGTCGGCGGCGCTGATCCGGGACATCCTGCACCGCTACGTGACCGGTGGCGGCACGGTGATCTTCTCCAGCCACGTGATGGAGGTGGTCGAGCGGCTCTGCTCCCACGTGGCCATCCTGGCCGACGGCCGGATCAAGCGGGTGGGCACGCTGGGCGAGGTGCGCGGCGACCGGTCGCTGGAGGAGGTCTTCGTCGAGGTGGTCGGCGGCCGGACCGCGACCGGTGAGGAGTTGTCGTGGCTGTCCCGGTGACCGCCGTCGAACCGCCGGCCCGGGCCGTCTCGCCCCGGCACTTCGTCCGGCTCAAGCTGCGGGTGCTGGGCAACAACTTCCGCGGCCAGGCGTGGCGGATCGCGCTGTTCGTGCTGGGCGTCCTGTTCGGGCTCTGGTTCGCCGGGGTCGGGTTCTTCCTGCTGGCCGCGCCGGGCCTGGCCGGCGAGTCCCGGTACGCGCTGATGGCCGCCGCGTTCGGCGGCGGCGTGCTGACGCTCGGCTGGCTGCTCCTGCCCCTCGTCTTCTTCGGCGTGGACGAGACGCTGGACCCGGCCCGGTTCGCGCTGCTCCCGCTCTCCCGCCGCACCCTGGTCACCGGCCTGCTCGCCGCCGCGCTGGTGAGCGTGCCGGCACTGGCCACCGTGGTCACGGTGGCCGGGCTGGTGGTCACCGCCGGCGCGCTGGGCGGATGGTCGGCCGCGCTGGTCGGCACGCTCGGGGCGCTCGGCGGGCTGCTGGTCTGCGTGGCCGGGGCGCGCGCGGTGACCAGTGCGTTCGCCACCATGCTGCGCTCCCGCCGGGTGCGGGACCTGGCCGCGGTGCTGCTCGCGGTGCTGGCCGCGTTGCTCGGGCCGTTGCAGCTGTTCGTGGTCGCCGCCGTGCAGCAGGCCGACTGGGACCGGTTGACCGGGGTGGCCCGGGTGGTCGGCTGGACGCCGTTCGGCGCGCCCTGGACCGCCGGCGTCGACGTGGCCGAGGGCCGGGCCGGCGCGGCGGTGGCGAAGCTGCTGATCACGGCCGCGACGCTCGGCGTACTCCTGCTCTGGTGGTCGCGGTCGCTGGAGTCGGCGATGGTGGGCGCGGCGAGCGCGGGGCCGGCCCGCGCGCCGCGGGGCGCGGTCGGCGGCGCGGTCGCGCAGCTCTTTCCCCGCGCGGTCGGCTGGACCCGGCGGGACCGGTTCGGCGCGCTGGTCGCCCGGGAGTGCCGCTACTGGTGGCGGGACGCCCGGCGGCGGGCCAACCTGATCACGGTCGCGGTGGTCGGCGTGTTCGTGCCGGTGATGGTCAACCTCGGCGGGGCCAGCTTCGTGGTCGAGGGCGGCGCGGCGTTCGGCGAGGCCACCGCCGACGCGAGCCCCGTGGTGGTCAGCCTCTCCATGGTCTTCGTCGGGGTGCTCGCGTCGGTGACGCTGGCCAACCAGTTCGGCTTCGACGGCAGCGGCTACGCGGCGAACGTGGTGGCCGGTGTGCCGGGGCGGGTGGAGCTGCGCGCCCGGATGGTCGCGTTCTCGCTCTACGTGGTGCCGATCCTGGTCGTGGTCGCGGTCGTGCTGGCCCTGGTGCTGGGTCGCCCGCAGTGGCTCGGCGTGATGGCCGGCGGGCTGTTCGCCGCGTACGGGTGCGGGTTGGCGATCAACGGGTTCATCTCGGTGCTGGGCGCCTACTCGCTGCCGGAGACGAGCAACCCGTTCGCCATGAACACCGGCGCGGGGATCGCGAAGAGCATGTTCACGCTGCTCTCCATGGTCGCCTCGACGGTGGCGGCGGTGCCGTTCGTGGTGGCCGCCGCGCTGCTCGGCGACGTCTGGCTCTGGCTGGCGCTGCCGCTCGGCCTGGCGTACGGGGCGGGGGCCGCGCTGCTCGGCGCGTACCTGGCCGGGGACGCGCTCGACCGCCGGCAGCCGGAGCTGCTGGCCGCGGTCACGCCGAGGCGCTGATGCCGGTCGTCGAGGCGGTCACCACGGTTCCGGTCCCGCCGGACCTGGCGTTCGCCGTCTCGCAGACCGTGGCCCCGGTCCGCTACCGCTGGGACCCGTTCGTCCGCGAGCAGCACTTCGTCGACGGGGCGACCCGGCCGGGCCGGGGCGTGCGGACGTACACCCGCTCCCGGCACGGCCTGGTCATGGTCAGCGAGTACGTCTCCTGGGCTCCGCCGACGAACGTCGGGATGAAGATGGTGCGGGGGCCGTGGTTCTTCGAACGGTTCGGCGGCGGGTGGCGCTTCGCGCCCGGGCCGGACCCGGGCACCACGGTCGCCACCTGGCGGTACAACTTCCGCTGCCGCCCGGCGTTCCTCCGCCCGGTGGCCGACCGGATCGGCGTCTGGCTGCTCGGCCGGGACATCCGCCGCCGGATCGCCGGCTACGCGGCCGGCTGCGCCGACCCGGAGGTGCTGGCCGCCGCCCGCCGCGCGCTCGCCGAACCGGGCCCGGGGCCGGTCAGGCCCGGCGAGGGCTGACGACGCCGTCCTGCCAGTGGGGGGCGCGGCCGCCCGCTCCGCCCAACCACACCGACAGCGGACCCTGGTTCCGACCCATCGACCGACGCATGGCGTTGACCAGGTCCAGTTGCGCCCGGGCCGGCGCGGCCATCGCCCGCTCGAACTGCTCCTGGGACAGCGGCGCGGTGGTGGTGTCCACCGCCGTGGTGTCCAGGAGCCCCTGCACCGCCTGACCGAACCTGTCGATCTCGGTGGCCACCGAGGTCGGGGCGACGAGGCTGGCCGACATCAGCGCGGCGCTCCACGCCCCCCAGTCGTAGTCCCAACCCGTTCGTCCCAGGTGCGCGCGACGCAGGATCATCGTGAACGTGGCGTACTCCCGCAGCAGGTCCTGGTAGGCCACGAGCTGCCGGTCCCGTAGCCAGTGCCGGTCCTGGGCGCGGCGGGTGAGCATCCCGCCGGCGAGCACGCCGACGGTTGCCGAGAGCGCGCCACCGATGGTGGTCACGGCGATCTCCAGCAGTGCCACGGAGCCTCCCGGGCTCAGGTGGTGCGGCGCACGGCCGCGTAGACGTGGTGGCCGTCGCCGACGCTGAGCACGTTGACCAGCTCCCAGCCGTAGTTCGACAGGTGCTCGACCGCCTCCATGAGCGGCGGGAACCCGCTGCTGCCCCACTTGTGCCGGGCGATGACCATCAGGTGCTTGTACGGGTAGGCGCGCAGGTCGACCTGCCCGCCGAGGACAGCCTCGGCGGTGACCACCCGGTCCTGGGCGAGCTTCTGCGGTGGGACGAGAGCCATGCCGGCAGGGTAGGCCGATCAGTCCAGCTTCGCCCGCCGCAGGTGCGCGACCAGGGACCGCCAGGTGTCGGCGGTGAGGGTGAGGGTCGGGCCGGATCGGTCCTTGCTGTCCCGGACCAGCACCACCCCGGGAACGTTGTCCGCCACCTCGACACAGTTGCCGGCGTTGTCGGATCGGGTCGACTTACGCCACCTCGGTTGGTTCACGCCGTCACCTTCAACTTTCGAATCAGGTCAAGTGAGGCATGCTCCGGCAGCGCCTCGCCGAGCAGGATCTCCCACTTGCGAAGCATCAGGCGAATCCACTCCGGATAGTCGGCGATCTGTCCACGGGCGGGGTTGTCGAGGCAGAGCACATGCTCACCATCGGGCAGCTCGGCGATGGCGAACCCACCGCCCAGCGAGAGGTGTGCACCGACATCGAGCGGTAGCACGTGAAGACGCACCTGGGGGTGCTCCGCAGCTTCGAGCAGACGGACGAATTGGCCGTTCATCACCTCGGGCCCGCCGATGGATCGCTGCAATGCGCTCTCGTCGATGATGAAGACGCACTCCGGTGGATTGGACTTCGCAAGCACGTTCTGCCGAGCCATACGCAGCGCCAGCAGCTCCGCGACCTGCTCCGTGCGATACAGGCGTCCCGCCTCGAAGATCGCTCGGGCGTACTCCTCGGTCTGAAGAAGTCCAGGAACCGCACATGGCTCGAAGTTGCGCAGGAGCACCGCTTCATCCTCGTATCCCTGCCAAGGCAGGAACCAGGACGGTGAGCGGTCGCCCTCGTACTCCTTGAGGAGGCTCGCGAGGAGGCCGCCGGTGGTGAGGGCCTGGTCGGCGGCGACCGCGAACTCCATGGTCGGCCGGCGGCGGCCGGTCTCGATCGCGGCGACCGTCGACGGACTCCAGCGGATGGTGGCCGCCAGCGCCTCCTGGGAGACGTCGGCCCCGGCCCGGGCGGCCTTCAACGCCCGGATCCACACCTCGATGTTCATCCTTACCTCTCCGGTAAGTACGTGACCGCGCTGCGTAGTAAGCCCTGGAATCCTCCCTCGCCGACACGGCCGAGTCCAGGGTGGAGGCACGCGGCCCGGCCGGTGGAGGCGACGACCCGGCGGCCGGTCCTGCGCAGGGTCGCCCCGACCACTCCCGGCCGGGGCGACCCTCTCCCCAGGAGGCGCACATGCGGAGTGAACGCGGAGATCTTGGAAGGAAAGGGCCCCTGGAGGGGCCCGGATCTTCCAAGATCCGGGCGGGGCGGGGGCACCTGCCGATGCGGCCGGCGTGGCGGTGCCGGGCGTGCGGGGCGCCCTGGCCCTGCCAGCCGGCGCGGCTCGGGCTGCTGGTCGAGTTCCGGGGCGACCGGACGGCGTTGCTGTTCCACCTGGGCGGGCTGCTGGCCGAGGCGAACGCGCAGCTCACCGATGCCACCGACCTGCACCGGCGCTTCCTGGGCTGGGCCCGGGTCCGGGGCGGCACAATGTTTCACGTGAATCATGAGCCGGGTGCCGAGATCCACCACACCGATCCGTTCGCGGTGCCGGCCGGGCAGCGCTCGCCGGTACGCCGGCTGCGCGGCCGGCTGGCCGCCCCGGTGACGCTCTGGACCGCGCCCGGCCCGGCCGGGCTGACCGTCTCGTCCACGCTGGTGGCCGAGGGAGAGCCGGACCGGCTGCTCGGCCTGGTCGACCCGGAGTCGGACCTGTGGGCGACGGTCGAGGAGGCCGGACGGTTCGCGGTCACGCCGCTGGGCCCGCACCACCGGCAGCTCGCCGACCGGTTCGCCGGCCTGTTCCCGTCGCCCGGCGGGCTGTTCGCACTCGACGCGTGGACCGAGACGCCGTACGGGCCGGTGCCGACGGACGCCGGCGGCTGGGTCGGCTGCCGGCTCGACACCGCCCGGGAGTACGGCTGGGCCCTCCTGGTCGAGGCCACCATAGAAGCGGTGGACCTCCCCCGCGACACCCCTCCACTGCTGCACTACCGGGGCCGCTACCGCGAGCTGACCGACTGACCCCGTCGATCATGAAGTTGGCGGTGACAAATCGGGCGTCCGCTGCCGTCAACTTCATGATCGACGCGGAAGGGGCGGACCGGTGAGCGGAGTGATGTGGGTCACTCGGCGCAGCGGGGGCGCCGTTCGGCGCAGGCGTCTGCCGGGGGTCGGCCGGGGCTTCCGGGGTGGGGAGCGCGCTCTCTAGCGTGCGCGGAAATTCCCCACGCCTGCGAAGGTGGTGATCCACAGATGTCCACGGACACACCCGCGTCCGCACCCTCCGAGTCGACGGCGGACCGGTACCTCGCCGTCCAACGGTCGGACGAGTTCGCCGGGTTGCGGCGCGCGCTGCGCGGCTTCATCTTCCCGATGACCGTCGCGTTCTTCCTGTGGTACGCGCTCTACGTCATCCTCTCCGCGTACGCGCGGGGATTCATGGGGACGAAGGTGATCGGCAACATCAACGTCGCCCTCATCTTCGGCCTGCTCCAGTTCGTCTCGACGTTCGTCATCGCCTGGCTCTACTCGCGGTTCGCCAACCGGCGGATCGACCCGGTCGCCGACCGGATCCGGGCCGAGATGGGGGAGGTGACCCATGAACACGGTCCTCGCGGCTGAGGCGGGCAGCACCACCGCCCGGAACCTCACCATCACGCTGTTCCTGGTGTTCGTGGCGATCACGCTCGCGATCACCGTCTGGGCCAGCCGGCAGACCAAGACCGCCACCGACTTCTACGCCGGCGGCCGGTCCTTCTCCGGTTTCCAGAACGGCATGGCGATCGGCGGCGACTACATGTCCGCGGCGTCCTTCCTGGGCATCGCCGGCATCATCGCCCTCTACGGGTACGACGGCTTCCTCTACTCGATCGGCTTCCTGGTCGCCTGGCTGGTGGCGCTGCTGCTCGTGGCCGAACTGCTGCGCAACTCCGGCCGGTACACGATGGCGGACGTCCTGGCGTTCCGGATGCGGCAACGGCCGGTCCGGACCGCGGCGGCGGTCTCCACCATCACCGTGTCGATCTTCTACCTGCTGGCCCAGATGGTCGGCGCCGGCGCGCTGGTGGCCCTGCTGCTCGGCATCAAGCCCGGCACCACGTTCCTCGGCATGGACGCGGACACCGCGAAGGTCGCCACCATCATCCTGGTCGGCGCCCTGATGATCATCTACGTCACGGTGGGCGGCATGAAGGGCACCACCTACGTGCAGATCGTCAAGGCGTTCCTGCTGATGAGCGGCGCGCTGGTGATGACCCTGCTGGTGCTCGCCAAGTACAAGTTCAACCTGTCCTCGCTGCTCGGCGACGCGGCCGACGCCTCGGGCAAGGGAGCGGCCTTCCTCGAACCCGGGTTGCGCTACGGCGTGGAGACACCGGGCGACGCGCTGAAGACGTTCTACAGCAAGATGGACCTGCTCTCGCTGGGCATCGCGCTGGTGCTCGGCACGGCCGGCCTGCCGCACATCCTGATCCGCTTCTACACCGTGCCGACGGCGCGGGCGGCCCGCAAGAGCGTGCTCTGGGCGATCGGCATCATCGGCAGCTTCTACCTGCTCACGCTGGCCCTCGGCTTCGGCGCGGCGGCCATCGTCGGCGGCCAGGCGATCACCGCGCAGGACAAGGCCGGCAACACGGCCGCGCCGCAGCTCGCCGAGGCGCTGGGCGTGGACTTCCTCGGCGGGAGCCTGGGCGGCGCGACACTGCTGGCGATCATCGCGGCGGTCGCGTTCGCCACGATCCTCGCCGTGGTCGCCGGACTGACCCTGGCCTCGTCGTCCAGCCTGGCGCACGACTTCTACGCCAACGTCATCAAGAACGGGTCGGCGTCGGAGCGGCAGGAGGTGACCGTCGCCCGGGTCTCCGCGCTGGTGATCGGCGCGGTCTCGATCGTCCTGTCGATCTTCGCGCAGAGCCTGAACGTGGCGTTCCTGGTCGCGCTCGCGTTCGCGGTCGCCGCCTCCGGCAACCTGCCGGCGATCCTCTACAGCCTGTTCTGGAAGCGGTTCAACACCTCGGGCGCGGTCTGGGCGATCTACGGCGGCCTCGTCTCCGCGGTGCTGCTGGTGTTCTTCTCCCCGGTCGTCTCCGGGGCGCCGACGGCGATGTTCCCGGACCACGACTGGCACTGGTTCCCGCTGTCGAACCCGGGCATCATCTCGATCCCGATCGGCTTCCTGTGCGGCTGGCTCGGCACGATCCTGTCCAAGGAGAGCGACGACGACAAGTACGCCGAACTGGAGGTGCGCTCGCTGACCGGTGCCGGCGCGCACTGATCGACACGGTGGACAGGAGGGGCCCCCGTCATGGGCGGGGGCCCCTCCTCACCTGTATAGGCTGGCCGGCATGAAGGTCGCTCCCCGCTTCGGTGCCGGACACCGCATCCTCGTCACCGGCGGCGCCGGTTTCGTCCCGTCCCACCTGGTCGACCGGCTCGTCGAGCGCGGCTGCACGGTGGTGGTGCTGGACAACTTCGTCACCGGCTCCAAGGACAACCTGGTCCACCTGCTGGAGGAGCCGACCTTCACGCTGGTCGAGGCGGACATCTCGGACGGCCTGCCGACCGACCACCCGGCGGTGGCCGAGCGGTTCGACGCGATCCTGCACATGGCGTCGCCGGCCAGCCCCACCGACTTCGAGAAGCTGCCGGTGGAGATCCTCCGGGTCGGCTCGGTGGCCACCCTGGCACTGCTGGAGCGGGCCACCGCCGACGGCGCCCGGTTCCTGATGGCCTCCACCTCCGAGGCGTACGGGGACCCGAAGGAGCACCCGCAGCGCGAGACGTACTGGGGCAACGTCAACCCGATCGGCATCCGGAGCGTCTACGACGAGGCGAAGCGCTTCTCCGAGGCGGCCACCATGGCCTACCACCGCAGCCGGGGCACCGACACCGCGATCGTGCGGATCTTCAACACGTACGGCCCGCGGATGCGCCCGGACGACGGCCGCGCCATCCCGACCTTCATCTCCCAGGCGCTGCGCGGCGAGCCGATCACCGTGCACGGCACCGGTGACCAGACGCGCTCGATCTGTTACGTCGACGATCTGGTGCGCGGCATCCTGCTGCTGCTCGACTCGACGCAGACCGGCCCGATCAACTGCGGCACCGAGCACGAGATGTCGATGCGGCAACTCGCCGAGACGATCGTGTCACTCACCGGAAGCACGTCGGAGGTGAGCTACATCACTCGCGCCTCGGACGACCCGGAGATGCGCCGCCCCGATCTGACTCTCGCCCGCGAGCTGCTGGGATACGAGCCGACCGTGACGCCCGAAGACGGCCTCCGACGCACGATCGAGTACTTCCGCGGGCGGCTAGGGTACTGAACCCGCCTGGCCGCCGGCGGACACCGGTGCGCGCCTGAGGGCGACGGTGGCCGGGCCGACCTACCCTCGGTTACATGTCAGCGACCTCGTCTGCCGGCGCCCCGCTCCCGCGTCCCCTGAACCGGGGTGCGGGCCGCGCCCAGGTTCCCGGCCCCGGCCGCGGCACCACCGCGCGTGCCCGCGCCACGGATGCCCGCTGGTACCCCTCAGCCGACGAGGCGCCCCGCTCGGGCGGCCCCGGCGGCCCGGTGGGACCGACCGGGCCCGGCGGATCCGGTGGCGGACCGGGCGGACCGGGTCGGCGCGGCCCCCGCCCGCGTTGGGGCCGGATCGGCCTGGTCGCCGGCATCGCGGTGCTCGTGCTGGCGCTGCTCGGCGGCGTCGGCGCCTGGCTCTACGCCCGCAACCTCGACGGCGACCTGGCCCGCACCGACCCGTTCTCCGAGATCACCGGCGGGCGGCCGGCGAAGCAGGTCGACGGCGCGCTGAACATCCTGCTCGTGGGCAGCGACTCCCGGGACCCGGACGCCCCGGTCGACGGCGCCGGCAAGTGGCGCGCGGACACCGTGATCGTCATGCACATCCCGGCCGACCACAAGAGCGCCTACCTGGTCTCCATTCCGCGCGACCTGTACGTGCCGATCCCGGAGAACGCGGGCGCGACCTGCGACTCCGGATCGCGCAACAAGATCAACGCAGCGTTCGCGTTCGGCGGCCTCCCACTCGCGGTCAAGACCGTGGAGTGCTTCACCGACGTACGGATCGACCACGTCATGGCGATCGACTTCGCCGGCTTCAAGGACGTCACGGACGCCCTGGGCGGGGTCGACCTCAAGGTGGAGCGGACGATCACCTCGATCCACAAGCCGTACCGGACGTTCACCAAGGGCGTGAACCACATGAACGGCGCCGAGGCGCTGGACTGGGTCCGGCAGCGCAAGCAGTTCCCCGACGGCGACTTCGCCCGGATGCGCCACCAGCAGGAGTTCCTCAAGGCGCTGATGGACAAGGCGGCGAGCACCGGGACGCTGAGCAACCCGAAGAAGCTGAACGACTTCCTCCAGGCGGTCACCGCCGCCGTCACGGTCGACCAGGGGTTCTCGTTGACCGACATGGCGGTGCAGTTCCGCAGCCTGCGCGGCGAGAACCTGACGTTCGTGACCAGCCCCAACCTGGGCGGCCAGACCATCGACGGGCAGTCGGTGGTGGTCTCCGACCGGGAGAAGGCGCTGGCGATGTACCAGGCGATCGTCGGGGACAAGATGGCCGAGTGGATGCGGGCCAACCAGAAGAGCGCGGGCGACTGACCCCACCGTGGGCGCCACACCGGCCAACCGTCGTCCGGTCGCTCTCCCTCGCCCGTTCGGCCACAACTCGGGGAGATCGGCCGGTATTGACGGGAATAGCCGCCTCAGGAGGTCGCGAGAACGGGAACAGATACGTACAGTGGTCCCGCCCCCGATCATCGAGCTGGAGCACGCATGTCGGTCCAGACCAGCCGCCGCCCGCACTCACTGGAGCCCGGATCATCCGGGCGGGTCCCCCCGATCATCCCCACCCAGCCCGGCCCCGGTGGCCGTGGACCCGGTGGCGGGAAGAAGAAGCGCACCAAGCGCAAGGACCCGCTCTGGGCCAAGCTCACCCTGGTGCTCGGCGCCGTTCTGATGGTGACCAGCGGGGTCGCGATCGTCGGTAGCAAGGCCGTGATCGGCCAGGCGACCAACAACATCGCCCAGCGCAACCTGCTCGGCGAGGCGGGCAAGAGCGAGGCCGAGGGCGGCGCCAGCCTGGAGGGCCCGATCGACATGCTGCTGCTCGGCGTCGACGCCCGGGCCCGCTGGGCGGCCGACGACGTGCGGTCGGACACGATCATCATCCTGCACATCCCGGCCAGCCACGACCAGGCGTACCTGATCTCGATCCCGCGGGACACCGAGGCGCGCATCCCGGCGTTCAAGGACAGCGGCTACAAGGGCGGCACCGACAAGATCAACGCTGCCTTCTTCCACGGCGCGCAGAACGGCGGCGGCTGGGAGGGCGGCGCCCAGCTGATGGCCAAGACCATCAAGGGCATGACCGGGATCAGCTTCGACGGCGCCGCGATCATCAACTTCGGCGGGTTCAAGAACGTCATCGACGCGCTCGGCACCGTGCGGATCTGCGTCAGCCACGAGGTTCCCTCCCACCACATGTCGATGGTCGAGGGCAAGCCGATGTGGAACGCGGACGCGAAGAAGACCGGCAAGCCCTACAAGCCCGTGGTGCACAAGAAGGGCTGCCGGGAGATGGAGGGCTGGGAGGCGCTCGACTACTCCCGCCAGCGCTACGGCCTGCCGAACAGTGACTATGACCGGCAGCAGAACCAGCAGCAGCTGATCAAGGCGATGGCCAAGAAGGCCACCGAAGGCGGCATGCTGACCAACCCGATCAAGCTGAACTCGCTGATGAAGGCGGCCGGCAAGGCGTTCGTCCTGGACACCGGCGGCGTGCCGATCGCCGACTTCATTTTCACGCTCAAGAACCTGAGCGGCAACGACCTGGTCACGCTGCGCACCAACGGCGGGACGTTCGCCGGCAACGGCAACGGCCGGGAGACGTTCAACGCGACGACCATGGAGATGTTCCAGGCGGTCAAGAACGACAAACTGGCCGACTTCATCGTGGCCAACCCGACCGTTCTCTCCACCCGTAAATGACCGAAGCCGGCATCCGCCGGCCGATCCCCCCGTAGCCTGACGTGAGCGGGTCTCATGTCGCGACCACGGGGGGATCGTCACGTCCAGGCCAGCACGGAACCGACGCGGGCCGGCCCGACCGGCCCGCTGGCCCCGGTTCCTGCTCGGCGCCGGGCTCGCCCTGGTCCTGCTCGCCGCGCTCGGCGTCGCCGGGCTGAACTGGCTCACCCACCGGTACGACCGCACGGTGGCCAAGGAGCAGCTGCTCGACCCGACCGCCCGCAAGAAGCGGACGAACCTGGACGGGGCGCTCAACTACCTGCTGATCGGCTCCGACCACCGCCCCGGCGCGAACCCGGAGGACCAGCGCTCGGACAGCATCCTGATCGTGCACGTGCCGGCCGGGATGCGGCAGGCGTACCTGATCTCCGTCCCGCGCGACCTGCTCGTCGCGGTCCCGGCCGCGCCCGGCTTCCCGGGCGGCCAGGACAAGGTCAACGCCGCGTACGAGCACGGCGGCGGGGGCGAGGGCGGGGCGCGGCTGCTCAGCGCCACCCTCACCCGGCTCACCGGCATCCGCTTCGACGGCGCCGCGCTGATCGACTTCTCCGGCTTCAAGCAGGTGATCGACCAGCTCGGCGGCATCACCATGTGCGTGGACACGCCGGTCCGCTCGATCCACACGAAGACCCGGTTCGACGTCGGCTGCCAGCAGATGGACGGGGCCCGGACGCTGGACTACGTCCGGCAGCGCTACGACCTGCCCGGGGGCGACTTCGACCGGCAACGGCACCAGCAGCAGATGCTGCGGGCCGTGCTCGACCGGGCCGGCGAGACGCACCTGCGCACCGACCCGGTGAAACTGGACCGGGTGCTGCGCGCCGTCGGCGGAGCGCTGACCGTGGACACCAACGGCGTACCCCTGGACGAGCTGCTGTTCGCGCTCCGCGGCCTGCCCGCGGACGCCCTGCGCGGCGTCCGGGTCCCCTCCTACCCGCAGACCATCGACCAGGTGTCGTACGTGGTGCTGGACAACGGCGGCGACGGGCTCTTCACCGCGCTGCGCGACCGGCGGGTGCCGGAGTGGGCCGGCGCCAACTCCCGCTGGGTCACCCGGCTCTGACCGGTCCGGGCGGCTAGGCTTGGCAATCGTGTTCGGAGCCCAGCTTCCCAGCGTCCCCGCGTCGGCCGTGCCCGACGACGTCTACCTGCTCGACGTCCGTGAGGACGACGAGTGGGCCGCCGGCCACGCGCCGGCCGCCCATCACCTGCCGATGACCGAGCTGCCGGCCCGGCTCGCCGAGATCCCCGACGACCGTGAGGTGGCGGTGATCTGCCGCTCCGGCGGGCGCTCCGGCCAGGTCGTCGGCTACCTGCTCCGCAACGGCTGGGACCAGGTGCGCAACGTCGAGGGCGGGATGGGTGACTGGGCCGCCGCCGGCCGCCCGGTGGTCACCGACGACGGGCAGCCGGGCCGGGTCGCCTGAGGCACGTCCCGGCCATGACCGCCCCCCTGGTCTTCGCCCATCGCGGCTCCTCGTACGACCTGCCGGAACACACCCTCGCCGCCTACCTGCGGGCGCTCGACGAGGGTGCGGACGGGCTGGAGTGCGACGTCCGGCTGACCCGCGACGGTCACCTGGTGTGCGTGCACGACCGCCGGCTGGACCGGACCAGCAACGGCCGTGGGCTGGTCAGCGCGCGTACGCTCGCCGAGCTGGAGGCGCTGGACTTCGGCTCCTGGCACCCCGCCGCGGCGGTGGCCAAGGGCGCCGCGCCGCTCGACGAGTCGCACACCCGCCTGCTCACGCTGGAACGGCTGCTCGACGCGGTGCGGTCCGCCGGGCGACCGGTCCGGATGCTGATCGAGACCAAGCACCCGTCGCGTCACCGGGGCGACGTCGAGCGTCGCCTGGTCGCCCTGCTGCGCCGGCACGGCCTCACCGAGCCCGGCCCGGACGACCCGGTCCAGGTGACCGTGATGTCGTTCTCCCCGCTGGCCGTGCGGCGGATCCGGGAACTCGCCCCGGCGCTGCCCACGGTGCTGCTGCTGGAGGTGCTGCCGCGCTGGCTGCGGCTGGGCCGGCTGCCCTTCGGCAGCCGGATCGCCGGGCCGGGGGTGGAGCTGGTGCGGGCCCGCCCGCAGCTGGTCCCGGCGCTGCGGGCGGCCGGGAACTCGGTCTACGTCTGGACCGTGAACGAGCCGGAGGACCTGGAACTCGTGCTCGCCGCCGGGGTGGACGGGGTGATCACCGACCGGCCCGCCCGTACCCTGGCCCGGTTGGGCCGGTGAACCTCGTCGATCCGTCCGGCGGACGGTCGCCCGGGCGGGGGTGTCCACGGCGCGGACGGCGCGGCACACTCGGGACATGCCGGAGCGAACCGACTACCCCGCCCTCATCGCCGGTCACACGTCCGTGATCAAGATGATCAACTCGGGTGAGTCCGGCCTCGCCGTGCTCACCAGCCTGCTCCGTGAGGTCGAACCCGCGGTCGGCGCGGCGGGCCTGGTCTTCGTGGAGTTCACCCCGGCCGGCGGTCGGGTGATCGCCGCGACCGGCAGCGCCGAGTTCGTGATCGGCCGCCCGCTGCCGGCCACCGACCCGGCCACCGTCTGCCTCCTGGCGGGCCCACCGGTGCGGGAGGTCCGGGTGGACGCGATCCCCGGCGCGCTCGCCGACGAGGTGGCCGGCCGGGGTCTGAGCCGGATGATCGTGGCGCGCGCGGAGATCGGCGGGCTGACCGTCGGCAGCCTGCACGCCCTCTACCCGGCGGGCGAGCCGCTGGACGCCTCGCAGCGCGCCGTCGTCGGCTACGTCGCCGCCTGCATCGCGCACATGTACGGCGACCAGACCGGCCTGCCGGTGCACGGCGACGGCCCGGTCGTGGCGGCGCTCGCGGACGGCCTGGCGGTGGTCGACCGCGACCACCGCGTCCGGCTCTGGAACCCGGCCGCGGCCCAGGTGACCGGCCGGCCGGCGGACGAGGCGCTGAGCCGGCCGCTGCCGTTCCCGCTGCCCCCGCCCGGGCAGGTGCTGGACCACCGGATGGCGGACGGGCGCTGGCTGCGGATCACCTCGGGCGAGCTGCCCGGCCCGACCGCGCTGCGGGTGGTCACCTTCCGGGACATCACCGACCAGCAGCGGCGCGACCACGACCGCGACCTGTTCGTCGCGGTGACCAGCCACGAGCTGCGTACCCCGGTCACCGTGATCAAGGGGTACGCGGACACGCTCACCGACCACTGGGAGTCGCTCAGCGACGACGACCGGCGGCAGGCCGCCCGGATCATCGGGCAGCGCGCCAACGAGCTGGCCCGGCTGGTCGACCGACTGCTGACCGCCGCCACCGAGCACCGCTCCGGCGGTGAGCCGACCGCCCCGTTCGACCTGGTCGACGCGCTGCGGGCGGCGGTCGCCGACCTGCCGGCGGACATCCGGCACCGGGTCGTGCTCGACCTGCCGGCCGACCTGCCGAAGGCCCTCGGCGACCGGCACAGCCTGAGCACCGTGCTGACCGAGCTGGGCACCAACGCGGGCAAGTACTCGCTGCCGGACACCCCGATCGAGATCCGGGCCGAGGCGAACGAGCGGACCGTGTCGTTCCGGGTCGCCGACCGGGGCATCGGCATCCGGCCGGAGCACGTGGAACGCGCCTTCGACCGGTTCTGGCAGGGGGAGTCCGGCGACCGTCGGCGCTATCCGGGGGCCGGGTTGGGGCTCTATCTCGTCCGCCAGATCGTTGAACAGCAGAATGGATGGGTATCCCTCCGACCAAGGGCCGGTGGAGGTACGGTCGCGGAGGTGCGGCTGCCCCGGGGTTGACCCGGGCGCCCACGGGGGTGGAAGGAACGACGTGTCGACGGGTTCGGCCGAACGATCGTGGTGCGTGGTGGTGCCCCACCACGCGACCGGTGCGCGCCTGGCCCGGCACCGGCTCGCCGACGAGCTGACCGGCCTCGTCCCTGCGGCCCTGCTGGCCGACCTGGTGGCGGTCCTCGCCGAGCTGGTCGGCAACGCGGTCCGGCACGCCGACCCGCTGCCCGGCGGGGTGGTGCGGGTGGCCTGGCGGCTGCGGACGACCGAGCGGGGGCCGAGCGTCCAGCTCCGGGTGACCGACGGCGACTCCGGCGCCGGTCCCCGGATCCGGGTCGCGTCCCCGGACGCGGTCGACGGGCGGGGTCTGCACATCGTCTCCGGGCTCTCCAGCCGGTGGGGCGTCGACCGGGACGGCCTCGGTCAGAGCGTCTGGGCGGAGTTCGACCCGGCCGGATCGCACCGACCGGACCTGGTCGCCGCCGGCTGAGCCGGCCGGGCCCGCGGGTCCGGCCCCGGCGGGTCCGGGTCGGCATCTAGGCTGTGGGGCCGTGAGCAAGCGTCGAAAGAGCCAACGGGCCGCAGATGCCACCCCGAAGCGGGAGAAGGTGCGCGACGTCTTCGTGCCCCGACCGTTCGAGGGTCTGGCCGACGAGCCGGAGTGGATCGCCCTCCGCGAGCTGGTGCCGGCCGCGTCCGCGCCGCTGCGGCTGACCCCCGAGCTGGTCGAGGAGTACGGCGACCGCCCGGTCACCCTGGCCACCGTCCTGCCGATGGCCGCGCCGGCGATGACCAAGCCGGACGGGCGGGTCTTCATCGGCCTGCAGCGGCACCAGCAGTCCGGCGACGTCTCCCGGGACCTGGCCGACGCGCTGCTCAGCGCGCTGCGCACCGAGCCGGGCGGCCAGGTGAGCGTGCCGCCGCTGCCCGGGCCGGGCCCCCGCCTCCAGGACGTCCTGGTGGACGGCCCGCTGGAGATCGGCATGCACGACGGGTTCGAGTTCTGGCTGGACCCGGGCGCCACCGACGACCCGAACGTGCAGGCGTCCCTGGAGCGGGCCAACGCGGCGATCTACCCGACGGTCAAGCTGGCGGCGGCCCGGGCCGCGTACTGGTGCCAGGTCACCGAGAAGGCACACGTGCGCTGGGTGCTGCCGGAGGACGAGGACGCGGCGCTGGACGCGCTGTCCCGGCTGGCCGCGGCCGGTTCGCTGCCGCTGGGCGACGACACCCGGTTCGCCGGCATGTTCCGGGCGCACGGCCGCCTGGTGCCGGTCTGGGACCTGCCGGAGGACACGCCGGCCGCCGAGTGGGAGGCGCCGGTCGCCGAGTTCGCCAAGCGCTACGCCGAGGCGGTGGCGGAGCGGGAGCCGCTGGACGCGGCCGGCCGCCGCGCCCGGCAGGGCCTGCTCGGTCGCCAGCTGACGCTGCGCTGAGCGGCTCCGGCCGGGCCGGCCTCACCCGCGCAGCGGCTCGCGTACCAGCGGGCAGGACATGCAGCGGGGGCCGCCCCGGCCGGAGCCCAGCTCCGAGCCGGCGATCGCGATCACCTCGATGCCGGCCCGTTCCAGCTGCGCGTTCGTCTCCACGTTGCGTTCGTAGCCGACGCAGAGCCGCGGCGCGAGCGCGAGCGTGTTGTTGCCGTCGTCCCACTGCTCGCGCTCGGCGGTGACCGGGTCCAGGCCGGTGTCGATCACCCGGAGCTGGTCCAGGTCCATCGCGTCGGCGGCGGCCCGCAGGAACGGCGCCGGCCCGTCGACCCGCGGCTCGTCGCCGTCCGCGCCGGCGATGACCGTGTACGCGGACAGCTCGCTGGCGATGTTCGGATACATCAGCACCGCGTCGACGTCGACCATCGTGCAGACCGTGTCCAGGTGCATGGTGGCGCGTTCCTGGGCGATCGGCACCACCAGGATGGTGTGCGCCAGCCCGGCGGCGAACACCTGCCGGGCCAGCCGCTCCGCGCCGGCCGGGGTGGTGCGCTCGCCGACGCCGACGGCGAGCACGCCGGGGGCGAGCAGCAGCACGTCGCCGCCTTCCAGGTGCTCCAGGCGCGGGTGGTAGACGAACTCGGTGCCGACGAAGCGCGGGTGGTGGCGGTAGATCGCGTCGGTCAGCGTGGTCTCCCGCCGGCGCGCCGGCATGGCCAGGCTGGTGACCCCGACCCGGTCGCCGATCCACACCGACGAGTCGCGGGTGAAGAGCAGATTCGGCAGCGGGTCGATGACGAAGTCGTGCCGGTCCATCAGCGTCCAGACCAGACCGCCGGGCCGGTCGGCGCCGACGCGCAGCTCCTCGTGGGCGAGCCCGGCGACGAAGACGTCGGCCAGGGCGGCCGGATCGAGGTAGGCCAGGTGGTCGGCGACCCGGCGGCGGAGGGTGTCGCCGAGTCGGCGGGACCGCAGCACCTGCTCGGTCAGCTCGGCCCGGGCGTCCGGCACGGCGAGCGTCTCGGCGAGCAGGTCGGCCAGGTAGAGCACCTCCACCCCGCGCGAGCGCAGGGCGGCCGCGAAGGCGTCGTGCTCCTCCTGCGCCCGTCCCACCCATGGGATAGCGTCGAACAGAAGACTGTCGTTGTTGCGTGGGGTGAGGCGGGCGAGTTCCGGTCCCGGGCGGTGCAGCAGCACCGTGCCGAGTCGGGCCACTTCGCTGTCCACGTAGTGGGTCACCCTCGCAGCGTAGGGCAGGCTTCCGCACCATCCGGAAAAGAAGTGTGAATGAATATGGCATTCATCCGCACTCACTCCGGCGCTCCAACTTGCCGAGCCCCCCGGGGTGCAACGTAGGGTAGTGGAGACATAACTTCGAGAGACCTTTTGCCGGAGGTCGCGATGACTGTCTTTCCCGCTCGTCGAGCCGTACCGAGCCGGGCACTGCCGCCCCGCTCGGTGCCGCATCCCCGGGTCGAGGCCACGTCGGTGCTCGAGCCGGCCCGACCCACACCCCTGGAGTGGGCGCGCCGCCGTCGGGCCGAGCGAGGTGCCCGCCGGTTGGAAGCGGCCGGGGCCCGTGCCCTGGGGCAGCTCGACCACCTCGGCCCCGCGTGGCACGTGATCGAGTGGCCCCGGACGGATCCCGCCGACGCCCTCTTCGACCACGGCCACGACGACCGGGCCGGGTTCCTCGCGATCGGGCCGAGCGGGCTCTTCGCGGTCACCATCGCCGACCACGGCCGGGCCCGCGTCCTCGTCGCCGGCGACGTGGTGCAGATCAACGGCAAGCGTCCGCCCTATGTGGCGGAGGCGCGTCGCGACGCCAAGCGGGCCAGCAAGGCGCTCTCCGACGCGGTCGGCCTGCCGATCCCGGTCACCCCGGTGCTGACGTTCGTCGGCTCCGGGGTGATCAGCGTCTACGGCCTGCCGAAGGACTGCCTCATGGCCACCCACCGGGAGCTGGACCGGCTGCTCGTGGCCGCCGGCAACCGGATCAGCCCGGCCACCGCCGAGAAGCTGTCCCGGGTCGCCCAGGCACCGTCGACGTGGCTCAACGGCACGTACCGTCCATCAGCCGACTACCGGTGGTATGACGAGGGCCGAACGGCCGCTGACAAGCGGGCCGCCCGCCGGTAACGTCTCCGACGACGCCACGCGGTCCACGGCTCCGCCCCGACCGGTTCCGTCGGTCCGCGTCGTCGCCGGCCGCCCGGCCCCGGGGTTCCCGTCGCACCGACGCCTGTCCCCCGGTCCCCGAGCCGTCCGACCCACGGGTGGCACCGGCGACCGGAAGCGCAGCGCGGCCGGAAGGCCGCCGTGCCGACCGGCTAGCGTGGACAGACCGTCGGTGTACATAGGAGGCGCGGTGGCCCACGTCGAGCTCTCACTCTCGGAAGTGTTCGGGGAGGCACCGGCCGAGCAGGAGTCCGACAACGTCGGGCAGTGGTCCGGCACCGTCTCCCGGGCCGCCGAGCCGTGCCTGCTGATCGACGCCGACACCTGCGTGGTGGCGATCTCCTCGTCCGGCTGCGACCTGCTCTGCCTGGGCGCCCCGGAGGACGTGATCGGCCTGCCGCTGCTGGAGGGCGGCCTGCGCCTGGTCGACTTCACCGCCAGCCCGAGCGAGCTCACCGAGCAGGAGACCGACAAGATCCCGCCGCTGCTCGCGCTGCACTCCGGCCGCCTCGCCCGCGGGCTGCTCCGGGTCCGCAGGCCCGGCTCCGACGCCGGCACCACGGTCGACGCGATCTCCACACCGGTGCTGACCGGCGCCTCGGTGGCCGGCTCACTCACGTTCTTCTCGGTGGTCTGACCACCGGGCTTCACCCCGGCGGATGATCCTCCTACGATGGGCTCGGCCCTCGGGCCGCGTCGACGCCCCTCGATGCCGAGGACTGCACAGTGCCCCGCACCGCACCCCGCCGCCGGTCCGCCCCGGTGACACTGCTCGCCCTGCTCGCGCTCACCGCGTGCGGCACCCCGCCCGAGCTGCGTGAGCCCGCCGCCACCGCCGGCCCCCGCGCCTCGGCGTCCGCCACGCCCACCCCGAGCGCGCCGCCGACCCCACCGGTCACCCCGGCCGCGCCGCCGCCCACCACCCGGACCCCCGATCCGGCTGCCACACCCTGCCGGGGCAAGCCGTCCGGCGACCGGATCGTGGCGCTGCTGCGCGGTTCCGCCGGGGTGCTGCCCCGGGACGTGAAGGTCACCGTCCGCACCGGACCGCTCTGCGCCGAGGGCTGGCACTACACCGTCCTGGCGGTCACCGGGCACGAGGAACTCCAGGTGGTCACGCGCGGCCCGACCGGCGCACCCACCCTGGTCACCGCCGGGACCGACGTGTGCGGCGTCGAGGTGCGCGCCGCCGGTCCCCCCGGCATCCGCACCCTGGCCTGCGACGGTGCCCCGGGTGCGTAGGCTGGTCGCCATGCCGGGAACACCGCCGACCCGCTTCGTCTACCTGGGCCCCGAGGGCACCTTCGCCGAGCAGGCGTTGCGCACCGTGCCCGCCGCCGAGCGGGGGGACCGGACGCCGGCCCGCAGCGTCGGCGAGGCGCTGGACGCCGTACGGGCCGGGGAGGCGGACGCCGCCCTCGTGCCGCTGGAGAACTCGATCGGCGGAGCGGTCGGCGTCACGCTCGACGAGCTGGCCGAGGGGGACCCCCTGGTGATCACCCGCGAGGTGGTCCTGCCGGTGGAGTTCGTCCTCGCCGGCCGACCCGGCGTCACCCCGGCCGACGTGCGCAGCGTGGCGGCCCACCCGCAGGCGTCCACCCAGTGCCGGGGCTGGCTCCGCGACCACCTGCCCGACGCCACCGTGGTCGACGTGCTCTCCAACGGCGCCGCCGCGGCCGGCGCGGCGAGCGGCGAGTACGACGCCGCGATCTGCGCCCCCATCGGCGCCGCCCGGCACCGGCTCACCGTCCTCGCCGACAAGATCGCCGACCATCCGGACGCGGTGACCCGGTTCGCGCTGGTCTCCCGCCCCGGGCCGCCCCCACCGCCCACCGGCGACGACCTCACCTCGCTGGCGGTCTACATCGCGCACGACCGGGTGGGCGCGCTGCTCGGGGTGCTCATGGAGCTGGCCGTGCGCGGGGTCAACCTGACCCGGATCGAGTCCCGCCCGACGGGCGAGGCGCTCGGCCGCTACGTGTTCTTCCTCGACTGCGCCGGGCACGTCGCCGACGTACGCCTCGGCGAGGCGCTCCGCGGGCTCCGCCGGGTCTGCGCCGACGTGCGCTTCCTCGGGTCGTACCCCCGGCACCGCTGGGGCACGGCGGCGGCCGACCGGCCGACGCCCGCGCCGGCCGGCCTCTCCGACGCCGACTACGCCGACGCGGCGGCCTGGCTGGCCCGGCTGCGCGCCGGCGAGCTGAACTGAGACCGCGCCGGGTGCTCCCCCAGGGCGCACCCGGCGCGGCCGGTCACTGGAGCAGGCCGCCGAGCAGGCCACCCTGCTGCTGCTGGGCGCCGCTGCCGGCCACCGGCGGCTCCTCCGACGGCTGCACCACCACGAAGCCCTGCCCGGCGAAGCTCATCGTGAACGCCTCGCCGGTGCTGCGCCCGAGCAGCGTGCCGAGGCCGAGCTGCTCGGCCCGGTGGTAGCCGGTCTGGAGGTTGGCCGACCAGCAGACCGCCGCCTGCGGGTCGACGTACGTCGGCGCGTCCACGTTGAGCACCACCGGGGTGCCCTTGGTGGTGATCGCGATCCGGCCGTGCCCGGTGAAGACGCAGTTGAACAGGCCCGACGAGGACGCCATCCCGGCGCCGCCGACCATCTTGATGTCGTACTGGAGGCTGGAGTCGAAGGCGAGCACGCTGGAGCCGTTGATGGACAGCGCGTCGCCGGGCTCCAGGTCGATGATGTGCACGTCCTTGGCCAGCTCGGCCAGGAACACGTCGCCGCGTCCGGTGAGCTTCATCAGCGGGACGCCCTCACCGGTCAGCCGCTGCTTGATGAACTTGCCGATGCCGCCCGAGCCGAGCGCCTGGAACTGCACCTGGCCCTGGTACGCGACCATCGACCCGACGCGGGCCATCGCCTCGCCGTTCAGCTCGATCTTCAGCATCTTGGAGTTCTGCAGCCGCATGCCCGGCTGCTGGGACTCCTTCTCGAGGTTCTCCGCGGAGAACAGCGCGCTGCGCATGGGGTTTCCTCCTGCATCGGGATGTGCCTGATCCGGAGGTTAGGGGACCGGCGCAACCGACGGGATCAGCCGAGCGGGGACGCGCCGGGGACCGGTCAGCCCCAGCCGAGGGCGTGCAGGCGCTCGTCGTCGATGCCGAAGTGGTGGGCGATCTCGTGCACCACCGTCACCGCGACCTCGTCGACCACGTCCTCGTCGGTGTCGCAGATCGCCAGGATCGGGTTGCGGTAGATCAGGATGCGGTCGGGCAGCACGCCGGAGTAGTCCCAGCCGCGCTCGGTGAGCGCGTGCCCCTCGTAGAGACCGAGCAGGTCCTCGCCCGGGGGTGGATCGTCCTCGACCAGGATGACCACGTTGCTCATCAGCCCGAGCAGCTCCTCGGGCACCTCGTCGAGCGCCTCGCCGACCAGTTCCTCGAACCGGTCCCGGCTCATCTCCACGGCCACGCGGCCCGGTCACTCCCTCGCGGTCGGCACGCGGTGCGACGGGGGCGCCCCGGAGGACACCCCCGCCGTCCCGTACGTGGTGTCAGGCCAGACGGGCGTTCAGCGTGATCTGCGCGCCCGGGGAGAGCAGCCGGGAGATCGGGCAGTTCTCCTTGGCCGCCTCGGCCAGCTTGGTGAACTCCGCCTCGTCGAGGCCGGGGACCTGGCCGACGGTCTCCAGGTCGATGCGGGTCACGGTCATGCCCGCGTCGGTCTTGTCGAAGTGCACCTTGGCGGTCGTCTCCACCGACGTGTCGGTGGCGCCCGCGTCGGCGAGCTGCTTGGAGAGGGCCATCGAGAAGCAGCCGGCGTGCGCGGCGCCGATCAGCTCCTCGGGGTTGGTGCCCTCGCCCTCCTCGAAGCGGGACTTGAAGGAGTAGTTGCCGGACAGGCCGCCCTTGCCGGTGCGGACGGTGCCCGACCCCTCGGTCAGGTTGCCCTGCCAACGAGCGGAAGCGGTACGGATAGGCATGGCACCGACGCTAACCGAAAGCGGGCCGCCCCGCACCGGTCCGGCGGCTCGCGGTCCGGGTGCCCGGGTGTCAGCTGTGCCATGATTCGACGCAGGCCCGCGTACGGGAAGGGTGGCCGATGTCGCAGGATCTCCCCATCCCCAGGCAGGACGACCGGCACGACGGCACCACCGTCGTGGAGTGGGGTGACGCCGACGAGGCGCCGCCCGGCCGGGTCGGCCGGTCGTTGGCCGGCCTGGGCCGCGACCACCGCCTGCCGCCGGTGCTCGTCGGGCTCGGCGCGGTCGCCGCGCTCGCCTCGCTGATCGGCGAGTGGCTGGTCATCACGCTGCCGAACGACGACCAGGACGGGGACGACACCCTCCGCCTGCCCAGCGGGGTCGCCGAGATCGGCGGCTTCGGGGTGGCGTACCTGGTGGGTCTGCTCGGGCTGTCGGTCGCGGTGGCGCTGGCGCTGCGCGGCGCCCCGGCGGTGCGGCGGCACGCCCGGATCGCCGGGCTGGGTCTGGCGGCGCCCCTGCTCGGCGTGCTGGTCGCGGCCGCCGCCTCCCTCCAGCAGCTCGCCCGGCGCATCGTCTTCTTTTCGACCGAGCAGAGCCTCCAGGTGCAGCACGGGCGTGGCCTGGTCACCGCGTTCCTCGCCGTCGCACTGCTGGCGGTCGCGCTGCACCTGACCGGCCGGACCGGCGACCGGGGGACCGATCCGGTGGAGGTCGGAGCGGAGCCGTCCGACGAGCCGCCGGGAACACCGGCCCGCCGGCGGCGCCGGTCCGCCGACGACGAGGCGCCCCCGGCGCCGGCCGACCTGACCGTGGAACCGACGGTGCCGTTCGCCGGCCCCGAACGCTCCCGCTGACCGCTCGGGCTCCCGCCGGGCGGCCACCTACCGGCCGCCGGGGATTCGCGGCCGATTCGCCGGAAAGCCGTGGTTGCCGCCCCTTTCGCGAGATACGGTTGCTGCCCGCCGTTCGAGGGTCGCGGCACCGAGGACCTGGCGGCCGACGTGACGGCGGCGGGCGAAGGAGGAACCATGACCCGCCCGGGCCTGCCCAAGCTGATCGCCACCGACCTCGACGGCACGCTCGTCCGCAGCGACGACACCGTCTCCGCGTACACCCACGGGGTGCTGGACCGGGTGCGCGCCGCCGGGATCCCGGTGGTCGGCGCGACCGGACGCGGACCGCGTCTGACCGAGCTCACCCGCAACGACATCCGCGCCGCCGACTTCCTGGTGATGGCCGGCGGTGGCCGGGTGGTCGACCAGAGCGACCCGGCCGGGCCGCTGGTGCTGCGGGACGAGCGCCTGCGCGGTGAGGTGCTGGCCCAGCTCCTGACCGACCTGGAGGCCGCCGTCGGGCCGCTGACCGTGATGGTCGAGGCGTCCGACGAGCACGACGCGCCGCTCTGGGGCGACTACCACCCGAGCTGGCCCTACCCGGACCGGTTCGAGGCGCGCAGCCGCGCCGAGTGCCTCTCCTGCGACGTGATCAAGGCGTTCGCCCGGACCGCCGACCACCACGTCGACGACCTGCTGGCGGCGGCCCGCCGGATCGTCCCGCCGGAGGTGGCCACGCTCACCCAGGCCGGGCTGGGCTTCGTCGAGATCTGCCCACCGGGCGTGGACAAGGCCACCGGGCTGAGCGTGATCGCCGACCAGCTCGGGGTGGACCCCGCCGACGTGCTGGTCTTCGGCGACCAGCCCAACGACCTGCCGATGTTCGGCTGGGCTGGCTGGGCCCGGGTGGCGGTGGCGAACGCGCACCCCGACGTGCGCGCCGCGGCCGACGAGATCACCCTGCGCAACGACGACGACGGCGTCGCGGTCTACCTGGACCGACTACTCTCCCGGTGATGGGAGATCCACCCCGACTCGTCGCGACCGACATCGACGGCACGCTGCTGCGCGACGACCGGACGCTCAGCCCGCGCACGTCGGCGGTGCTGGCCCGGATCGTCGCCGCGGGCACGCCGGTCGTGCTGGTCACCGGCCGTCCGATCCGCTGGCTCCAACTCGTGTACGACCAGCTCGCCGCGCCGCTGCCGGCGATCTGCGCCAACGGCGCGGTGGTCTACGACCCGGTGGCGGACGAGGTGCTGCGTGCCGACCCGCTCGCCCCGGAGCTGCTGGCCGAGGTGGCCCGGCGGCTACGGGCCGAGGTGCCCGGGGTGAGCTTCGCGGTGGAGATCGTGGACAGCCGGCAGATGCGGCACGAGGCGCACTACCCGCTGCGCTGGGACGCCGACGCGGAGGCGATCCGGGCAATCGAGTCGCCCGAGGAACTGCTCGCCGCGCCGGCGGTGAAGCTGCTGGTCCGCGCCGGTGAGCAGGATCCGGACCTGTTCGTCCGAGTGGTGGCCGGCGCGCTGGAGGGGCTGGCCGAGGCGACCCACTCGTCCTACAGCGGGCTGATCGAGATCTCCGCCGCCGGCGTGACCAAGGCGGCCGGCCTGGCCTGGTACGCGGCCCGCCTGGGCATCGACGAGCGGGACGTGCTGGCCTTCGGCGACATGCCCAACGACGTGCCCATGCTGACCTGGGCCGGCCGGGCGGTGGCCGTGGCCAACGCCCACCCGGCCGTGCTGGAGATCGCGCACGAGGTGACCGGGGCGAACACCGACGACGGGGTCGCCGCGTACCTGGAGGAGGTCTTCGGGGTGGACTGACCGGCCGGGGCGCGTGACGCGCCCCGGCCGACGGGTCACAGGTACTGGCCGGGCGCGTGGCCCTCGTTGGTGCCGGGCATCCCCGGCATGCCGGGGATCATCCCGCCGGGGCCGCTGGGCAGCGCCTGCCGGCCGGACCGCATCTGCTCGAGCTGCACCCGGGCGGCCATCTGCTGGGCCACCAGCGCGGCCTGGATGCCGTGGAACAGCCCCTCGAGCCAGCCCACCAGCTGGGCGTGGGCGATGCGCAGCTCGCTCTCGCTGGGCGCCTGCTGCTCGGTGAACGGCAGCGAGATCCGCTCCAGCTCCTCGCGCAGCTCGGGGGCCAGGCCCTCCTTCAGCTCGACGATCGAGCGCTCGTGGATCTCCCGCATGCGGTGCCGGCTGGCGTCGTCCAGCGGGGCGGCCTTCACCTCCTCCAACAGCTGCTTGATCATGCTGCCGATCCGCATCACCTTGGCCGGCTGCTCGACCAGACGGGTCGGGTCCTCGCCCTTGCCCTCGTCGGTCTGCACCGTGCCGACCGGGCGGCCGTCCGGCCCGACCACCACCACGGTGCCGGGGATGCCATCGTTGCCCTGTTCGTCGTCGTGTCCGGCGGAGTGCGCTTCGGTCATGGCACCCATCTTTACCCACCCCGACCACGCGCACGCGCCCGGACCGGGGGCAGGCTACCGTCGCCGCATGTCCAGCGACCCGCGCGACGTGCTGACCCGGCCGGCTCCCCCGCCGGACGCGACCGTCGCCTACGGCGACCACCCGGACCAGTGCGCCGACCTGCGCCGACCGGCCGGCGACGGGCCCGCCCGTCCGCTGGTGGTCGTGGTGCACGGCGGCTTCTGGCGGGCCGGGTACGACCGTGCCCACACCGGCCCGATGGCGGCGGCGCTGGCCGCGCTCGGCCATCCGGTCGCCCAGATCGAATACCGCCGGACCGGCCAGCCGGACGGCGGATGGCCGCACACGCTCACCGACGTGCGCACCGGGGTCGCCGCCCTGCCGGCGCTGGCCGCCGCCGCGCTGCCCGGCCGGGTGGCGCCCGGCCCGCCCATCCTGGTCGGTCACTCGGCCGGTGGGCACCTGGCGCTGTACGTGGCCGGACGCGCCCCGGAGACGGTCGGCGGCGTGCTCGCGCTGGCGCCGGTCGCGGACCTCGCCGAGGCGTACCGGCTGGACCTGGACGACGGCGCGGTGGCCGCGCTGCTGGGCGGCGGCCCGGCGGACGTGCCGGATCGGTACGCCGAGGCGGATCCATCGGCGTTGGTGCCGGTCCGGACACGCACCGTAGTCATGCATGGTCTTCTCGACCGTCAGGTCCCGGTCGCGATCAGCCGCGCCTGGGTGGCCGCAGACCGGGCCGCCGGAGGCGACGCCGCGCTGGTTGAGCTGCCGGAATGCGAACATTTCGGGTTGATCGCGCCGGACTCCGCGGCGTGGCCGCAGGTGGTCGCGGCGTTGCGGTCCCTTCACAATGATCATCCGGGCATTGACGCAGCGTTGCCGACCAGGTAGAACGCCGGAGGGGTGTGCATCATGGCCACCCCGTCGGGAAGGAATTTCGGTGGCACAGATGAACCGCAGGCGGGCGCTGCAACTGCTGGCCGCACTGGGCACCACCGGGCTCGCGGCGGGCTGCGGTTCCGGTGACGACACCACGGAGCAGGCCCCGGCCGGCAGCCCGATCAAGATCGGTCTGATCGTGCCCGGCGGTGGCCCGAACAAGGTCATCGGCGAAGAGATCACCAACGGCTTCCAGCTCTTCCTCAGCCTGCACTCCCAGCAGCTCGGCGGCCACCCGGTCACGCTGGTGCCGGCCGAGGAGGGCAACAGCGCCGCGACCGGCAAGGCCGCCGTCGACCGGCTGCTCAAGGAGGGCGTGCTCGCGCTCACCGGCGTGGTCGACCCGGTCGTCATGACCGGCATCAGGGACACCGTCGAGCAGGCCCGGGTGCCGCTCATCGGCTCCAACGCCTCCCCCGCCACGTTGCAGGGCGTCGTCTACATCTGGCGCACCTCCTACGTGCTCGACGAGCCGGGCGTGGCGCTCGGGCAGTACCTGCGGCAGAACCTGGACGCGTCCAGCACGATCGCCGTCTTCGGCACCCAGGGCCCCGGCAGCCAGGACGTCGTCGCCGGCTTCCGGCGCGGCTACGAGCAGGGCCGGCGCCTCACCGAGGACCCGATCTACACGCCCGACTACGCCACCCCGAGCAAGCGGGCCTACTCCGGCCCGATCCGCAAGGCGCTGGAGCGCAATCCGGACGCGGTCTTCTGCCACTACTCCGGCCCGCAGGCGGTGCAGTTCGTCAAGCAGCTCTACGACGAGGGCTACCGGGGGCCGGTCTACGCGCCCGGGTTCCTGACCGAGGGCACCGTCCTGGACCAGCTCGACGACGGCGAGAAGGGCCGCGACCGGCAGCTGATCGAGAAGTTCGGCATCGAGACCGCGCTGAACTACTCGGCCGACCTGAACAACACCGCGAACCGGGTGTTCGCCTCCGCGTACCGCAAGACGTTCAACGCCTCCCCGACCACCTACGCGATGGCCTCGTACGACGCCGCGCTGGTCCTCGACAAGGCGATCCGGCTGGTCGGCCGGGACCCGTCCCCGCAGCAGGTCAACCTGGCGCTCGGCAAGATCGGCCAGGTCGACAGCCCGCGCGGCTCCTGGCAGTTCAACCAGCCGCGTACCCCGCAGCAGAAGTGGTACCTGCGCAAGGTCCAGCTCGACGGTCGGATGCTCTCCAACGTGGTGATCAACGAGCTGGCGACGCTCGGCTGACACGCGAGAAAGGGCGGCCTCCCGGGGGGAGGCCGCCCTTCGTGCGTGCGGCGGTCAGTGCCGCAGCTCGGCGATGCAGCACTTCACGCTGCCGCCACCCTTCTTCAGCTCGGCCAGCTCCACCGGCACCGGGTGGTAGCCGGCCGCCTTCAGCTTGCCGGCCAGCCGGGTCGCCTCGTTGTTCAGCACCACGTTGAGCCCGTCGCTGACCAGGTTCAGGCCGAAGGCCAGGGCGTCCTCGTCGTCCGCCACGACCGCGTCGGGGAACAGCTGGGTCAGCACCCGCTGGCTGGCCGCGGAGAAGGCGCCCGGGTAGTAGACGATGTTCTCGTCGTCGATCGAGGCGAGCGCCACGTCCAGGTGGTAGAAGCGCGGGTCGACCAGGCGCAGCGAGACCACCGGGCGGCCGAGCGCCTCCTGCGCCTCGGCGTGCGCGGCCGGCTCGGTCCGGAAGCCGTGGCCGGCCAGGACCAGCCCGCCGTGCGCCTCCGGCAGGTACGCGAAGTCGCCCTCGCCCTCGTTGGTCTCGCTCGGCGCGATGAACCGCCAGCCCCGCTCCTCGTAGAACGCCCGGTGCGCGGCGGCCTCGGCGGCCCGCTGCTCGTGCTTGAACTGGGCGCCGTAGACCGTGCCGTCGACCACGAACGCCCCGTTGGCCGCGAAGACCATGTCCGGCAGGCCGGCCTCCGGCGTCAGCAGGTGCACCTCGTGACCGAGCCCGACCAGCGTCTCGCGCAGCCGGTCCCACTGCTTGACCGCCAGGTCGGCGTCGACCGCCGTGGTCACGTCCATCCACGGGTTGATCGCGTACTCGACCGCGAAGTGCTCGGGCGAGCACATGAGATATGTCCGCTTTCGCGAGACTCGCTGCTGGTTCACGGTCACCAAGAGTAGGTACGGTAGAACTTTGGTAACAGCCACAACCATTGCTTCCCAGAGGCGGAACGTTGCAGATAGACGCGGTCGACCAGCGAATCATTGCGTTGCTCGTGGCGGACGCCCGCGCCTCGTACGCGGACATCGGCACCCGGGTGTCACTCTCCGCCCCCGCCGTCAAGCGACGCGTCGACCGGCTCCGCGCGACCGGGGTCATCCGCGGATTCACCGCCGTCGTCGACCCGGCCGCCGTCGGGTGGACCACCGAGGCGTTCGTCGAGCTGTTCTGCGCCGGCCGGACCACCCCGGCGCAGATCGGCGCCGCCGCCCGCCGGCACCCCGAGGTGGTCGGCGCCTACACCGTCTCCGGCGAGGCGGACGCGCTGGTGCACCTGCGCGCCGCCGACATCTCCCACCTGGAGGAGGCCCTGGAACGACTCCGGGCCGAGTCGTTCGTCACCTCGTCCCGCAGCACCATCGTGCTGTCCCGGCTGGTCGAGTCCCCCGGCGTCGGACCCTCCACGCCTTGACCTCAACCTCGCTTCATGTCGTGCACTGGTGACCGGCTCGAAGCGAGGGGGCGGTATGCGTGCGGTGTGGCTGCGGGAGTTCGGCGGACCCGAGGTGCTCGTGCCCGGGACGGCACCCGACCCGGCACCCGGACCGGGGCAGGTGCTCGTCGACGTGGCACACGCCAACATCACGTTCGTCGAGACGATGTTCCGGGCCAGCGGCTTCGGGCCGTTCGGCGCCGAACTGCCGGTGATCCCCGGCAACGGGGTCGGCGGCACGATCACCGCGCTGGGAGCGGGCGTCGACCCGGCGCTCGCCGGCCGCGTCGTGGTCACCGCCACCGGCGGCACCGGCGGGTACGCCGAACGCGTCGTGGTCGACCGGAGCGCGCCGGTCCCCGTACCCCCGGGGTTGGCGCTCGACGCGGCGGTGGCGCTGATGGCCGACGGCCGGACCGCCCTGATGCTGGCCGGGGCGGCCGGGCTGCGGCGGGGCGACCGGGTCCTGGTCGAGGCGGCGGCCGGGGGCGTCGGATCGCTGCTCACTCAACTGGCGGCGACCGCCGGCGCCACGGTGGTGGCCGCCGCCGGCGGCGCCCGCAAGGTGGACGTGCTCCGCGCCGCCGGCCTCGACGTGGTCGTCGACTACCGGCAGGCCGGCTGGACCGACCGGGTCCGGGACGCCGTGGGCGCCGTCGACGTGGTGTTCGACGGCGTGGGCGGGCCGCTCGCCCGGCAGGCGTTCGACCTGCTGGACCGCGGCGGGCGGATGCTCAGCTTCGGACTGGCCGGCGGCGCCTGGGCGGACATCCCGGCCGAGTCCGCCGCCGCACGCGGGGTGACGCTGCTGAGCCCCCGGCCCGGCCCGGACGAGCTGCGCGCCCTCACCGAGGCGGCGCTCGCCGAGGGCGCGGCCGGGCGGCTGCGGCCGCTGATCGGGCAGCGCTTCCCGTTGGCCCGGGCCGCCGCCGCGCACGCCGCGATCGAGGCCCGGGAAACAGTGGGCAAGACGCTGCTCGACGTGCGCTGACCGCGCTCAGAGGTACATGCCGGTGCGGTGCTCCTCCGCCCGCGCCGGCTTGTCGCCCTCGCCGAAGAAACGCTTGCCGCCGAACTCGCCGTGCAGCCGGTCGTCCAACTCGTCGGCCAGACCGGTCATCACCTGCACCGCCAGCATCAGGTGGGTGGCCTGGAAGTTGCGGCCGAAGACCGGGATCGACGCCCAGACCGTGTCGTCGGCGCAGTAGAGCCGGCCGATCGGCATCCGGTTGGTCAGCTCGGAGAGCTTCACGTAGAGCCGCTCGGTCGGCTCCACCTCGGTCAGCACCGGGGAGAAGACGTCGACCAGCGGCGGGTTGTCGCGTACCCGCACGAAGACCATCGCCGAGCCGGCCCGGATGTTGATGTCCCCGTCGGAGTCGACCTGGACCTGGTCGGAGTTCGACTTCAGCATCGTCGACACGACGGTCCGGACCCGCTCCTCCAGCGCCAGCACGTCGTTCTCGCCGGCCTGGGCCGCCGCCGCGGCCGCCAGCGCCTCGTCCAGGTCCGCCTCGACGTCCCGGTCCGGGCCGAACTCGCTGCGGGCCGTGCCCAGCGGCTCCACCGGCAGCGGCTCGCCCTCGGCGTCGTGCACCAGGTAGACCAGGAAGGCGGGGTGCGGGGCGCCGTAGACGTCGCGCAGCGTGCGGGAGAGCACGGCGGACAGCCGGGTCGCCTCGTCGACGCCGCAGTCCAGGCCGAACTGCTCGCCGGAACCGGGCACCACCCCGGGCGGCGACCAACCCAGCGCGACCATGTCGGCCACCGCGGCCCGGTCCAGCCGGTAGCCCTGCGGCAGGGTGGCGTTGCCGACCGCCCGGGCGGACAGGCGACCCTCCTCGCCGACGTCCGCGCTGACCGAGTAGACGGCGTCGCCGGTGCCGGAGGCGGTCGGGTCGAGCGTGACCTCCAGGTGCCCGCCGGCGGGCAGCCCGCGCAGCCGGTCGGCCAGCGCCCGGGCGAACTCCCGCCAGGCCTCGGTCACCTTGGCCCGCAGATCGGCCGTGGTCGGCTCGTCGAGCAGGATCGACTCGTGCTGCTCCGGCGTACCGCCGGAAGGCTGGTCGACCGGCGCCGAGGGGTGGTCTGCCGTCATGATCGCCTCCGTCCGTTCCCGCCACCCTACCCATGGGCGGTGGGCGTCGAACCGCGCCCGAGCACGGCTACTCCGCCGGTACGGTCCCGTCCAGTTCCACCGGCCAGGAACCGGCCAGCGCGCTGAGCCGCGCGGCCGCCGCGGCCGGGTCCGCGCCGCGTCCCACGGCCACCCCCAGCAGGTACGCGGTGACCGGCGCCCCCGGCCGGAGCACCTGGTGCGCCACGTCCCGGGCGACGTCGAGCACGCTCGACACCGGCACCTCGGCCGGATCCAGGTCCAGCTCGGCGCAGGCCGCGGTGACCCAGTCGTCCAACACCGTCATCTCGTCCACTCCTCGGCCCGGCGTACGTCCTCGTCAGTGTCGCAGTCGAACCAGGGCGGCGGTCCCGAGCCGGTCCACGCCACCTCACGGACCGCGACACCGGCCAGCAACCCGCGTACCGGCGCGCCGTCGACAGTGCCGCCCCGCTCCGCCGCCAGGCGGTCGAGGGCCGCCCGCAACGCCGTGGCCCGCCACGCGCCGCAGAGCTGCTGCCGACGCCCGTCACCGTCGACGTAACAGGCCAGACCGGCCCGCGACCCGTCGAGCGCGCGCCGCAGCCCGTCCACCGCCGCGGCGGTGAGCAACGGCAGGTCCGCGGCGAGCAGGGCGACGGTGGTCGTACCGGGCCCCAGCAGGGCCAGCCCGGCCGCGGTGGCGGCCACGGGTCCACCGCCGGGGGGCTCCTCACGGGTCACCCGCACCCCTTCGGGCACCGGACCGGCCGGGCCGACCACGATCCGCTCGTCCGCGCCGGCCACCGCCTCCAGCACCCGGTGCAGCATCGGTCGCCCACCGACGGGGCGGGCGGGCTTGTCCACGCCGCGCATCCGTCGGGCCGCGCCGCCGGCGAGCAGCACCGCCGCGTACCCCGTCACCGCCTCACCCTACCCACGGGCGCCGCCCCGACCCGGTCCCGCGCCGGCGGGACGGGTGCGGGGGCGGGCCGGCGGGAGCGGGACCGGACCAGAGCCGTCGGGGGTGCGGACGCCGCGAAGGTGCGGGCCGGTCGGCGCGCGAGGGAGGATGGCGGCATGGGACGGGCGACGGACCGGCGGAGCGTGCTGCGGATCGACCTCGGGGCGGTGACCGACGGCCGGGCCCGGATCCGCCGGCAGGACACCCTGTCCGTGGAGGAGCCGCTGGAGATCCGGGTCGGGCCGGGCGGCCCGGGGCGACGCCGGCCGCTCGCGGTCACCATGCGTACGCCCGGCGACGACCTCGACCTGGCGATCGGCTTCCTGCTCACCGAGGGGCTGATCCGGTCGGCGGAGGACGTGCACACGGCGCAGCTCTGCGCCGGGGCGGAGACCCCGAACACCTACAACGTGGTCGACGTGGTGCTGTCTCCGGGCGTGCCGGAGCCGACCACCGACCCGGCGCGCAACTTCTACACGACCAGCTCCTGCGGCGTGTGCGGCAAGGCGAGCATCGAGTCGGTCCGTACCCGGTCCCGGTTCGCGGTGCGGGAGGACCCGCTCGCGGTCGGCGCCGAGCTGCTGGCCGCGCTGCCGGACCGGCTACGCGCCGCCCAGCGCGCGTTCGACCGCACCGGCGGCCTGCACGCGGCCGGTCTCTTCACCGCCGACGGCGAGCTGGTGGTGCTGCGGGAGGACGTGGGCCGGCACAACGCCGTGGACAAGGTGATCGGCTGGGCCGTGCGGGAGGACCTGTTGCCGCTGGCCGGGCACGTGCTGCTGGTCTCCGGCCGGGCCAGCTTCGAGCTGACCCAGAAGGCGTGGATGGCCGGGGTGCCGCTGCTCGCGGCGGTCTCCGCGCCCAGCACGCTCGCCGTCGAACTGGCCGAGGAGGCCGGGATGACGCTCGTCGGTTTCCTGCGCGGGCCGACCATGAACGTCTACGCCGGGGCGCAGCGCGTAACCGGGTGAACGGCGCCGGCTCACCGGCGCGGACGGCGACGACGGCGGCGCAGCACCGACGAACCGGTGACGACGGGCCAGCCGTCCAGCTCGGACGGGGCCAGCCCACGGCGGAGCGCGTCGTCGAGGATCACCGCGAGCGAGTGGTCGGGGTGGGCCGTGAGCACCCGTTCCAGGGCGACCGCCGCCAGCGCGCCGTGGCCGGCCCGCCAGGCGGCGAACGCGAGCAGGCTGCCCGGCGCCCCGATCAGGTCCGGCTCGGCCCGGCGCAGGACGTCGGTCCAGAGGCTGATGTCGGTGTCCCGGCCGTCGGTGCGGGACCAGGCGTGGTCGCGAACCGGGATGTGGGTGAGCAGCACGGTCAGCCAGGCCACCTCGTCGTCGTCCAGCCGCTCACCGCGCCGTTGCCGCCGGAACGCCGCCCGCACCGCCGCCACGCCGGCCGCGCGCACGGCCCGCGCCGCGCCGCCGGAGCCGACGACCACCACGGGGTCGCCCTCGGCCGGTGGCCCCTCCGCCGAGGTCTCCCCGGTGGGCGGGACATCGGCGGGGACACCGACCGTGACGTCCTCGGGCGGGGCGCCGTCGACGGATGCGCCGGCGAGCACGGCCAACCGGCGGCGGGCCCGTGCGGTGGCCCGGCGCATGGCGAGCCGGACCGGGCCGTCGAGCGCGGACACCTGGGCGGCCAGCGCGGCCCGGTCGGGCAGGGCGACCTGACCGGCGAACACCGCCGCCGCGCCGACCTGGCTCGCGACCGGGTCGTACGGGGTGCCGTCGGCGGGACAGCAGGCCGGCTCCGCGCAGAGGTAGGACCACCACCGGCCGTCGGTGACCCGCAGGGCGTCCAGGACGGTCAGCCCTGCCGCGTCCAGCGCGTCGCCGACCGCGTCCACGGTGCCGGTCACCCGGGCGGCCGGCCCGTAACCGACGACCGTGGCGGCGTCGACCTCCTGGCGGGCCACCACCTCGGCCAGGTGCCGGGCCGCCGGGGCGGGGTCGACGCCGGCCCCGGGCAGGTCGCCCCGCGCGGCGAAGACCACTCGCCGGCCGCGTACCGCGACCACCACGATGCTGTCGGCCGGGTGGAAGCCGAGCAGGTAGGGCACGGCCGCGACGAGGTCGCCGGGCGAGCGGACGGACAGGCGTGGGCGCTCGGTGGAGTTCATGCCGGGAGCGTCCGTGGTCGTCGGGGCCCGCGTCCGACCCTGTGGACGACACGCGGTCCGTCCCCAGATACGGAGCGTATCGGCGCAGGTGGCCGGCGATCGACGGCCGCCGCGGTTTCGCCACGGTCCCCGGCTGTCCCAGGTACCGGCTACCTTGCGCTCATGGACCTGGCATACCTGCGGGCACACCCGGAGCACCTGCCGACCTTCCTGACCCACCAGCGGATCCGGGAGACGCCGGTCTCCGGTGGCGACATCTGCACCGCGTCCCGGCTCACCCTGGACGACGGGCACTCCGTCTTCACCAAGAGCTGGCCGGAGCGGTCGGCGCGGCCGGTTCCGGAGGGCTTCTTCACCACCGAGGCGGCCGGCATGGGGTGGCTGCGCGAGGCCGACGCCGTGCCGGTGCCGGAGGTGCTGGTCGCGCTGCCCGACCTGCTCGCGCTCGACTGGGTGGAGCCGGGCGAGCCGACCCCGGAGGCCGCGGAGGCGTTCGGGCGCGGCCTGGCCCGGCTGCACGCGTCCGGCGCGACCGCGTTCGGCGCGGAGTGGACCGGGTTCATCGGCGCGCTGCCCCAGGACAACACGCCCGATCCCGGCCCGTGGCCGGACTGGTTCGCCCGCCGTCGACTGCTGCCCTACCTGCGGATGTCGGTCGACCGAGGGGCGCTCGACGGCGCCGGGGCCGCCCTGGTCGAGCAGGTCGTCGACCGGATCGGCGAGTTCGGCGGCGACGAGCCGCCGGCCCGGGTGCACGGTGACCTCTGGCCCGGCAACCTGCTCTGGGGCGCCGACGGCCGGGTCTGGCTGGTCGACCCGGCCGCGCACGGCGGCCACCGCGAGACCGACCTGGCCCAGTTGGCCCTCTTCGGTGGCCCGCCGCACCTGGAGCGGATCCTGGCCGCCTACCGGGAGGCCCGGCCGCCGGCCGACGGGTGGCGGGAGCGGGTGCCGCTGCACCAACTGCACCTGTTGCTGGTGCACACCGCGCTCTTCGGCACGGCGTACGCGGACGCGGTGGTCTCCGCCGCCCGAGGCGCCCTGCGGGGCGTCCGACGCGCTACGGTCGACGGATGACCGCCCCCCGGACGCCGGCCGACGGGGTCCTCGCCGACCGGTACGGTCGCGTCGCCCGGGACCTGCGGGTCTCGCTGACCGACAAGTGCAACCTGCGGTGCACCTACTGCATGCCGGCCGAGGGCCTGCCCTGGCTGGCCGGCCCGCAACTGCTGACCGACGACGAGATCGTCCGGCTGGTCGGCGTCGCGGTGGGCCGCCTCGGCGTCACCGAGGTGCGCTTCACCGGCGGTGAGCCGCTCATCCGGCCCGGCCTGCCCGGGATCGTGTCGGCGGTCGCCGCGCTGACGCCCCGGCCGCGCATCTCGGTGACCACCAACGGGATCGGGCTGGCCCGTCTCGCGCCGGCGCTGCGCGCCGCCGGTCTCGACCGGGTCAACGTCTCGCTGGACACGCTCGACCCGGCCCGGTTCGCCACGTTGACCCGGCGGGACCGGCACGCCGACGTGCTCGCCGGGTTGGCCGGCGCGGCGGAGGCGGGGCTGACCCCGGTGAAGATCAACGCGGTGCTGATGCGCGGTGTCAACGACGACGAGGCCCCGACCCTCCTCCGGTTCGCCCTGGCGCACGGCTACGAGCTGCGCTTCATCGAGCAGATGCCGCTGGACGCCCAGCACGGCTGGGACCGCTCGACCATGGTCACCGCCGACGAGATCCTCGCCGCCCTGCGCAGCGAGTTCGCGTTGCGCCCCGATCCCGCCGAGCGGGGTGCCGCACCGGCCGAGACCTGGCTGGTGGACGACGGGCCGGCCCGGGTCGGGGTGATCGCCAGCGTGACCCGGCCGTTCTGCGGCGACTGCGACCGCACCCGGCTCACCGCCGACGGCCAGGTGCGCAACTGCCTCTTCGCCACCGAGGAGTCCGACCTGCGGGCGGCGCTGCGCGGCGGTGCCGACGACGACGAGTTGGCCCGGCGCTGGCGCGCCGCGATGTGGGGCAAGCGGGCGGGCCACGGCATCGACGATCCGACCTTTCTCCAGCCGGCCCGGCCGATGTCCGCGATCGGAGGGTGAGCGTGGAACTGACCGTCCGCTACTTCGCCGGGGCGCGGGCCGCGGCCGGCCGCGCCGAGGAGACCGCATCCGCCGGCCGGTCGCTGGACGAACTCCTGGACGACCTGGCCGCCCGGCACGGCGAACGACTGTCAGTGGTGCTGAAGGCGGCGAGTTTCCTGGTCGACGGCGTGGCCTGTCATGATCGTCAGGCACTGTTGCCGGCCGGGGTGACGGTGGACGTGCTGCCGCCCTTCGCGGGCGGCTGAGGAGGCCGACGTGCTGGCGATGGCGACATTCCTGATCTTCGTCGTGCTCGTCATCGGCCTGATCCACTTCTACCTGTGGAAGCGGCTGGTCCGGGACACCACCCGACCGGGTCGGTGGCGCCGGCTCGGCGCGGCCGTGGTCGCCCTGCTCGCCCTGCTCGTGCCGGCGACCATGGCCGGCACGAGGAACGGCTGGTTCTGGCTGGCCTGGCCGGGCTACCTCTGGCTGGCGCTGATGTTCTACCTGCTGGTGCTGCTGCTGGTGCTGGAGGTGCCGACCGCGGTGGTCCGGCTCGTCCTGCGCCGCCGCGCCCGCGCCGCCGCCACGGGCCCCGAGCCCGAGCCGGCGCTGATCGGCGCCGGGGCCGGGGCCGTCCCGCCCGGGCCGACCGGCGACGCCGTCGGCATTCCGGCCGGCGGGACCGCCGACGGTGGCGACGTCCCGCCGGCGGACACCGTGCCCGCCGACCACGATCCGTCCCGCCGGTTGCTGCTCGCGCGCGGCGCGGCGATCTTCGCCGGGCTCACCGCCGCCGGCGTCACCGGGTACGGCGTCCGCACCGCGATGGGGCCGCCCCGACTGGACCGGGTCCGGATCCCGCTGGCCAAGCTGCCCCGGAGCATGGACGGCCTGCGGATCGCCACCGTCTCCGACATCCACCTCGGGCCGCTGCGCGGACGGGCGCACACCGAGCGGATCGTCGCCATGATCAACCAACTGGACGCCGATCTGGTGGCGGTGGTCGGCGACCTGGTCGACGGGACGGTGGCCGAGCTGGGCTCGGCCGCGGAGCCGCTGCGCGACCTGCGCTCCCGCTACGGCAGCTTCTTCGTCACCGGCAACCACGAGTACTACTCCGGCGTGGAGGAGTGGGTCCGCGAGGTGGACCGGCTCGGCCTGCGGGTGCTGCAGAACGAGCGGCAGGAGATCCAGGCCCGCGGCGGGGTGCTGGACCTGGCCGGGGTCAACGACGTGACCGCCGCCGGCACCGGTCTGGCCGCGCCGGCCGACTACGCCGCCGCCCTCGGCGACCGTGACCCGAGCCGCCCGGTGGTGCTGCTGGCCCACCAGCCGGTGGCCGCGCACGAGGCGGCGAAGTTCGGCGTCGACCTGCAACTCTCCGGGCACACCCACGGCGGCCAGATGGTGCCGTTCAACCTGGCGGTGAAGCTCCAGCAGCCGGTGGTCTCCGGTCTGGGCGAGGTGGACGGCACCAAGGTGTACGTCACCAACGGCGCCGGCTTCTGGGGTCCGCCGGTGCGTGTCGGCGCCCCGCCGCAGGTGACGCTGGTCGAGCTGCGCGCCCCATAGCGCGCCGGGGGCGCCGCGTCCAGCACCGCATTGCTCAGGTCACGCGTACGCGTGGCGGCGGGCGGGCGGGCAACCGGACGTGACAGGATGCGGCGTGCCTCCGTTCAGCGCCGCACCCCCCGGTGGCCTCCCGCCCTACGTCGCGGATCTGCACATCCACTCGAAATACTCCCGCGCGTGCAGCCGCGACCTGACCCTGCCGAACCTCGGCTGGTGGGCCCGACGCAAGGGCATCGGGGTGCTCGGCACCGGAGACTTCACCCACCCCGCCTGGTACGACCACCTGCGCGAGACGCTGCACCCGGCCGAGCCCGGCCTCTACCGGCTGTCGCCGGAGGCGGAGCGGGACATCGCCCGGCGGCTGCCGCCCCGGCTGGCGAGCGCGGCGGAGGCGGACCCGGTCCGGTTCATGCTGAGCGTGGAGATCTCCACCATCTACAAGCGGGACGACCGGACCCGCAAGGTGCACCACCTGATCTACCTGCCGGACCTGGACGCGGTGGGCCGGTTCAACGCCGCGCTGGGCCGGATCGGCAACCTCGGCTCCGACGGCCGGCCGATCCTCGGGCTGGACTCCCGCGACCTGCTGGAGATCACGCTGGAGGCCAGCGGAGACGGCTACCTGGTGCCGGCGCACATCTGGACGCCCTGGTTCTCCGCGCTCGGCTCGAAGTCCGGCTTCGACGCGATCGCCGACTGTTACGCCGACCTGGCCGAGCACATCTTCGCGGTGGAGACCGGCCTCTCCTCCGACCCGGAGATGAACTGGCGGGTCGGCAGCCTGGACCGCTACCAGCTGGTGTCGAACTCGGACGCCCACTCGCCGCCGGCGCTGGCCCGGGAGGCCACGGTCCTCACGGCGGCCCGCGACTACTTCGCGATCCGGGAGGCGCTGCGCACCGGGGACGGGCTCGCCGGCACTGTCGAGTTCTTCCCGGAGGAGGGCAAGTACCACGCCGACGGGCACCGGCTCTGCGGGGTGAACTGGTCGCCCGAGCGCACCCGCGAGGCGGGTGGGCGCTGCCCGGAGTGCGGCAAGCCGCTCACCGTCGGCGTACTGAGCCGGGTCGAGGAGCTGGCCGACCGTCCGGTGGGGCACCGTCCGGCGCACGCCCGCGCGGTGGCGCACCTGGTGCCGCTGGCCGAGATCCTCGGCGAGATCAACCGGGTGGGCGCGCGGTCGAAGAAGGTGGAGGGCAAGCTCCACGAGCTGGTCGCCGCGCTCGGCCCGGAGTTGGAGATCCTGACCCGTACGCCGGTCGAGGAGATCGGCCGGGTCGGTGGCGAGCTGCTCGCCGAGGGCATCGGCCGGCTGCGCCGCGGCGAGGTCCGCCGGGTGCCGGGCTACGACGGCGAGTACGGGGTGATCACACTGTTCGATCCGGCGGAACTGGGCGCCACGGCCGGCGGGTCGGGGCAGGACGCGCTCTTCGACGTACCCGTGCCCGCGCAGCGACGGCCCGCGGAGCCGGCGCCGAAACCGAGGGCCAAGCGCCCGGCGGCGGCCCGGCCCGAGCCGAAGCGCACGCCGCCGCCGGCTCGCCCGATCGCGCCGCCGCCCTCCCCGCACGAGCCGTTCGAGCCGATGCTCGCCGGCATGGAGGAGGTCGGCACCGGCCTGCTGGACCGCCTGGACGCGATGCAGCGGGTGGCCGCGTCCGCGCCGGGCGGTCCGCTGCTCATCGTGGCCGGGCCCGGCACCGGCAAGACCCGGACGTTGACCCACCGGATCGCGTATCTCTGCGCGGAGTTGAACGTCTTCCCCGACCAGTGCCTGGCGATCACGTTCACCCGCCGGGCGGCCGAGGAGCTGCGGCACCGGCTGGACGGGCTGCTCGGCCCGGTCGCCGAGGACGTCACCGTGGGCACGTTCCACTCGCTCGGCCTGACCGTGCTGCGGGAGAACGCGGCGGCCGCCGGGCTGCCGGCGGACTTCCGGATCGCCGACGAGACGGACCGGGCGGCGGCCCGCGCCGAGGCCGGCGAGGACGACGAGCGGTACGTCGCGCTGCTGCGCAAGAAGGACCTGGTCGACCTGGACGAGCTGCTCACCCTGCCGGTGGCGCTGCTCAAGGGGGACCGGAAGCTGGTCCGGGAGTACCGCGAACGGTGGAAGTGGATCTTCGTTGACGAGTACCAGGACGTCGACGCGGTGCAGTACGACCTGCTGCGGCTGCTCAGCCCCGCCGACGGCAACCTGTGCGCGATCGGCGACCCGGACCAGGCGATCTACTCGTTCCGGGGCGCCGACGTCGGCTACTTCCTGCGTTTCTCGCAGGACTTCACCGACGCCCGGCTGGTGCGGCTGAACCGCAACTACCGCTCGTCCGCGCCGATCCTGGCCGCCGCGGTGCAGGCCATCGCGCCGTCGTCGCTGGTGCGCGGTCGCCGCCTCGACCCGGCCCGGCTCGACCCGGAGGCGCCGCTGGTCGGCCGGTACGCCGCGACCTCGGTGGCCGACGAGGCCGACTTCGTGGTCCGCACCGTCGACGAGCTGGTCGGTGGCCTGTCCCACCGGTCGCTGGACTCGGGCCGCATCGACGGGCGGACGACGTCACTCTCCTTCTCCGACATCGCGGTGCTCTACCGCACCGACTCCCAGGCCGCGCCGGTCGTGGACGCGCTGGCCCGGGCCAACATCCCGGTGCAGAAGCGCTCGCACGACCGGCTGCGCGACCGGCCCGGCGTCACCGCCGTCGCCCGCGAGCTGCGCCAGGCCGGTCTCGACGGATCGCTGGCCGCCCGGGTACGCCAGGCCGGTCAGCTCCTGGCGGAGCGCTTCGCCGTGCCCACGCTCGACGGCGCCGGCGCGGTACGCCCCGAGGACGTCCGCACCGCCGTGGACCTGCTCACGCCACTGGCCCGGCGCTGCGGTGACGACCTCGGGCTGTTCCTCAACCAGCTCGCGACCGGCGCGGAGGTGGACGCCCTGGATCCGCGCGCCGAGGCGGTCACGCTGCTCACGCTGCACGCGGCGAAGGGGCTGGAGTTCCCGGTGGTGTTCCTGGTCGGCGCCGAGGACGGCCTGCTGCCGCTGCGCTGGCCCGGCAGCGAGCCGGACGAGGACGCGGTGGCCGAGGAGCGCCGGCTCTTCTTCGTCGGCCTGACCCGGGCGCAGGACCGGCTCTACGTCAGCCACGCCGCCCGGCGGGCCCGGCACGGCGCGGAACGCGAGACCCGGCCGTCGCCGTTCCTCGACGTGATCGACCCGGCGTTGTTCGACCGGCTCGGCACGGCGGAGCCACGCCGGCCCCGGGATCACCAGCTCCGGCTGATCTGACCGGCGGGCCGCCCGCCGACACGCGCGGCGGCCTCAGGTGAGCAGGACGGCGAGCCAGGCGCCGGCGAGGAGCGCCGGGCCGAACGGCAGCGGCGTGTCCCGGCGTACCCGGCCGGCGGCCAGCAGGACCAGCACCGTCACCCCGGCGAGCACGTGCGGGAGGAGCAGCCCGAGCCGGAGCGTCGGCCAGCCCAGCCAGCCCAGCGGGAGCCCGAGCGCGGCGGCGAGCTTCACGTCACCGAAGCCGAGCCGGGCGCCCGGCAGCAGCGCGAGCAGCAGGTGGCCGGCGAGGGAGAGCGCGGCGCCGGCGGCGGCGGTGGTCAGTCGACCCGGCTCGCCGGTGGCCAGCGTGGCGCCGGCGAGGCCGAGCCCGCCGCCGAGCGCCAGCGCGCCGACCAGCGGGTCGGGCAGCCGCAGGGCGGTCAGGTCGGTGACCACGAGCAGCAGCCCGACGCCGGCGACCAGCAGCAGGGCCGGCAGCGCGGGCCCGGCCCCGTGGGCGGCGGCCAGCCCGCCGAACACCACCGCACCGGTCGCGGTCAGGACCGCCCGGCGCGGAGCGGGGCCGCCGCCCACCAGGGACCGACCCACCGGTACGGCCACCAGCCCGGCGAGCGCGCCGAGCAGCGCCACCCCGGTCACCAGCGCCGCCGACACGGGCCGGGACGCTACCGCTCCGCCGTCTCCCGGGCCGTCCCGTCCACGGCAGCCGGCGCGGTCCGGCGCGGACGCTCGGTGCTCACCACCACCGCCACGCCGGCCACGATGACCGCGCCGCCGAGCAGCACCTGCGCGGTGACCGGCTCGGCGACGAGCAGCGCGCCGAGCGCCACCGCGACCGCCGGGTTCACGTAGGCGTACGTGGACACCAGGGAGAGCGGCGCGTGCGCGAGCAGCCAGACGTACGCGGTGAAGGCGACCAGCGAGCCGGCCACCATCAGATAGACCAGAGCCACCCAGGACCGCGTGGTCACCTCGGCGGGGGAGAAGTCGGCCAGTTCCCCGCGTGCGGCCGCGACCACCGCGAGCGCCACCGCGCCGGCCACCATCTCGTAGACGGTGGCCACGAACGGGTCGGCGGGCATCCGGATCCGTCCGGACAGGAACGATCCGACGGACCAGCTGACCGCTCCGGCCACCACGATCAGCGCGCCGACCAGCGGCACCCCGTCCACGCCGTCGCGGGGCAGGACCAGCAGGACCAGCCCGACGAAGCCGAGCGCCACGCCGGCGAACGTCCAGGCCCGGGGCCGGTCCCCGCCGGCCGTACGCAGCACCACCACCAGGAGCGGGACGGTGGCCACCAGCAGCGCGGCGACACCGGAGGGCACGGCGCTGCCCGCCGGGCCGGACTCGGCGAGCACCACCAGCCCGTTGCCGCCGGCCAGCAGCAGCACGCCGACCAGCGCGGCCGAGCCGAGGCGTCGGGCCGGCACGCGGAGCGCACCGGGCCCGCGGCGCAGGCGCAGCACCAGCGCGAGCACCACGGCGGCCGCGGCGAACCGCATCGCCGCCGAGGTGAGCGGCGGCAGGGACTCGACCGCGACCCGGATGCCCAGGTAGGTCGAACCCCAGAGCAGGTAGACCAGGGCGAGGGCGGTCCAGATCAGGGCGGGGCGGGCCGACCGCGCCGGGCTGTCGGCGGCGGTCGTCGCACTCTCGGGGCGTGAGCTCATCGGTGGACCACGCTACGGTGACCACGGCGTCGGCGTCCCGTGTTGGTGGCCGGCCTCTCAGCACTGGCGTACGCAGGAGGCGTTCATGTCGAACTTCGGACCACCGGGCGGCGGCTCACCCGAGCCGTGGGGGGGACGGCGGCCCGACGACGGGTACGCCCCGCAGCCGGCCGACCCGCACTACGGCCCGGCGCCCGGCGGTCCGCAGTACGGGCCGCCGCAGCAGTACGGCCCTCCCACCGAGCAGTACGGCGTCCCGCCCCAGCAGTACGGGCCCCCCACCCAGCAGTACGAGCCGGCCGCGCCGGGGTGGGCGCCCGGTCCGCCGCAGTACCAGGGATACCCCGCCGACCCCGGCTACGGGGGGCAGCCGCCCTACGCCGGCGGGCAGCCCCCGTACGCCGGCGGCGAGCCGCCCTACGCCGAGCCCACGCCCCCGAAGCGGGGCAAGGGTCCGCTGCTGGTGGTGGTGCTGGTCGTGCTGGCGGTGCTGCTGCTGGGTGGCGCCGGGGCCTACTGGCTGCTCGGCCGGAACGAGAAGAGCCCGACGGCCGGGACGACGGCGGCCACCGCGCCGGCCGCGGACCCGACGGCGGCGGCGCCGAGCGATCCGGCGGAGGCGACGCCGACCGCGCCGGCTCCGGCCTCGTCGACCGACCCGCGCTTCGTCAAGGCGGGCCAGTGCGTCGCCAACGAGGGCGGGGGCGGCCAGCCCAAGCTGGTGATCGCCGACTGTGCGCCGAAGACCTACCAGGTGCTGCGCCGGATCGACGGCGCGACCAGCGGCAAGAAGGACGCCGAGGCGAAGTGCGGCAAGGTGACCGGCTACACCGACTGGTACTTCTTCGACAGCGAGCTGGACACGCTCGACTTCGTCCTCTGCCTGAAGCGGCGGTGAGCCGGTAGGCAAAACTAGGGCTGTCTAGCGTCCACGCTAGACAGCCCTAGTTTTATGTCGAGGCCGACACGCGGTAGCCACCTCTACGCACGTCTAGCCTGGCCGCTAGACGACCCGATACTGTGCGATTCGTGGATCCGGTCCGCAACCCGTACGCGCCGGGCGCCGGCCAGCGCCCGCCCGAACTCGCCGGGCGGGGGCGGGAGCTGGACGTCTTCGACGTGGTCCTGGAACGGATCGCCCGCGGCCGGCCGGAACGCAGCCTGATGCTCACCGGGCTGCGCGGAGTCGGCAAGACGGTCCTGCTCAACACGCTGCGCTCGGAGGCGATCAACCGCCTCTGGGGCACCGGCAAGATCGAGGCCCGACCGGACCAGTCGCTGCGCCGGCCGATCGCCGCCGCACTGCACATGGCGGTCCGCGAGCTGGCCCCCCGGCACCGGGCGCCCGACCGGATCGACGCCTTCCTGGGCGTGCTCAAGGCGTTCGCGCAACGGTCGACGCCGCCGAGCGGGCGGGGTGGCGCGGCGCCGAAGCTGCGCGACCGCTGGCAGCCCGGCATCGACGTGCCGGCCAGCAGCGGCCGGGCCGACTCCGGCGACATCGAGATCGACCTGGTCGAGCTGCTCAGCGACGCGGCGGCGGTCGCCACCGACGTGGGCACCGGCATCGCCGTGTTCATCGACGAGATGCAGGACGTCGGCGCCGAGGACGTCTCGGCGCTCTGCGCCGCCTGCCACGAGCTGTCCCAGCTCGGCGCGCCGCTGATCGTGGTGGGTGCCGGGCTGCCGCACCTGCCCGCCGTGCTCAGCGCCGCCAAGTCGTACTCCGAACGGCTCTACCGCTACCAGCGGATCGACCGGCTCGACCGGATCGCCGCCGACCAGGCGCTCTGCGCGCCGGCCGAGCGGGAGGAGGTCGAGTACGAGCAGAAGGCGCTCGACCTGCTCTACGAGAAGTCCGGCGGCTATCCCTACTTCGTCCAGGCGTACGGCAAGGCCACCTGGGACCACGCGCCGCGCTCACCGATCACCGCGGCGGACGTGCGGGTCGCCGCGCCCGAGGCGGAGGCGGAGCTGGCGGTGGGGTTCTTCGGCTCCCGGTTCGAGCGGGCCACGCCGGCCGAACGCGAGTACATGCGGGCGATGGCCACACTGGCGCTGGTGGACGGCGAGGAGGGCGGCCGGGACGACATGGACGCCGCGGTGCCCACCGCGGAGATCGCCCGGGCGCTCGGCCGCAAGCCGGCCAGCCTCTCCCCGGCCCGGGACGCGCTGATCAAGAAGGGCCTGATCTACTCCGGCGAGCGGGGCACGGTCGCGTTCACCGTCCCGCACTTCGGCCGCTACCTGCGCACCCAGCCCGCCTGAGCGACGCTCACACCCGCGACCAGGGCGGCGGGAAGACCACCTCGCCCGCCGGAGGCGGCGGCTCCTCGCCGGTGGACGGCGGCAGCACCAGCGCCTGCCACGGCTCCCCCAGCCCGGACCACGGGCTGGTCAGGCCCAACCGGTCCGCCGGGCCGAACCCGAACCGCCGGTAGTACGCCGGGTCGCCCAGCACCACCACCAGCCGCTCGCCCAGCTCGGTGGCGGCCTCGAGCGCCGCCTGCACCACCGCCGTGCCGTGCCCGACGCGTTGCCGGTGCGGGGCCACCGCCACCGGTCCGAGCGCCAACGCCGGCCAGGTGCCGCCGTCGGTGCGTACGCCGACGCGGGTGAGCAGCGCGAAGCCCACCACCTCGCCGCCGTACTCGGCGACCATGGCCAGCTCCGGGATCCACGCCGGGCCGTGCCGCAGTTCCTCGACCAGGCCGACCTCGGGCGGGGTGGCCACATCCGGCCGGGCGAAGGCGGCGGCGAGCACCCGGGCCACCGGCGCCTCGTCCGCCGGGTCCTCCGGGCGCAGTCGCAGCGTCGTCACCCGCGCGACCTTACCGAACACGGCCGGTCCATCCGCGACGGTCGCTGAAATCGGCGTGGCCCGGACGTCCACGTCGGCCGATACCTTTCGTGTGTTGCGGGGGTGACGACGCCCGCGACGGGGTATGACTGAGCCATGAAGCCCGTGCGCTCCCTCGCCCGAGTCATGTTGAGCGGCATCTTCGTGGTCAGCGGCGCCCGAAACCTGCGCAACCCGGAACGGTTGGTCCCCGCCTCCGAACCGGTCACCGACAAGATCGCCCCGCTGATCCAGAACCTGCACCCGCGCATCCCGACCGACACCGCGACGCTCATCCGGGCCAACGCCGCCACCCAGCTCGTCGGCGGCCTGATGCTGGCCACCGGCCGGTTCAGCCGCCCGGCCGCGCTGGTCCTCGCCGCCACGCTGGTGCCGACCACCGCCGCCGGTCATCCCTTCTGGAACAACGACGACCCCGCCGCGCGCAACAACAACCAGATCCACTTCCTGAAGAACCTCGGCCTGCTCGGTGGGCTCCTCCTCGCCGCCGCGGACACCGAGGGCAGGCCGGGGCTGCGCTGGCGCGCCGGCCACCGGATCGACCACTCGCGCCGGTCGGTCAAGCGCGCGGTCCGCACCGCCCGCCGGGAGGCGAAGATCGCCGTACGCTCCGCGGCGACCGCCCGCCGAATGCCCGGCTGACCTGCACCCCGTACCGCCACCACCCCCCGCAACGCCACCAATCACCTGAACCGTCCGACACCCGTTAACGCGGTGGAAATGTCGCGAAGACGTGTGGGATCGGACACGGTCGTGTAACGCGGGAGGCAGCGACGTGAGGCACCGTTCTAGGCTCCGTTCTGGACCTGGACGGGCACGACGACCTTGGTACGGGGGTGGCCACGCCATGCCGACGACAGTCGGTAGACGGACGGACCGCCTCGCCCCGGCCTCCCGCGTCCCGCGCGGTGTCGACCGTCGGATCGTCGTCCGCGTCGGCGTCGTGGCCGCCGTGTCGTACGCCGCGTGGCTCGCCGTCGGTGCGTTCGGTCGCCCCTACAACTTCTTCGACATGAAGATCTACCACGGTGCGGTGCTGTGGTGGGCGGGTGGCAACGAGCTGTACGACTTCGTCGCTCCCTCGACCACCCTCGGCTTCACCTACCCGCCCTTCGCCGCCCTGGTCATGTTGCCGATGTCCTGGCTGCCGGTCGACGGGGCCGGGTTCGTCAACGCCCTGGCCAGCATCGCCGCGCTCGCCGTGGTGCTGGCCGCGTTGCTGCGTCCCATCGTGGACCGGCTCGGCTGGCCGCTGTGGTTCACCGTCGCCGTCGCCACCCCGGTGGCGCTGGCCATCGAGCCGTCCCGGGAGACCCTCGGCTACGGCCAGGTCAACCTGCTGCTCTTCGCGCTGATCATGGCGGACCTGGTCGGGCTGCGGTGGCGGGCCAAGCGGGGCACCCACCACGAGACCGCCGACTCACCGCTGGCCCGGTTCGTCTACAGCGGCGCCTGGGCCGGGGTCGGCATCGGGCTCGCCACCGCCGTGAAGCTCACCCCGGCGCTGTTCGTGTTCTACCTGATGCTCACCCGGCAGTGGCGGGCCGCGATGATCGCGACCGGCACCGCCGTCGGGGTGACGCTCGGGACGTTCGGCGTGCTCGGCGCGGAGTCCCGCGCCTACTTCACCAGCGTGCTGTGGCAGACCGAGCGGGTCGGCGCGGCGGACATGACCGCCAACCAGTCCCTCGCGGGCCTGCTGGCGCGCCTCTACGACTCGATCGAGACGCCCGGGCTGCTCTGGCTCGCCTTCTCGGTGCTGGTGCTGGCGCTGGGCCTGTCCCGGGCGCTCAGCGCGCGCGCCGACGGCGACGAACTGACCGCGTTCACGCTGGTCGGGCTCACCGCCAACGTGATCAGCCCGATCTCCTGGTCGCACCACCTGGTCTGGGTCATCCCGGCGATCATCGTGCTGGCCGACGCCGCGGTACGCCGCCGTGACGCCAGCCGCCGCCTGCCGCCGCGCGGCAACGGCATGCTCTCGGCCAACGGCGTGCCCACGCTGCGCCCGCCGATCTGGTACCCGACGTTGACCGGGCTCCGGCACGGCGTCGGCGCGCTCGGGCTCTATCTGCTCTTCCTGATCTCGCCGATCTGGCCGTACGAGCACCAGCTCCCCGAGGTGTCCCACTACCAGGACGGCCTGTTCGGCGCGCTGATGGAGAACTCCCTGGCCATCGCGCTGATCGTGCTGGTCGCGGCGCTGCCGTGGCGCCCCGGCGCGGAGCCGGCGTTCTATCCCGACCGGCTGGCCCGCACCGCCCCGCTCGCCGCCCGGCGCTGAGGCCACCCCGCTCAGGGGCAGTTCACCCACTCCTCGGTGCCGTCGTCGAAGACCTGCCGCTTCCAGATGGGCAGCCGTGCCTTGACCTCGTCGACCAGGCGGGCGCAGGCGTCGAACGCCGCCGCCCGGTGCGCCGTGCTGACCGCGGCCACCAGGGCGACGTCGCCGATCTCCAGGGGCCCGATCCGGTGCGAGACAGCCACCGCGTAGACCGCCGGGTCGGCGGTGATCTCCGCCGCGACCTCGCGCAGCACCGCCTCGGCGCTGGGGTGACCCTCGTATTCCAGCCGGGTGACCGCACGCCCGTGGTCGTGGTCGCGGACCACGCCCTGGAAGGACACCACCGCACCGGCCCGGCGGTCGCCGACGGCCGCCTCGTGCGCGGCCAGGTCCAGCGGCCGGTCGGTGACCGCCCCGAGCACCATCCCCACCGGATCGATCACGACCGCTCCCCGGGCATCAGCGGCAGCGGGACGAGCGGCACCCGGTCGCCGGCCGCGCCGCTCGTGCCGGGCCGGATCACCGCGAAGCCGTCCGCGCCGGCCAGACCCCGCAGCATCGCCGAGCCGACGTGCCGCACCGGGTGCGCGGTGCCGGCGACCCGGTCCCAGCGAGCCAGCGCCAGGTGGGTGTGGTCGCCCCGGCCGGGCACAGGCTCGGCCAGGGTGACCTGCGGAAGCACCGGCATCGGCCGACCGGTGAGGCCGGCGAGCAGGGGTGCGACGAGCGAGACGAGAGCCACCACCGCGGACTGCGGGTTGCCGGGCAGGCCGGCCACGAAACGCACCCGGCCGTCGCCGTCCACCAACCGGGCGAGCAGCATCGGGAAGCCGGGGCGCACCGCCACGGTGTTGACGACGTAGTCGGCGCCGAGCGCCTCCAGCGTCGGGTGCAGGTGGTCGACCGGGCCGTGCATGGTGCCGCCGGTGGTGCAGACCAGGTCGGCGTTGGCCAGCGCGCCGCGCAGCGCCGCCACGTGCGCGGGCAGCGTGTCGGCGACCGGGCCGACCACGTCGCCGCCGCGCACCTGGCAGCCGTAGCGGCGCAGCCAGCCCGGCACCGAGGGGCCGAGCGCGTCGCGGACCCGGCCGGCGCCCGGCGGGCCCGAGGTGAGCAGCTCGTCGCCGAAGACCAGCAGCGCCGCCCGGGGTGGGCGGCGGACCCGCAGCGTGTCGTGCCCGCAGGAGGCGGCCAGGCCGATCACCGCCGGATCCACCGGCGTGCCGGCCGGCACCAGCTCCTCGCCGAGGTGTGCCTCCTCGGCCGGCTCCCGCCACTCCGGCTGGGAGCGGGGTGTGCCGGCGACCCGACCGTCCGCCGTGCGGGTCGACTCCTCGATCCGCAGGATCGCGGTCGTGCCCGCCGGGACCATCGCGCCGGTGGCGATCTCCACGGTGCTGCCGTCCTCGTCCAGCGGGGACGCGGTCTGCCCGGCGAGCACCCGACCGGCCACCCGCCACGGCCCCGCCCCGCGCACCGCCCACCCGTCCACGCTGGAGGTGGGGAACGCCGGAAGGTCGGTACGCGTGGTCAGCGGCTCGGCCAGGGTGTGCCCGTCGGTGTCGGCCAGCGGCCGGGCGACCGCGGGCAGCGCGGCGGAGAGACCGACCGCGTACACCCGGGAGCGGGCCTCCTCCCACCCAGCCGGTGGCGGCGTGCCCACCTCGGCCCCGGTGGTCTCGGTTTCGGTGCTCATCCGGCGAGCCTAGCGCCGGGGCACGCGCGCCGCGGGTTCAGTGGTCGCCCCCACGGAGCTGGTCGACCGCGTGCCGCAGGATCGGCCCGAGCACGGCCAGCCCGTCGCGCGCCCCGCCGCGGGAGCCGGGCAGGTTGACCACCAGCATCCGGCCGGCCACCCCGGCCAGGCCCCGGGACAGCGCGGCGGTCGGCACCGTGTCGCGGCTGTGCGCCCGGATCGCCTCGGCGATGCCCGGGATCTCGTAGTCGAGCAGTGAACGGGTCACGTCGGGGGTGCGGTCGGTCGGGGTGATGCCGGTGCCGCCGCTGGTCACCACCACGTCGACGCCCTCGTCGCGGGCCGCCCGCAGCGCGTCGCCGACCGGCTCCCCGTCCGGCACCACCACCGGCGCGTCGACCGTGCAGCCCAGCTCGCGCAGGCCGGCGACGAGCAGCGGACCGCTGGTGTCCTCGTAGATTCCGGCGGCGGCCCGGTTGGAGGCCACCACCACCCGGGCCCGGATCACGGCCGGTCCTCCGGGCGCATCCACTCGCCGGTCTTGCCGCCGGACTTGCGGAGCACCCGGACGGCGTCCACCGAGGCGGCCGGGTCGACGGCCTTGACCATGTCGACCAGGGCCAGCCCGGCCACGGCCACGGCGGTGAGCGCCTCCATCTCCACCCCGGTGCGGTCGGCCGTCCGCGCGGTGGCGGTGATCTCGACGGTGTCGGCGGTGAGGCGCAGGTCGACGGTGACGCCGTGCAGCGCGATCGGGTGGCAGAGCGGGATCAGGTCGGGCGTGCGCTTGGCCCCCATGATCCCGGCGAGCCGGCCGACCGCGAGCGCGTCGCCCTTGGGCAGGCCGTCGCGGCGCAACAGCTCCACCACCTCGGCGGTGGTGCGGAGCCGGCCGGCGGCGACCGCGAGCCGGCCGGAGACCGGCTTGGCGGAGACGTCGACCATCCGGGCCGCGCCGGCCGGATCGACGTGGGTGAGCTGCGCGGGTTCGGTCACCGCTCGACCCTATCCGCCGGGTACGACGACGGGCGTCGCTCGGGGCCGTCGGCGGGGAGGGACGTCGCGGCGGGTGCCGATGTACCGGGCGACGCCCCTCCCTCACCTACCCACCGTCGATCCGCTGGGGTGGACGGACGGTGGGGGCCTCGTCGGCCGGGTCCCGCACAGGCGGGGACCCTCCCCGTTGGCCGATGGGGGGACGCTAGACGGCACCGCGATAAGAAATCGATAAACCGGTTCAGGCGACTGTCGACGGCGGTTCCGCGAGACGTCGGCGGAGTTCGTGGCGCTCGGGCACGCCCATCCGGTCGAAGATGGCCAACGCCCGCTGCCGGTACCGGCGCGCCTCGGCCGGCCGGTCGTCCTCCAGGTGCTCGGCGAGGCCGCACAACGCCCGACCCTGCTCGTACGGGTGCGCGATCCGGGTGGCCAGGGCGAGAGCCTGACCGTGCGCCGTCACCGCCGCCGCGACCCGCCCGGCAGCGGCCAGCGTCAGGCCGAGATCATTCAACGCCGCCGCCTGGACGTGTCGCTCACCGGAGTCCTTCGCCTGGTCGAGGGCCATTTCGTGCTGAACGCGCGCGTCGTCGAACCGGCCCAGGTGCCGGTACGCGATGCCGAGGTCGTTGCGTGCCTCCGCCTCGCCGAACCGGTGCCCGGTCCGGTCGCGCAACCGGATCGAGGCGGTGAGCAGTCGAACCGCCTTGGCATGGTGGCCGAGTCGGTTCTCCACCGACGCGATGTGACCGAGGGCGTTCGACATGTGGTACTGGCTGCCCTGGCAGCGGGCGAGGAAGAGGTGCTGGCGGTGGGCTTCGAGCGCCTCGGCGTACCGTCCGACCGCGGTCAGGGCGTAGCCGAGATTCGGCAGGGACGGCAGTGGCTCGACCCCGCCCCGTGGATCCTCCCGGAGCAACTGCCGCCCGAGGGTGACCGACCGTTCGGGATCGCCGGTCAACCAGTGCACCACCACGAGGTTCGCCCGGTAGCGGTGTTCGTTGCCCCGGTCGTGCAGGTCACGCGAGATGGACACGGCGGTTTCCAGGTGCCGGAGCGAGTCCAGGTAGCTGCCGGTGCGGGTGTAGGCGGAGGCCAGATAGTTGTGCATGATCGCCTGCGCGGACCGGTCGCCACTGCGCTCCGCCGCGCTCAGGCCGACCCGATGGGTGGCGACGATGTCGTCGAAGTAGCCGCGCATGTAGCAGAACCGCCACATGGCCCGGGCCAGGCGCCACGCGTGTCCGAGGTGCCCTTCCCGTTCGGCGAGCCGGATGAGGGAGACGAGGTTCGGCCGCTCTCGTTCCAGCCACTCGACGTCCGAGGCGTCGCTCGCGTCGATCAGGTCCGCCCGGGCCGGCGGGTCGAGCCGGAGATGAGCGCGAAGCACCTGCTGGTCCAGGGTGTTGGCCCGGGCCGCCACCTGGTGGAGCACGTGATCGAGCAGGCGCGCCACCGCCTCGTGGCGTTCCGCCGGTTCCGCCGCCTCCCGGAACAGCTCGGCCGAGTACTGACGCATGAGATCGTGCAACCGGTACCGCCCCGGAGCCGGCTCCTCGATCAGGTGCTGGTCGAGGAGGTCGTCCAACATCCGTTCGGTGTGATCCAGCCGCAGTTCCGCCAGGGCAGCGGCCATCCGGGCGTCGAACGGATCCCCGGGGTGGAGGCTGACCAGCCGGAACAGCCTCCTGACCGGCTCGGCCAGCTGTTCGTAGGAAGCGGAGAAGGCGTCGGCCACGGTCTGCTGCTCCACCGCGAGCTGCCGCAGCACGGTGCTACCGGCATCCAGCCGCCGCGCGAGATCCGCGACTCGCCACGTCGGTCGGTGCGCCAGCCAACCACCCGCCAGCCGAACGGCCAGGGGCAGGTGCCCGCACCGTCGTGCGACCGCCGCCGCCGCATCCGGCTCGCTGCTGACCCGCGCCTCGCCGGCGGTACGCGCCAGAAGCCGCACCGCCTCGTCCGAGGTCAGCACGGGGAGGGAGACGGGTGGCCCGACGTCACCGGCGGACAGTCGGCGGCGGCTGGTCACGAGGACGACGGAGCCTCCGGCGGAGGGTAGGAGCGGTCGGACCTGGTGCCCGCCGGCCGCGTTGTCCAGGACCAGGACGACGCGGCGGCCCCGCAGCTCGCGTTGCCACAACTCGACGCGCTCGTCCCGATCGCTCGGAATCCGGCCGGCCGGCACCTCCATCTGCCGCAGCAGCATCGTCAACGCGTCGGCCGGGTCGACCGGCGCCTTCTCGTTGTGCCCGCGCAGGTCGATGAAGAGCTGCCCGTCGGGGTACCGGTGGGCGAGCAGGCGTGCCAGGTGAAGCGCGAAGGCGGTCTTGCCGCTGCCGGCCATGCCGTCGATCACCCGGACAGTCGAACTCCGGTCGCCGGCCGACTCGATCTCGGTCACCGTCCGCTCGACGAGCTCCCGACGTCCCACGAACTCGACGACGGACCGCGGGAGGTGATCGTGCTTCGCCCGGGACCTGCCGGTCGGATCGGCCGGGCGTCCGCTGCCGAGGCGGTGCCCGTGGTCCTCGCGCGACCTTGCCGGGGGAACGCGACCCAGCAAGGATGTCCGTAAGTCGCGCAGCTCCGACCCGGGCTCCACGCCGAGTTGTTCACTGAGCACGGCCTCGGCCCGGTCGAGGACGGCGAGCGCCCCGGCAGGATCCCCGTCCGCCGACAGCGCACCGGCGAGCAGCGCCTGCGCCTGCTCTCGGTACGGATGCCGTTCCGCATGGTCGGTGAGGAGGGCGATCGCGGCCCTGGTGCGACCAAGCTCGATGTCCAGGCCGGCCCGGAGTTCGATCGCGCTCAGCCGCTGTTCCTCCAGCGCCGCCCTGCGTGCCCACAGCACCGGTCCCACCGGCAGGCCGGCGATCAGCGAGCCCCGCCAGAGACGCTCGCCCTGTCGGAGCAGAAGGTCGGCGCGGGCGACCTCTCCGACGGACCGGGCGGATCTGGCGGCATCGGTCAGGCGCTCGAACCGGTGCACGTCGACCTGCTCGTCGCTCAGATCGAGCCGGTACCCGCCGGGGAGCCGGACGAGCTTCGGCCCCCCGAGCCGTTCGAACGCCCGCCGCAGGTTCCCCGCGTAGCTACGGACATTCGCCAGGGCGGAACGGGGCGGATCATCCGGCCACAGCTCGTCCACGAGCATGTCCGTGGTGACCAGGCGGCCGCTCTGCAGTGCCAGCAGGGCGAACGCCACCTGCTGCTTCGGCGTCCCCAGCGGCAGCCGGGTCGACCCCTGCCGCGCCTCCGGCGCGCCCAGCAGCCGGATTTCCGCCAATGCTCCCCCCGCCCGGCGTCAGGAATTGAATGGCATCGCATTCCGTGTGGGATATGCGCAATGCGTACTTATGGAATATACCGCCCGATCCGTCGCACCCGTTCGAAACATATCAGAGAGCGACGACGCTTTTTCTGTCAGTTGACGTGCCGCATGTTACGGAAGGCGGAACCGAAGGGCTACAGACATCGGTGTTGGAGGGCTCGATAATCCCACTGGAACAGTGCGGCCAAATACGCGTTCAGTCTCGACGCAAAGACACTGCGTAACGAGAAGCGGCGACATTGGCGCAATATGCGCATATGGACATCTAATAGAACTAACCCTGCCTAAAAGGCCATAAGATGTCGTGCGTCGGACGGGCCAGATCTCCTGGCTCCGCAGATCGGACGAAGGGCAACGCAGATGCGCGGCAACGACTGGCTGTGAAGCGAACTTCCCGGGCGTCTGAGCGGGCCGTACAGTACGGGTACACGCACCGCTACGGACGAGCACGGTGGAGGCGGACACGTGACTCGCGTCCATGCACGCGACAATGGGACCGATCGGCGGCTGTTGCTGCTTGTCGGTCTCGTCGTGTTTTCCGCCAGCATCGCCACCCTGGTGAGTATCCGGCTAATCGACACCGGCGACCTGGCGACGCAGAAGAACCTCACCCGCGCCATCACGATCGCCTTCCTCGTCGCCGTCGCGGCGACCGTGAATGTGCGAATCCGCATTCGAGCCACCACCCACGGTGTTTCGTGGACCGACGCGGCTTCCGTGATCGGGCTCGCGGTCGCACCGGTGCCGTGGGTGGTGGTCGCCACCGGCGTAGGCGTCGCCATCGCCCGTCTGATCGGTCGGCTGACCCCGATCAAGCTGGCCTTCGGCGTCGCCAAGGAGATGACGCTGGCCGCCGCCGGAGGGCTGGTCCTCGTACTCGCCGGCTGGTCATGGCCCTGGTCGGGCTCGATCGGCCGCTCACTGCCCGCCCTGGTGCTGGCTTATCTGACCGTCGTCGTCCTCGACGAACTGCTGACCTTCCCCGTTCTCGCCTTCGCGACCGGAACCCCGATCCGCAAACGCTTCCGCGAGCAGGTGGACCTCCGCCTGGCGAGCGTTCTCGCCCGCTTCTCGGTGGTCCTGTGCACCCTGCTCATCCTGCGGATCAACCCGACCTTCCTGGTCGTCGTCCCACCACTGGTCCTGAGCCTGCACCTCGCCTACTCCAGCCGCCTGCGCAGTCGTGCCGAGCGGCAAGCCTGGCAGCGGTTGGCCCGCACGACCGACGCGTTGAACGTGGTCGACCTCGACCAGGTGCTCACCACCGCGGTCACGCAGGCCACCGAACTCTTCTCCGCCGACGAGGTCGAGATCGAGCTGCGTGAGGAAGGCCGGGTGGTACGCGGCGTGGGCGGAGCCATCACGTACCGGGGCCCGGCCGGCGAACCGAGCGCGGTCGAGGGGTCGGTGCTCGCCAGCAGGCTCGAGGGCCACGACCAGACCGTGGACATCGGCGTGCTGCGGCTCCGGTTCGCCGGGCCGGTGGAACTCTCCGAACGCGAGCAGTACACCCTGCGCACCTTCGCCTCCGCCCTCTGCACCGCGGTGCGCAACGCCCAGGCGTACGCCGAACTCGCCCGCATCGCCGACGCCCACGCCCACGCCGCCACCCACGACGCCCTCACCGGCCTGTCCAACCGCCGCCACCTGCTGGACGAGGGCACCACCCACCTCACCGCCCGGCACGCCGACGGCATCACCGCCCTGGTGCTGATCGACCTCAACCACTTCAAGGAGGTCAACGACACCCTCGGGCACGGCGCCGGCGACCGGGTGCTGATCCAGGTCGCCGAACGGCTGCGCGGCGCGGCCCGACCCGACGACCTGGTCGCCCGGCTCGGCGGCGACGAGTTCGCGGTGCTGCTGCGCGCCCTGCCCGCCCCGGCCGTCGCCGCCCACCGGGCCGAGGCCCTGCTCTCCGCCCTGCACGACCCGCTCGACCTGGACGGCATGCGGATCAGCGTGGAGGCCAGCGGCGGCATCGCCGTCGCCCCCGCCACCGGCGGGATGGCCGAGCTGCTGCGCCGCGCCGACGTGGCCATGTACCAGGCCAAACGGGCCGGCCAGCGGATCGCCACCTACGCACCCGCCCGCGACACCGCCGACCTGGGCCGGCTCACCCTCGGCGGGGAACTGCCCCGGGCCGTCGCCGACCACGAGTTCACCGTCAACTTCCAGCCCATCGTCGACCTGGCCAGCGGCGAGGTCACCGGCGCGGAGGCGCTGGCCCGCTGGCACCACCCCACCCACGGGCTGATCGACCCGCTGCGCTTCCTCGAAGCGGTGGAACGCTCCGGGCTGCTGCCCGCGTTCGCCGAGGCGATCCTCGACCAGGCGCTGATCGCGGCCGGCACCTGGCGCGACGCCGGCTTCGACCTGCCCGTCTCGGTCAACGTCTCACCCCGCAGCCTGCTCGACGCCCGCTTCCCCGGCGCCGTCCTGGCCCGGCTGCGCGCCCACGACCTGCCACCGGACCGACTCGTGCTGGAACTCACCGAGACCCTCACCCTCAGCCAGCTCGACGTGGTCGACCGGGTGCTCAGCCGGCTCCGCGACTCCGGCGTCCGGCTCGCCCTCGACGACTTCGGCACCGGCTACTCGTCCCTCTCCCTGCTCTCCCGCATCCCGGTCCACGAACTCAAGATCGACCGCAGCTTCGTCACCGCCATGGAGACCGCACCCGAGGCCGCCGCCGTGATCCGCTCCACCCTCGACCTGGGGCGCAGCCTCGACCTCACCGTGGTCGCCGAGGGCGTGGAGAGCGAACCGCAACGCCGCGCGCTCTGGGAGTTGGGCTGCGCAGCCGGGCAGGGCCACCTGTTCGCCCGACCGCTACCCGCCGGCGCGCTCCTCGCCGCCCTCCAGCGTGGCGCCGGCGGCCGACCCGGCGCGCTCGCGCCGCCCCTGCACGACACCGGCGCCGTCATCCGCCTGCCCGGCCGCCGCGCCGGCGGCCCGCGCACCCGCCCCGCCGCACCCGCCGCCGACTCCCGGCAGCCCTGACCCGGCCGGGCCGCACCGCCGGTCTGCCAGACTGGCCCGCGTGACCGCCCACGCCGACCCGCCCGGCCCCGCCTCCCGCCGCTGGTCGGCACTCGACACCGCCGCCGGCGGCCTCGCCCTCGACCTGGGGCTCTACGCCGCCGCCACGATCTTCGCCGCGATCACCGCCGCCACCTCCACCCTGCCGCCGCACCGCGCCTGGGGCGCGATCGCCACCGTCGGGTACGCCCTCGCCACGGTCGCCGCCACCACCCAGCTCCTCGCCCGCCGCCGCGCCCCCGACACCACAGTGGCCGGGCTGCCCGCCCGCTGGACGGTCACCGGACTCACCTGGGCCACCACCGCCCTGCTGCCCGTCGTCGTGCAGAGCGTCCAACGGGCCGGCGGACGCACCGACCGGGCCCAGGAGGAGGTGATCGTGGTCGAACACGCCGGGACGCGCCTCGCCGAGCACGGCACCCCCTACCTCGGACCCGACGCGATCGCCGCCCTGCCGCCGGGCGAACAGCTCCTCGGCTACACCCCCTACCAGCCCGGCATGGCGCTGTTCGGGCTGCCCCGCGCCGCCGTCGACGCCTGGTGGACCGACGCCCGCGTCTGGTTCGCCGTGGTCACCGCGCTCGTCCTCGCCGCCCTGGTCACCACGCTGCGCACCACCGGCGGCCCGACCACGTCCCGCCGCACCGCCGCCGTGCTGCGCGCCGTCCAGGCCGCCACCGTGCTGCCCGTCTGCGCGCTCACCCTCGCCACCGGCGGCGACGACCTCCCCGTACTCGCGCTCTGCCTGCTCGCCCTCGCCCTCGCCGCCGCCGACCGACCCGGCCGCGCCGGCCTCGCGGTCGGCGCCGCCGGCGCCCTGAAACTCTTCGCCTGGCCGGTGGCGATCGTGCTGGTCTGCTGGGCCGCCACCCGCCGCGCCGCCGGCCGCACCGCCCTCGGCGCCCTCGGCCTCCCCGTCCTCGCCCTGGTGCCGGTCCTCCTCGTCGACCGCGACGCCCTGGTCGAGAACGTGCTGCGCTTCCCCCTCGGCCACGGCCTGGTGACCAGCCCCGCCCAGTCCCCGTTCCCCGGCCACCTGATCGCCGAGACGCTGCCCGCCGGCCGCGCCGTCGCCGCCGCGCTGCTCGTCGCGGTCGGCCTGGCGATCGCCGTCCGGCTGCTGCGCCGACCGCCGCGCACCGCCGCCGCCACCGCTGCCATCTGCGGGTACGGGCTGCTCGCCGCGATCCTCCTGATGCCCTCCACCCGCTTCGGCTACCTGCTCTACCCGGTCGCCCTGCTCGTCCTTGCCCCGGCGCTGACGCTCACCGAACGCCCGAACCGGGACGTCGGCGCCCCGCCATTCCCGGCAACCGCCCGCCGCGACGCGGCCGGAGGGCGTACACCTGAGGGATGACCACCTACCGCGACCGGGCCGAGGCGGGACGCGACCTCGCCGAACGACTCACCGACCTCGCCGGCCGACCCGACGTCATCGTCCTCGGCCTGGTACGCGGCGGCGTACCCGTCGCCCGGGTGATCGCCGACCGACTGGGCGCCCCCCTCGACGTGCTGGTCGTCCGCAAGCTCGGCGTGCCCTGGGCACCCGAGGTCGCGTACGGCGCACTCGGCCCCGGCGGCGTGCAGGTCCTCAACGACATGGTCGCCGGCCGGATCAGCGAGAACGACCGGGCCCAGGTCCGCCGCCGCGAACAGGCCGAACTGGAGCGCCGCGAGCAGCGCTACCGCGCCGGCCGCCCACCCCTGGACCTGACCGGACGCACCGCGGTCGTCGTCGACGACGGGCTCGCCACCGGCGCCACCGCCCGCGCCGCCGTCCAGGTCGCCCGCCACCTCGGCGCCACCCGCGTGCTCGTCGCCGTCCCGGTCGGCTCCGAGCAGGCGTACGAGATGCTCACCGACACCGCCGACACGGTCGTGAGCTGCCAACTCCCGCCGGACTTCGCCGCCGTCGGCGCCTACTACGACGACTTCCACGAGGTCTCCGACGACGAGGTGACGCAGGCGCTGACCGCCACCGCGTGAAATCACCCGGTACCGTCGATGTCATGCAGCTCACTTGTCCCAAATGCCACGGAGAGATGCGCCAGTACGAGCGCAGCGGAGTAGTCATCGACCAGTGCGGCGAATGCCGCGGAATCTTCCTCGACCGCGGCGAGCTCGAGAAGCTGTTCGAGGCCGAGGCCAACTGGAACCGTCAGCAGGGCGGCGCCCCGCAGGCCGCACCCGCCGGCGCCGGCTACCCGCCGCCGCCACCCCCGCCGGCCGCCGCGCCGCACCAGCCCGGCTACGGCGCCGTCCCCCCGCCCCCGCCGCCGCCCCCGCCCGGCCACGGGTACCCGCAGCCCGCGTACGGCCACGGTCAGCAGCAGCACTACGGCTACCACGGTCACTACCGGCGCAAGAAGAAGCACGGCTTCCTCGGCGAACTGTTCGACTGACCGCTCGCCGTTCCTGTCGGCGGGGGTCCTTCCGGTCGTCTCCACGGCCTGGAGAGCCCCCGCCCGACGCCTCGCCGCCGTGCCGACCGTCCCGCGCCGTGGCAGGCTGCTCGGCATGAGCCCGATCCGGCCGCACGAGACGCTGGCCCAGGCCTACGACGGCATCACCACGGTCGTCGCCCCACTTGACGACGCCGGCCTGCAACGGCCCACCCGGTGCCGTGGCTGGCTCGTCGCCGACCTGCTCTTCCACGTGCTCTGCGACGCCCAGCGCGCACTCGTCGCCCTGGCCAGCCCGGCGTCCGGCCCGGCCGACGTGGACGACGTCAGCTACTGGCGGGCGTTCACCCCCGACGACGACGGGGCGGGCGCGGCACACGCCTGGTGGGCCCGGCGCTCGGCCGCCGCCTTCGACCGGCCCACCGGCATCGTGCGGATCTGGACCGACACCGCCCCCGCGGCCGTCCGCGCGGCCGCGACCGCCGACCCCGACGGGTACGTGAGCACGCAGGGCCACGTGCTGCGCGTACCCGATCTGCTCGCGACCCTGACCACCGAGGCGGTCGTCCACCACCTGGACCTGGTGGTGGACCTGCCCGACGCGCCGCTGCCGGCGGCGGACCCGACCCGGGTCGCGGTGACCACGATGGACGGCCTGCTCAGTGACGAGGCGGTGCGGCCGGCCGGGTGGGACGACCACGAGTATCTGCTGAAGGCCACCGGGCGGTTGCCGCTGACCGACCGGGACCGGGTGGAGCTGGGCGAGGCCGCGGGGTGGTTCCCGCTGATGGGCTGACGCCGTCAAACGATGGCCATGTCCACGAACCGCGACAGGTGCAGCTGCGCCGCGACGGTGACGGTGTCCGTCGGCCCATTTCTGTGCTTGGCGATGATGAAGTCCGCCTCCCCAGCGCGGGGTGACTCCTTGTCATAATAGTCATCACGGTGCAAAAGGATTACAACGTCAGCATCCTGCTCAATAGAGCCGGATTCGCGCAAATCAGACAGTTGCGGTCGCTTGTCCGTACGCTGCTCCGGGCCACGGTTCAGCTGGCTCACCGCGATCACCGGGCACTCGACCTCCTTGGCCAGCAGCTTCAGGCCACGGGACAGGTCCGCGACCTCCTGCTGCCGGCTCTCGGTGCGCTTCGGTGACGTCATCAGCTGGAGATAGTCGACCACGATCAGCTTGAGGTCGTGCCGCTGCTTGAGCCGCCGCGCCTTCGCCCGGATCTCCATCAGGTTCATGCTCGGGGTGTCGTCGACGAAGAGCGGCGCCTCGCTGATCTCGCCCATGCAGCGTGCCAGCTTGGTCCAGTCGTCGTCGGAGAGCTGCCCGCTGCGCAGCACGTGCAGCGGTACGCGCGCCTCGGCCGAGAGGAGTCGCATGACGATCTCGACCTTGCTCATCTCCAGCGAGAAGATGGCCGACGCCTGGTTGGCGCGAATGGCGGCGTTCCGCGCGAAGTCCATGCTCGCGGTGCTGTTGTGGGTCGGGATCATCGACCGGCCCGCCAGGTAGAGGTGATCGTCGTTGTCGACGGTCACGCAACGCACCGGGACGCTGGCCACCGGTCGGACATCCACGATGAAACGGGAGCCCGAGCGTACGTCCGACGACGTCCGCCGCCGGGCCTGATGGGCCTCCCGTTTCCTCTCCAGGCGGAAGACCGGTTCCGGGGTGGAGAAGTTCAGCGTGTACGCGATGGACGAGTCCTCCGTGCGCCCACGCACCTTCCGCTCGGTCATCGTGCAGCGGTAACCCAGGCTTACCACGAGTTCCCGGACACCGGCGATCAGCCGCTTCGAGGTGGACGTGTACTGGAGGTTCCCGGTGGGGGCCACCGTGCCGTCGGTGTCCATCAGTCCCGCGAGGAGCGCCCGCCGTTGGGCCTCGGAGGCGCGGAGATATTCCTGCGGGATGTGCTTGCTGTGGGCCACCCCGGCCCGGCGGAGAAGGGCGACGAACGAGCCACCACGCTCATGACACTCGGCGCAGCGGCGTACTTCCGGGTTCTCCCGCAACGCTCGGCTGGAGCCGCCGCAGTCGACGCAGGTGCGGTCCAGCGCCCTCGGCCGCGTGGGCAGGAGGACGGTGAAGACCAGCGGCCCGCTGGGTCGCACCACGAAGCCGTCCCGGGCGACGAGGTCGACCATCTCGGCGTCCGCCGTGGTGAAGCGGCTTGCCCCGGTGCTGCCGTCACCGAGCCACACCCCGAGGGTGTACGGCGGAACCGGCAGCTCACGCTCCGGAAGCTGGAGCGGCGCGCAGTTGTCCACGGCGTGGTTGAGGCGACGGTCCGCCGTGTCGGTGCGCAGCGTTGCGGCGATCTGCGCGGTCGTCACCACCCCGTCGTGCACGGTGCGGGACCCGGCGTTGACCTGTCGTTCGGCCCGTTCGCGAAGCCCTGTGACCAACGCTCCGGCCGGATAGCCGGGTGCCGTCCAGTTGCGTGCCTTACCGGCACGGGTGACCGGTCGGGAGATCCGGCCGTTCGCGCCGACCTGCTGCGCCACTGTGTGCAGCACGTTCCGGAATTCGGGACCGACGTGTTCAAGGGTTTCCGCGAGGGTGACCAGGCGCTGGGGTTCGACGGACACAGTCCTCTCGACGGCCCGCAGCTTCGCCAAGGCCGTCTCGGACCAGTAGCGCCGCTGACGCGACTCAGGTTGGCGTCGGCTGGCCCGGGTCGTCGTCTTCCAGAGGTGCTCGGCGTCAGCCACGATGACGGAGCCGTCGGAGAACTCGACCTCGTAACACGGTCGGTCGTGCATCACGTCGAAGGCGTTGGTGACGGTCGTCGGGGTGCCGTCGGCCGCGAGGAGTTGGTCGCCGACACGCACTTCACCCATGGTCGTCCACCCCTGCGGCGTGGGGAGAGGAGTGTCGAGTGCGAGAGCCTTTCCGAGACCAGGTCGGCCTGCCACGATGATCAATTGACCGGCGTGCAGGCCGTTGAGCAGACGGTCGAGGTCGGTGAAGCCGGTCGGCACGCCGGTCATCACCCCGCCCTGGGCGCCGACCGCCTCGATCTCGTCCAGGGTCGGCTGGAGCATGTCGGCCAGGACCGCGAAGTCCTCGCTGACCCGCTTCTCGGTGACCTCGTAGACGGCCTGCTGGGCGAGGTCGACGACGTCGTCCACGTCCCGGCTGCCGCCCTGGCCGGTGCCGTAGCCGAGCTGCACGATCCGGGTGCCGGCCTCGACCAGGCGGCGGAGCACGGCCCGCTCGCCGACGATGCGGGCGTAGTAGGCGGCGTTCGCGGCGGTGGGCACGCTGGCGATCAGCGTGTGCAGGTAGGGCGCGCCGCCGATGCGGGCGAGGTCGCCGGAGTCGGCGAGCGCCGCCGCCACCGTGATCGGGTCGGCGGGTTCGCCCCGACCGTAGATGTCGAGGATGGCGTCGAAGATGGTGGCGTGCACCGGGCGGTAGAAGTCGTTGGTCTTGAGGATCTCGACGACGTCCGCGATGGCGTCCTTGGAGAGCAGCATGCCGCCGAGGACGCACTGCTCCGCGGCCACGTCCTGGGGCGGCGTCTTCTCGAACGGCGCCTCGCGTGGCGGTTGTTCGGACGGTGGCCCCCCGGCCCGTTCCGCCCGTGTCTCGTCGGTGACCGACACGGGTCCCCCCTTGTTGCGTCGGGTCGAGTCCAGCTCTATCGCCTGGGTACGACAACTTCCGCCGACCCTCCGGTCGATCGGGGGGCATCGTCCGGCGGTCGGTGGCCACGATACGGAACCCGAGGTCAGCCACCAACAGGGCCGGTGGACGAGCCTCGGGACAACCTGTGGACGCACGGGGGGCGACATGTGCGCAGGGTGTGCACAGGGGTGTGGAAAAGTGACGGGGAATTCCGGGCCTATCGCTCCTGACCTGGGCTTTTCCCATCCCCACCCTGTGGACGGAAGATTTCGGGTCGAGCCTTGCCGCCGATCGTCCCGTACTATCGCTGCGAACGGCTACACCTGGACAGCGGGTTGCACTTTCGGGTTGAGAAGGGTCACGCTCCGGCCGTGAGACACCGGGACTGGGGAAGCGGGGAGGACAGCCCGCGCGAGCGCCGGCCGAGCGGTTCCTGGGACAATCCCGCCGGTCCGCGCGGTGTCGAGCCGTACGCGTCGGAACGTTCCCGCACCCAGAGCCGGCGGCGGGCGATCGAGCGTGGCCAGGACGAGCCGGTGGACGCCTACCTCCCGCGGTGGGCGGTGGAGTCGGGGATCAGTCGGGCGGACGGTGGCGGGCGGCATGCCGCGCCGGACGACGACGAGGTCGAGCCCTACTCCGTCGGTGACCGGCGGCCGGAGGCCGGCCGGCGTCGGGACGACGGCCGGCGTGAGCTGCGGGCGATCGGCGCGGGCCCGGTGTCGGACCACACCGCCGAGTGGACGATGGACGCCCCGCAGGAGCAGGGGTACGTCGGGAGCCGGCGCGCCGAGGGGGCCGAGGACGGGCCGGTGTCGGGGGTGGCGCCGCGGGCGCGTCCCCGTCGTGCGGCGAGCCGCAAGCCGGAGGTGACCTGGTCGGGGCTGGCGGATGAGGCCGGCCCGGTCGGTGACTCCGGTGGGTGGGAGGCGGAACGGCCGACCCGGCGGAGCCGGCGGGCAAGCAGCGACTCGTCCTGGTCACCGCCGGCGGCGGCGGAGCCGTCGTGGTCTCGGCCCGCGGCGGTGGAGCCGTCGTGGCAGCGGCCCGCGGTCGACCCGTGGGAGCGGGGCCGGGCGGGGGAGCCTGGTCCGGCGGAACCGCCGGCGGTGGATCCGTGGGACGCGTCGGGTGTGCACGCGTGGGGTCGGGCGGCCACCGGGAGCAGGTGGGACCAGTCGGAGAGCCGGTGGGACCGCACGGAGCACACGGGTGAGTGGGACCGGTTCACCGACACGGGCTATCTGGAGCGGGTACGCGACGGCGGCGACCGCTATGCGGACGTCGATCCCTGGGATCGGACGGCGCCGCCGGTCCGGGAGGGCTGGGCGTCTCCACAGCGGGCCGAGGAGTTCTGGTCGGGTACCCGGCTGGCGGGTGACGATCCGCGCTGGATGGAGACACCTCCGTCGGCGCCGCGGTCGCCGATGGTGGCGTACACGGCTCCGCGTCCGCGTGCCGCGCCGCGCCGGCGGCCGGTGGAGCCGGTGCGGTCGGGCGGGTCGGCGCTGCGGCAGCGGGTGGAGACGATCGGCGGCGGCTCGTGGAGCCGGCGGCTGGAGGACGACCTGCTGGACCCGGATCCGGGTGGCCCGTTGCGGCCGCTGGTCTACACGGCCGCCTGCTATCTGGTGCCGGCGGTGCTGCTCTTCCTGGGTCTGGTGTTCCTGAACGGGCAGGCTCCGGCGGGTTGTGTCACCGACCTCACCGGCGGGGGTTGCGACTCGCCGCGGGCGCATGCGCTCGCGTCGTTGTTGGCGGCGGCGCCGCGGTTCGGGCTGGCGATGGTGAGCAGCCTCGTGGTGGCGGTGCTGTTGCGACAGGTCGGCACGACCTGGCGGTCGGCGACGGTGGCGTTGGCGGCTGCTGTGGTGGGTGGCGGGCTGTCCACGGTGGTGATCAGCGCGGTGACCGGCCAGCCGATCGGTTGACGTCGGCGCGGGGCGCGGTGGGATGCGGAAGGGCCCGCACCGGTGTCCGGTGCGGGCCCTCGCGTCGTGCTGGTGGCGTCAGCCCTTGACCACGTTCAGGTCGAACTTGGCGGTCACCTCGGGGTGCAGCCGGATGCTGACCGGGTAGGCGCCGAGCGACTTGATGTGGCCGGGCGTCTCCAGCCGGCGACGGTCCAGGGTCGGACCGCCGGCGGCCTTGACGGCCTCGACGATCTCGGCCGGGGTGACCGAGCCGAAGAGCCGCCCGCCGTCGCCGGCGCGGGCCTTGAGGTTGACCTTCAGGCCCTCGAGCTGGCCCTTGATCTCGTTGGCGTGGCCGAGGTCGCGGACCTCGCGGGCCGAGCGGGCCCGCTTGATGACCGTGACCTGCTTCTCGGCACCCTTGGTCCAGGCGATCGCGAAGCCCTGCGGCAGCAGGTAGTTACGGCCGTAGCCGTCCTTCACCTCGACGATGTCGCCCGGAGAGCCGAGGCCGGACACCTCCTGAGTCAGGATGATCTTCATGTCCGTGCCTCCTCTCAGCGGGTCGTGGCCGTGTACGGCAGGAGCGCCATCTCGCGGGCGTTCTTGACCGCACGGGCGATCTGCCGCTGCTGCTGCGAGGTCACGCCGGTCACCCGTCGAGCGCGGATCTTGCCGCGGTCGGAGATGAACTTGCGCAGCAGCGCGGTGTCCTTGTAATCGATGTAGGTGATCCCGTCCTTGTCGAGCGGGTTCACCTTCTTCTTCGGCTTGCGCAGTGCCGCAGCCTTCGCCATTGCTCTTGCTCCTGGTTTGCGATCGCGGGCGCTCGGCGCCATCAGAACGGGGGCTCCTCGTCGAAGTTTCCGCCGCCCGAACCACCGCGGGAGGGGGCCGGGGCAGCCGAGGCCCAGGGGTCGTCGAAGTTGCCTCCGCCGCCACCCTGGCCGCCACCACCACCGAAGCCGCCGCCACCGCCACCCGAGCGGGACATCTTCTGCACCTTCGCCGTGGCGTAGCGCAGGGACGGGCCGATCTCGTCGACCTCCAGCTCGATGACGGTGCGCTTCTCACCCTCGCGGGTCTCGTACGACCGCTGACGAAGCCGGCCGGACACGATCACCCGGGCGCCGCGCTGCAGCGACTCGGCGACGTTCTCGGCGGCCTGGCGCCAGACCGTGCACGAGAGGAACAGCGGCTCGCCGTCCTTCCACTCGCCGGACGCCTTGTCCATGAACCGGGGCGTCGAAGCGACCCGGAACTTGGCGACCGCCGCGCCGGAGGGGGTGAACCGCAACTCGGGGTCATCGGTCAGGTTGCCGATGACCGTGATGGTGGTGTCTCCTGCCATGACCATCTCCTCGCGCACTCATCGTTGTGCCGTACAGGCTCTCAGAGCCCTCCGACATCGCGGATGAGGCTTGATCCGGACGTGCCGGGTCTAGATGCTCAGCGCATCTCCGGGCGGATGACCTTGGTGCGCAGCACCGACTCGTTGAGTCGGAGCTGACGGTCCAGCTCGGCCACGGCCTCCGGCGACGCCTGGAGGTCGATGACGGCGTAGATGCCCTCGGCCTTCTTGTTGATCTCGTACGCGAGGCGCCGGCGGCCCCACACGTCGGTCTTCTCCACCGAGCCACCCGCGGTCCGGATCACGTTCAGGTACGTGTCGAGCGACGGGGCGACGGTGCGCTCCTCGAGGCTGGGGTCGAGGATCACCATGACTTCGTAATGACGCAAGACGTGCTCACCTCCTGTGGGCTAAGCGGCCACGGTCCTTCCGTGGCAGGAGGTCGTGCGTCGCTGCCCGCCCGGTGCCGGGGGAACCCGGCCGGACGCGGACAACCGGACCAGGATAGCCGGTCCGGACGATCATGCCCGGGCCGGTGGCCCGGACGCGGTGACAGGGGCCCACCGTCGGCGTCGCGCGCCGTGCGGTGGACCCCTGTCCACGGGGCCGCGGGGCGTCCCGTCCGCATTCCTTGGGTGGGACCTGGGGAGGAACGACCACACCGATGAGGTTGGATCGAGGACGCCCCGCGGAGCTTTATCGTGTTGTCACCTGGTCTGACCATACAGCGGCTCTCGTCACCACTTGGGGTAAATGGAGGAATTCGTCCATCTGGCTCCGGGTGGTGCCGGCGTACCGGCGGATCCCGCCCCGTCGTGCCGGGCCGCACGGCGGGGCGTCCCGTTACCGGGGGTCTCCGCTCGTCCGTCCGTGCTGTGGACCACGTCCGGCGGAGCGTCGACCATCGATCCCACCTCGGACAACGACCGCCGGGGCGGGTGGTGACGCGTCGGCCCGCCGGAACCCCCCGCGCGCGTGCGTACCGCGCGTCGCAGGCGAGACGTAGGCTGCCCTGCATGCGAATCGGAGCCCACGTCGATCCGACCGACCCGCTGGCCGAGGCGGCCGCCCGGGACGCCGAGGCGGTGCAGTTCTTCCTCGCCGACCCGCAGGGCTGGAAGGCCCCGAAGCCCCGGGAGGACGCCGAACGCCTCCGCTCCGCCGACGTCGACCTCTACGTCCACGCGCCGTATGTGATCAACGTGGCCACGCTCAACAACCGGATCCGCATCCCGAGCCGCAAGCTGCTCCTCGGTCACGCCACCGCCGCGGCGGCGGTCGGGGCCAGAGGGCTGATCGTGCACGGCGGCCACGTCAACGCCGGTGACGACCTGGCGGTCGGCTTCGACAACTGGCGCAAGACCTTCGCGTACGCGGCGGACTCCGGCGGCTTCCCGCTCCCGGTGCTGATCGAGAACACCGCCGGCGGGGACAACGCCTGCGCCCGGCACCTGGACGCGCTGGCCCGCCTCTGGGACGCGCTCGGCGACCACGAGGTCGGTTTCTGCCTCGACACCTGCCACGCGTACGCCGGCGGCGAGGAGCTGCTGGGCCTGGTCGACCGGGTCAAGGCGATCACCGGCCGGATCGACCTGATCCACGCCAACAACTCCAAGGGCGCCTTCAACTCGGGCCAGGACCGGCACGACAACCTGACCGGCGGCACCATCGACCCGGAGCTGCTGGTGGCGGTGATCCGGGCCGCCGGCGCACCGGTCATCGTGGAGACGCCCGGCGGTGTCGACGGGCAGGCGGCCGACATCGCGTTCCTGCGCGGCCAGCTGGGTGCCACGGCATGACCACCGAGCAGTCCGGCGCCACCGGCCGGTCCGACGCCGACCCGCGACCGGCGCCGGAGGAGACCGAGGCGGAGAAGCCGCCTGCGACCGCCGACGCGCCGCACGAGGCCGGTGCCACCGACGACGCCACCGCCAAGGCCGACGGCACCGGCGACCACGCCCCGGGCACCGACGACGCCGAGGACGGGGACCGTGACGACAAGCCGGCCGATCCCTTCTCGGCGTTCGGGCCGGCGCCCGAGCCGGTGTTCGGCCGGGTGCGCCGCGCCACCCGCGCGGTGGGTCGGTTCCTGGTGCACGAGTGGACGCTCGCCGCCGTCGCCGCGCTGGCGTTGGCCGTGGCGATGACCTGGCCCACGCTGCGCTACCCGCGCTACACGCTGCCGCAGGACTACTGGGACCCGAGCCTGCAGGCGTGGCAGATGGCGTGGTCCGGGCACATTCTGCGCACCGACCCGGCGATGCTGTGGCACTCCAACGCGTTCTTCCCGGAGAACTGGAGCTTCGCGTTCTCCGACACCCTGCTCGGCTACGCCCCGGCGGGCCTGATCGGGGTCGGCCCGGAGCACGCCGTGCTCCGCTACAACATCATGTTCGTGCTGGCGCACGCGCTCGCCGCGTTCGGGGCGTACGCGTTGGCGCGGCAGCTCGGCGCGGGCCGGATCGGCGGCGCGGTGGCCGGGGCGGGCTTCGCGTACGCGCCGTGGCTGCTGGCCCAGGCGGGCCACCTGCACATCATCTCCAACGGCGGCATCCCGCTGGCGCTGGCCATGTTGGCCCGGGGGCACGGCTGGTCGCTGCGGTACGGCTACCGGCCGCGTCGCCGGCACGCGGGGTGGGCGTTCGCCGGCTGGCTGGTGGCCGCCTGGCAGCTCAGCCTGGGCTTCGGCATCGGGTTGCCGTTCGCCTACCTGCTGGCCGGTGTCGTGCTGGTCGCGGCGGTGCTGTGGTTCGTCCGGCGGCGCCGGGTGAAGCGTCCGTTCGGTCGGCGGCTGTTCCTGGCCGACCTGTTCGGCGGGCTGGTCTTCGCGGTGGTGGGCGGGTTGCTGGCGATCCCGTTCTTCAAGGTCGCCGAGCTGCACCCGAACGCGGCGCGCACGCTCGCCGAGATCCAGCTCTACTCGCCGCCGGCCAGCGGGTTCTTCACCGCGCCGGCCGAGTCCCGGGTCTGGGGCGAGCTGCACGAGGGGGCCCGGGCCGTGCTGCCCTGGAGCCCGGAGATGACGCTGCTGCCCGGCTTCGTGCTCTACGCGCTGGCCGCCGGTGGGCTGTTCTTCTCGGTCTGGCGGGTCCGGCACCGGCTGTTCCTGCTCGCCGGGGTGCTGGTGACGATGGCGCTGGGCATGGGCACCCGGTTCCTCGGCGGCCGGTTCACCTACGTGCCGCTCTTCGACTACCTGCCGGGGTGGAACGGGCTGCGCACGCCGGGCCGGATGATGCTGTGGACCACCCTGCTCCTCGGTCTGCTCGCGGCCGGCGCGGTCACCGCGTTCTGCATGCGGGTGCGCGAGTTGGCCGCCGAGCGGGTCCCGCCGTGGCCCGGCCCGTGGCTGCGGCTGGCCACGCTGGTGCCGCTGCTGCTGGTGCTGGCGGAGGGGCTGAACGTCACCCCGCACCCGGTGGTGCCGCAGCAGCCGGCGGTGATGCGGGTCGTCGACGGCCCGATGCTGGTGCTGCCGAGCAGCCAGAACCTGGACCAGCCGGTGATGCTCTGGTCGACCGACCGGTTCCAACCGATGGTCAACGGCGGCAGTGGTTTCACCCCGAACTCGCAGACCCAGATCCGCGAGGCCACGGTCAGCTTCCCCGACTTCGCCAGCATCGACTACCTGCGGCGGGTCGGGGTGAAGACCGTGGTGGTGCTCCCCGAGCGGCTCGGCGGCACCCCGTGGGAGGGGATGCTCGACCGGCCGGTCGAGGGGCTGGGCGTGAGTCGGGAGCAGGTCGCCGGGGCGGTGGTCTACCGGCTGTAGCGCCGGCCGGCTCCGCTCAGACGGGGACGGGTTCGACGGGGCGGTCGACCGCGCCCGAGCGCCAGCGTTGGTGCCAGGGCGCGTCGGGCGCGCCGTCGAGCAGCCCGCCGTCCGGGTCGTCGGCGTAGGTCTGGCGGACCGCGTCCCGCTCGGGCCGCAGGATGTCCCGGATCACGAAGCCGCAGAGCACCGCCACGGTGATCAGGCGCAGGCTGGACGCCAGCACGAAGACGCCCTCGGGGAAGACCGGCCGGGACGTGGCGGTGCCGAGCAGTTCGCCGTAGAACGCGGCGAAGTAGCAGACCTCGGCGAACTGCCAGGCCAGGAACGCGCCCCAGCGGGGCCGGGCGAGCACCGCGAGCGGCAGCAGCCAGAGCACGAACTGCTGCGACCAGACCTTGCTGAAGATGAGGAACACGGCGACCACCAGGAAGGCGAGCTGCGCCAGCCGGGGCCGGCGCGGGGCGAGCAGCGCCAGCGCGGCGACGCCGAGGCAGGCCGCCCCGAACAGCAGGTACGACACCCAGTTGAGGGTGGAGATGTTCGCGTTGAGCCACTCGAACGGCCCGAGTTCGCCGGGCGCGGAGGGGCTGATCCGGCCGTCGAGGTAGCGGCCGATGTACCAGAGCGTGCCCCAGTCGATGGGGCGGGTGGTGTTGAGGTCGAAGAAGCGTTCCCAATTCTCCCGGTAGGGGATGGCCACCGGCAGGTTCACCGCGACCAGCGCGACCAGCGCGGAGCCGGTCGCGACGAGCCCGGCCAGCAGCCGGCCGGCCCGCGCGCAGAGGACGAGGATCGGCCCGAGGAGGAACAGCGGCCACATCTTCGCCGCGCCGCCGAGCCCCATCAGCACCCCGGCCACCCCGGGCAGCAGCATGCCGTACCGGTCGGGTCGGGTGCGCGCCCAGGCCAGCAGCCCGAACGCGGCCAGGCCGACGGCGAGCAGGTCCCAGTTGACGGTGGCGGTGAGCACCAGGGCCGGGGAGAGCGCGAACAGCGCCGCGTCCCAGGGTCGTCGCCGACGCAGGTTGAGGATGACCGCGACGGTGGCGACGGCGAGCGCGCCGAGCACCAGCGCGGTCAGGTTGTAGAACCACTGCCCCTGGTTCATGCCCGGGTTGTCGACGCCGACGGCGTGCACCGGCAGGCCGATCGCCCCCATGAAGTAGCCGGTCAGCACCGGATATTCCACCGGGTGGTCGGCGTAGGGCACCTTGCCCTCGTTGAGCCCCTCGGCGTAGTAGAGCGCCAGCACGTCGGTGTAGCACATCCGGGTGTACTGGACGTTGTTCTGCCAGGCGCCGTCCTGGCACGGCGACTTCTGCACCCAGTGCAGGGCGAGCGTCAGGCAGACCAGCGCCAGCACGATCCGCGCGGCGGTCCAGAACCGACCCTCCCGGCCGGCGGGCCGGTCCAGCACGGCGGCGTGGTCACCCAGCGGCCCACCGATCAGACCGGACGTGCCCCGGACGAACCAGTCCGACCGGGACGGGTGGTCCACGGCCGTTGCGGGTCGTGGCACGGCCCCGGACTCGCCGGGCTCGTCGATGCCTGCGGGCGACTGGGTGCTCATGGAGAGGCATCCTGCCGTACGCCGGGGGTCGCCGTCCCGTCGCGCGCGGAGAAATTCCGGTCCGCGAAACGGCGGCGGCCGGACCGCTGGGGTCCGGCCGCCGCCGTCAGGTCGTACGCGTCAGTTGGTCTGTCGCGTCGGTGGTGTGCTCGGGAGCAACCCGCCACCACCGCCGCCACCGGGGAAGCCACCCCCACCGGGGTTGCCACCGCCGCCCTGGTCGCCGCCACCGCCCGGGTTGCCGCCGCCGGGGGTGCCCCCACCGGGGGTGCCACCGGGGCAGAACAGGCCCAGCGGGTCGCAGCCCGGGCCGCCGGGCTGACCCGGCTGGGTGGGCGGCGGCGGGGGCGCCTCGCCGTTGCCGGTGTCGTCCTTGCCGACGTTCGCCGCGGGCGGGAAGTCTTCCTTCTTCTCCCCCTTGAGCGCGGCGTTCATGAAGCGCTCGAAGATGTCACCGGGCATCTTGGCGCCGCTGATGCTCGTACCGTTCTTGTACTTGATCGCCTTACGGGCGCCCTTGTTGCCGACCCAGACGGCGGTGGCGAGTTGCGGCGTGTAGCCGATCATCCAGGCGTCGCCGTTGTCGGTGCTGCCGTCGCCGAGTTCCCAGGTGCCGGTCTTCTCGGCGGCCTTGCGTCCGTCGTCGAGCCGGTGGTTCACCTGCGCCGGGTACTGCTCCAGCACGGAGGTCACGTCGGCGACGATGTCCTTGTCGATCCGCCGCTGCCCCTTCAGCTTCTCGGCGCCGACCAGGTCCCACTTGCCGGTCACCGGATTCTGCTTCTCGACCTTCCGGATGAAGTGCGCCTTGTTGTAGATGCCCTGGTTGGCGAACGTGGCGACGCCGTTGGCGTGGTCGAGCACGGTGATCGGGTACTGGCCGTAGCCGATCACGTGGAAGAACGGGTTCGGGGCCAGGTCCTTCGGGTCGGCCTCGGTCAGGTCGTGGGCCTTGGCCGGGTTGGTGTCGGTCTGCCACATGGTGGTGACGCCGGCCTGCTTGGCCATGTCGAGCACCTTGTCCGGACCGATCTTCTCGGTGATGTAGTAGAACGGCACGTTCAGCGACTTGAGCGTGGACAGTTCGAGGGTGCAGGAGTCGCCGCAGGACACCTTGTCCGCGCCGGCGTTACTCACCTTGAACTTGGTGTCCTTCGGGGTGAACGCCGAGCCCTTCCACCGCGACTTGATCGAGATGCCGGCCTTCAGCGCCGCCGCCAGCGTGTAGATCTTGAAGCTCGAACCCGGCGAGTGGCCGCCGCTGACCACACCGTTCTCGACGTTCTTGCCGGCGTAGTCGGTGCCGGTGCCGTTGTCGCCGCCGTAGTAGGCGAGCACCCGACCGGTCTTCGGGTCGATCGACACCACGGCCGCCATCAGGTTCTCTCGTTGCCCGGAGAGTTCGGATCCCTTCCGGGCCCGCTGGGCCGCGTCGAGCGCCGCCTCCTGCATCTTCCGGTCGATCGTGGTGGTGATCTTGTAACCGCCACGGCTGAGCGCCTTGGAGCAGAGCGGCTTGGCGTCGGTCGCCTCGGCCTCGTTGTCGGTGCACAGGTTCATCTCGCGCAGCTCCTGCGAGACGTAGTTGACGACGTTGCCGTACGGCGTGTCGATGCCGAAGCCACCGGCGCTGTTCTTGGTCGGCTTCTGCAGCGACTTGGTCGGATACTCGGTGGGGTGCTCCGGCATGTTCGGCGCGTCCAGCCACTTCTCACTGATCATGCCGTTGATGACGTAGTTCCACCGGTCCAGCGCGGCCTGCGGGTTGATCGCCGGGTCGTAACCCTGGTGCGAGGCGCTCGGCTCGGGCTGCTTGATCAGCGCCGCCAGCACCGCGCCCTCGGCCACCGTCAGGCTCTTGACGTCCTTGCCGAAGTACGTCCGGGCCGCCGACTGGATGCCGTAGGCGCCGCGGCCGAAGTAGATGACGTTCAGGTAGTGCTGCATGATCGTCGGCTTGTCGTAGCGGTCGTTCAGCTTGGAGGCGAGGATCGCCTCCTTGACCTTCCGGCCGTACGTGTCCTGGTTCAGGTTGTCGAACGCGTTGCGCGCGTACTGCTGGGTGATCGTCGAGGCGCCCTGCTTGTCGCCGCCGGTGAGGTTGTTCCAGGCGGCCCGGGTGATGCCCTTGTAGTCCACGCCGGAGTGCCGGTAGAAGTTCCGGTCCTCGGCCGCGGCGACCGCGTGCTGGACGTGCTCCGGGATCTGGTCGATGGTGACCAGCTGGCGGTTCTGGTCGCCGATCCGGGCGATGGGCGACTTGCCGCTCGAGTCGTAGATGGTGGTCGACAGCGGCGGGATGGTGTCCTGCGGGAGCGGCACTCCCTGCGAGTACCAGGTGAAGCTGACCACGCCGATGCCGGCGAGCATGATGAACACCGCGAAGCCGGCGATCAGGATGTTGATCCGCCGCCGCTTCTTCGCCTGCGCCGGGTCACCACCGCGGCCGCCCCGGCCGGAGCGGCCGGGGCCGTTCGGTCCACCCGGGCCACCGGGCCCGACCGGGCCACCGCCGGAGAAGCCGGACACCGGGGCCCGGCCGCCGATCGACGCCGCCCCGACACTCGCCCGCCCGGCGCCGCCGACGCTCGCCGCGCCCACCGAGGCGCGGCCGGCCGGACCGGCCGGGGAGATCGGCACGGACGCCCGGCCCGCGCGCCCGGGCGCGCCGGGAGCCGGCGAGACCGGCACCGAGGCCCGGCCCGCGCCGGCCCGGCCCACCGAGGCCGAGCCCGAGGCACCACGCGGTGCCGGCGCGGCGCCACCGACCGAGGCCCGGCCGCCGGTGCCGCGCGGTGTCACCGAGGCGCGCGCCGAGGCGCCACCCTCCGGTGCGCCGGACCAACCGTTCCCGCGCGGACTCCGCTCGGAACCGGGGTCGCCGTTCGGGCCCGGGATCTGGGCCCGCCCACGCGAAGAACTGGGATCGCCGTAGTTCATTCCTCACACCCTGCCGGTCGCGGTGGGGCGCGGGGGCGCCACCACCGGGTTGCCGTGAGCTGGAACACGGGACGTTACCTGCCGGCCGTGCCAGCGTACGCCCGTCAAATCCGACCTAATCGGACCAATTACGCTTAATGGCTGTCGCTCGTGCCGCCCGGTCACCGGGCCGGCAGCGGTCGGGACAGCCGCGTTCACCGTTGCGCCTCTCGCCTTCGCCGAGGGGTGGAGCCGTTGGCCGCGACCGACTCGCCCGCGTCCTCCGCCTCGCCCGCGAGACCGTCCCGGCCGAGCAGGAACTGCTCGACGAGATGGTTCCAGTCGCAGCCGGGGCACACCTCCACCACGAACACCTGGAACTCACGCAGCGTCATGGCCAGGACGGGCAACTCAGCCCGGGTACGCGCCTGGCCGGCCGACTGCTTGAGTTCGTCACCGTAAATGTAGTGGACGTGGATCAGGTTCTCGCTGCGGCAGATCGGGCAGCGGTGGTCGGTCGGCTCACCGTGGAAGCGGGCGGCGTTCTTCAGGTACGGCGAGGCGTCGCAGACGTCGTACGTGCCGATCCGCCCGGCGAGGAGCTCACGCAGCACCGCCCGCTTCTGGAGCGAGTAGTCGACGACCTGGCGCTGCGTACGCATGCGGCAAAGGGTACGCGCTCCGGCTAACCGAGGCGACCATGGTCACCATCGGTGACGGCGATGTCGCGTAACCCGGGGTTTGCCCTGCCCACCCCTCTCCGCTACCGTGCGATGTATCGGTCCGATACATCGCGGTGGTTAGCGCTCCGCGCAGGGGGAAAGAAGGGATGGCCCGTGCTCGAATTCGCCATCCTGGGCCTCCTCCAGGAGGCTCCGATGCACGGCTACGAGCTGCGCAAGGAGTTGACCGCCAAACTCGGCGCCATCCGGGCGGCGATCAGCTACGGCACGCTATACCCGACCCTGCGCCGGCTGCAGGCGGCGGGATGGATCACCGAAGCCGCCGAGACACCCGCGACCGCCGAGGAGGTTCCCGCGCTGACCAGCCGACGCGGTCGGGTGGTCTACACCATTACCGCGGAGGGCAAGGAACGCTTCGCCCAGCTCATAGCGCAGGCTGGACCCGAGACGTACGACGACACGGGCTTCGGCGTGCACTTCGCGTTCTTCGCCCGGACCGACCAGGCCACCCGGCTCCGGATCCTGGAAGGTCGTCGTCGAAAGATCGAGGAACGCCGCGAAGGTCTTCGCGACGTGCTCGGCCGGGCAGCCGAGCGTCTCGACGCGTACACCCTGGAACTGCAACGCCACGGGCTCGACGCCTGTGAGCGTGAGGTCCGCTGGCTGGAGGAGCTCATCGCCAACGAGCGCTCCGGCCGGGCCCCGACCGCCCCGCGACCCGGGACGACCGGTGGCCGAGGAGACAACGACAGCCCGCCCACGCCTGGCACGTCCAGGTCAGAGCGGCCGTGATGAAGAAGAAGGAGGCAGACGCTATGGGCTCCGTCCGCGTCGCCATCGTCGGTGTGGGTAACTGCGCCTCGTCCCTCGTACAGGGCGTGGAGTACTACCGGAACGCCGACCCGAACGACCGCGTCCCGGGTCTCATGCACGTCACCTTCGGCGACTACCACGTCTCCGACGTGAAGTTCGTCGCGGCGTTCGACGTGGACGCCAAGAAGGTGGGCATGGACCTCGCGGAGGCGATCGTCGCCAGCGAGAACAACACGATCAAGCTCTGCGACGTCCCGCCGACCGGCGTGACCGTGCAGCGCGGGCCGACCTTCGACGGTCTCGGCCAGTACTACCGGGAGATCGTCGAGGAGTCGGACGCCCAGCCGGTCGACGTGGCGCAGGCGCTGCGCGACGCGCAGGTCGACGTGGTCGTCTCCTACCTGCCGGTGGGCTCCGAGCAGGCCGACAAGTTCTACGCCCAGGCCGCGATCGACGCCGGCTGCGCGTTCGTGAACGCCCTGCCGGTCTTCATCGCCTCCGACCCGGAGTGGGCGCAGAAGTTCACCGACGCCGGCCTGCCGATCGTGGGTGACGACATCAAGAGCCAGGTCGGCGCCACCATCGTGCACCGCGCCCTGGCGAAGCTCTTCGAGGACCGCGGGGTCGAGCTGCTGCGCACGTACCAGCTCAACTTCGGCGGCAACATGGACTTCATGAACATGCTGGAGCGCAACCGCCTGGTCTCGAAGAAGATCTCGAAGACCCAGTCGGTCACCTCCCAGATCCCGCACGAGATGAGCAAGAGCGACGTGCACATCGGCCCGTCCGACCACGTGCCGTGGCTGGACGACCGCAAGTGGGCGTACATCCGCCTGGAGGGTCGTTCCTTCGGTGACACCCCGCTCAACGCGGAGCTGAAGCTCGAGGTGTGGGACTCGCCGAACTCGGCCGGTGTCATCATCGACGCCGTCCGGGCCGCGAAGATCGCGCTGGACCGGAAGATCGGTGGCCCGATCCTCTCCGCCTCGTCCTACTTCATGAAGTCCCCGCCGGAGCAGTACGCCGACCACGACGCGCACGCCGCCGTCGAGGCGTTCATCGCCGGCGAGGTCGAGCGCTGACGCGCTGAACGACACCGAGGGAAGGCCGGGTCCGCACGGACCCGGCCTTCCCTCTTCGGTACGTCAGGACCAGGCGCGCCGCAGCGCCGAGGCCGCCTCCAACTCCAGCAGCGTCACCTTGCGCGGCAGCCCGCCGCCGAAGCCGACCAGCTTGCCGCCCGCGCCGACGATCCGGTGACAGGGCACGATCACCGGCACCGGGTTGCGGTTGCACGCCACCCCGACCGCCCGCGCCGCGCCCGGGTCGCCGAGCGCCCGGGCCACCTCGCCGTAGGTGGTCGTCTCGCCGTAGGGGATGCGGGTCATCTCCCGCCAGACCGCGCGCTCGAACTCCGAGCCCCGGGGCGCCGACACCGACACGCTGAACTCGGTCAGCTCACCGGCGAAGTAGGCCCGCAACTCGGCCACGGCCAGCCGGGCCAGGTCGTCGCCGGGCTCGTCGGCCGCCGACACCACCCGGCCGAAGTGCGCGCCGCGCACGGCGTCGTCGTCGGTCCCCACGGAGAACTCCCCGATCGGCGAGTCGAGCACGGTCCAGCGCATGCCACCCATTGTCGCGTGGCGGGCAAAGTTTTCCCCACCCCGGGCGTCGGAGAGACGGAGGTGGACGGTGGCGGAGGTCGACCGGGAGTTCACCGCGTTCGTCAGCGAGCGCGGAGCGGTCCTGCTGCGGGTCGCGTACGCGCTCGCCGGAAACCAGCACGCGGCGGAGGACCTGCTCCAGAACGCGCTGGCCAAGGCGTACGCCCGGTGGCCCCGGATCCGCGGCGACGCGGAGCCGTACGTGAAGCGGATCCTGTACCACGACCAGGTCTCCGGCTGGCGACGGCGGGCGCGACGGGCGGAGGTGCCGGTGCCGGAGCTGCCGGAGCGGCCGGCGGCCGGCGACGACAGCGACCTGCGACTGCTGCTGCGCGACGCGCTGCGCGCGCTGCCGCCACGCCAGCGCGCCGTGCTGACGCTGCGCTACCTGGAGGACCTGAGTGTCGAGCGGACCGCCGCGCTGCTCGGCTGCCGGCCCGGCACCGTGGCCAGCCAGAGCGCCAAGGCGCTGGCCCGGCTCCGGCACCTCGTGCCGGCGCTCGACGAGCTGGCCGACCGCTCGGAGGTGACCCGATGAACTCGCCGCTGGACGAGATGCTCCGCAGCGCCGTACGCGACCTCGCCGACGGCGCCGCGCCCGCGCCGGACCTGGCGTCGCGGGCGCTCGGTCGGGGCCGCCGGCTGCGCCGGCGCCGGCGCGTCGCGGCGGCCGCCGCCGCGCTGGTCGCCGTGGTGGCGGTGACCCTGCCGTTCGTGCTGCTGCGCCCCCGCACCGGCCCACCGCCGACCACGCCCACGACGCCGCAGGTCACCGTCACCCCCTCGCCCGCGCTCCGAGCCGTGCCCGGCGCGGACTGGGCGCAGCGGCCGCTGGTGCTGCCCGGCGACTGGGTGGTCACCCGAGCCCAGGTGGCGGGCGGCTCCGGTAGCGGACTCCTGCTCGACCGCGGACGCGGCCGATACTTCGCCACCGACCGCTACGACGGCATCTTCCCGGCGCCGACCGGTTCCCTCGTCGCGGTCCGGGACGACGACCGCCCCCGGGAGATCGGCCTGTTCGACCTGGCCACCGGACAGACCCGCTGGTACGAGGTCGGCCGCGCGCTGACCGCCCCACGCTGGTCCCCGGACGGACGGCGGCTGCTGTTCACCAGTCAGCAGGTCGACCACTTCGGTTTCGTCGTGCTCGACCTGGACGGCACGAAGAGGACGCATCCGGTGGGCCTGCTCGGCTGGCCGTGCGCCGACCGGTGCGAGTTCTCCTGGACGCGCGACGGTCGGGAGGTCGCCCTGACGCTGAGCAGGCAGAAGTCGGAGGCGTGGCCCCGGGACCTCGCCAAGGGTGTGCAGCTCCTGTCGGTCGACGACGGCCGACCCACCCGCCTGATCGACATGCCGGGCGGTCCGGTCGGTCCGGACGCCTGGTCACCGGACGGGAAGCTGGTGGTGGTCCAGGGCCGGCAGGAGCCGCTGCTGGTGGAGACGGCGACCGGCCGGGTGGTGAACCCGCTGCCCACCGCCGACGTCGCCTGGGTGACCGACGACCGGTTGCTCTACCGTCGGCCGCTCGGCGCGGGCGACTTCGTGCTCGCCGACACCACCGGCCGGGAACTGGTCCGCCAGCCGCTGCCGAAGCAACTGGTCGGTCTGGAGGTGACGATCGCACCGCGCTGAGCGGTCGATCGACGGAAGCTGGACGTTCGCTGCACGTAGTCGATGTTGCGCGACGTCGATACCGTGCAGGTCGTGGCCACGGGGACGCTCATCTTCCTGATCATCGGCGGAGCCGGGGTCGGCGTGCTGACGCTGGCCCTGCTCGGCTCGGGAGTGCTGCACCTGGGCCACCCGGACGTCGACGGCCCGGTGTCGCTGGAGGCGGTCGCCGGGTTCACCGGGGCGTTCGGGTTCGGCGCCGCGATCGTCAACGAGCTGCTCGGAGGGCGTACCTCCGGGATGATCGCGGTGGCGGCGGCCGGCGGCGCGCTCGCCGCCGTGCCCACCGCCTGGCTGGCGGCCCGGTTGAGCCGCGCGGCCCGCACCATGCGCACGGACCCCACCCCCACCCGCGACCACCTGGCCGGCGCGATCGGCCTGGTGGTCACGCCGATCCCGACCGGCGGTTACGGCGAGGTCCGGGTACGCCTCGCCGGGCAGCCGGTGAAGCTCAACGCCCGAGCCGACCGACCGATCCCGATCGGCGCCCGCATCTTCGTGGTCGAAGCGCTCAGCGAGACCAGCGTGCACGTCGAGACCTACTGATCCCTCAGCACAGACGGGAACCCCCATGCCCCTGCTCGTCGCCATCGGCGGCGCGGTCCTCCTCGCCGTCCTGCTCGTCCTCTTCGTGCTCTCCCGGATCAAGGTGGCCGGGCCGAACGAGGCCTTCATCGTCACCGGTCGCAAGGGCCGGACCACCCAGACCGCCGACGGCCAGCGCTCCACCGACATGTCCGGGCAGAAGGTCGTGCTCGGCGCCTCGGTCTTCGTCCTGCCGGTGGTGCAGAAGCTGCAGTCCCTCGACCTGTCCAGCCGGCGGATCGACGTCGGCATCCGGGGCGCGGTGAGCAAGCAGGGCATCCGCGCCGACCTGCACGGCGTCGCGATCGTCAAGGTCGGCGGCACCGAGGACGCGATCCGGGCCGCCGCGCAGCGGTTCCTGCACCAGCAGGACGAGATCGACAACTTCACCCGCGAGGTGCTGGCCGGCGCGCTGCGCTCGATCGTCGGTCGGCTCACCGTCGAGGAGGTCATCCGGGACCGGGCCGCGTTCGCCAGCGCGGTCGCCGAGGAGGCCGAGCACTCGATGACCAACCAGGGCCTGGTGCTGGACACGTTCCAGCTCCAGGACATCCTGGCCGAGGGCTCCTACCTGGCCGACCTGGGCCGGCCGGAGGCCGCCCGGGTGCTCAAGGACGCCGCCATCGCCGAGGCCCGGGCCCGCCAGGCCGCCGAGCAGGAGCGGCTGCTCGCCGAGGAGGCGATCGCCGAGGCGAACCGGAACCTGTCGCTCAAGCAGGCCGGCATCCAGGCCGAGATCGACGCGGCGAAGGCACGGTCGGCCGCGGCCGGGCCGCTCGCCCAGGCCGAGCGGGACCAGGCGATCCTCTCCGAGCAGCAGAAGGTGGCCGAGCGCAACGCCGAACTCAAGCAGCGCCAGCTCGACACCGAGGTGCGCAAGCCGGCCGACGCCCAGCGGTACAAGGTGGAGCAGGAGGCCGAGGCGGCCCGCAACGCGGCGGTGCTGCGCGCCGACGCCGAGCGGCAGGCCACCATCGCCGCCGCCCAGGCCGTCGCCGAGCAGTCCCGGCTGACCGGTGAGGGTGAGCGGGCCCGGCGCGCCGCGCTCGCCGAGGCGAACGCGATCGAGGGCGCCAAGGAAGGTGAGGCGGAGCAGCGCCGCCGGTCCGCGATCGCCGAGGCGGTCGAGCGGGAGGGCCAGGCCGAGGCCGCGGCCATCCTCGCCCGGGGCCAGGCGGAGGCCGACGCGATGGCCCGCAAGGCCGAGGCGTTCGCCGCGTACGGCGAGGCCGCGGTCCTGGACCTGCTGGTCAAGGTGCTGCCCGAGGTGGTCGGCGCGGCGAGCGCCCCGATCGGCGCGATCGACAAGATGACCGTCATCTCCACCGACGGCGCGTCGTCGCTGACCAAGTCGGTGGCCGGCAACGTCGCCCAGGGCCTCCAGCTCGGCAGCGACCTGACCGGCATCGACCTGGCCGGGCTGCTGGCGCGGCTGGGCAGCGCACACACCAACGGCAAGAACACCGTGGACGGCAGCACCGTCACCCCGTGACGACGACGGCGCCCGCCGGTTCCCCGAAGGGAGCCGGCGGGCGCCGTGTGGTGGTACGGGTCAGAGCACGCTGACGACGAACTTCTCGCCGGCGCCCAGACCGAGGGTCTCGCTCTCCCAGTCGATGACGCGGCCGGCGATGAGCTGGCTGGTGCCGGTGCTGCCCGCGGTGACCGCCTTGCCGTTGGCGTTGGCCCGCAGGTAGACCGAGCCGTCGGCGTTGTAGTCGAGGAAGTCGAACGCCTCCCACGGCCCGATCGAGGTGGAGCGGGCGATCAGCGGCTTCGCGCCGGCGCTCTCCGCCGCCACGAACTTGCCGTTGATCAGCGCCTTCAGGCCGAAGAAGCCGTCACCGACGCTGACCACCTCGTACTTCTCCCAGTCGCCCACGGTGGCCGAGCGGGCGATCAGCGGCTTCGCGCCGGCGCTCTCCGCCGTCACGAACTTGCCGTTGACGACCGCCTTGACACCGACGATCGGGGCCGGGGCGTCGAAGTCGAACTTCTCGGCGGTGCCGATGGTGGTCTTGCTGGCGATCAGCGGGGAGGTGGTGCTCGGCGCGGTGACGTACCGGCCGTTGACCGAGGCCTTGAGGCTGATCGTGCCGTCGATGTTGTCGACGATCTGGAACTTCTCCCAGGCGCCGATGGTGGCCGAGCGGGCGATCAGCGGCTTCGCGCCGGCGCTCTCCGCCGTCACGAACTTGTTGGTGACCCGGGCCCGCAGGCCGAAGAGGCCTCCACCCGCGTCGACCACGTCGAACTTCTCCCAGGCGCCGATGGCGGTCCCGCGGGCGATCAGCGGCTTCGCCCCGGCGCTCTCGGCGACCACGTAGCGGCCGTTGACCCGGGCCTTGAGGGCGTACGAGCCGCGGGCCGTGGGGACCGTGCCGAGGTGCAGCAGCCGGTCGAGCGAGCCCATGGTGTCGTGCACCGCGCCGCCGATGCCGGTGGTGACGACGGAGTCGCGCACCTGCTTCGGCGTCCAGGTGGGGTGGTCCTCCAGCAGCAGCGCGGCGGCGCCCGCCACGTGCGGGGACGCCATCGAGGTGCCGCTCATGGACGTCGAGCCGGAGGTGGTGCCGGCCTTCGCCGAGACGATGCCCGCGCCCGGCGCGAACGTGTCCAGGCAGGGGCCGTAGTTGGAGAACCAGGCGCGCATGTCCAGCCGGTCGGTGGCGCCGACCGTGATGGCGGCCGGCACGTTCGCCGGCGAGGAGCCGCAGGCGTCGGTCCAGCTGTTGCCGGCCGCTACCGCGTAGGTGATGCCGGAGGCGATGGAGCGGGCCACCGCGTCGTTGAGGGCCGGGTCGTTGTCACCGCCGAGGCTCATGTTCGCCACGGACGGGCCGCTGGCGTGACCGGTGACCCAGTCGATGCCGGCGATCACGCCCTCGGTGGTGCCGTTGCCCTCACAGTCGAGCACCCGGACGGCGACGAGCTTGACCTTCTTGGCCACGCCGTAGGTGGTGCCGCCGATGGTGCCGGCCACGTGCGTGCCGTGCCCGTCGCAGTCCTGCGCGACGTCGTCGGACTCGACCGCGTCGTAGCCGTTGCTGGCCCGTCCGCCGAAGTCCTGGTGGTCGATGTCGATGCCGGTGTCGATGACGTACGCGGTCACCCCGGCGCCGGTCGACGAGTAGGTGTACTTGCCGTCGGTCTTGGCCTTGAGCTGGTCGAGGCGGTCCAGGCCCCACGGCGGGGTGGTCTGGGTGTCGGTGGCCGTGTAGCGCTGGACCTGCTGCACGTACGCGACGTCCGGGTCGGCGGCGAGGCGCTCGGCCTGCCGGCGGTCCATGGCGGCCGAGTAGCCGTGCAGCGCCTTGCCGAAGACCCGGCGGACGGAGCCGCCGTGCTCCCCGGCGAGCGCCGACGCGGCGGACTTCACCTTGGCCGGCGTGGCCTTGCCGTCCTTCAGGACGACGATGTAGCGGCCGGGCACGGCGCCGGGCGTGTCGGCGCCCCGGACCGGGGCCCGCTTCGCGTCGGCCGGGTCGGCCGAGGCGGTGCCGCCGGTGGCGGCGCAGATGATCGAGGTGGCGGAGGTGAGGGCGAGCCCCACCAGCGCGGAGCGGCGCAGCGCGCCGGAACGTGACACCGAATTGTCTCCCCGTGTCCAGCGACCGTCCGGATCGGACGGGCGGATGTGATCAGGACAGCCGCGCCCGTCGATCCGGGGGGCTGGTGATGACCAACATCATGCGGGAGACATCGACCGGAACGCGTCAACCGTTCGGTCGACACGCCGGCGTATCGTCGTCGTTTCTCCGCCGGAGGGTCAGCCGACGATGCCCTCGGCGCGTGCCCACCGCAGCAGCTCCGCCTCCGCCTCGTCACGGTCCAGCGGCCCGCGCTCCAGGCGCAGCTCCTTCAGGTGCTGCCAGGCCCGGCCGACCACCGGCCCGGGCGGCACGCCGAGCAGCTCCATGATCGCGTTGCCGTCCAGGTCGGGCCGGACCCGGGCCAGGTCCTCCTCGGCGGCGATCCGGGCGATGCGCTCCTCCAGCGCGTCGTAGTCGGCCGCGAGCTGGGCCGCCTTGCGCCGGTTTCGGGTGGTGCAGTCGGACCGGGTGAGCTTGTGCAGCCGGGACAGCAGGTCACCGGCGTCGGTGACGTAACGGCGCACCGCCGAGTCGGTCCACTCGCCCCGGCCGTAGCCGTAGAAGCGCAGGTGCAGCCCGACCAGCTTGACCACCTGGGAGGTGATCTCCTTGGAGTAGCGCATCGCTTTCATCCGGGCCTTGGTCAGCCGGGCGCCGACCACCTCGTGGTGGTGGAAGCTGACCCGGCCGTCCGAGCCGACCGCCTTGGTGGCCGGCTTGCCGACGTCGTGCATCAGCGCGGCCATCCGCAGCACGAAGTCGCAGCCGTCCTCCTCCAGCGACATGGCGTTGCTGACCACGGTGAGCGTGTGCTCGTAGACGTCCTTGTGCTGGGCGTGTTCGTCGATGGTGAGCTTCAGGCCGGTCAGCTCGGGCAGGAAGCGCTCGGCCAGGCCGGTGTCGACCAGCAGCCGCAGCCCGGTGATCGGGTCGGCGCCGCAGAGCAGCTTGGTGAACTCGTCGCGGATCCGCTCGGCGGTGATCCGGTCCAGGTCCGTCGCCATCCGGGTCATCGCCGCCCGGACGTCCGGGTGGACGGCGAAGCGCAGCTGGGCGGCGAACCGGGCCGCCCGCAGCATCCGCAGGGGGTCGTCGCGGAACGACTCCTGCGGCGTGCCGGGGGTACGGATGACCTTGGCGGCCAGGTCGGCCAGGCCGCCGTACGGGTCGGTGAACCGGTGGTCCGGCAGGCTCACGGCCATCGCGTTCACGGTGAAGTCGCGGCGCTTCAGGTCCTCGGTCAGGCTGGTGCCGTACTGCACCACCGGGTTGCGGCTGACCTGGTCGTAGACCTCCGCGCGGAACGTGGTGATCTCCAGGTTGAGGCCGTCGCGCTGGCAGGCGATGGTGCCGAACTCCCGCCCGGTCTCCCAGATCGACTCGGCCCAGCCCCGGATGATCCGGACGGTGTCGTCCGGGTGCGCGTCGGTGCAGAAGTCGAGGTCGTTGCCGAGCCGGCCGAGCAGCGCGTCGCGGACCGATCCGCCCACCAGGTGCAGTTCGTGACCGGCCCGGGCGAACCGCCGACCCAGCTCGTCGGCGACCGGGGAGACGCGGAGCAGCTCGGCGACGGCGTTGCGCTGTGCGGCGGTCAGCTCACGGCGGTCGGCGGCGGCGGAGGCGGAGGCTTCGGACATGGGAGCGCCAGCCTATCGGGCCGGGGGTGGATCGACCGCGCCGGGCGCGGGTAACGGGTCGAGGTTGACTAAGGTTCCGGTTGTGCGGGGCCGGCGGGGCCCGGTTCCGGCGTACCCCTTGGAGGCTGTGGAGATGAGCGGCGGCGGGCTCTACCGCAGCGCGAACGCGCACGACGGCGGCCTGCCGCCGGACGACGGCGCGACCTTCATCTCGGCGGAGCCGCTGAACCAGCCCGGCGTCGAGTCGGTCGCGCCGCCGCAGGAGGTGGTCGGCGAGACCAGCGCCGCCGCGAACAGCGCGGTGATGGCGGTCGGCAGCCTGGTCAGTCGGGGCACGGGCTTCATCCGCAACCTCATGATCGGTGCGGCGTTGGGCGGCGCGCTGGTCGGTGACGCGTTCACCACCGCCATCTTCCTGCCGAACCAGGTCTACGAGTTCCTGCTCGGCGGCGTGCTCACCAGCGTGCTGATCCCGGTGCTGGTCCGGCGACGCAAGGCCGACCCGGACCGGGGCGAGGCATACTCCCAGCGGTTGCTCACGCTGGCCGTGCTGGCGCTGGCCGCCGTCGCGCTGATCGCCATGGTCGGGGCGCCGGTGCTGACCTCCATCTACGCGGGCGGCAAGGACGACAACTACCAGGGCCTCGTCACCGGCCTGTCCTACCTGATGCTGCCGATGCTGTTCTTCACCGGCGTGAGCGCGCTGATCGCCGCGGTGCTGAACACGCGCGGGCACTTCGCCGCCCCGATGTGGGCGCCGATCCTGAACAACCTCGTGGTCATCGGCGTCTGCGCGCTCTACATCGCGGTCTTCGGCGCCAAGATCATCCAGCCCGGCGAGATGGGTTGGGACCGCATCCTGCTGATCGGCGGCGGCACGCTGCTCGGAGTGGCCGTGCAGACCGCCGGCCTGCTGCCGGCGCTGCGCAAGGTCGGCTTCCGCTGGAAGTGGCGGTTCGACTTCCGCGCCCTCGGCCTGAGCGAGCTGGCCCGGCTCGGCGGCTGGATGTTCTGCTACGTCGGGGTCAACCAGCTCGGCCTCTTCGTGGTGGTCAACCTGCTCACCCGCGCCGCCGGCGGCGACAACGCCGGCCTGCTGATCTACAACAACGTCTTCCTGCTGCTGATGATGGCGCACGGCATCATCGCCGTCTCGATCATCACCGCGCTGATGCCCCGGATGAGCGCGGCCGCCGCCGAGAACCGGTTCGGCGACGTCACCGCCGACCTGTCCCGGGGCACCCGGATGGTCAGCGCGGTGCTCGCGCCCATCGCGGTCTGCTACGCGGTGCTGGCCGCCCCGATCTCCGTGGTGGTGTTCCGCTACGGCGCGTTCACCGGCGACAACGCGGTGGCCACCTCGACCGTGCTGCTGGTGGCGGCGCTCGGCCTGGTGCCGTTCGCGGTCAGCCAGCTCTTCACGTTCGCCTTCTACGCGCTGCCGGACACCCGCACCCCGGCCCTGGTCAACATCCCGGTGGTGATCCTGCGTGTCCTGCTCCAGGTGGGCCTCTTCCTGCTCTTCTCAAACACGTTCGCGGCGGCCGGGATGATGCTCGGCAACGCGGTGTCGTACCTGGCCGCGGCGATCATCTCGGCGATACTGCTGCGGCCCCGCGTGGGCCGGATCGGGCTGGGCCGGATCATGCGGACGCTGGGTCGGGTGGTGGTGGCCGCGCTGGGTGCGGCGCTGGTCGGCGTGCTCGTGGTGGCGGTGCTCCCCGGCGACCCGGCGGACCTGAGCTGGGCCGCCGCCGCGGTCCAGTTGGTGATCGGCGGCGCGGCGATCGGCGCGACCTACCTCGGGCTGGCCATGCTGCTGCGGATCGGCGAGATCACCGAGGTGGTCGGGATGGTCCGGCGGCGACTCGGGCGCTGACACGCCGCCGGTGACCGACGGTGAACGAGGATCACCAGGCTGGGGATACGGCTGTGGATAACTCGGAATTCCGCCGTCCAGTGGGCCTCTCGGCCTGTGGACAACCAACCGTACGGACGAGGGTGCCCAGGCCGGAGCCGGGAAACTGACCGGCCGCCACACCGGTACGGCCCCTGCGTCGGCTACTTGCCGTCAACCTCTAGATTGGCGGTGCGTGTCCGGGTCGGGCGCCGGCGCGGGTGTTCCGACCTGTTCGGAACCGCGCTGACTGGCTTCCCACCGGCCACAGCGGGAAGATGACATGTCGGAGAACCGGGCATCCCGGGTAAGGTCGCTCTCGACGGGTACGGCAGGTGCCGACGTGGGCGTCGGCGCCGGCGTGCCGGTTCCACCGAGGCCAGAGCGGGAAACACATGCCCAGCAACACGGGTCCATCGATCGACACGATCACCGAGGGAGGACGGGTGACCCAGGTCGGCGAGGGTCAGGAAGCGGAGGAAACCTCTCCTGCGGTCGTGACCTTCGGTGCTCCCTCGGTCGGTGAGCTCCTCGCCGAGCGCTACGAGCTGGTCGAGCACATCAACAACGACAGCGCGGGCCGGCTGGTCTGGCGCGGGGTCGACGTCATCCTGCGCCGTCCCGTCGCGGTGGTCCTCCGCTACCCGGGTGGCGACTCCGCCACCGAGATGCTCCAGGCCGCGGTCGCGGCGAGCCGGGTCATCCACCCCAACCTGGTCGGCGTCTATGACGCGATCGACGAGGACGACCGGGCGTACGTGGTCCGCGAGTGGGTGGACGGGCAGTCGCTGCGCGAGATCGTCGCCGCCGACGGCCCGATGGACCCGACCCGGGCCACCGCGATCGGCAACGCCGTCGCCAGCGCCCTCGCCGCCGTCCACGCCACCGGCATGGTGCACGGCAACCTCCACCCCGGCACCGTGATGATCAGCGACGACGGCCGGGTGGTCCTGGCCGACGCGCGCACCGACGGGGCGGACAGCCAGGAGAGCGATCTGCGGGCCGTCGGCGGGGTGCTCTACTTCGCCCTCACCGGGCACTGGCCGCACGGCGAGGCCCCGCTGCACGGCGCCACGGCCGGGCACGGCCGGGCCGCCCTGCCGGACGCCGTCCGGGACGCCAGCGGCGCCATCGCCGCGCCCCGGCAGGTACGCGCCGGCGTGCCGGCCTACCTCGACGACCTCACCATGGACCTGCTCGACCCGGAGATCGCCCCGCCCTCGTCGGACGTGCTGGCGGCCGAGCTGAGCCGGCTGGACATCCCGGCCGACGAGCAGTTCCTGGAGCAGGCCGGCCCGCTGCGCTTCACCGCCGACCCCGGCGAGGAGCCGTCGCCGCTGGCCGCCGCCGGCGGACGCCGGGTGGCCATGGGCATCGCCGGCCTCCTGGCGGTCGCCCTGATCGGGCTGCTCATCGGCGTCAACGCCCTCGGTGGCGGGGACGACGGCGACAAGGAGCCGGTGGCCCAGCCGTCCAGCAGCGCGCCCGCCGGCGGAGGCAGCAGCGAGGCCGCCGCACCGGTCCGCAAGCTCACCATCCAGGACGTCCGGGTGATCGACCCGGACAGCGGGGACCGCGCCGAGGTGCGCGACGCCGAGAAGGTCATGGACGGCAACGACGACGAGGGCTGGGAGACCCAGACCTACCGGAACAACGGCAAGTTCGGTGGCCTCAAGAAGGGCATGGGAATCTGGATCGACCTCGGTGCTCCGCACACGGTCAAGTCGCTCCAGGCCAGCCTGTCGTCCACCGGCGCGTCGGCCGAGCTGCGCGCCGGCACCAACGGTGAGTTCCCGTCCACCTCCAAGGGCGACAAGGACCTCGTCGCGGCGTACCCGACCGTGATCGGGCAGCCGTTCGAGGACCACGACGGCACCACGATGACGTTCAACGGCTTCGACCCGAGCCAGAAGTACCAGTACCTCCTCTTCTGGGTCACCGAGCTGCCGAAGAAGGACGACGGCAGCGGGTGGAAGCTCGGGGTCCAGGAGATCACGGTCCAGGGCTCGTGATCCGTCCGCCGTGCCCGTCGCGCCACCTCCGCCGGACGTGGTGATGGCGGGCTCCGGCGGCGGCGAGCCGGGCAGATCCGACCTGGAGCTGCTCCGGGCCCATGTCGCGGGCGACCGGGACGCCTTCACCGAGCTGTTCCACCGCCACCGCGACCGGCTCTGGGCGGTGGCCCTGCGGACCATCGGCGACCGCGAGGACGCGGCCGACGCGCTCCAGGACGCCATGCTGTCGGCCCACCGCGCCGCGGCCCGCTTCCGGGGCGACTCGGCGGTCACCACCTGGCTGCACCGGATCGTGGTGAACGCCTGCCTGGACCGGATGCGTCGACGTCAGACCCACGCCACCGTCCCGCTGCCCGACGGGGTGCACACCGACGGCGAACCGGGCCGGCACACCGGCGGGGTCGAGCCGGCCGCGCCCGCCCGGGACCACGAGACCGCGCTGGTGGTCCGGCAGGCGCTCGCGGCGCTGCCGGCGGAGCAGCGGGCCGCGCTGGTCCTGGTGGACGTGCAGGGCTACCCGGTGGCCGAGGTGGCCCGGATGCTCGACGTCGCCGAGGGGACGGTGAAGAGCCGCTGCGCCCGGGGCCGGGCCCGACTCGCCGTGCTTCTCGGGCACCTGCGCACCGGCTCGGACGACGCCGTGGACGTGCCCCGGGTCACGGCGGGGAACCGCCGGCCGTCCGAGGGCGTCGGATCCTCGTCGGGAGCGTCCCGGCACTCGGTCAGCCAGGAGGAGCCGTGACGTCCCGGGAGTTCAGCGAGGTCGACCACGACCTGCTCGCCGACTACCTCGGCGGGGCGCTGGACGGCACCCCCGAGCAGGCGACCGTCGCCCGGCTGGTCGAGCGGGACCCGGCGTGGCGCGAGGCGTACGCGAGCCTGGCCCACGCGGTCGACCTGGTGCACGCCGACCTGGCCGACTGGGCCGCCGAGCCCGCGCCGGAGATGCCGGTGGCGGTGGCGGACCGGATCACCGCCGCGCTCGCCGGCGCCGGACCGGCACCGGCCACCGACCCGGACCGCGCGCTGCGGGACGTCGTACCGGCACAGCCGGGCCGGGTGACCCGCCCGCCGGGCGCGGCGGAGCGGCCCGGGCGGAGCACCGGTCCGGGCCGACGCTCCCGACGCTGGGCCCGACTGGCCGGCCCGGTGGCGCTGGCCGCGGCCTCGGTCGCGGCGGTGGGCCTGGGTGTGGGCCGGCTGGCGGACGTGGGGGGTGACAGCTCCGGCAGCACTGCCGACCGGGCGGCCGGGGAGGCGGCCCCGATGGCCGCCGCGCCCTACCGGACGACCGGGCCGACGCTGCGCAGCGGCACGGACTGGACCCCGGAGCGCCTCGCCGGCAGCCGGGCCGCCGCCGCCGCAGCCGTCCCGTCGCCGAAGTCGATGCGACCGGACATGGCTGGGCCGTCGGGTGCGGCGGACGACGGCCGGCAGACCCCGCTCTCCGCCGAGAAGAACCGCCTCGGCGCCGTCGGCGGGCTGGACCGGCTGGCCCGGCCCGAGGCGCTGGCCGGCTGCCTGACCGCGATCGGCGCCGAGCACGGCGCCCCACCCCTCACCGTCGACCTGGTCGACTACGCCCGGTTCCAGGGCGCGCCGGCGCTGGTGGTGACGTTCTCCGACGCCGGCGGCACCCGATGGGGGTGGGTGAGCGGCCCGGAATGCGGCGTACCCGGGTCCGGCGCGGACACCCGGTTCCGTACGCGGGTAGGGTGAAACCGCGGTCACCGCGCCTGTCCCGCCACGTGACGTGACCCACCGGATGACCGGCTCGGGAATCCCCGCTTCGTACGATGGCGTTCTGCAAGTCAGGCGCCGGCGCCTCGGAGAGCCGTCGGCACTAGGGATCGACATCGGTGCGCACCGGTGACGAACACACACATCGGGAGACGGCAGTGGACGAGGTCCGCAACCTGATCATCATCGGCTCCGGGCCGGCCGGTTACACCGCGGCGGTCTACGCCGCGCGTGCCAACCTCAAGCCGCTGGTGATCGAGGGCGTGCAGTCCGGTGGCGCGCTGATGACCACCACCGAGGTGGAGAACTTCCCCGGCTTCGCGGACGGCATCCTCGGCCCCGAGCTGATGGACAACATGCGTAAGCAGGCCGAGCGGTTCGGTGCCGAGTTCCTCACCGACGACGTGACCCGGGTCGAGCTGAAGGACACCGGCGAGATCGGCTCCGACGCGGTGAGCACCGTCTGGGTGGGCGAGACCGCCTACCGGGCCCGGGCCGTCATCCTCTCCACCGGCTCCGCGTGGCGTCCGCTGGGCGTGCCGGGCGAGCAGGAATACCTGGGCCACGGTGTGTCGTCCTGTGCCACCTGTGACGGCTTCTTCTTCCGCAACCAGCACATCGTGGTGGTCGGCGGCGGCGACTCGGCCATGGAGGAGGCGAGCTTCCTCACCCGCTTCGCCGAGTCGGTGACGATCCTGCACCGCCGCGACTCGTTCCGCGCCAGCAAGATCATGGCCGAGCGGGCGCTGGGCAACGAGAAGATCAAGGTCGAGTGGAACACCACCGTCGAGGAGATCCTCGGCGAGGACGGCAAGGTCAGCGGCGTCCGGGTGCGCAACGTGCACACCGGCGAGAGCAAGGTGCTCGACGTCACCGGCGTCTTCGTGGCGATCGGTCACGACCCGCGCAGCGAGCTGTTCCGCGGCCAGGTCGAGATGGACGACGAGGGTTACGTGAAGGTCCAGGCGCCGAGCACCCGCACGAACGTGCCGGGCGTGTTCGCCGCCGGCGACCTGGTCGACCACACCTACCGGCAGGCCATCACGGCCGCCGGCACCGGGTGCGCCGCCGCGCTGGACGCCGAGCGCTTCATCGCCACCCTGCAGGGCTGAGAATTTTCACGAGGAGGAGGGGTTTCATAGTGGGAGCCACCAAGGCGGTCACGGACGCGAGCTTCGCGAGCGACGTGCTGAAGTCCGACAAGCCGGTTCTGGTCGACTTCTGGGCGGAGTGGTGCGGTCCGTGCCGCAAGGTCTCGCCGCTGCTGGAGGAGATCGCGGGCGAGATGGCTGACCAGGTCACCATCGTCAAGCTCAACATCGACGAGAACCCCGAGACGGCGCGCACCTACCGGGTGATGTCCGTGCCGACGCTGACCATCTTCAAGAACGGCGAGCCGGTCCAGTCGATCGCCGGGGCCAAGCCCAAGGGCGAGCTGGTCCGACTCATCGAGTCGGCGCTCTGACCCGGACCGACACCGTCGGAAGCCCCGTCACCCCACCCGGGTGGCGGGGCTTCCGGCTTTCCTGACCTGCGTGAACACGAACCCGGACAGTGACGGGTCACGGTACGCTCCGTAAGCGTCCGTCGGAGTTCCCGGTCCGCCAACGTCCGTGCAGAGGGGGTCGTCGTGCGTCCGATCCGACCCGGTGACCGGGGACCCGCGGTGGCCGAGATCCGCACCGTCCTCGCCGGCCTGGAACTTCTCCCGGCCGACGGCCCGGGCCACGACGACTACGACACCGCGACGGAACGCGCCGTCCGTGCCTTCCAGCAGTCCCGGGGCCTCAGCGTCGACGGGAGGGTCGGCGCGGAGACCTGGCGGGCGCTGGACGCGGCGCGCTGGCGGTTCGGCGCCCGCGCCCTCTACCACGCCGTGCCCGAGCCGCTCACCGGCGAGGACGTCCGGTCCCTCCAGGAACGTCTGCTGGAGATGGGGTACGACGTCGGCCGGGCCGACGCCATCTACGGCATCCGCACCTCCCGGGCGGTGGCCCAGTTCCAGCGCGAGATGGGGCTCAAGCCGGACGGCTCCTGCGGTCCGCACACCGTCAACGCGCTGCGCCGCCTCGGCCGCAAGGTCGTCGGCGGGCGGCCGCAGTGGCTGCGCGAGTCCGACGCCATCCGCCAGGCCGGCCCGACCCTGGTCGGCCGGACCGTGGTGATCGACCCGGGTCACGGCGGCACCGACCCCGGCGTGGTGGTGCCGGACGGCACGCTGCGCTGGACCGAGGCGGACCTGGTGCACGACCTGGCCAGCCGACTGGAGGGACGGCTCGCCGCCGCCGGCGTACGGGTGCAGCTGACCCGCGGTCCGTCACCGGCGGCCTGCCTGCCCGACGCGGACCGGGCCCAGCTGGCCAACTCGCTCGGCGCCGACGTGTTCATCTCGCTGCACGTCGACGGGCACGCCAACCCGGAGGCCGACGGCGTCGCGACCTACCACTACGGCACCGACAACGGCGTCACCTCGGCCACCGGGGAACGCCTGGCCGGGCTGGTGCAACGGGAGATCGTGGCCCGCACCGGGCTGCGCGACTGCCGCACCCACGCGAAGGCGTGGGAGCTGCTGCGCCTCACCCGGATGCCGGCGGTCCGCGTCGAGGTGGGCTACCTGACCTCACCGGACGACCTGGGCCGGCTGGTCGACCCCCGGTTCCGGGACCGGGTCGTCGAGGCGATCGTGGCCGGGGTGCAGCGGATGTACCTGCCGATCGAGCGGGACGTGCCGACCGGCTCGATCGACGTGAGCGAGCTGCGGGCGATCGTGGCCGCCGGCACCGTGGTCGACTGACCGGGTCAGCTCGTCGAGCGGGTGGCCGGCGCCGGCCGCACCGGGCGCAGCAGCGTCTCCGGGCTCATCGAGCCGAGCAGCTTCTCCAACGCGTACTCGACGTCGGACTTCCAGCTCAGCGCCGTGCGCAGTTCCAGCCGCAGCCGCGGGTAGCGCGGGTGCGGGCGGACGGTCTTGAAGCCCACCGAGAGGAAGAAGTCGACCGGCGCGAGGCACGCCCGGGTCGGGCTGTCCGCGTCGTCGCCGAACTTGGCGTCACCGAACGCCTCGATCGCCTTGATGCCGCGCTTGGTCAGGTCGCGGGCCACGCCCTGGACGAGCATCCGGCCCAGGCCGCCGTCGGCGAAGGCGGGCACCACGTGCGCCGTCATCAACAGCGCCGCGTCCGCCGAGACCGGCGAGGTGGGAAAGGCCATCGAGCGCGGGACGTACGCCGGTGGGGCGTACATGACGAAACCGGCCGGCATGCCGTCGACGTAGACCAGCTTGCCGCAGGAGCCCCACTCCAGCAGTGTCTGGGAGACCCACGCCTCCTTCTCCAGGCCCGGGTCGCCGGCCGCGCAGGCCCGCTCGGCGGAAACCGGATCCAGCTCCCAGTAGACGCACCGCCGGCAGGATCGGGGAAGGTCCTCCAGGGTGTCCAGGGTCAGGCTGACCAGACGTCGCGACATGAGCGCACCCCACCAACAAGTCTCGGAGCGTCGGCCTGCGCGGTGTCCCGCAGCCCTCCTGCCCCCGACGAGCGATCGTACGCCGCCACCCGCCGGTACGGGAGAGGACGCGCGAACCTCCACCCGGGCGGCGGACCGCCGGTCCGGGATGTGGACGTGTCCACACGGTGGGTCCCGTGACGGTCACCAGGGACTACGATCGACCAACCGGCCGCGCGCGCCGCCAATGGATGCCGGCATCGCGGGTACCACACCGGGCGGCAGCCCCGCCGACACCCGATCGAGGTGATGTCATGACCGGCACGACGCTCGACGACTACACCGACCGGTACGCCCGGCGCGTCCGGGGGATGACCGCGTCGGAGATCCGGGCACTCTTCGCGGTCGCCAGCCGCCCGGAGGTCGTCTCGCTCGCCGGTGGGGCTCCCTACATCGCGGCGCTGCCGCTGGACGCGGTCGGCGAGATGCTCGGCCGGCTCGGCGCGGAGCACGGCGCCACCACCCTCCAGTACGGCATCGGCCAGGGCACCCCGGAGCTGCGTGAGCGGATCTGCGAGGTGATGTCCCTGTCCGGGATCGACGCGTCGTGCGGCGCCTCCCCGGAGGACGTGGTGGTGACCGTCGGCGGTCAGCAGGCGCTCGACCTGGTGGCCCGCCTCTTCCTGGACCCGGGTGACGTGGTGCTCGCCGAGGGCCCGACGTACGTCGGCGCGCTCGGGGTGTTCCAGGCCGCCCAGGCTCAGGTGGCCCACGTGCCGATGGACGACGAGGGGCTCATCCCGGAGGCGTTGGAGGTGGCGATCGCCGACCTGGCCCGGGCCGGCCGGCGGGTGAAGTTCCTCTACACCATCCCGACCTACCAGAACCCGACCGGCGTGACGTTGAGCGAGGAGCGGCGGGAGCGGGTGCTCGACATCTGTGAGCGCGCGGGGCTGCTCGTGGTGGAGGACGACCCGTACGGTCAGCTCGGTTTCTCCGGTGAGGCGCCCGCGCCGCTGCGGGCCCGGCGGCGCGACGGCGTCTTCTACCTGAGCACGTTCTCCAAGACCTTCGCGCCCGGTCTGCGGGTGGGCTGGATCCTCGCCCCGCACGCGGTCCGCGACAAGCTGGTCATCGCCAGCGAGGCGCAGATCCTCTGTCCCAGCGGCTACGCGCAGGCGGCCGTCTCGACCTACCTGGGCACGATGCCGTGGCGGCAGCAGCTCAAGGTCTACCGGGAGGTCTACCGCGAGCGCCGGGACGCGCTGCTCGACGCGATGGCCGACCTGATGCCGGAGGGCACCACCTGGACCACGCCGGGTGGCGGCCTGTTCGTCTGGGCGACCCTGCCCGAGGGCCTCGACTCCAAGGCGATGATGCCGCGCGCCGTGGCCGCCCGGGTCGCGTACGTGCCGGGAACCGGTTTCTACGCGGACGGCACGGGCGCCGGGAACATGCGGCTCAACTTCTCCTTCCCGCCGCCGGAGCGGATCCGGGAGGGCGTCCGCCGGCTGGCCGGCGTGATGGAGCAGGAGATCGCGATGCGGAAGGTCTTCGGTGCGGTCGGCGGCGCCGGTCCGCGCCGACGCCAGGGCGGCTCGGACGCGCCCGGCCCCGACTTGGCATGATTCCCGCATGGCCGACAGCCCTGCCGCACCGACTCCCGTGACCGGACCCACCTCCGACGAGCTGCGCGTGCTGGTGCTCGCCGGCGGACTCTCCTACGAACGGGACGTCTCGTTGCGGTCGGGCCGCCGGGTGCTCGACGCGCTGCGCGCGGTCGGCGTGGAGGCGGACCTCCGGGACGCCGACGTCGCGCTGCTCCCCGCCCTGACCGCCGACCCGCCGGACGCGGTGGTGATCGCCCTGCACGGCGCGACCGGCGAGGACGGCTCGCTGCGCGGCGTCCTCGACCTCTGCGACGTGCCCTACGTCGGCTGCGACGCCCGCTCCTCCCGGCTCGCCTGGGACAAGCCGTCGGCCAAGGCGGTGCTGCGCGAGGCGGGCATCCCCACCCCCGACTGGGTGGCCCTGCCGCACGACCGTTTCTCCGAGCTGGGTGCGGTGGCGGTGCTGGACCGGATCGTCGACCGCCTCGGGCTGCCGCTGATGGTCAAGCCGGCGCAGGGCGGGTCGGGCCTGGGCGCCGCCGTGGTCCGGGAGGCCGCGTCGCTGCCGGCCGCGATGGTCGGCTGCTTCGCCTACGACCAGACGGCGCTGGTGGAGCGCTACGTGCCCGGGATGGACGTCGCGGTCTCCGTGCTCGACCTGGGCGAGGGGCCGCGAGCCCTGCCGCCGGTGGAGATCGTGCCGCGCAACGGCGTCTACGACTACGCCGCCCGCTACACGGCGGGACGCACCACGTGGCACGCCCCCGCCCGACTCGACGCCGCGACCACCGCGCAGGTGACCGAGGTGGCGCTCGCCGCACACACCGCCCTCGGCCTGCGGGACCTGTCCCGGGTCGACCTGATCGTCGACGCGGAGGGCCGGCCGCACGTGCTGGAGGTCAACGTGTCGCCGGGCATGACCGAGACCTCGCTGCTGCCGCTCGCCATCCAGGCGGCCGGGCTCGACTTCGGCCGGGTGCTCGGCACGCTGGTGAGCCGGGCCGCCCGCCGCCGCTGACCCGAGTCAGCCGGCGGTACGCGCCGACGCCGCCCGCCCGCCGTTCCCGGCGGACCGGCCGTCCTCGTCCGTGACGCCGGCGGACGGCTCGTCGCTCCCACCCTCCGGCTCGTCGCCCACGTCCGCGCGTCCGGCGGTTCCGGTCTCGGCGCTCCCGCTCTCCTCGCCCACCGGATCACCGTCGGCGTGCTCGTCGGCGGCGGCATCGGCGGGGTGGCCGCTGCGCATCTCCAGGTCTTCCGCGACATCCGCCTCGGCGGTCTGCTCCGCGGCCTCCGACTCGGGGATCTCGTCCGCCGCCTCGATCACCGACGCGGACTCCTCCTCGGGCTCCTCGGTCACGCTCGTGGGCGACGGGGAGAGGGTGGACGGCGCCTCCCACCGGATGCGGGGCGGCTCGGCGAGCGGACGGCCACCGAACTCGGCGAGCCACGCGGCGACCATGGCGAGGTTCTCCCGCCACTGCTCCTCGGAGATCGGCGGCAGGATCGAGTCCCAGAGCGACAGGAACGTGCCCCGCAGTTGCAGTCGCCCGTACGGCCGGGCCAGGAACCACATGTGCAGGTGCGCCGAGCCGTCGCCCCACCGGTTGACGTGCACCCGGGCCACCCCGTCCAGCGAGCGGACGGCCCGCTCCAGACGGACGGTCATCACGCCCAGCTCGGCGGCGAGGAGGTTCGGCAGGTCACCGAGATCGAGGTGGGAGCGGGACTCCAGGATCAGCACCATCGGCAGCCCGGTCGGCCGGTCCATGGCGCGCACCCGCCACCGTTCGCCGACCCAGATGTACGCCTCGTCGGGCGCGTTGCAGGCGGTGCACTCGCGGTCCGCCTCTCCCCGGCGGGGAGGTTCGACCGCGACGGGATCGTCGATCTGCTTGACGCGGAGATCGCCCTCGAAGGGGAAGGAGGGCCACTGGGTGAAGTCCGGGACTGAGGGAGGGGTGTCCTGCACGACGCTGACCCTAACCGAGTTGGCGACGCCTGTCCCTACCCGTTCCCCCGGGCCATCGGTAGTTGAGCGACGATCCACAGCCCTTGTCCACCACGTTGTCCACAGGGTGCCGAGATCACCAGTACGGACCGTCATCCACAGCTCAGCAACGGTTTCCGCGCCGTGTTTCACGTGAAACGGAGCCAGCCTGTGGACAACGCCTGTGGATAACCGAGGGAGATCGTTCGGATCCTCGGCCCTCCCCTCTCAACGAGCGACGCATCGATCCGTGCCGGCGTTGTCGGTGCGGAAAGGTGGCGGTAGTCGCGGCCGGGACTCCGGGGGCTTTCGTCGCCGACCGCCGGCTGCTGCGGCGTTCGTTTCACGTGAAACCGGGCCACGGAAATGACGGGGCGCAACGGGTGCGGACCCGGTCCCAGGCCCGTGCGGCGGGCCGGTCAGGGTAGCCGCCGACAGGAGGGGCGTTCGGGGCGTCCGGCTCCCCTCCGCCGTTTCACGTGAAACGGCGGCCTCAGGTGCCCAGGAAGCCCGTTCCGGGGCGAATGCCTCCTGAGACCCCGGCTCGGCGATCTCGCCTGCCTGGTGACGACTCAGCGGCCTGGGCGCGTCAAGGCGGCGGCGGGGGTGGGGCGACGCGCAATCTCTGGGCTGAGGGCAGGGGGCGAGCGGGCGCTCGCGATGTCGGCCGACTCTCTGCCGTTGGCGGTCCGCCATCCCGAGGGTGCCGGTTCGACGCCGTCCGCTCGCCCGACCCCGAGCAGTGACGGCCGACGTCGGACCGCGAGCAGTGACGGCCGACGTCGGACCGCGAGCAGTGACGGCCGACGTCGGACCGCGAGCAGTGACGGCCGACGTCGGACCGCGAGCAGTGACGGCCGACGTCGGACCGCGAGCAGTGACGGCCGACGTCGGTCGGGCAGCAGCGACGGCGGTCGGCCTCCGCGCCGGGACGCCGACCGTCCGCCGTTACCGGTCCGGCTGGGCGGGGGTGGCGGGGAGGTGGGGGCCTCGGCGGAGAGGCGGTCCGTCGACGGTCGGCCCGGCGGCCCGGCCCGCAGGACGCCAAAGCCGGCGATCCGCCAGCCGGCCCGCCCGACACAGGACGGCTCGACGCACGGTGGACCGTCACAGGTCGGCACGGCCGCTCGGCGAACTCGGGGATGTGGTGACCGACGACGGTTGGGCCGGGAGCCGCTGTCGCCCGAGCCCACCAACAGCCCTGCCCCTCGAAGGCCAGGCGATCCAGGACGGGTCGCGAGTGGCGGACTGTGAACCCCAGACGCGATCCCCTGTCAGCCGCCGGGGTGCAGTACTGGCCCACCCCCGCCGGTCGGACGCCGTCACGACCGCCACCTCGGTCGGCTGACGACCGTCGCGCCCCTCCGACAATCCCCTCTTTCTGCTTTCGACATCCAGGTTGGCCGTTTCACGTGAAACCGGCCGCCAGCGAGGGGCACGGGGCACCGTTCACCCTGGCCGCCCGTTGCGGACATCGGCTCGGCTCGCAGCTCGCCGAGGACCGAGCAACGCGGAGACTCGCGAGACGCCGGACCGAACGAGTCCGGCCGCACCTCCCTCACGGGCGGTGCGGCCGGGAACGAACGAGGGGGCCGGAACTCAGTCGCCGGATTGCTCTTCCTCGCCCACGCCGATGATGCCGACGATCCGCTCAAGGTCGTCGACGGTCGCGAACTCGATCGTGATCTTGCCCTTGCTCCGGCCGATGTCGACCTTCACCCGGGTGTCGAACCGGTCCGAGAGCCGGTCGGCCAGATCGGAGAGCGCGGGGGCGTGTGGCTTGGTCCGCCGCTTCGCCGCGGGTGCCTTCGCCGGTCCGTCCGCGAGCGCCAGCGCCACCAGTTCCTCGGTGCCGCGTACCGAGATGCCCTCGGCGACGATCCGGGTGGCGAGATGCTCCTGGGCCTCGGCGTCCTCCAGGCTGAGCAACGCCCGGGCGTGACCGGCCGAAAGCACGCCGGCGGCGACCCTGCGCTGTACGGCGGCCGGGAGGTTCATCAGCCGGATGGTGTTGGAGATCTGCGGGCGGCTGCGGCCGATCCGCCGAGCCAACTCCTCGTGGGTGGCCCCGAACTCCTCCAGCAGTTGCTGGTACGCGGCCGCCTCTTCGAGCGGGTTCAGGTTGGCGCGGTGGATGTTCTCCAGCAGCGCGTCCCGGAGCATCGCGTCGTCCTTGGTCTCCCGGACGATCGCCGGAATGTTCTCCCGGCCGACCGCCTGGGCGGCGCGCCAGCGCCGCTCACCCATGACGAGTTCGTACTTCTCCGGGTCGAGCTGCCGGACGACGATCGGCTGGAGGAAGCCGACCTCCTGGATCGAGGTCTTGAGCTCCTCCAGCGCGTCCTCGTCGAAGACGTGCCGGGGCTGCTTCGGGTTCGGCACGATGGCGTCGACCGGGATCTCGGCGAAGCGGGCGCCCGGCACCGGGCTCAGCTGAGGCTCCGGCGCGACGGCGGGGGACGCGGTCCCGCCGCTCGCTCGGGTGACTGCTGCCGTGGCGCCGTTGGCGGGGGTCACCGACGCGGGGGTCGCCGCCGTCGACTCGCCACCTTCCGAGTCGGCTCCTGCCACCGGCCCGGTGGGGATGAGGGCACCGAGCCCTCGGCCCAGACCGCCGCGGGGACGGTTCTTCATGCGACGCCTCCCAGCGACATCTCCGCACTACGCATTCCGGCTCACCGGCTCCTTGACGCCTCGCTCGGCGATCTCCTGGGCGGCCTCGAAGTAGCTCGTGGCACCCCGCGAACCGGGATCGTAGGTCATCACCGACTGGCCGTAGCTGGGCGCCTCGGAGACCCGCACGTTCCGGGGGATGACAGCCTGCAGCACCTTGTCCCCGAAGTGGTTCCGGACGTCCTGCTCCACCGCGTCGGCCAGCCGGGTACGCCGGTCGTACATGGTCAGCAGGATGGTCGAGACCTCGAGCTGCGGGTTCAGGTGCTGGCGTACCAGGTTGATGTTGTTGATCAGCTGGTTGAGCCCTTCCAGCGCGTAGTACTCGCACTGGATGGGGATCAGCACCTCTTGCGCGGCCACGAGCGCGTTGACCGTCAGGAGGCCGAGCGAGGGCGGGCAGTCGATGAAGACGTAGTCGAAGTGACCGGGGTACGCGGCGATGGCCCGCGCCAGGCGGGACTCCCGGGCGACCACCGAGACCAGCTCGATCTCGGCACCGGCCAGATCTATGGTGGCGGGCACGCACCACAGGTTGGGGATGCCCTCCACCGCCTGGGCCACCTCCTCCAGCGGCACGCTGTCGATGAGGCAGTCGTAGACGTCCGGCACGCCCGTGTGGTGCGGCACGTTGAGCCCGGTGGACGCGTTGCCCTGCGGGTCGAGGTCGACCACGAGCACCCGGTTGCCGTGCAGCGCGAGCGCCACCGCCAAGTTCACAGTGGTGGTGGTCTTGCCCACGCCACCTTTCTGGTTGGCGACGCACATCACCCGGGTCCGGTCGGGGCGCGGCATGGTGACCTCGCCACTGGGATTCAGGATCTGCACGGCGCGCATCGCCTCCATAGCCAACGGTGGGTCATCCTCTTCGCGCGTCGGGGTTTCACGTGAAACGTACGTGGTGGTCCCGGTGTCGTCCCCGTACCCGGCTGCCGGTGGCGTGTCGGCCGGCACGGCCGACACGGGGGCGGAGTCAGGGGTGGGCTGATGCGGCACTGCGGACACCGGCGGTTGGGGCTCGAACCGGCCCGACACCGCCGCGTTCCCCCGCGCGACCGCCGGACGGGGGGTCGGCGCGTTCACCGGGCCCTCGCTCGGGTCGAGCGGGTCGCGGGCCGGCGGCACGTTGACCGGAACAGAAGACACCGGGCGTACGGCGCCCGCCGCGGGAGCGTCCCGCCGCGGCGTCGGGTCGACGGGCTGATGCGGTGCCGCGTCGTGGGGATCGTTCACCACCCACTCCTGGTAGCTGGTTTCACGTGAAACGGGATCACCGGTGGGTTGCCCGTCGGGCCCGGTCAGCCGTGGATCGTCGTACCTGCCGTCGTCATGCACCTGTCATCCCTACCCGCTCCGGATGGTCGGTCCGCACCCCGTCAATCAGGCCTCGCGCTTCGCGCGACGTCATCGGCCCGGTGGGAGCGGTCGGGTTCGGACGCCGCCCGGCACCGCCGCTCCACACTATCGACGCGCGGTCAGCCTACGGCCGACGGGCGCGGCGGGTCCACGTCGGGTTGCGATCGATCAGGTCACGCCCACCCGGTCCAACGACCGGGTGGGGTGCCGGGAAAGCCCGCCCGGGTCAGCGATCCCGGTTACGACCGCCCCGATTGCGGCCCCCACGCGAACGCTTCGGCTTCTTCGCGCGCGGCGGGTTCACCACGCGCTCCCGGACCACCTCGACCACTGTCGCCGCCGGCTCGATCACCCCGGCGCCGCATCGGTGGAGTTCGGGTGTCCCGCCACCCAGGCGGACCACCGCGTCGGTGTGTTCGGCGATCTCGTCCGCCGCCGAGGCGCCCTTGAGCGCCAAAAGTCGACCACCCGGCACCGTCAACGGCAGGCACCAGGCGGCGAGCCGGTCCAGCGCGGCGACCGCACGGGCGGTGACGATGTCGGCGGCCAACGGGTCCCGGTCCCGCGACCCGGCTGCCGCCTCCTCGGCCCGTCCCCGGAAGACGCGAACGGACCGGGTGAGTCCGAGCCGCTGCACCGCCTCGATCAGGAACGACACCCGACGGGCGAGCGGTTCGACCAGGGTGACGGTGAGATCGGGGCGCGCGATCGCCAGCACCAGACCGGGCAGTCCGGCTCCGGAGCCGACGTCGATCACGCTGGCCCCCTCCGGGATCCGCTCCGCCATGACCGCGCAGTTGAGCAGGTGCCGGTCCCACAGCCGGGGCGCCTCGCGAGGTCCGATCAGACCACGCACCACGCCCTCCGTGGCCAGCAACTCGGCGTACGCCGCGGCGAGGTCCAGCCGCTCACCGAAGAGCGTCCTGGCCGCCTCCGCCAGCTCGGGTGGCAGGGTCGCCTCGGCCGGATCGGGCGCCGCGTCCCCGAGAGGCGCGTCCGCACCGTCCACCGAGGACGGTGCGGGCTCGGCGAAGACCGGGCCGACCGGGCCTGCCGGGGCGTCGGACGCCGCGTCCACCGGCGGTTCACCGGAGAAGGCCGGCGTCACGTCGGCCGCGGGATCGGTCGCCACGGCATCGCCGGTCGCCGCCGGCTCGCCGGAGAAGGCGGGCTCGACCGACGCGGCGGGCCGGTACGCCGGGTCGGCCGACCGGTCCTCGTCGGAGAAGACCGGGTCGGCGCTCGGGTCGGGCCGCACAGCGGACGGCCCGGGCGGCGTACCGCCCGGGCCGGCCACGGCGTCAGCCGTCGTGTCGTCGGAGACCACTGCCTCAGTCCGCCACCGGGCGGACGATGATGCGCCGGTTCGGCTCGACACCCTCGGACTCGCTCTCCACGTCGGTCATCGCGTTGACCACGTCGTGCACGCACTTGCGTTCGAACGCGGACATCGGCTCCAGGCGCACCGGTTCGCCGTGCTCCTTGACCTTCTCGACCGCGTTCTTGGCCACCGCCGCCAACTCCTTGCGCCGGGCGGCCCGGTAGCCGCCGACGTCGAGCAGCAGCCGGCTGGGCGTACCGGTCTGCCGGAACACCGCCAGGCGGGTCAGCTCCTGGAGCGCCTCCAGGGTGGCGCCGCGCTGGCCGACCAGGTTCTGCAGGCGGCCACCGACCACCTCGACGACCGGGCGGCCGCCGGAGACCAGCTCGTCGATGTCGCCGTCGTAGTCGAGGATGTCCAGCAGGCCCTCGACGTAGTCGGCGGCGATCTCGCTCTGCCGGAACAGGTCGCTGTCGGCCGGGGCCTTCTTCTCCCGGGCCTCGGCCGTGCCCTCCTCGGTCTCGGTGGCGGTGGCCGTGGGGGTCTCCTCGTCCAGGGACTGGTCGGCGCTGGGGATGCTGGTGTCGGTCACGGTCTCATCTCCGTACTCGCTCGGCCGGACCGTCGGGGTCCGCTGGTCTCCCGGGGGCCGGCGGGAGGTTCGCCGGGTGCCCACGGGCACGTCTGTACGGGCCAGTTTCGCCCGTGGCCGCGCTGCGCGCGGCGGTTCCGGCCCGGCGCCGACCCTCGGTGGCAGCTCGGGAACCGGACGGGCCACCGCCGGGTGGCGGTGGCCCGGCGGGGCTCAGCCCTGACGCTTGGCGGGTCGGCCGGTGCCCTTCTTCGGGTTGACCGGCTTGGCGCCCGGCTTCGGACCGGCCACCTTCGGCGCGGCGGCCGGCGCCTTGACCGCGGGCTGGGCGGTCTTGCGGCCGAGCAGACCGGTCTTGGCCGGCTGGACGGGGCTCTTGCCCGGGGTGGCGTTCTTCTTCGGCGGCACCAGCGGCGGGAACTTCCGCAGCACCCACTGCTGCTGGCCCAGCGTGAACAGGTTGTTGGTGACCCAGTAGATGATCACGCCGATCGGGAAGATCGCGCCCGAGACCAGCAGGGAGAGCGGGATGCCGTAGAGCATCAGCCGCTGCACCATCCGCTGCTGCGGGTCCTCGGCCCAGCCGGTCTTGAGGATCATCTGCCGGCTGGTCAGGTAGGTGGTGGCGATCATGATGAGCACCAGGATGCCGGCGACCACCTTGACCGTGCCGGTGTTCGCGCCCAGCCGGGACAGCTCCTCGGCGGTCGAGCCGAACTTGCCGGAGATCGGGGCGGTGAAGAGACTCGCGTTGGACGCGCTGTTGAACTGCTCGACGGTCCAGCCGTACAGGGTCTTGCCCGGGTTGTCGGGGTTGAGCCGCTTCAGCGTGTGGAACAGGCCCAGGAAGACCGGGATCTGGAGGAACATCGGAAGGCAGCCCATCAGGGGGTTGGCCTTTTCCTTCCGATAGAGCTCCATCATCTCCTTCTGGAGCGTCTCCCGGTCACCCTTGTGCTTCTCCTGGAGCTCCTTCACCTTGGGCTGGAGCGCCTGCATGGCACGCTGCGACTTGATCTGCTTGACGAAGACCGGGAAGAGGATCACCCGGACCGTCACCACGAGGAAGACGATGGCGAGGATCCAGGCCCAGTTCGTGCCGATCACCGCGTCGACGGGCACGCCGATGGCGTCCCAGGCCGAGTGCCAGGTCAGCAGGATCCACGAGATCGCGTAGTAGATCCAGTCGAGACTCAATTCTCAGGCTCCAGTCACGTCGGCACGGCGGCGATCGCCCGGCTCCGGCACCGGGTCGTGACCACCTGGGTGAAAGGGGTGGCAGCGCGACAGCCGCCGGACCGTCAGCCAGGCCCCCCGCAGCGCACCGTGCCGGGACACCGCCTCCACGGCGTAGGCACTGCACGACGGGTAGAACCGGCAGCGGGCCGGCAGCGCCGGACTTATCCACCGACGGTACGCGATGATGGGCGCCAGCAGCATGCGGGCACCGGTAGTCGGCGACGGGGTCGGGGGCGCGCCGTTCACCGCGACCGCCGTCCCCGGGGCGACCGCGCGGCGGCGAGGGCGGCGTCCAGGTCGGCCCCGAGCCGGGCGTAGGTGGCGTCGGCGGCCGGGGGCAGCGCGCGTACCACCAGGGTGGTGCCGGCGGGCAGTTCGGCCAGGCGTTCCCGGACCAGGTGCCGCAGGCGGCGGCGGACCGTGTTGCGGACCACCGCGCCGCCGACGGCCTTGGACACGACGAAGCCGGCGCGGCGGGGTGCGGAGTTCTCCGCACCGCTGCTCCGCGCCGGCTCCGGCGAGGTGGTCCCGGTGGGGCTGGTCGGCTCGGGGAGGCTCAGGTGGACCACGACGGCCCCACGGCCGACGCGTCGGCCACCGCGAACCGCTGCGGCGAAGTCGCTACTGCGCCGCAGTCGCTGCGCGGCGGTCAGCACGACTGCCCACGTCCCCGGACCGGACCGGTCGGCCTCAGGCCGACAGGCGGGTGCGGCCCTTGGTGCGACGGGTCGAGATGATGGCGCGGCCGGCACGGGTGCGCATGCGCAGCCGGAAGCCGTGGGTCTTCGCGCGCCGGCGGTTGTTCGGCTGGTAGGTGCGCTTGCTCACGTCAGGCTCTCCGTTGTCGTACGCCCCGCGCGGCGGATCGCCCGGGGTCGTGTGCTGGTCCAGATCACCTCGGCGGTGACCTCCGATCGGCGCTGCCCGGTGACGCGACCCCCGACGGTGCGGGGCGACAGCCACGGACAGCAAGCATCCATCACCCTAGCAGAGGGCGAGAGAGCAGCCGCTCCAGCCTACGCAGGGGCGCAACGACCGTCAAACGTCACACTCCGGCTCCGACCTGCGCCGGAATGGCGACCGAAGGGGCGGTTTTCACTGATGTTGCCAACGCCGCCAGGGTGTCGGCGGTTGATGGTGTGGGGTCCCCGCTGTTAGCGTGCGCGATTGCGGTCGGCGTCGGGGGTCCGAGTTTGTCGCCGACCGGCAAGACCGGACAAGCTGTTGAATCGTTCGGCACGGTGAACCCGCTTCAACGCCTCCGCGAACCAGGGGGCAGGTCCGACCCGCGTCCGGTGGGCGGCCACAATCGGTCGGTACACACAGGCTGTGGATAACTTGTGGATGACGACCGGTCAGCCGTCCGGGCGGGCGTGAGGATCAGGCGAGGGGGTGGCACGACGGTGACCGGAGCGAACGACCTCGCCGCGGTGTGGACGGCGACCACCGAGGAACTCGCCGACGAGATCATCTCCGCGCAGCAGCGGGCGTATCTCCGGCTCACCCGGCTCCGGGCGATCGTCGAGGACACCGCCCTGCTCTCCGTCCCGGACGCCTTCACCCGGGACGTGATCGAGTCCCGTCTCCGCCCCGCCATCACGGAAGCCCTGAGTCGCCGGCTCGGCCGGCCGATCCAGGTGGCCGTCACGGTGCGGGTCGCCGAGGACCCGGCCGGACGCCCGGCCGGCACGGTGTACCGCAGCGCTCCGGAACCGCTCGCCGAACCGGACGGCCCCGCGGACCTGCTTCCCGGCTTCGACCAGCCGGCCGCACCGGCCTATCCCGCGCCCCGCCAGGAGCCCGGGTTCGCCGAGGTGCGGCCGGAGCAGCCGGTGGACGAGCCCGCCCCCCGGCAGCGGACCGCCGACGGCGGACGACCCCAGCTGATCCCGGCCGGCCGGGACGGACAGGACACCCTGTTCGGCGCCGCGTTCGCCGAGCCGATGCGGGCCGCGCCGGAACGCCGCCCCTACGACGAGCGGCCCCGGATCGAGCCGGCCGCTCCCGACGCCGGCGGGTACGAGCCCCGCTACCGGGAGGCCCCGGGACCGGTCGACCCTCCCCCGATGCGCGGTCTGCCCCGCGACGGCGCGACGGACAGCGGCCCGGGTCGCGGCGGCGCCGACCACCACCGTCCCGGCGGCCAGGCCGACCGCCGGCTGCCCGGTGCCGGGGACAGCGGTGGCAACCGGCTCAACCCGAAGTACATGTTCGAGACGTTCGTCATCGGCTCGTCCAACCGCTTCGCCCACGCGGCGAGCGTGGCGGTGGCCGAGTCGCCGGCCAAGGCGTACAACCCGCTGTTCATCTACGGCAGCTCGGGGCTGGGCAAGACCCACCTGCTGCACGCCATCGGGCACTACGCCACCACGTTGGGCAACGCCCGCTCGGTCCGGTACGTCTCGACCGAGGAGTTCACCAACGACTTCATCAACTCCTTGCGGGACGACAAGACCAGCGCGTTCCAGCGCCGCTACCGGGACGTGGACATCCTCCTGATCGACGACATCCAGTTCCTGGAGAACCGGGAACGGACGCAGGAGGAGTTCTTCCACACCTTCAACACGCTGCACAACGCCAACAAGCAGATCGTGATCACCTCCGACCGCTCGCCGAAGCAGCTGGCGACGCTGGAGGACCGGCTGCGGACCCGGTTCGAGTGGGGACTGCTCGCCGACATCCAGCCGCCGGACCTGGAGACCCGGATCGCGATCCTGCAGAAGAAGGCGGCGCAGGAGCGGCTCTACGCCCCGCCGGACGTGCTGGAGTTCATCGCGTCCCGGGTGTCGAACTCGATCCGGGAACTGGAGGGGGCGCTGATCCGGGTCACCGCGTTCGCCAGCCTCACCCGTTCCTCGGTCGAGCTGTCGTTGGCCGAGGAGGTGCTGCGGGACTTCATCCCGGACGGCGCCGGCCCGGAGATCACCGCCGACCAGATCATGGTCTCCACCGCCGACTACTTCGGGGTGAGCCTGGAGGACCTGCGGGGTCACTCCCGCTCCCGGGTGCTGGTCAACGCCCGGCAGGTGGCCATGTACCTGTGCCGTGAGCTGACCGACCTGTCGCTGCCCCGGATCGGCCAGGCGTTCGGTGGCCGGGACCACACCACGGTGATGCACGCCGACCGCAAGATCCGTCAGCAGATGGCGGAGCGACGCTCGCTCTACAACCAGATCGCCGAGCTGACCAACCGCATCAAGCAGAACACCTGAGCCCCACCCCTCCCGCCCTCCCGCCCTCCCGCCCTCCCGCCCTCCCGCCCGTCACTCCGGCGCGGTGATCAAGGCCTTTGTGTCGGGGCGCCCCGTTCTCGGTGACCCGGACTCCTCGGGCGACACGAAAAATCGGCCGCGCGGGTGGCCGGTCGTCCTGCCGCGCGACCCGCTCGCGCACTCTTTCCGCCCGGACGGGCCACCGGTCATGGACGTGTTCGCCTCCGGAGGGGCCGAGATCCGTGGTTGCGGGGAGCGGGCGGCGGGAGCGGTTGACCCTCGACCCGGTGAAGGGCACAGGATCGGTCGCGTGCTCGTCCACAGCTCGTGCCCGTTGTCCACACCCCCTGTGTCACAGGCGGTGGAAAACCACCCTGTGCATTCGGCCGGTTACCCACAGACTGTGGACAACTCCTGGGGACGACGCTGTGGATGCCTGGGGACGACGGCTCCGTTGTCCACCGACGACGGTCCGCCTGTGGGCGGCCTGTTGAAGGTTCTGGGGACAACTGCGGTCGACGGCGTCGGCGCTGTCCACAGCACTGGGGAGAAACCCGGTGGATTACCGGTGGACAACCGGTGGACAGCCGTGGAAAACCCGGGAGCTGGCGACGGCTGTGGACCGGGACACGGGTTGTACCCCTGGTTCTCCACAGCCAAACCACCGGTGGATAACCTGTCTGACCTGCGCGGACGCGGGTTCTCCACAGTTTGCACAGGTGCGATGAAGACGATGAGTTATCTCTTCTAAACAACAAAAACCAATCATCACCGTTGGACTTCCTGTGGATCGGGCCGGAGCACTGCCGCCGGCAGTCGCCCGGGCACCTGGATCCACGGGGTCGGGCGCACAGCCGATGCCCACGCGCCCTAAGGTGCGATGGGTACCCGCACGGTCGGGCGGGACGGGTGGCAGCGGTCGGCATGAGAGAGTTGTCGCTGACGTCGACGCGGAGGCATTGATGAAGTTCCGAGTGGAGCGCGACGCGCTCGCCGAGGCGGTCGCGTGGACCGCCAAGAGCCTGCCCAACCGACCCTCCGTACCGGTGCTGGCCGGGGTGATGCTCCGGGTGACCGACGGCAACCTCCAGGTCTCCGGCTTCGACTACGAGGTCTCCAGCCAGGTGACCGTCGAGGTGCAGGGTGACGCGGACGGCGCCGCCCTGGTCTCCGGTCGACTGCTCGCCGAGATCACCAAGGCCCTGCCGGCCAAGCCGGTGGACATCGCCGCCGTCGGCGCCCACCTGGAGCTGGTCTGCGGCAGCGCCCGGTTCACCCTGCCGACCATGCCGGTGGAGGACTACCCGACCCTGCCGGAGATGCCGGAGAGCGCCGGCACCGTCGACGCCGCCGCCTTCGCCGCCGCCGTGGCCCAGGTCGCCGTGGCCGCCGGCCGGGACGAGACGCTGCCGATGATGACCGGCGTCCGGCTCGAGCTGTCCGGCGGCACCATGGCGATGCTCGCCACCGACCGCTACCGCCTCGCGCTGCGCGAGATGGAGTGGAACCCGGACGACCCGGAGATCAGCCTCAACGCGCTGGTTCCGGCCCGCACGCTGCACGACACCGCCAAGGCGCTCGGCCCGCTCGGCGGGCACGTCACCATGGCGCTCTCCTCCGGCGGCGCCGGTGAGGGCATGATCGGCTTCTCCGGCGGCACCCGCCGGACCACCAGCCGGCTGCTCGACGGCGCCAACTACCCGCCGGTGCGGTCGCTCTTCCCGGCCGACCACAACGCCGAGGCCCGCGTCCCGGTCGCCACCCTCATCGAGGTGGTCAAGCGGGTGGCGCTGGTCGCCGAGCGCACCACCCCGGTGCTGCTCAGCTTCAGCTCCGACGGGCTCGTGGTGGAGGCCGGCGGCACCGAGGAGGCCCGGGCCAGCGAGGCCATGGAGGCCACCTTCAGCGGCGACCCGCTCACCATCGGCTTCAACCCGCAGTACCTGATCGACGGCCTGAACAACCTGGGCGCCCAGCACGCCCTGCTGCGGTTCGTCGACGCGTTCAAGCCCGCGGTCATTTCCCCGGCCGGCGAGGATGGCGAGGTCATCCCGGGGTACCGGTACCTCATCATGCCGATCCGCGTGTCCCGCTGATCGCAGGCAGCACGACCCTGACGTACGGAGGTAGGAGCAGATGCAGCTCGGCCTGGTAGGACTCGGCCGGATGGGCGGCAACATGCGCGAGCGGCTGCGCGCCGCCGGGCACGAGGTGGTCGGTTTCGACCGTAACCCGGAGCTCAGCGACGCCGCGAGTCTCGCGGAGCTGGCCGAGAAGCTCGACTCGCCGCGCGCGATCTGGGTCATGGTCCCCGCCGCCGTCACCGACGCCACCATCGACGAACTCGCCGGCGTGCTCGGCGAGGGCGACATCATCATCGACGGCGGCAACTCCCGGTTCAGCGACGACGCCCCGCGCGCCGAGCGGCTGAACGAGCAGGGCATCGGCTACATCGACGTCGGCGTCTCCGGCGGCGTGTGGGGCCGGCAGAACGGCTACGGCCTGATGGTCGGCGGCGCCCAGGAGCACGTCGAGCGGCTCATGCCGATCTTCGAGGCGCTCAAGCCCGAGGGCGAGTTCGGCTTCGTGCACGCCGGTCCGGTCGGCGCCGGCCACTACGCCAAGATGGTGCACAACGGCATCGAGTACGGCCTGATGCACGCCTACGCCGAGGGCTACGAGCTGCTCACCGCCTCCGAGCTGGTGACCAACGTCCCCGGCGTGTTCAAGTCCTGGCGGGAGGGCACGGTCGTCCGGTCCTGGCTGCTCGACCTGCTCGACCGGGCGCTCGACGAGGACCCGGAGCTGGCCGAGCTGAGCGGCTACACCGAGGACACCGGCGAGGGTCGGTGGACGGTCGACGAGGCGGTCCGGCTGGCCGTCCCGCTCAACGTCATCACCGCCTCGCTGTTCGCCCGGTTCGCGTCGCGGCAGGACGACTCGCCCGCCATGAAGGCCGTCGCCGCGCTGCGCCAGCAGTTCGGCGGCCACGCCGTCCACAAGCGCTGAGCGCTGTCCACAGCCTGTGTACGTCCGCCGGCTCGAACTGGTCGACTTCCGCTCCTACGAGCGGGTCGGCGTCGACCTTGAGCCGGGTCCGAACGTGCTCGTCGGCGCCAACGGCGTCGGCAAGACCAACCTGGTCGAAGCGCTGGGCTACGTGGCGACCCTGGACTCGCACCGGGTCGCCACGGACGCCCCGCTGGTGCGGATGGGCGCCACCTCGGCGGTGATCCGCTGCGCGGTGGTGCACGACGGCCGGGAGCTGCTGGTCGAGCTGGAGATCGTCCCGGGCAAGGCCAACCGGGCCCGGCTCGGCCGGTCCCCGGCCCGGCGCGCCCGGGACGTGCTGGGCGCGCTGCGCCTGGTGCTCTTCGCGCCGGAGGACCTGGAGCTGGTCCGCGGCGATCCGGCCGAACGCCGCCGCTACCTGGACGACCTGCTCGTCACCCGCCAGCCCCGCTACGCCGGCGTCCGCGCCGACTACGAGCGGGTGGTCAAGCAGCGCAACGCGCTGCTGCGGACGTCGTACCTGGCCCGCAAGACCGGCGGTACGCGCGGCGGTGACCTGTCCACCCTCGCCGTGTGGGACGCCCACCTGGCGCAGCACGGGGCCGACCTGCTCGCCGGCCGGCTGGAGCTGGTCGCCGCGCTCACCCCGCACGTGGCGAAGGCGTACGACGCGGTGGCCGCCGGCCGGGGCGCGGCCGGCATCGCGTACCGGCCGTCGGTCGAGCTGCCCGAGCCGGCGGCCGACCGGGCGGCGCTGGTCGAGGCGCTCACCGCCGCGCTCGCCGCGAACCGGTCCGCCGAGATCGAGCGCGGCACCACGCTGGTCGGGCCGCACCGCGACGACCTGGCCCTCACGCTGGGCCCGCTGCCGGCCAAGGGGTACGCCAGCCACGGCGAGTCCTGGTCGTACGCGCTGGCGCTGCGGCTGGCCGGCTACGACCTGCTGCGGGCCGACGGGATCGAGCCGGTGCTGGTGCTGGACGACGTCTTCGCCGAGCTGGACGCCGGCAGGCGGGAACGGCTGGCCGAGCTGGTCGGCGGTGCCGGCCAGCTTCTGGTGACCTGTGCCGTGGACGACGACGTGCCGGCGACGCTGCGCGGCGCCCGCTACACGGTCGCGGAGGGGACGGTGCGACGTGTCGGATGACGAGGTGCGACTCCCGCCGGCCCGGCTGGGGCCGGGACGCGACGCGCGTACCCCCGGGAAGTCGGCGGACGGCGAGCCGGCCGCGGGCCTGCCGGAGGGCGCGAGCGGGCCGGAACTGGCCCGGGCGGTGCTCGACGCGGCGAAGGCCCGGCGCCAGACGGCGGCCCCCCGGCGGCGTGCCGCGGTGCGCGGCGACGGCGAGCGGCGGCTGCGCGGCTACTCCGGGGCCGGGCCGGACCCGCGTGACCCGCAGCCGCTCGGCGCGGTGCTGGACAAGCTGGTCAAGGCGCGGGGCTGGCAACAGCCGGCGGCCGAGGCGACCGTCTTCGGCGCCTGGGAGAAGGTGGTCGGGCCGGAGGTCGCCCAGCACAGCCGCCCGGTGAAGCTGGAGAACGGTGAGCTGACCGTGGAGGCCCGGTCGACGGCGTGGGCCACCCAGCTGCGCCTGCTGGCCGGCTCGCTGCTCAAGCAGATCGCCCGTGAGGTCGGCCACAACGTGGTGCGCAAGCTGCACATCCACGGTCCGGCCGCGCCGTCATGGTCGCGGGGGCCGCGCCGGGTGCGCGGCCGGGGACCGCGCGACACCTACGGCTGACCGTCGCCCCCGGCCCGCCGGGCCTCCCGGCGGGCGCGCTTGAGTTCCCGTTGTTCGCGGCTCCACTGCTTGCGCCGCTCCAGGTCCTGTTTCCAGGCCTCGCGCGCCAGCCGTGAGCCGCCTTGCACGGCACCCTGCACCTGGGAGGGGCCGGCGAGGTTGCGGAAGACCCAGCCCAGGAGGCGTCCGCCCTGGCCGGAGGTGTCGCCCACCTGCTCGTCGCTGCTCATCGGCATCCTTCCCAGACGATTGGCGTACAAACAATTGGTACACCAATCGTTGGTATCATCGCAACGACGACGAGGAGGGCGCACGTGACCGACCGGGTCGAGGACGATCCCCTGGCGCTGGAGCAGCAGGTCTGCTTCGCCCTGTCCGTCGCCGCGCGCGGTGTGGTCGCCGTCTACCGCCCGCTGCTGGAACCGATGGGACTCACCCACCCGCAATACCTGGTCATGCTGGCGCTCTGGCAGCACGCGCCGCTGTCGGGCCGGGAGCTGAGCCGGTTGCTCCAGCTCGACCCGGGCACGCTGTCGCCGCTGCTGAAGCGCCTCGAAGCCGCCGGCTACGTACGGCGCGAACGGGACGCCTCCGACGAGCGCAGCCTGGCCGTCTCGCTCACCGCCGAGGGACGGGCCCTGCGGGCGCAGGCCGAGCGGATCCCGCCGGCCATCGTGCAGCGGCTCGGCCTACCGCTGGCCGACCTGCGGCAGTTGCACGACGCGCTCACCGAGGTGATCGCCGCCGCCAACCGGGCCACCGTCGGGCCCGGCGGGGCGGGGAACCCGGGTCAGGCGTCGGCGTAGACCGCGAAGCCGCGCTCGGCGCACCGCCGGTAGAACGCGGCCAGCACGCTCAGCTCGGCGCAGGTGAAGTTCCACTGCGGCGGATCGCCGCTCTCGTCCCGCAACCGGTCCAGCCGGCTGTCCAGCCAGCGGAGCTGCTGCTCGGCGAGCCGACCGTCGCCGAGCAGCGCGCGCAACACCTCGCTGACCGACTCGAACGTGACCGCCTCGCCGTACGGGCGGTGCCGGGCGACGAACTTCTCCACGCCCTCGGCGATCCAGGAACACCCGTCCGGGTCGATCACCGGATCCTCGTCCTCGGCGGCGTTCTCCGTGGCGTAGAGCACATTCTCCAACCCGAGGATCAGGTCGACCAGCTCCGTGTACACGGTTGCCCGCACCGTGCCGGTCTTCGCGATCAGCTCGGCGAGCGCGGCGGTCGGTGCGGAGATCCGTGGCATGTCCACGATCTCGCCGAAGTCCACGAACTCAGCCGGCGCGACCGGGTCGTAGAAGCGGCCGGTACGCGGCCAGTGCACCGCGACGTTGTCCAGCCCCATCTGGCGTCACCTCTCACCAAGCGTCGTCGGACCATCTCCGGCGATGGTCCCCGGTTCGGGCGCGAAAGATCAAGACCGCAACGGCGGCGCCGCAAAAGGTACGGCACGTCGAGTTCCACCGCGACCCCCGGTCGGCGCCCGTCGTCGGCCGGGCCGGCGAGCGGCCACGGGTCGCGGCGGCCGATGGCGCGGCACGGCCCCAGTGGCGTGTAGGGGGAGTCGCGGGCAGCGAGGTTCGTCCGGCTACGGCATTCTCAGCCGCCTCGGAGAGGGTGCCGAGTGGCGGTTTGGTCGGCTCCGCACAGTAAGATTGGGGGCGAGACGAAAGACCCGACACGGAGCGACGGACACGGGCCCCCAGGGCCCTTGATCATTGTCCCGCATCGGGTCCGAGCCGATCGCGATCCGCGGGCATCCGCGGCGACCGGTGTGCACGATCCGTGACCTGGCGATCCCGGGGGCGGCCCGTGCGCGCCGACGTCGCGTCCTGTCCGCCGAAACCCGCGCCCCGCGCCCACGCGCGGCCGGTGCGAGAAAGTGGCCGAGGGTGGCAGCGGAGGACAACAAGAAGTACGGCGCCGAGTCCATCACCGTGCTGGAGGGCCTGGAAGCGGTCCGGAAGCGGCCCGGTATGTACATCGGGTCCACCGGCGAGCGCGGTCTGCACCACCTGGTGTGGGAGGTCGTCGACAACGCGGTGGACGAGGCGCTGGCCGGGCACTGCGACACCATCGACGTGGTGCTGCTCGGCGACGGGGGGGTCCGGGTCACCGACAACGGCCGTGGCTTCCCGGTCGACCTGCACCCCAAGCTGAAGAAGCCGGGTGTCGAGGTCGCGCTGACCGTGCTGCACGCCGGCGGCAAGTTCGACGGCAAGGCGTACGCGGTCTCCGGCGGCCTGCACGGCGTCGGCGTCTCGGTGGTGAACGCCCTCTCCACGAAGATGGCCGTGGAGATCCACAAGGACAACTTCGTCTGGCGCCAGCGCTACGACCACTCCAAGCCGACGCCGCTGGAGAAGGGTGAGCCGACCGACCGGACCGGTTCCGCGGTGTCGTTCTGGCCCGACCCGGACGTCTTCGAGACGGTCGACTTCGACTTCCACACCATCTACCGGCGACTGCAGGAGATGGCCTTCCTCACCCGCGGCCTCACCATCCACCTGCTCGACGAGCGGGTGCCGGAGGACGAGGAGGGGAAGCTCCGCGAGGTCACCTTCCACTACGACGGCGGCATCGCCGACTTCGTCCGGCACCTCAACGCCTCGAAGAACCCGATCCACAAGACGGTGGTCGAGTTCGGCGCCGAGGAGACGGGCATGTCGGTCGAGATCGCCATGCAGTGGAACGAGTCGTACGGCGAGTCGGTCTACACCTTCGCCAACAACATCAACACCCACGAGGGCGGCACCCACGAGGAGGGCTTCCGGGCCGCGTTGACCAGCGTGGTCAACCGCTACGGCGCGGAGAAGAAGCTGCTCAAGGGCGACGAGCGGCTCTCCGGGGAAGACATCCGCGAGGGCCTGGCCGCGATCATCTCGGTCAAGCTCACCGACCCGCAGTTCGAGGGCCAGACCAAGACCAAGCTGGGCAACACCCCGGTCAAGGGCTTCGTGCAGCGGGTCTGCAACGAGTCGCTGGTCGACTGGTTCGACCGCAACCCGGCCGAGGCGAAGACCATCATCCAGAAGGCGTCCCAGGCCGCCCGGGCCCGCATCGCCGCCCAGCAGGCGCGCAAGCTGGCCCGCCGCAAGTCGCTGCTGGAGTCCGGCTCGATGCCGGGCAAGCTGGCCGACTGCCAGTCGACCGACCCGCGCGAGTCCGAGGTCTTCATCGTCGAGGGCGACTCGGCCGGTGGTTCGGCCAAGCAGGGCCGCGACCCGCGCACCCAGGCGATCCTGCCGATCCGCGGCAAGATCCTCAACGTGGAGAAGGCCCGGATCGACCGGGTCCTGAAGAACAACGAGGTGCAGGCGCTGATCACCGCGCTGGGCACCGGCATCCACGACGACTTCGACATCGAGAAGCTGCGCTACCACAAGATCGTGCTGATGGCCGACGCCGACGTCGACGGCCAGCACATCCAGACGCTGCTGCTCACCCTGCTGTTCCGGTTCATGCGGCCGCTGGTCGAGCTGGGGCACGTCTACCTGGCCGCCCCGCCGCTCTACAAGATCAAGTGGAACAAGAAGGGCGACGACGCCCAGTACGCGTACTCCGACCGGGAGCGTGACGGGCTGATCGCGCTGCGGCAGCAGAAGAAGCCCAACGCCCGGCCGGACGACATCCAGCGGTTCAAGGGTCTCGGTGAGATGAACTACCCCGAGCTGTGGGAGACCACGATGAACCCGGCCACCCGCACCCTGCGCCAGGTCACGCTGGACGACGCCGCAACCGCCGACGAGCTGTTCAGCGTCCTCATGGGTGAGGACGTCGAGGCGCGCCGCTCGTTCATCCAGCGCAACGCCAAGGACGTGCGGTTCCTGGACATCTGACGGACCGGTCCGGGCCGGCCGGAAATCCACCGGCCGGCCCGGCGGTCCACAGAGTTATCCACAGTCTGGCCGCTTTCCACAGCCGTTATCCACAGCGAGATCACGACTCTGAGTCTGATAAGGGTTAACAGTGACCGATACTCCCGAGTCCACCCCGAACGAGCCGGAGACCCCGGAGACAGTGGCCGCGGTCGTCCAGCACGACCGGATCGAGCCGGTCGGCCTCGAGGTCGAGATGCAGCGCTCGTACCTCGACTACGCGATGAGCGTCATCGTCGGGCGGGCCCTGCCGGACGTCCGGGACGGGCTCAAGCCGGTCCACCGCAAGATCCTCTACGCCATGTTCGACTCCGGCTACCGCCCGGACCGCGGCTACGTGAAGTGCTCCCGGGTCGTCGGCGACGTGATGGGCCAGTTCCACCCGCACGGTGACTCGGCCATCTACGACGCGCTGGTCCGGATGGCACAGCCGTGGTCGCTGCGCTACCCGCTGGTCGACGGCAACGGCAACTTCGGCTCGCCGGGCAACGATCCGGCCGCCGCCATGCGCTACTGCCTCACCGCAGATGCCCGGATCCGTACCGTCGACGGCACGGTGCGGATCGGCGACGTCGTGCCGGACGCCGCGCCGAGCAGCGAGACCGACGTCGAGCTGAAGGTCCGTGACCGCAACGGTGACCTGGTCCGCGCCAGCAGGTTCTTCCACTCCGGCGAGCACCCCACGCTGCGGTTGCGCACCCGCGAGGGGTACGAGCTGACCGGCACGCACAACCACCCGGTGCTCTGCCTGGTGAGCGTGGCCGGCGTGCCGACCCTGCTGTGGAAGCTGCTCGCCGAGATCGCCCCGGGCGACCGGGTGGTCCTGCAGCGCACCGTGCCGGACGAGATCGGCTACCCGATGCTGGAGCACGTCGAGGCGGCCGTCCTGGCCGGCGCGTTCGTGTCCGAGGGCTGGGTGTCGGAGCGCCGGGCCGGTTTCAACAACGTCGACCGGGACTTCTTCGTCCGCGTCCTGACGGCCTACGACCTCGCGGTCGGCGGCCCCCGCTACGTCGCCGAGCGCGTCATCGCCTCCGGTAGCACGCTGCACGAACTCGACGTACAGGACCTCTCCGCACTCCGGGCGAGTGTCCTCGGCGAGATGGTCGGCGCGCGGAGTGCCGCCAAGTTCGTGCCGGAGTTCGTCTGGCGCGGACCGGCCGCGGTCAAGCGGGCCTTCCTCCAGGCGCTGTTCGAGGGCGACGGCTCGTCCTCGCTGCTGCCGCGCCACACCATCCAGGTCTCGTACTCGACCCGCAGTGAGCGTCTGGCCCGCGAGGTGCAGCAGCTCCTGCTGGAGTTCGGCGTCGTCAGCCGCCAGTGCCGGTACGAAAACGGTGAGATCAAGGTCGTCGTCACCAACCGGCGGGACGCCCGGATCTTCGCCGCTCACGTCGGTTTCCTCGGCCGCAAGCAGGCCAAGTTGGAGTCCGAGCTGGCCCAGGTGCCGGCGAGCAGCACCGCGCTGTCCGGCGACCACGTGCCGTTCGTCGGCGACTTCGTCCGTGAGCACGGCGCGAGCCGCTGGACCGAGCGCGACTGGCTGCGTCGGCACAACGTCGACCGGATCGAGCGCTGGGAGCGAGACCGCGACGAGATCGCCGCCCGGATCACCGAGCCGGGGATCCTCGACGTGGTCGAGCCGTTGGTCGACGGTCGGTTCTACTACGCCGAGGTGACCGACGTCACCGACGCGGGGGTTCGGCCGGTTTACAGCATCCGGGTCGACACCGACGACCACTCGTTCGTCTCCGACGGCTTCGTCAGCCACAACACGGAGTGCAAGCTCGACCCGCTCGCCATGGAGATGCTGCGGGACATCGACGAGGACACCGTCGACCTGCAGGACAACTACGACGGCCGGGCCAAGGAGCCCACCATCCTGCCGTCGCGGATCCCGAACCTGCTGATCAACGGATCCGAGGGCATCGCGGTCGGCATGGCCACCAAGATCCCGCCGCACAACCTGCGCGAGATCGGCGCGGCCGTGCAGTGGTGCCTGGAGCACCCGGAGGCCGACGAGGCGACCACGCTGGAAGCCCTGCTGGAGATCGTCAAGGGCCCGGACTTCCCGACCCACGGCCTGATCGTCGGCCAGGCGGGCATCCAGGACGCGTACCGGACCGGGCGTGGCTCGATCCGGATGCGCGCGGTGGTCGAGGTGGAGGAGGACAAGCGGGGGCGGCCGGCGCTGGTGGTCAGCGAGCTGCCCTACCAGGTCAACCCGGACAACCTCGCCGAACGCATCGCCGAGCTGATCAAGGAAGGCAAGCTCGCCGGCATCGCCGACATCCGGGACGAGTCCTCCGGGCGTACCGGCATGCGGATCGTGCTGGTGCTCAAGCGCGACGCGGTCGCCAAGGTGGTGCTGAACAACCTCTACAAGCACACCCAGCTCCAGGAGACGTTCGGCGCCAACATGCTGGCGCTGGTCGACGGCGTGCCGCGCACGCTCAACCTGGCCCAGTTCATCCGCTACTACGTCGAGCACCAGATCGAGGTGATCCGCCGGCGGACCGCGTTCCGGCTGCGCAAGGCGGAGGAGCGCGCGCACATCCTGCGCGGCCTGTCCAAGGCGTTGGACGCGCTGGACGAGGTGATCGCCCTGATCCGGCGCTCGCCCACGGTGGAGGACGCCCGGCAGGGGCTGATCCGGCTGCTGGACATCGACGAGGTCCAGGCGACCGCGATCCTGGACATGCAGCTGCGTCGCCTGGCCGCCCTGGAGCGGCAGCGCATCCTGGACGACCTGGCCAAGCTCGAGCTGGAGATCGCCGACCTCAAGGACATCCTGGCCAAGCCCGAGCGGCAGCGGCGGATCGTCTCGGAGGAACTGGGCGAGATCATCGCCAAGTGGGGCGACGAGCGCCGCACCAAGATCGTGCCGTTCGACGGTGAGGTCTCGATGGAGGACCTCATCGCCCGCGAGGACGTGGTCGTGACGATCACGCGCACCGGGTACGCCAAGCGGACGAAGGTCGACCTCTACCGGTCGCAGCGGCGTGGGGGCAAGGGCGTCAGCGGGGCGACGCTCCGGCAGGACGACATCGTGAGCCACTTCTTCGTATGCTCTACCCACGACTGGATCCTGTTCTTCACGAACAAGGGTCGGGTCTACCGGGCGAAGGCGTACGAGCTTCCCGAGGCCAGTAGGGTGGCCAAGGGCCAGCACGTGGCCAACCTGCTCGCGTTCCAACCGGACGAGCAGATCGCGCAGATCATCGAAATCCCGAACTACCAGGTGGCGCCCTACCTGGTACTGGCCACGAGAAACGGCCTGGTGAAGAAGACGCGGCTCGAGGAGTTCGACTCCAACCGTTCCGGCGGCATCATCGCGGTCAACCTGCGCGATGAGGACGAGCTGGTCGGTGCGGTCCTGGTGGCTCCGGAGGACGACCTGCTGCTCGTGTCGAAGAACGCGCAGGCGATCCGCTTCAACGCCACCGACGAGGCGCTGCGTCCGATGGGCCGGGCCACCTCCGGCGTGATCGGCATGCGCTTCAGCGGCGAGGACGAGTTGCTCGCCGTCGAGGTGGTCCGGGAGGGTCTGGACGTTCTGGTCGCGACGAACGGGGGCTACGCGAAACGTACCCCGATCGAGGAATACCCGGTCCAGGGCCGGGGAGGTAAGGGCGTGCTGACTGCGAAGATCACCGAGCGACGCGGTGGTCTGGTCGGCGCGGTCGTGATCGATCCGGAGGACGAGCTGTTCGCCATCACCAGCAACGGCGGCGTCATCCGGACTCCGGTGAAGCCTGTACGCCGTACGCGTGACCGGAACACAATGGGGGTCAAGCTGATGGACCTCCCGGACGGCGTGACTATCGTGGCGATTGCTCGCAATGCCGACGAGCCTGACGAACAGGACTAGTTGATGACGGAGACACAGGCGAAGTCGGGGAACAAGGGGACCTCGGCCACCCCGGTCGACGAGGAGGCCGCGCAGGGCGGTACACCAGCGACCGGCCGCGCGGCCGTGGGTCGGGCCACGGTCCCCGCCGACGCGCCTGCCCCGAAGTTCACCCGGGCCCCCGGCATGGCCCCGCCTCCCGACAAGCCCGCCGAGGACTCGGGGACACGCGACGCCACCGAGACCAAGGTCGACGCGCCCACCTCGGCCGACGGCCTGGCCGCCCCGGCCGCGGCGAAGCCCGCCACGAGCACACCGCCGACCACGCCGACGGCGGCCGCCCGGCCGTCCCCCGGGACGACCGGCACCCAGCCGCGCATCGGCGCCGGTCTGGGCACCGCGCCCAAGACGGCGCCCGACGGTGCCCGCCCCGCCGGCGGCGCCCAGGCCCAGCAGCCCCAGGGGGGCCGCCCCGCCAACGGCGGTGGCCTGCCGCCGGGGATCAGCGGCGCGGCGGCCGTCGGCGCCGCGCGTGTCGGTGAGGCGGTACGCGCCGCGCGTACCTCGGTCAGTTCGGCCGCGTCGCGCGGGCCGCGCCGGGCCCGGCTGAACCTCAAGCGGATCGACCCCTGGTCCGTGATGAAGTTCGCGTTCGCGGTCTCGGTCGTGCTCTTCATCGTCGTGGTCGTGGCGACCTCGGTGCTCTACCTCGCGCTCGACGCGATGGGCGTGTTCAAGAGCGTCAACGACAGCCTCACCGACCTGGTCAACGCCGGCGGCGGCTCGGGCGGCGGGGGCGGGTTCCGGATCACCGCCAAGGGCGTGATCCTGACCTCCGCGCTGATCGGCCTGGTCAACGTCGTGCTGTTCACCGCGCTGGCCACGCTGAGCGCGTTCGTCTACAACGTCTGCGCCGACCTGGTCGGCGGGATCGAGCTGACGCTCGCCGAGCGGGACTGAACCGGACGACGCCGGGGCGCCGCCGCGTAAAGCGGTCGCCCCGGCGTCGTGTCTCCGGGTAGGTTCCGTCATGGGACCCCCGATTTGGGGGCGCAGAAGGCGATGGGTTAACCTTGCTCGTCGCTACGCGGGGCTATAGCTCAGTCGGTTAGAGCGCAGAGCTGATAACTCTGAGGTCGCTGGTTCGATTCCAGCTAGCCCCACCGCACACCGTCCGACGGTCGTCGAGCGCGAGGGGTCAAGCCCATGTTCAAGAAGCTGCTGATCCTGGCCGGCATCGTCGGTGTGGCCGCCGTCGTGGCCAAGAAGGTCAAGGCCTCGAACGACGAGCGCGCCCTGTGGCACGAGGCCACCACCGCGCCCGACCTGCGCTGAGCTGACACCGGGCGGTTGCCGCCCGACACGGGGCCCTAGCTCAACTGGCAGAGCACTGCCTTTGCAAGGCAGGGGTTAGGGGTTCGAGTCCCCTGGGCTCCACCAACACAAACACCGGTTGATCTCGGGTCCGAGTACAGTCAAGCGGTCACGTCGTCCCTTCCTCGCCGAGCACTCGGTCGATGGCCGAGGCAGCAGCCTGACGAGCCCGCGCCGGCAGGACGTGCCCCATAGGTGTCGGCCGTGATCGTGGGTGCCCGAGCAGCTCCATCACCGTGCGCAGCTCCTCGCCCTGGTCGAGCAGGAACGTGGCGAACGCGTGCCGGAGGTCCTGCGGGTGCAGCCAGTCCAAGCAGCCATGGCCCGCAACTGCTTGAAGCACCGACTGGCGTTCCAGGGCTCCACCGGGGTGCCGACGTGCTGGCGCGGACCCACCCGAAGCCGACCACAGCTCTCCCGCTGCAAGCCGTTCCCTGGCCTGCCAGGCCCGCTGAGGCTCCAACCGCGGACCGCCAGCGCGGACAGCGGCAGAGCCGGCTCGACCGGTGCGTCTTCGGCACGAACTCCAACCTGCGGTCCGGGCGCCGGACCGTCTAGCGGACGAACAGCGCCGTACCTGGCAGGTCGAACATCCTACTTCCACACCGAGATGACAAGTCTCGAGCGACCCTGGTCGAAACTGGAGGCGGTCGGACCGACTGCCACCGAGCACGAAGGTGACGACCGGGCACCGGTCGTGGAGCAGATATGCGATGTCTGGTGGGATGGCCCGAACGTTCTCGCGGGCGACGATCATTCTTGGCGGTGAGAGCTGCGTTTCTGGTCCGTCGACCTGCCGCCCTGGGTGCGGGGTGCGCGTCCGGGCGGAACTCGGCCGGTGATGAGGAGCAGAACGTGACGGCAGGTTGCAGCGGGGCAGCGGCCTCGAAGCGATTTCGTTAGGCTGCGGTTCCCCTCCTACCAAGGTCCAGAAGGGATCGATATGCGAGTTGCGCGGATGGTTGCAGGATCGACAGCGGTCGTGACTGCAGTTTTCGGGCTGAGTCTGGCAACCGCCGGCCCCGCCGCGGCGGCGGAGAGCGGCACCTGGGTTGCTTACGGCAACACAAACCCGATTACCTCCAGCTCCAGCACCTGGGGCTGCGCCGGCAGCCAGACGCTCGCCACCGATGTGCTCGCCCAGGTCTGCGCGATCAGGGCGGCGAACAACACGGGCACCCAGTCCGCAGTGATCGTCCGCAACAACCGATCCACCGCCTATTCGGTGCACACGTACGCGGACCTGTTCACCTCCAACGGTGGCAACCAGGGGGCGTGGCAATGCGCCACCAAGGCGCTGGCGGCGAACGGGTGGACAGTGTGCTTCGGACGCACCATCACCCTCAGCAAGGTCATCTCGGTGAACTCTGTGGGGTCTGCCAACGGTGTACGCCTCGGCACGTCGCCCTACGTCTAAACCCCAACTGGATGGGCGCGCAAATTTCGTGGCCGCGCGTACTCCTCCGTACAAGCGGACGGGAACGTCGGTAGTGTCGACTTTCCCGAGTCGGCCTGCATCAATGTGAGTCAACCCCTGGCATTCCCATTGACGATGCGGTGGCAGTTAGGCGCAAAACGCGTCGTGGACAAGCTGGCACGCGAGCGCCTCTTCTGATTTTCCTTCAGATCCAGGAGTCGTGCTCGCATGCCCAGTTCCCGAAGCCAGGTGGTGCGCGACAGGTCCCAGGGGGCCAGGAGTGGCAGGAGCCGCCGACGAACGCCCTAGCCATGCCGATGTGCGTGCGGAGGGCTTCGGGTTCGCAACGGCGATGAGTTTCGTTGCGGTGTCTGGTCTGTAGTGGCGAGAGCGCCTGATCCCGACTCTCGCGGAGAGGGTCATGGCCGCTACGTACAGGAGGCAAGCGTGAAACTTCTTCTCACGTCCGCGGGCGTCATGAACCCGAGCATCCGCGACGCGCTGGTCGACCTGCTGGGCAAGCCGATCGCCGACTCCAGTGCCCTCTGCATCCCCACGGCGACGTATCCCATGGGCGGGCCGGCCTCGGCCTGGCGCTTCATCACCGGGCAGACGCCGCTGCCCATGTGCGACCTGGGCTGGAAGTCGCTGGGCGTCCTCGAGCTGACAGCACTGCCGAGCATCGGCGACGAGCGGTGGGTCTCCTGGGTTCGGGAGGCCGATGTCATGCTCGTGGGCGGCGGTGATGCGACGTACCTGTGCCACTGGATGCGGCAGTCCGGGCTGGCCGATCTCCTGCCGTCGCTGCGGGACACCGTCTGGGTGGGGTTGAGTGCGGGGAGCATGGTGCTGACCCCCCGGGTCGGCGCGGACTTCGTCGCGTGGCAGGCAGCGCCCGACGACCGCACGCTGGGGGTCGTCGACTTCTCGATCTTCCCCCACCTGGGTCTTGAGCCGGACAACACCATGGCTGGTGCGGAGAAGTGGGCGGCCGAGATCGGGGGGTCGGCGTACGCCATCGACGACCAGACGGCGATCAAGGTGGCCGACGGCACGGTCGAGGTCGTTTCCGAGGGGCACTGGAGGCATTTCCCCGCGTAGCCGCGGCCAAGGGTGGTCGGCCTGGCCGCAGGGAGGTCGATCATCGGAACGATCATGTGCGCCCTCGTTGTATGCAAGCGGCGACTTGCCTATTGTGGTGGACGTGGGCGATCTCTTCCAGGCGCTGGCCGATCGCACCCGCCGCCTGATCCTCGACGAGCTGACCGAGCGCGACGGTCAGACCCTGTTCGAGATCTGCGGCCGGTTGGCGACGCGGCACCAGGTCGGCTCGTCCCGGCAGGCGATCTCGCAGCACCTCGACGTCCTGGAGGCCGCCGGCCTGATCGTCACGCGGCGGCAGGGTCGCTACAAGTTCCACCACCTCGACACCCGCCCGCTGCGGTCCATCACCGAGCGATGGCTCAGGTCCGAACCCACCGAGGAGACGCCATGAGGATCAACCTGACGAGCGTGTACGTCGACGACCAGGAGAAGGCGCTGCGCTTCTACACCGACATGCTCGGCTTCGTGAAGAAGACCGACGTGCCGACCGGGGAGCACCGCTGGCTGACGGTCGTCTCGCCCGAGGCCCCGGACGGCGTCGAGCTGCTGCTGGAGCCCGATGCGCACCCGGCCGCCAAGGCGTTCAAGGAGGCGCTGGCCGGTGACGGCATCCCGCTCACGCAGTTCGCGGTGGACGACGTCGCCGCCGAGCACGACCGGTTGCGCGGGCTCGGGGTGTTGTTCACGCAGGAGCCGGTCGACATGGGCCCGGTGGCCACCGCCGTGTTCGACGACACCTGCGGCAACCTGATCCAGATCGCGCAGTACAAGTAGCACTGGACACGGCCGGTCACCCTGACGGCATGACCCGGTGGCAGCGACCGTACTCACTGGACCTGGAGACCGCCGGCGCGCTTCTCGGCGTGCTGCTGACGGCCGGCGTCGGGGCTTTCCTCGTGGTCAGCGGCCTGTACGGAGTGGTCCCGGCGCCGGTGGCCGTGTTCGGTGCGGCCTGGCTCGCGCTCGGCCTCGTGGTGGGGGTCCGGCAGGCGATGCTGGGCGTCTACGTGAGCGACGTCGGCGTGCGCTCCCGTGCGATGTTCCGCACGACGACGGTGCCGTGGGAGTCGGTGGCGGAGATCCGCAGCGGCACGGGCTCGATGGCGGGGCTGGACATGGGTCGGCTGGCGATCGTCATCGACCGGGTCGACGGCGAGCCGGTGCAGACGCCGTTGCAGCGCGGCCACTTCCGGCTGTTCTCGCTCAACCCCGAGTTGGGCCGGCTGGCGACCTGGCCGGAGCACTACGACGAGATCCTCACCACCCTGCGGGCGCACCACCGGGCCGCCCGGCGGGCGGGGCCACCGTCCCCGCCGCTCGGGCGGCCGTCCCCGCCGGCCGGACCGCCGTCCCCGCCGGCCGGACCGCCGTCCCCGCCGGCCGGGGCGGCCGGTTCACCCACGCTGAGCGCCGACCAGCGCCGGGACCTCCACGTGCTGGCCCGCCAACACCAGCGGGGTGCGCTCACCGACGCCGAGTACGTCGCCGCGGTGGCGCGGCTGCGGGACGCCGGGTGAGCGGTCAACCGAGCCGGGCGAGGAGGTCGCGGCTGCGGCTCACCACCTGCGCGGTCGCGTCGGCGTCGTACGACGGGAGGGAGCGGTCGGTGAACAGGTGCCGGTCGCCCGGGTAGACGAACAACTCGCCGCGCTCGGGGCCGACGATCGACACCAGCTCCCGAGCGGCGTCGACGTCACCCTCCAGGCCGAAGAACGGGTCCTGCTCCATGCCGTGCACCTGCACGGCCACGCCGTCGGGCCAGGGGCCGATCGCCCACTCGCCGGTCACCGGCAGGCAGGCCTCGTAGAGCAGGGCGGCCCGTGCGCCGGGCCGCGTCTGGGCGAGCCGCTGGGCGATGGCGGCACCCCAGGAGACGCCCGCGTAGACCAGGTCGGGGCGCAGGTCGGCGGCGATCCGGTCGGCCCGCTGGTCGAGGACGTCGCCGCCGATCCGCTTGATCAGCGCCGAGCCGTCCTCAAGGCTGGCCGGCCGCTCGCCGTCGAAGAGGTCGGGGACGTGCACGGTGTGCCCGGCGGCGCCGAGCGAGTCGGCGAGGGCGCGGACGCCATCGGTGAGCCCCCGCAGGTGGTGGAAAAGGAGGATCTCGGCCATCCCTAGACTCCTGACTGTCGGACCAGAATCATCGAACGAACCAGAATCTTAGAACGGTCGAGAAATGTCGGTCAATCAGCGGATCCCGGACTACGACCTCGACGACCTGCTCGTGGTCACCGCCCCCGAGCAGTTGCGCGCGCTCGCCGACCCCCTGCGCGGCACCCTCCTGGAGCTGTTGCTGGAACGCGCGGCCACGGTGAACGAGATGGCCCGTGCCGTGGACCGGCCCAAGAGCAGCGTGGCCTACCACGTGAACCAGCTGGTCGACGCGGGACTGCTGCGCGTGGTGCGCACCCGGCGGGTCCGGGCCATCGAGGAACGCTTCTACGGCCGGGTCGCCCGCACGTTCTACGTGGGCGCTCTCCACCGCCCCGAGGACAAGCAGGTCGTCGCCCGGATCAACGGCCTGGCCGAGGCCGCGGCCGAGGCGGCCGCCGCGCACGCCGCCGACGAGCTGCGCTGCACGCTGGTGCACGCCCGCATCCCGATCGAGGACGTCCGCGAGTTCTGGGCGGAGGTGCAGGCGCTGGCCCGGAAGTTCGCCCAGATCCCCCGCGCCGGCGACCAGGTGTACGGCTTCGCGGCCGGCCTCTACCCCACCGACGCGCCCAGCCTCCCCGACGCCGCCGACGAGCGGGACTGATCCGGCCGGGGTCCCGCCGGGTCGGCCTCCGGCGCAGGCTAGCGTCGGAGCGTGAGCACCGGAACCCCGCGCGTCCTGCCAGCCGACAGTGGCATCGACGAGGCCGCCGCTGTGCTGCGCGCCGGCGGGCTGGTCGCCTTCCCCACCGAGACGGTCTACGGGCTGGGCGCGAACGCGCTGGACGCCCACGCCGCCGCGCGGATCTTCGAGGCGAAGGCCCGGCCCAGCTTCGACCCGCTGATCAGCCACCTGGCCGACGCCGCCGACCTGACCGCCCTGGTCGGTGCGGTGCCGGCGGCCGTGGCCGCGCTGGCGGACCGGTTCTGGCCCGGCCCGCTCACCCTCATCGTGGACCGGCCGGCGGCGATCCCGCCGATCGTCACCTCCGGCCTGGAGACCATGGCCGTGCGGGTGCCCGACGAATCGGCCGCCCGGGCGCTGATCGCCGCCGCCGGCGTGCCGGTGGCCGCGCCGAGCGCCAACCGGTTCGGCCAGCTCAGCCCCACCCGCGCCGAGCACGTCGTGGCCGGTCTGGGCGGCGCCGTGGACGTGGTGCTCGACGGTGGACCCACCCGGTGCGGGATCGAGTCGACCATCGTGGACGCGCGCGGCGACCGGCCGGTGGTGCTGCGGCTGGGCGCGCTGCCGGTCGAGGCGCTGGTCGAGGCGGTCGGGCCGGTCGACGTCCGTCTCGGCAGTTCCGGCCAGCCCGTGGCACCCGGGACGCTGGCCGCGCACTACGCCCCGCGTACCCCGTTGCGGTTGGACGCGGCGGGCGAGCCCGACGGCGGCCGGCGCGGGTTCCTGGCGTTCCGCGAGCCACCGGCGGCGGGTGACTGGGCGGCGGTGGAGGTGCTGGCACCGGACGGCGACCTCACCGCCGCGGCGGCGCGTCTCTTCGACGCGCTGCACCGGCTCGACGCGGCCGGGGTGACCGAGATCGTGGCCGAGCCGGTGCCCGACGAAGGGGTCGGGCGAGCCGTCAACGACCGGCTGCGCCGGGCCGCCGCCACCTGGCACTGACCTCGCGAATGGGTCGCCGGGCCGGGGGTAGGAGAGAAGAGGAAGACCGATCCCCCCCGGAAGTGAGGTGTGACGCGTATGCCGACCGCGCGCGAGATCATGACCAACGACGTGAGCTGTGTCCGGGAACAGGACGACCTCCGCACCGCCGCCCGACGGATGGCCGAACTCGGCGTCGGGTCGCTGCCGATCTGCGGCGACGACAACCGTCTCAAGGGCATGGTCACCGACCGGGACATCGTGGTGAAGGTGCTGGCCGCCGGCAAGGACCCCGCCGACGTGACCGCCGGTGAGCTGGCCCAGGGTGAGGCGGTGACGATCGGGGCCGACGACGACGCGGCCGAGATCCTGCGGACGATGGGGCAGCACAAGGTACGCCGGCTGCCGGTGATCGACGGGCACGACCTCGTCGGCATCGTGGCCGTCGCCGACGTGGCCCGGTCGCTGCCGGACCGCCCGGTCGGCGACCTGATCGAGGCGATCTCCGAGCGGGCCTGAGCGGTTCCCCGTGCGCGCCGCCCCACCCGGTGAGAGCCGGTGGGGCGGCGTTCGCGGTCACGGGGTCAGCGGCACCGTCTCGGGCCCAGGTAGCCCGTACCGACGAAGGTCACCTCAGGCGTCATGCCCTTCGCCGTACCCCTGCTCCGGGCGCCCATGCGAGCCGGGCTGCGGCAGGCGGTCCACCAGCCGGGTCAGCGCGCCGTTGGCGAACGTCGCGCCCAACGCCGAGCCGGTGGCGATGGTCCAGCCCACCGGGCCCAGCGGCGTACACCCGAAGAACTGGCTGACCCCCGGCGTCTGCACCACCACGACCAGCACCCCGACGGACGCGGCGGTGGCCGCCAGCACGGTGGGGCTGGTGCCGCCGGCCAGCACGGTCTGGCCGAGCTGGGTGCCGATCAGCGAGGCGAGCGCGACGGTGCCGGCCCGGCGTCGGGTGCCGGTCCACCGGGCGATCGTCCAGCCCGCCGTCGCGCCCAGCGTGGTCGCCGCCGCCCGGAGCCCGATCTCCCGGGTCATGGTGGCGCCGAGCGAGGAGTCCGGTCCCTCGCGCAACAGATGGTCGGCGCGGTCGTCGGCCGGCGGACGGACCGCGATGGCGAGCGCCGGCGCGAGGTCGGTGAGCAGGTTGACCAGCAGCAGTTGGCGTCCGGTCAGGGCGGACCGGCCGGTCGACGCGGCGGTCAGCACGCTGAACGCGATCTCGCCGAGGTTGCCGCCGACCAGGATGCTGAGCGCGTGGCGGACCGACGACCACATGGCGCGCCCCTCGACCAGCGTGGCGATGATCGTCTCCAGCCGGTCGTCGGTCACCACCAGGTCGGCGGCCGCCCGGGCGGCCGGGGTACCCCGCTGACCGAGGGCGATCCCCACGTCGGCGAGGCGGATCGCCGGGGCGTCGTTGGCGCCGTCACCGGTCATCGCCACCGTCCGGCCCCGGCGCTGCAACGCCTGGATGATGCGGACCTTGTGCGCGGGCGTGCACCGGGCCACCACGTCCGTGGCCATCAGCCGCTCCGCCAGCGCGGCGTCGTCGAGCCGGTCCAGATCGGTGGCGGTCACCACCCGCTGTTGCCCGTGGTCCGGGCTGATGGTGGCCGCGATCGCCTCGGCGGTCGCCGGATGGTCACCGGTGATCATGACGGTGTGCACGCCGGCCGCGCGGATCCGCTCCACCGACGGCCGGGCGCTCTCCCGCACCCCGTCGGCGAGCGTCAGGAAGCCCACGAACACCAGCCCGTCGACCTGCTCGTCGCTGATTGACCCGGTGGACACGGGACACTCCGCGACGGCGAGGATGCGGTGCCCGGCACCGGCCCGAGCGGCCAGCATGGCCTGCACCTCGTCCCGGCCGGCCGCGTCCAGCGGGCGGTCGCCCCCGGCGGTACGCCGGGACGCGCAGCGCGGCAGCACCGACTCGGGCGCGCCCTTCACACTCAGCAGCAGGCCGTCGGCGGTCCGCCCGACCGTGGCGCTGTAGCCCCGCGACGGCTCGAACGGCAGCCCGCCCGTCGCGGTCCAACCCGCCGCGCCGGTCTGCTCGGCCACCCCGGCCGCGTTCGCGCCCCGGCGTACCGCCCGGTCGGTCTGCTGCGGCAACTCGTCCGGGTCGGCGGCGAAGGGGGTGGCACGCAGCGCCGCCGCCAGCGTCGCCCGCAGCGGCTCGTCGAGCCGGTCCGCCGGGCCGTACCGGTCGTCGCCGGTGCCCACGCCGGCCAGCAGCAGCTTTCCCTCGGTGAGCGTGCCGGTCTTGTCGAAGCAGAGCACGTCCACCCGCCCCAGCGCCTCGATGGTGCGCGGGTTGCGCACCAGGGCGCCGTGCTCGGCCAGCCGTCGCGCCGCCGCCAGCTGCGCGGCGCTGACCAGGAACGGCAGCCCCTCCGGCACCGACGCCACGGCCAGGTTCGCGGCGGTCGCCGCCGTCTCGGCCAGGGGTACGCCCCGGAGCAGCCCCGCCCCGGCCACCGCGATCGCCGAGCCGGCCGCCAGCGGTACGGCGCTGCTGGTCAACCTGCCGAGCCGCGCCTCCACCCCACTGGTCGGCGGGGCCTCCCGGGCCATCGCCATGCTCCGCCCGGCCTCGGTCTCCGCGCCGGTGGCCACCACCACGGCGGTGCCGTGCCCGGCGGCGACCGTGGTGCCCTCGAAGAGCATCGAGTGCCGCTCCGCGATCGCGGCGGCGACCACCGGCTCCGGGCTCTTCGCCACCGGCAGGGACTCGCCGGTCAGGGACGACTCGTCGGACTCCAACCCGTCGCTGGACAGCACCCGGCAGTCGGCCGGTACGGCGTCCCCGGAGCTGACGCTGACCACGTCACCGGGCACCAACTCCTCGGCGGGTACCACCCGTTCCACGCCGTCCCGCAGCACCCGGGCGGTGACCGCGGAGCGGGACAGCAGCTCGGCCAGCGACCGTTCGGTGTTCCGCTGGTGCACGGCGCCGACCAGCGCGGAGCCGCCCACCAGGCCGCCGACCAGCGCCGCGTCGACGAGCGAGCCGAACGCGGCGGAGAGCACCGCCCCGGCGGCCAGCACCGGGGTGAGCGGGTTGGACAGCTCGTCGACGAACGCGCGGAGCAGGCCGGCCGGTCCGTTCCCGGCCCCGCCCGCCGGGCCGCGGCGGCGGGTCGCCTCCTCGTCGGTCAGCCCGGTCGGGTGGGTGCCGAGCTGGTCGAGGACCGTCTCCACCGGCATCAGGTGCCACGCGGTGAGCACGGGCACCGGCGCGCCGGTCCGGTCCGGCAGGCGGTGCGCCCGGAAGACCCCGTGCGCGAAGGCGGCCGCGGCGGCCCCGTTCACCGCCGCCATCGTCCGCCCGGGCAGCTGCCGGGGGGCTGCGGTGAACGCGCCGAGCGCGCCGAGTCCGCTGCCGGCCATGGCGATCCTGAGGTTCTGCCCGGTCATCCGACGAGCGACCCCGGCCGCGTCGATCAGCAGGGCGGGGATGCGCAGGTCGTCGCCGACGAGCAGGTGCGCGCCCCACGGGGGCAGGTCGTCCGGCGCGGCGACGCCGAGCCCGCAGTCGGCGGCCGCGAGAGCCGAGCGCTCGCCCGAGACCACCATCACCACGGCACCCTCCCGTTGCAGGTCACGGACCGCTTCGGCCAGCCGTGACCCACCCGGTACGCGGCGGTCGGCGAAGTCGTACCGGCCGTCCTCGGCGCCGGCGACCACGAGGCGTAGGCCGGCCTGGCGGGCGGCGGACGCCAGCGCGTCCACCCCGGGGGCGGGTTCCGGCTCGACCCGGAGCACGGCGGCGAGCCGGCCGCCCCGGGCCAGCCCGAGCAGCCGTCCCCCGTCGGCGCGCAGTCGCCCACTGTCCGGGGTGTCCCCGGGGTCTTCCGCGTCGATCCGGTCCAGCGGCCCGATCCGCCAGTCGTCGACGTCCCGTACGGCGTCCGGTTCGGCCGGGTCGAACAGCGCGAACGCCCGGGCGGCGACCTGCCCGGTGTCGGCGCCGGCCAGCGGCGCCAGGTCGGCCAGCACCCCACGGTCGGAGCCGAGGACGGCCGCGTCCAGCACGACGGTGTCGATCCGGTCCAGCTCCCGCAGCACGCTGCGGTCCATGGCGATCACGCCGCGGCGGGCGAGCATCCGGCCGAGCTGGGCCGCGTACCCCTCACGGCCGCTGCCCGGGGCCTTCGGTAACGAGGAGAGCGCCAGCGCGGCGGCCCGTTTGCCGCCGGCCACCGGGATGGCGGCGGCCCCGGCCACCGCGCCGGCCGCCAGCATCCGCTTGATGTAACGCTCGGCCTGGCCGTCCGGGACCGGGCAGGGCCGTTCCCCGTCCGGCACCCGGGCGACAGCCCGCTCCGGGTCGCCGGTCAGTGCCGGCTCGGCCCGGCTCCACGCGGCGAGTTGGGCCCGCGCCTCGCCCCACTGCACCACCCGCTGCGCGCCGTCGAGCACGATGCCGGCCCAACCGCCGGTGAGGCCCTGCACCACCGCCTCGGCGAGCGGGAAGAGCACCTCGGCGCGGGGGTCGGCCCGCAGGCCCCGGCCGGCCAACGCGTGCAGCTTCGGGTGCAGGTCGACAGCGGTGAGCAGGCCCGCCACCTCGCCGGGGACCGGAGTGAACGGCAGGATCCGGGTGGCCGCGGAGATGGTCAGGCCGAGCGCGTCGGAAGCCAGCGCGCCGAGCGTACGAGGGGTTCGCGGCCCCTCCTCGGGCGGGTGCGGCGGCGGGATCTCCGGGTCCGGCTCGTAGGGGCACGCCCGCTCGGCGCGCGCCACGGTCGCGATCAGGTCGCGCAGCTTCGGCGCCGGTTCGCCGGTCGCCACCACCACCCGGCCGGAGGGCGCGTTCACCCGCGCCCAGGTCACCCCCGGCACCGCCTCCAGCGCCGCCTCGACCTGCCGGGCCAACCGGTCTCCGCCGTCCTGACAGACGCCGTGCACCTCGATGTGGTGCCGGCCGTCCCGTGACCAGACGCGGCGTCGGGTCAGCCCGGCCAGGCGGGCCAACCGGCTGGCCGCCGTACCCATGCTTCCGGCCGCCTGCGCGACGGCCGGCGGCACGGGTGGGCCGGGCAGGGCCGACCCGACGGTACGCGCGACCCGCGCCATGGCGTCCGGTAGGGCGGCCGGCGACAGCAGGAGACCGGCGATCCCGTACGCCATGTCGCCTCCCGGTCTCGTCCCGGCGGCCCGACTTCCCGGCGCGGCGTCCGTTATGCCCCTCGGGTGGGGGAAGTTTCCCTGCTGCCCGGGGCATGGACGCCGGGGGCGGTGGAATGCCGGTCGGGTCGATGCCGTCGCAACCGGGGAGGCAGGGATGAGCACGCTGACACGACACCTGAGCGGATCGCGGGAGATGGTCCGGGCCTACTGCCGCCGGGTGGAGGTTCCGCTGCTGGGCGAGGTGGCCGTGCCTCCGCCGGACAAGCTCGCCTACTACGCGGGCATCGGCGTGCTCGCCGCGTTGCAGGTCATCGAGTGGCCGCTCGCGTTGGTGATCACGGCCGGCCACGTGCTGGCCGACCAGCACTTCTCCGGGCTGGTGAAGGGCGTGGGCGAGGCGCTGGAGACCGCCTGACGAGACCGGGCACACAGTTGACCTCAACCGGGGTTGAGGTCCCAGGCTGGTGCCCATGACGACCGCCACCGCCGCACCGGCAAGCGACCCGCTCGACCTGTGGTCGCCGCGCCTGCGGGCCATGACCGTGGGCATCGTCGCCCTGGTGTCGCTGCTCGCGTTCGAGGCCCTCGCGGTGGGCACCGCCATGCCGACGGTGGCGCGCAGCCTGGACGGGCTCGGCCTGTACGCGCTGGCGTTCGGCGGTCCGTTCGCCTCCGGCGTGGTGGCGATGGTCGTCTCCGGCATCTGGTGCGACGCGCGCGGGCCACGCCCGGCGATGTGGCACGGGGTGGCCTGGTTCGTGGCCGGGCTGGCGGTGGCGGGCGCCGCCACGACCATGGGGACGCTCGTCGCCGGGCGGGTCGTGCAGGGCTTCGGCTCCGGGCTGCTCTCCGTGGCGCTCTACGTGATCGTCGGGCAGGCGTACCCGGAGGGGTTGCGGCGGCGGATCTTCGCGGCCTTCGCGGCGGCCTGGGTGGTGCCGTCCCTGGTCGGGCCGGCGGTGGCCGGGCTGATCGTCGAGCACCTGGGCTGGCGCTGGGTGTTCCTCGCGGTGCCGGCGATCGCGGTGCCGGCGGTGCTGCTGGTCCAGCCGGGCCTGCGCGCACTGGCCGCACGGGTGCCGACCAGGCCGCCGACCGGCGCGCTGGCGCGGATCGGCTGGGCCTGCGGGGCGGGGGCGAGCGCCGCACTGCTGCACCACGGGGGGCAGCAGCGCGGCGTGCTCGCGGCCGGCCTGGTCGGGGCGGCACTGGCCGGGCTGCTCGTTTCCGTGCCGCGCCTGCTGCCGGCGGGCTTCCTGCGGGCGGCGCGTGGACTGCCGACGGTGATCGGACTGCGCGGGTTGGCCTCGGCGGCGTTCGCCGGCGCGGAGGTGGTGATCCCGCTGATGCTTTCCCGCGAGCGCGGGTTCTCGCCCACCGGGGCCGGTTTGGTGCTGACCGTCGGCGCGCTCTCCTGGTCGGTGGGTTCGTGGATCCAGGGCCGGATCCCCGCACCCCGCTCGGCGGCGAGCCTGCCGCGGGCCGGCCTGGCCTGCATCGCCGTCGGCACGGCCGGCGTCACACTGGCCCTGCTGCCGGGGGTGCCGGTCGCGCCGGCGGTGCTCGCCTGGTCGGTCGCCGGACTCGGCATGGGCCTGCTGTATCCCTCGCTGTCCGTGCTCACGCTGGAGTTGTCCGCCCCAGCCGAGCAGGGCCGGAACAGTTCGGCGCTGCAACTGGGGGACTCGCTGGCCGCGGCCACCGTGCTGGCGCTGACCGGCGCGGTGCTGGCCGCCGGCTCGTCGCCCGGCCCGGCGAGCTACGCGAGCACGCTGGCCGTCGCGGCCGGCTGCGGGCTGCTCGGGCTGCTGCTCGCCGGCCGGGTCGTCCCCCGCACGGCCGCCTGACCGCCCCGCCCGTGCGGCTTCCCGCCCCCGCCCGGTTCCGACCCTGCCCGGTTCCGACCCTGCCCGGTTCCGACCCTGCCGTCTCCGGGCTCTGAACCTGCCGTGCCCAGGGTTCCGGCCCTGCCGTGCCCGGGGTTCCGGCCCTGCCGTGCCCGGGGTTCCCGGGCCCGCCGACTCCCGGTTCGGACTGCCCCGGAACCCGAAAGGTGGCCCACCCTTTCCGCCGGTCCGGCGCGGACACGCTCCGTGACGCCCCGACGAACGCCATCCACCTGTAGGCGTTATACCGCTGCGTCATATTTATGACCCAGTGGTATATCCCTTCTCCGAGGAACCACGCTCCGCTCCGGTGATCAAGGAGTGTGCGTCAGATGCCAGGCCTCGCTTGACGGAAACTCCTTGGTCAACCGGGGGATTGATGCGGCCGGTGAGGCGGGCGCCGTGCGGACCGATCCGGGCCAGGGTGGTCGTCGGGTGGCGCAGGATCGGGTGGGAGGCACCGGTTGCCCGGACCGGGCGGCGTTGGTCCGTCGGGCTGTCACGATCAGGGACGCCGCCTCGTCCCATCGCCGGGTCGGAGTGGATCGGCCACGGACGGCCAGCCCGTCACGCGGCGTCAACGGCTACGTGGAGCACGGGCGTGAACGTGTTCCGCGGAGCGTGGGTCAGCTGCGCGGCGCGCGGGCGTGAACGTGTTCCGCGCAGCGTGGTTGGGCTGCGCGGAGCGTGGCTGGGCTGCGCGGCGCGCGGGCGTGAACGGTTGTGCGAAGCGTGGCGGGTTGGCGGCGCGCGGGCGTGAACGGTTGTGCGAAGCGTGGGCGGGTTGCGCGGCGCGCGGGCGTGAACGCGCTGCGTGGGGCGCGGAGCGTGGACAGCGTTGCGTGGGGCGTGGACAGGGTTAGCGGCGCGTGGACGGAAAGCGCGCGGGCGTGTGTGGACCAGGGCGAGAAGGAGTGGCGATGCGGGTGCTGGTGACCGGGGCGACCGGACGGCTCGGGCAGGTGGCGGTGCCACGACTGCGGGACGAGGGTTTCCTCGTCCGGGCGGTGAGCCGCCGGCCGCGTGACGGTGCCGGCGTCGAGTGGGTGACCGCCGACCTCGGCACCGGCGCGGGGCTCGCGGAGGCGGTCGACGGGATGGATGCCGTGCTGCACCTGGCCTCGTCGCCGAACCGGCGTACCCACGAGATCGACGTGCTCGGCACCCGCCGCCTGACCGTGGCCGCCGGGCACGCGGGGGTGCGCCACCTGGTGTACGTCTCGATCGTCGGCGTGGACCGGGTGCCGCTCGGCTACTACCGGCACAAGCTCGCGGCCGAGCAGGTGGTGGCCGCCGGCCCGGTGCCGTGGAGCGTGCTGCGGGCGACGCAGTTCCCCGGGTTCCTGGCGGACCTGCTGCGCGGCGCGAGCCGGCTCGGCCCGGTGCTCGGGGACCCGGCCGTGCTCGCCCAGCCGGTCGATCCCGGCGAGGTCGCGGACCGACTCGCGGTGCTGCTGCTCGCCGGACCGTCCCACCGCACCGAGGACTTCGGTGGGCCGGAGGTGCTCCGCTTCGACGAGGCGGCCCGGGCCTGGCTGGCCGCGCGCGGATCGCGTCGTCCGTTGGTTCCGCTGCGGATTCCCGGGCGGCTCGGCCGGGAACTGCGTGCCGGCGGCCTCACCACGTCCGCCACTCCGACCGGTGTCCGGACCTGGGCCGATCATCTCGCCGACACGTACGGGGGAACCGGCGGAAGGTGAGACCTGGTCGGTTCCGGACCGACCTACCGTGACCGCATGCTGGTCTTCGTCGCCACCGTGGTGCTCTACGTCTTCGGCTTCGTCTTCCTCTACGGCGTGATCCGGGTCGGTGTCCGGCACGGGATCGAGGACGCCGAGGCGAACCGACCCGAGGTGCTGCGCCGGCGGCAGCTCGGCGCCACCGAGAACCGCGACTTCGCCCAGGAGAACGCGTTCCTCACCAACCCCAACTGAGGCGCGGGGCCGGGCCCCCGGGCTCATCGGATCCGGGAGTGGACGGGTCCCGCTCACCAGGCGGGCCGACGAGCGGATGGCCGGCGCGGGTGCGAGGATCGCAACCGTGATGGGGACGTTGAAGACCGAGCCGGCCCGGGCGCGGCTGGACCTGCTGGCTGCTCCGGTCGCCGCGGCGGTGGAGCGGTGGCCGGACGAGGCTCCGGTGGACGTGGACGAGGTGCTGGTCGCCCCGATCGACGCCGAGCTGGCCGACACGGCGGCCTTCTGCGAGGCGTACGAGGTGGGGTTGGAGGAGTCGGCCAACTGCGTGGTGGTCGCCGGCAAGCGGGGCGGCGAGACGCGCTACGCGGCGTGCATCGTGCTCGCGACCACCCGGGCGGACGTCAACGGCGTGGTCCGTCGGCTGCTCGACGTGCGCAAGGCGAGCTTCGCGCCGATGGCCGAGGCGGTGGAGCTGACCGGGATGGAGTACGGCGGGATCACGCCGATCGGGTTGCCCGAGGAGTGGCCGATCCTGGTCGACTCGCGGGTGATCGCCACGCCCCACGTGATCATCGGGTCGGGCGTACGGCACAGCAAGATCGCCCTGCCCGGGCCGGCGCTCGGCGCCCTGCCCGGGGCGAGGGTGGTGGAGGACCTGGCCAGGCCGGCCTAGGGCCTCATCCGCATCGATCTTGTTCCACGTGAAACATCACCCGGCCGCTTCGCGCTGCGCCACCTCACGCAGCGCGGCGAGCAGCGTTTCCGGCTCCTGGGCGCCGGTCACCGCGTACTTCCCGGCGAGCACGAAGGTCGGCACGCTGGAGACGCCGAGCTGGTGGGCGCTGCTCAGGTCGGCTGCCACCTCGCGGCGGCCGAGGTTGGACTCGAGGTAACGCCGCGTCTCGGTCTCGTCCAGGCCGACCTCGCCGGCCAGCGTGACCAGCGTGTCGACCGACCCGACGTCCAGGCCGTCGTAGAAGTGCGCCCGGTAGAGCCGCTCGACCGTCTCGGCGGCGCGGCCGTGCTCGGTGGCGAAGCGGACCAGCCGGTGCGCGTCGAACGTGTTCGCCGCGATCGCGCTGTCGAACCGCAGATCGAGGCCGGCGCCGGCGGCGACCTTCGAGACGTGGGCGGCCATGCCCTCGGCCTTGTCCCGGCCGCCGAACTTGTCACCCAGTGCGTCGAGCAGCGGCTTCGGCTCGGTGACCGGCGTCGGGTCGAGCTGGAACGGCCGGTACCGGACGGTCACCTCGCCGTCGTACGACTCCAGGGCCTGTTCGAGCCGGCGCTTGCCGATCCAGCACCACGGGCAGACGACGTCGGCGTAGATCTCGATCTCCATGACCAGCGACAACCCGCCGGTCAGGAGATCTGTTCCCGCACCTGGCGCTTGAGCCGGGCCAGGATGGCGGTGCCGCCGCGGACGCGGAGCGGGCTGATCGCCTGGGCCAGCCCCATCCGTTGGTAGAGGTCGTCCGGGACGGCCAGCACCTCCTCGGCGCTCGCCCCGGCCAGCCCTTCGGCGAGGATGCCGGCGAAGGCGCGCGTGGTGGGCGCCTCCGGCGGGCAGTCGAAGAGCGTGCTCACCGTCTTGTCCGCGTTGACCTCGGCGCGCAGGAAGAACGCGGTCTGGCACTCGGGGACCTGCTCCAGTTCGGCCCGGTCCACGCCCTCGGGCAGGGGCGGGATCACGTCGGCGAACTCCAGCAGCATCTCCAGCACGACGTCACGCGGTGCGGCGGCGAACTCGTCGACGATCTCGGCCAGCTTGGTCGGCATCTCGGGCATGGGTCGAGGCTATCCGCCGCGTCGGGCGCGAGCGGGTGGGGTGTTAAGAGGGGGCCCCTCCTCTACCGGAGGCGTTAAGAAGGGGCCCCTCCTTTCATGTGTTCGGGGCTGCTTCGCTGATGTCGCTGAGCGCCGACCGGGGGTCGAGCTGCATGGCCAGGTCGCCGAGGGAGACGATGCCGACCAGCTTCCGGTCGCTGTCGCAGACCAGCACCCGCCGGATGTTGCGCTCGCGCATCAGCGCCGCCGCCTCGTTCGCCGTGCAGTGCTGCTCGATCATGACGACCTCACGGGTGATGATCGACCCGATCGTGGTGGTGCCCGGGTCGGCGCGCTCGGCCACCGCCCGCACCACGATGTCCCGGTCGGTCAGCATGCCCGCGAGGGTGGCCCCGTCGGTCACCACCACGTCGCCGATGTCCGACTCCTTCATCACCCGGGCCGCCTCGTCCAGCGGGGTTTCCGCCGGCAGGTAGACCACCTGTCTGGTCATCACATCACTGACGCGGTACATGAGAGCCTCCGAAAAACGCCTCGGTCGATCCTTCTGCGGTACCCGGTGGCGCGTTCGCTACACCCGGTCGCGGCGCGTCGCGCCAACCTCGTCGCGCAGACGCTCGACGAGCCCTTCCACCGGCAGCTCGGTCCGCTCGCCGGTGGCCCGGTCGCGCAGCTCGACGTACCCGTCGGCGAGGCGGCGGCCGACCACGACGGCGCGGGGGATGCCGATCAGCTCGGCGTCGGTGAACTTCACCCCGGCGGAGACGTGGGTGCGGTCGTCGACCAGCACCCGCAGGCCGGCGGCGGCCAACCGCCCGCCGAGGTCGAGCGCCGCGTCGAGCTGCGGCCCCTTGCCGGCGGCCACCAGGTGTACGTCGCAGGGCGCGACCTGGGCCGGCCAGACCAGCCCCCGGTCGTCGTGGTGCTGCTCGGCCACGGCGGCGACCGCCCGGGACACCCCGATGCCGTAGCAGCCCATGGTCGGCCGGACCGGCTTGCCCTCGGGCCCGAGCACGTCGACGGCGAAGGCGTCGGTGAACCGCCGGCCGAGCTGGAAGATGTGCCCCACCTCGATGCCCCGCCGCGTGGTCAGCTCACCGTCCGGGCAGGCCGGGCAGGGGTCGCCCGGGCGTACCTCGGCCGCTTCGATCGTGCCGTCGGGGACGAAGTCCCGCCCGCACACCACGTCGGTGGCGTGCCGCCCCGGCTCGTTGGCCCCGGTCAGCCAGGTGGAGCCGGTCACCACCCGGGGGTCGACCAGGTAGCGGATGCCGTGCTTGGCCAGGATCTGCGGCCCGAGGTAGCCACGGACCAGCTCCGGGTGCGCGGACCAGTCGTCGAAGACCGCCACGGTGGCCGGGTGCAGCACCGCCTCGACCCGCTTCAGGTCGACGTCGCGGTCCCCGGGGAGGCCGACGACCAGCAGTTCGGTCTCTTCGGCGCCGGGCCGGCGGACGGTCAGCACCACGTTCTTCAACGTGTCGGCGGCGGTCCAGTCGCTGCGGCCGCCGAGCGCGCGGGTGTTCGCCAGGTCGACCAGGGACGCGATGGTCGGCGTCTCCGGGGTGTCGTGCACCTCCGCGGCGCGGTGCGCGTCCGGGTCGCCGGCCGCCGGGACACGGGTCACCACGGCCTCGGTGTTGGCCGCGTAGTCGCAGGCCGTGCAGCCGACGTAGGTGTCCTCACCGACCGGCGTGGCGGCCAGGAACTCCTCGGACGCGGAGCCGCCCATCGCCCCGGACGTCGCGGCCACCACCGTGACGTCCAGCCCGAGCCGGGCGAAGACGCGCTGGTAGGCCTCCCGGTGCCGGTCGTAGGCCGCCTGGAGCCCGACGGGGTCCAGGTCGAAGGAGTAGGCGTCCTTCATCAGGAACTCGCGTCCGCGCAGCACGCCGGCCCGGGGCCGGGCCTCGTCCCGGAACTTCGTCTGGATCTGGAACAACGTCACCGGGAAGTCCCGGTAGGAGGTGAACAGGTCCTTCACCAGCAGCGCGGCCATCTCCTCGTGGGTCGGCGCGAGCAGGTGCTCGGCGCCCTTGCGGTCGGCGAGCGTGAAGAGCAGGTCCCCGTACTCCGTCCAGCGGCCGCTGGTGCGGTACGGCTCGGCCGGGAGCAGCGCCGGGAAGTGCACCTCCTGGTCACCGATCGCGGTCATCTCGTCCCGGACGATCGCGGTGATCCGGTCCAGCACCAGCTTGCCCAGCGGCAGCCAGGTGTAGCCGCCGGGCGCGGCCCGACGCACGTAGCCGGCGCGGAGCAGCAGCCGGTGGCTCGGCACCTCGGCGTCGGCCGGGTCCTCGCGCAGGGTCCGGAGCAGCAGGGTCGACATGCGCAGCAGCATTGGCGCAGCGTACGACCACGGTCACCGGTCGGCGATCCCTTTCCGGTTCCGGTGACCGTCGTACCGCCCAGGTAGGAAGGCCACATGGAACAGCGACCTCGCTTCTCGTTGACCACCACGGTGCTCGACGCACCGTCCGCCCAGGACCTCGCCGCCTTCTACGAGCGGCTGCTCGGTTGGCCCCGACGCGAGGACGAGCCGGAATGGGTAGTCCTCGTCCCGCCGGGCGGTGGCGCCGGCCTCGCGTTCCAGGACGAGCCGGCATACGTGCGTCCGGTGTGGCCGGCCGGGCCGGGTGACCCGCCGATGATGCTGCACCTGGACATCAAGGTCGACGACCTCGACGCGGCGTCGGCGTACGCGGTGTCGCTCGGCGCGACCGTGCCCGACTTCCAGCCGCAGGACGACGTACGCGTGCACCTCGATCCGGCCGGGCACCCGTTCTGCCTCTACCTCTGAGCGGTGACGGGTGCGGCGCCGCATCCACGGATGCGGCGCTGCCTCCCGTACGACTGGTCAGCTGACCTTTTTCCGGTAGATCGCGGTCGCCGCGGCGTAGGCGGCGACGAGCAGGCCGGCGCACCAGGCGAGGGCGATCCAGATGTCGTTGCCGGCGGGCTGCTCCGCGAACAGCGCGCGGAGGGTGTTCACGATCGACGTCACCGGCTGGTTGTCGGCGAACCACGCGACCGGGCCGGGCATCGAGTCGGTGGGGACGAACGCCGAGCTGATGAACGGCAGGAAGATCAGCGGGTAGCTGAACGCGCTCGCGCCGTCGACGGTCTTGGCGGACAGGCCCGCGATCACGGCGATCCAGGTGAGGGCGAGGGTGAACAGGATCAGGATGCCCGCGACGGCGAGCCAGTCGAGCACGGACGCCCCGGTGCGGAACCCCATGGCCAGCGCGACGCCGGTGACGATCACCAGCGAGGCCAGGTTGGCCACGAGTGAGGTCAGGACGTGCGCCCACAGCACGGAGGGTCGCGGGATCGGCATCGACTGGAAGCGCTCGAAGATGCCGCCCTGCATGTCCAGGAACAGCCGGTACGCCGTGTAGGCGATGCCGGAGGCAATCGTGATGAGGAGGATGCCCGGCAGCATGTAGTTGATGTAGGAACCGCCGGAGCCGATGTCTATGGCACCGCCCAGCACGTACACGAAGAGCAGCATCAGCGCGACGGGGGTGACCGCGGTGGTGATGATGGTGTCCGGGCTGCGCAGGATGTGCCGCAGGGAGCGGCCGGTGAGGGTTCCGGTGTCACTGAGGACGTGGGTGGTCATCGGGATTCCCCTCCGCTGTGGCCGACGAGGGCGAGGAAGACGTCCTCGAGGGTCGGCTGCTTCTCGACGTATTCGACCCGGGCGCTCGGAATGAGCTGCTTCAGCTCGGTGAGCGTGCCGTTCTGGATGATCGTGCCCTCGTGCAGGATCGCGATCCGGTCGGCGAGGTGTTCGGCCTCGTCCAGGTACTGGGTGGTCAGCAGGATGGTGGTGCCGTCCTCGGCGAGCTGCCGCACGGTCCGCCAGACCTCGATGCGGGCCTGCGGGTCGAGGCCGGTGGTCGGCTCGTCGAGGAACACGACCGGCGGGTTGCCGACGAGGCTCATCGCGATGTCGAGTCGCCGGCGCATGCCGCCCGAGTACGTCCCCGCCCGGCGGTTCCCGGCGTCGGTGAGCGAGAAGCGGGCGAGCATGTCGTCGGCGACCGCACCGGGGTTCTTCAGGTGGCGGAGCTTCGCGACCAGGACCAGGTTCTCCCGGCCGGTGAGCACCTCGTCGACGGCGGCGAACTGGCCGGTCAGGCTGATCGACTCACGGACCTCGCGCGGTGCCGAGGCGACGTCGAAGCCGTGCACGGTCGCGGTGCCGCCGTCCGCCTTGAGCAGCGTCGAGAGGATCCGTACCAGCGTGGTCTTCCCGGCGCCGTTCGAGCCGAGCAGGGCGAAGATGCTCCCCGCCGCCACGTCGAAGTCGACGCCCCGCAGCACGTGCAGGTCCTTGTAGGACTTGGTGACGCCCCGCACGCTGATCGCGGGTTCGCGCGTTCCGGTGGTCATGCGTCCTTCTCCTCGCTGGTGTCGCCGGCGGCGGCGTCGATCGCCGTCCGGAGGCGCTCGCGCTCCTTGTCGATCCACTGCCGGCCGGAGTACGCCCGCAGGAACGTCTCGGCGAACTCGACCGGGTCGTCGCCGACGATCGCGCGGACCGGCGTGCCGTCGGCCGCCGCGCGCTCCCAGAGGTCGACGAAGTCGCCGAGCATCGTGATGAGCGTGTTCCCGTCGACGATCCCGCCCTGGTACATGAAGTACCGCTGGAGGGCCTTGGCCGCGCCGCGGTACGGCTCCGGCAGGGCCTCCATGCGGGCCATGTGCTGCTTGTACTGCTTCTTCTGGTCGAGCGATCCGACGAGCGTCTCGATCCACTTCGCGGCCATGGTCATGCTCCTTCGTCGTGTGCGTTGTCGGTGTGGCGAAGTTGCTCGATGCGCTCCGTGAGGACGCTCCACGTCCCCCAGAACTCGGCGAGTTGCTCCCGCCCCTTCGCGTTGAGCGAGTAGACCTTCCGCGGGGGCCCCTTCTCGGAGGGAACCTTCTCCACGTCCACGAAGCCGCGTTGCTCGACGCGGACGAGCAGCGCGTAGATCGTGCCTTCCGCGATGTCCGAGAATCCGCGGTCGCGCAGCCACGCGGTGATCTCGTAGCCGTACGCGGACCGGCGGGCCAGGATCGCCAGGACGATGCCTTCGAGAGTGCCCTTGAGCATCTCGGTCATCTGGTTGCCCACGTCGTCATCCCCTCGCTACCAAGTGACGCTGACTACCAGTAGAAAGTAACACTAGGTACCGGTAGATAGCAACGCTGAATACCGAGGTTCTGTCCTACCGTCGACGGGTGACCACCACACCGTCGGCCCGCGCCGTGAGCCAGTACGCGACGACGACCGACAACCTCACCGCGCGCATCGCGCTGCACGCGTACGGGACGAACCCGCAGGACTGGTTCTCCTGGCTCGGCGAGCGGTTGCCGCTGACCGGGGAGGTGCTGGAGGTGGGCGCCGGCACGGGCGAGCTGTGGCGGCGGGTGGAGCGCCCCGCGGCCGGGCTGCGGCTCACCCTGACCGACTTCTCACCCGCGATGTGCGCCCGGCTGCGCGAGGTGCCCGGGGCCCGGGTGCAGCGCTGCGACGCCACCCGCCTGCCCTACGCCGACGCCGCCTTCGACGCGGTGATCGCCAACCACATGCTCTACCACCTCGACGACCCCGACGCCGCGCTGCGCGAGTTCGCCCGGGTGCTGCGCCCGGGCGGCCGGCTGGCCGTGGCGCTGAACGGTCGCGACCACCTCGCCGAGCTGGACACGCTCGGGCCGGCGGTCGACCGCGCCCAGGTGGCCGCCGGATTTCACCAGGACGGAACCACCGCCGAGGAGGCGCCGGCCCGGATCGCCGCCCACCTGGACGACGTGACGGTCGAGCGCTACCCGGACGAGCTGGCGGTGCCCACCGTCGAGCCGGTCCTCGCCTACCTCGCCAGCATGGTCGGGCCGCTCACCGCCGCGCAGGAGTCGGCCGTCCAGGACCGGGTCCGCGCCCGGATCGAGGCCGAGGGCGCCTTCCGGGTACGCAAGCACACGGTGCTGATCAGCGCGACGCGCGGCCCCCGCTGACCCGGACGAAGGCGCGCCAGGCGGCCGGACTGAAGGTGAGGACGGGACCGGTCGGGTCCTTGCTGTCGCGCACGCCGACCACCCCGACAAGATTGTCCGCCACCTCGACGCACTCGCTCTGCCCGCTCCGCGTCGAGGTACGCCAGACAGCGCCGATCAGCTCCATGACTCGACCACTTCCTTCATCAGCTCGATCGACTGGCGGCGGGACAGCGCCTCGCTGCGGACGCTCTCCCACCTGGACAGCAGGATAGCCACGTCCTCATCGTTGTCGATTACCGTTCCGCCGAGCTGGTTCTCCAGATAGCCGACCCAGCCGCCGTCGCCGCCGCGTGCGAGCGTGAACGGTCCGGTCAGTCCGATGTGCAGGCTGACGTCGACCGGTATGACGTGAACGGCGACGTGTGGCAGCTCGCTCGCCTCGATCAGATGGGCCACCTGTTGACCCATCACCCCACGGAATGACTCGTCCGCACGTCGCAGCACGGCCTCCTCGATCACCGCGACGAACTTGGGTGGATCGGGGCGGGTGAGCACGGACTGCCGGTCCAGTCGGACCGCCAACCGACGGTCGGCCTCCTCGCTGTCCAGCATGTCGTCCGTGCGGATCATGGAGCGGGCATAGTTCTCGGTCTGCAACAGGCCGGGGATCAGGCTGGGCTGGTAACAGCGCAGCTGCTGGGCCTGGCGTTCGGCTTCGAGCCAGGGGCGGAACCAGCTCGGCTGGCCGTCCCGCTCGGCGAGCTTGAGCAGCGACGTGAGCAGCCCACCGGTGCCCAGCACCTCGTCGGCCCGCTTCAGGAAGAACCGGTCCAGCGGTCGCTGGCCCAGCTCCACCGCCGACACCTGCGAGTTGGAGAAGTGCACCAGCCTCCCGAACTCCTCCTGGCTCAGTTCGGCCTTGAGTCGCAGCCGCCGCAGTTGCGCGCGGATCAGCTCGGCGGTCGGCTCGTTCTCCACCAGTCCTCCTCGGTCACCCGCCGGTTTCCCGACCCCTCCCCGGGCCGACGCCGACGACTTCCGAGCGTAGTGGTGTCCTCAGCAGACTGTCACGCATGATCCTTCCCGTACCCCGGCTCGGGCCGCACCCGGACCGGCCCCGCCCCTACCCGCCGGACCATCCGGCGCACCTGCCGATCCGGCCGCTCTGGCTGTGCCGGGCGTGCGGCGCGCCGTGGCCCTGCGCGCAGGCGCGCCTGCTGCTCAAGGTCGAGTACGCCGACCACCCCGTCGACCTGGCCGTCTACCTGTCCGGGCTCTACCACGAGGCCACCCACGACCTGTTCCGGCTCAACCCGCACGACGGGCCCGCCCCGCGCGAGCTGTTCGAGCGGTTCGTCGGCTGGGGGCCGTACCGGCGCGGCATCCGGGAATGACCACCGGTTGAGGCTTTCCGGCACCCATGTGCGCCGAGATCGGCGCGAGGTCTCCACCGACAGTTCAACGATACGATTCAAGGGCATGACCACCGGAGACTTCGCCCTGACCAGGGACGAACTGCGCGAGGTGACCCGCTACGTGGCCCGGCACGCGGAAGACGTCCTGCCGGTCTACGAACGGGCCGTTCCCGGCGACCCGCGTCCCCGCGCGGCGATCGAGGCCGCCCGCGCGTTCGTCGACGGCGCCGACCGGACCAATCGGCAACGGGTCACCTCCGTCGACGCGCACCGGGCCGCCCGGTCCGCGCCGTCCGAGGCCGCGCGCCTGGCCGCCCGATGTGCCGGGGACGCCGCGTCGGCCGCGTACCTGCACCCCATCGCCCGGGCCACCCAGGTCGGCCACATCCTGCGCGCCGCCGCGAGCGCCGCACGGATCGGCGAGTTGGCGGCGGGCGACGACCCGGCGGTCGGCGAGGCGCTCCTGGAGCGGTCCCGGCGGTGGGCCACGCCGACGCTCGTCGACGTGCTCCGCCGGTACCCGCCCACGACCGGTGGCGGCAGCCGGGTCGCCCGGCTGATGAACGCCCTGGACACGGCGCTGCGGGGCACGCGGTCCACCGGATCGGAGCGCCGGTCGTGATCCTCCCGAAGGTGCGGGACCCCCGCTTCACCACCATCCGTCGGGGCGGGTCCCTCACCGACGCCGACCACCACCTCCTCGCCCTGTGGGCCGCCGTGTGCGCGGAGCACGTCCTTCCCCTGTTCGAGGCGGCGCAGCCCGGGGACCCGCGTCCGCGCGAGGCGATCGAGCGGGTCCGCGCCTGGACGCGGGGCGAGGTCACGATGACGTCCTCGCGGACGGCGGGCGGGCACGCGATGGGCGCGGCCCGGCACCTGCGCGGAGCCGCCCGGCACGCCGCGTACGCCGCCGGCCAGGCCGCGGTGGTCGCCCACGTCGCCGCGCACGAACTCGGCGCGGCCGCGTACGCGATCAAGGCGGTGCGGGCGGCGGCGCCGGCGGACCGCAGCGTGGCGGAGGGGCGGGCCGAGTGCCGGTGGCAACGCGACCGGTTGCCGGCGGCGATCCGTGCCCTCGTCCTGGACGACCAGCGGTTGCGCAACGACATCTGCTGGTCCGTGTTCGACTGCTGACCGCGGCCGAAGGATCGTGGAAAAGACGACCGGCCGGACCGGCAACCATCGCGCGGCGGGGTGACGTCTGGAAGGGCATCCCCACTGACGCACCACCTGACCCCAAGGATCGGCTCGTGTGGACCCTCTCCTGAGTGAGTTCGACTCGTTCGTGCGAACCCGCACCCCCGCACTGCTGCGCTCGGCCTACCTGTTGACCGGCGACCAGCACCTGGCCGAGGACCTCGTCCAGTCGGCCCTGGCCCGTACCCACCGATCGTGGAGCCGCCTGCACGACAGCGGCAACGCCGAGGCGTACACCCGAAAGATCATGTACCACCTCCAGGTCTCCTGGTGGCGGCGGCGCAAGGTGGCCGAGTCGATGCCGGGCGACCTGCCCGAGCCACGCGGAGGCGACTCGGCCCCCGACCACGCCCAGCAGACCACGCTGCGGCTCACCCTCCGGGCCGCGCTGGCCCGGCTCTCCGCCAAGCAACGGGCGGTGCTGGTGCTGCGCTTCTTCGAGGACCGCACCGAGTCCGAGGCCGCCGACCTGCTCGGCGTGACCGTCGGCACGGTCAAGAGCCAGACCTCGAAGGCCCTCGCCAAGCTGCGCAGCGTCGCCCCGGAACTCGCCGAGCTGTACGTCACGGAAGGAACCGCCCGATGAACCAGGACCGACTGCGCTTCGACCTGGCCGACCTGGCCGAGGAGGTCACCCCGGTCGACCTGCGGGACCGGGCGCTGCGTACCTCGCGCCGGCTCGGCATCCAGCGGGCCGTCGCCACCTCGGCCGCCGCGCTGGTGGTGCTGGCCGCCGCGACCGGTACGGCGCTGGCCATCCGGCCGAACAGCCAGGCACCCGCGCCGGCCGGACCGTCGGTGACCAGCACCGCCCCGCCGGTCGACAGCACGCCCACCCCGTCCGTCGAGCCGTCCCCCACGGCATCGGGCAGCCCGAGCACGGTCACCGGGGGCGGCCCCGCCGGCCCGACCATCGGCAGGATCTTCTACGGCCCGGCGCCCAGCAACGACGAGACGCCCACCGCGTACCTCTGGTCCTTCAAGCCCGGCGTGGAGCCGACGCGGCTGGCGAAGCTCCCCCGGATCTCCGCCCTGTCCAGCGCGGCCGTGTCACCGGACGGCAAGCGGGTCGCCTGGGTCGATCCGGACAACATTCTGCGAGTGGCCGACATGGACGGTGGCAACGCCCGGAAGCTCACCCCGGGCGGCCACCAGCGGGTCGAAGGGGACTGCTGGACGCCCACCTGGTCCCCGGACTCCCGCCGACTCACGATCGCGGCCGTGCTGCGGACGGATCCGACCCCGGTGTCGGAGAAGGCCGTCCTCGACCTCGCCAGCGGCACGTACACCCCGATCGCCAAGGTAGGGGGCTGTCACCCGTTGTGGTCGGCCGACGGAAAGGTTCTTGCCTACGCGGACGGTGAGGGCCGGGTGGCGGTAAACCGGCCCGACGGCACGGCGGAGAAGCTGGTGCCCGGCGTCGGGGTGAAGGAGGCTCGCCCGTCCTTCGACGTCGCGAGCATTTCCGCGGACGGGACCCGGATGGCGCTGAGGCTGCGGTCGCCGGACGAGCCGTACGGTGACGTGGCCCGGGAACTCGACGCCAACGCCGTGATCGACACCCGGACCGGACGAGAGATCAAACTGCCGCTCGGCGGTCGTACCCTGGGTCAGGCCTGGTTCTCCAGCCAGGGCACGCTGGTGGCCCGGGTCGACGCCGGTGACCACAACGCGCTCGTCCTGATCGGTGCGGACGGCCGGAAGACCGGCGAGATCCGGGAACCGTCGGCGCTCAAGGACCAGCAGATCCTTCAGGTCGTCGACTGACCGGATCGTCACGCGGGGCGGGTCACCGAGAGGTGCCCCGCCCCGCGGCCGTTCACCTCGCGTCTGCCGGACCGGCGGCAAGGTTTTCTTCCACCCGGGCGGCAACCATCCACATCAAAACCTACGTCTGGCAGTGCGTCAGACACCCGCGTCACCGAACCCCCGAGGATTGCATCGTGAACGTCTTCACCACCGCTCGCGGACTGCGTACCGTCGCCGCCCTCGCCGCCGCCGCGTTCGTCGCGGCGGGCGTCAGCGCCTGCGGCGGGACCGGAACCAGACCGTCCGCGCCCACCTCCACGCCGTCGTCCGACGCCACCGTCGCCGTCACCCCGGCCGCCGCCCCCGCCACCTCGTCCACCGCGCTGTCCGGCACCCGCTACTACCTGGCGTTCGGCGAGCGGGCCGCCGAGATCCACGTCGTGCGGGGCGACACGGACCGGGTGAGCACGACCGTGCCGTACGGCGGCGGCGAGTGTGTCCGGAACACGATCACCATCTCGCCGTACGGCGAGCGACTGGCCTGGGTGGAGGGAGCGGCCGGGGCGGAGGCCGGCACGCTCGTGACCGCCCTGGTGGACGGCTCCGGCCGGGCCACGATCGCGAAGCGGTCGCCCTACTCCGGCCGAACCACCTGCCTCGGTGACCAGCCGCTCGTCTGGAACACCAACGACCGGCTCCTGGTGCAGCAGGAGGGCCACCTCGCGCTCCTCGACCTGACCACCCGCCGGCCGGCCGACGGGGACGCCGGGAACGAGACCCTGAAGTGGTGGACCCCGGACGGGCGGAACTGGGCGGCCGTCTCCGAGGGCCGGCCGTACGCGACCAACAACGGTAAGGCCGTGTTCTACCGCTACACCCCGCCGAAGGCCGAGGCGGCGCGCCACGACGGTTGGCGGGTCCGCAGCGTCTCGTCCGACGGCCGGTACGTGGCCGTCGGCTGGATCAACACCGACACGTCCCGCAACGACGGGAGCTTCGCGGTGGTCGACACCACCACCGGCAAGACGGTGGACCTGCCCGGCGACGGTACGGTCCGCAGCATCCTGTTCGCCACCGACGGCACGGTGCTGGTCCGGCGGGACGGCGGCATCACCGTCCTGGACCGCACGTTCCAGCCGGTGGGCACGGTGACCGAGCCGGCCGGGCTGGGCGGGGCGGCGCTGCTGGCCTACGTCCCCTGACCGGAGCCGTCACGCGGGGCGGGTCACCGACGGGTGGCCCGCCCCGCGGCCGTTCACCGCAGGACGGTGATCGCCGCGTCCGCGCTGACGTGCTTCCACGGCACCAGCACCACCGTCCCGTCCCGCTCCAGGACCTTCGCGTCGCTGCCCTCGGTGCCGGCCGACCGGGGCCCCTCGGCGAGCACCGCCGCCTTCCCGGTCGCCGGGTCGATCCGGACCAGCCGCGGCGGGAGGTCCCGGTGGTCGCCGACCTCCCAGGCGAGCACCCCCTGCTCGTCGAGGCGGATCAGCTCCACCTCGCTGTCGGTGTGCCCGGTCGAGACCCAGCGTCGCTCCCCGGTGGCCAGGTCGATCGCCACCACCTGGTTGGCCTGGCGCATCTTGCCCGGCACGTTCGCCGCCTCGGTGGGCAGGTAGAGCGTGCCGGCGTCGGCCAGGTAGGGCCGGACCGCCGGACCCTCCACCGTGTTCGACCGGTTGACCGGCAGGTCGCTGAAGCGCGTACCGCCGACGGGGTTGCCGAACGTGGCCCGCGCCTTCCCGGCGGCGTCGCGCGCGACGAACGTCCGGCCGTCCAGGCCGGGCAGGCTGACCAGCGGGTCGACGCTGAGCACGCCGTCGCTCTGCTGCGCGTCGGGCAACTGCTGCCGCCAGCGCACCGCGCCGGTGGCCGGGTCCAGGCCGAGCAGCGCGCCCCGGACGCCGTCGCAGCGGGCGGTCACCACGGCCTGCGTGCCGGCGGCCTGCGCGTCGGTGACCCGGCAGTCCCGGCCGGGCAGCAGCCGGTCGGCGTCGGTCTGCCAGAGCCGCTTGCCGTCGGCCAGCGAGTAGCCGAGGACGCGCTGGTCGGAACGGACGACCACCTGCCCGCCGGCCACCGACAGGTCCGGCGCGGTGAGCATGCCCCGGCCCTTCAGGCGCTCGGCCGGGAACGTCACCTGCCAGGTCCGGGTGCCGGCGGCGGCGTCGAAGCCGACCAACGTGTCGCAGGAGTCGGCGGAGCCGAGCGCCACCACGCCGCGCCCCTCGGCCAGCGTCTGGGCGGCGCCGCAGAGCGAGCTGCCGGGCGGCGCGGGCACGCCCCACGCCTGCCCGCCGTCGGTCAACCGGTAGGCGATGATCCCGTCGGGCTGGGCGCGCGCCACCGCGTCGCCGATCAGCCAGGCGCCGAACATGTCCTGCCCGTCGAACGTCTTCAGGCCGTTGCGCTGCCGCTCGGGGAAGTCGAGCACCCAGGCCGTGCGCAGCTCCCGCCCGTCGTCGCCGCCGACCAGCCGGGACACGCCGTAGGCGGTGCCGGCGGCGACCGCCAGCACGGCGACCAGACCGCCGGCCAGGAGCAGCGCCAGACGCGCGCGCCGCTTCGGCACCGCGGGCGGCGGACCGGCCGGGCCGGGCCAACCCGCCGGCGGGTACGCGGGCGGCGGCTGCTGGTGCTGGTGCTGGTACGTCATCCGTCGTCTCCGATCCGGCTCAGCGCGCCTGGGCGCGGACGTAGGAGGCCCAACCGGCCTGGAACTCGTCGAGTGACACGCCCAGCACGTCCCGGGCGGCGCGGTCGGTCGGGGTGCCGGCGTAGACGGCGTCGACGAAGCGGAACAGCTTCGCCTCCCCGTACTTCTCGGCCAGGTGGTTCATCGCCGCGTGCCCGAGCCAGTAGTGGAAGCTGACCCGGCCCGGGGCGTCCCACTCGCCGTTGCCCGGCAGCGTGCCGTTCCACCCGTCCCGGACGAGCCGCCGGGCCGCCGCCGTGCGCTCGCTCGCGCCCAGCGGGCGGCCGTGGAAGGCGACGTACTCGGCGAAGCCCTCGACCACCCACTCGTCGAGCCGGTCGAACGCGTCCACCTCGGCCAGGTCGGTCCGGGGGGTCATCAGCGAGTGCGCCACCTCGTGCCGGAAGACCATGCCGGCGTCGTTGCCGCCGCCGCCGGAGCGGGTGAAGTAGTCCTCGCCGGTGTCGACGACCACGCGGGTGCCGCCGATGGTGAACTTCCCGTCCGTGCGCTCGGCCGCCACCATGCCGAGGGAGAACCCCGCCTCGGTGGCCTTCTCCTTGCCGACCCGGTAGAGCGAGGTCAGCTCGTCCTTGCCCTTGGCCAGCGCGAGGACGAAGCCCTTCGGCACCGGGCCGGGCAGCCCGCCGGACCGCCACACGGCGAGGTCGTGGGCGACCGCGGCCTCGGCCGCCGGGGCGTGGCGCTTCGCCTCCGCGGCGCGGGTGGCGTCGGTGATGAGCAGGGCGTGCGGCGTCCGCTCGACGTGGATGTCCCGCCACTTGTCCCACGGGCCGGGGTGGTAGACGGTCTTCGAGCTGCCCCCGGCGGCGGCCGGCGCGCCGGTGACGGCGGTGACCCGGATCGGCGCGTCCCGGCCGGTGCGGACGATCGTCCAGCGGTACCACTCGGTCACCGGGGCCAGGTCGAAGCCGTCGAACTGGTGCACGAAGGAGACGTCGAGCTGGAACGTGACACCCTGGCCGAACGCGTCGCTGGCCCGGCCCTGCTGCTCGACGGTCTCGTAGCGGGCCACCGACAGGGGCAGCTTGCCCAGGTTGCGGAAGAGCTGCGTCTGCCCGGCCACCAGGTCCTTGCGGGCCGGGTCGAACGCGGCCAGGTAGCCGTCCAGGTCCTTGTCGGCCAGCGCCTTCGTGTGCCGGTCGAGCAGGGCGGCCAGCTCGGCGTTGGTGACCGTGACGCCGTTGGCCGCGGCGGCCGCCTTCGGCGCGGCGCCCTCCTCGTCGTCGCCGCGCAGGCCCAGCCCGACGCCGACCAGCGTGCCGGCGCAGACCGCCAGCGCGAGCGCGCCGGCCGCGAGCCCGATCCAGAGCCCTCGGCGGGACTTCGGTGGCGGCGGTGGTGGCTGCGCCCACGGCGGCCCGGGTGCGGGCGGCGGGCCGGCCGGGGGATGAGCGTTGCCGGGCGGTGGCCAACCTGCCGCCGGTGGGTGCCCCTGCGTCATGTGGTTCCTCGCTCGTGCCGTACGCGGGACCGGCCGGGCGGCTCGCCCGACCGGATGACGGCGAACATCATCCCCGGTCCGGCCGACGGATTCTGCCCCGCCCGGACGTGCCGGGGGTTTTGTCCGGTCGGCGGGCTGTCGGGAACAGGACGTCGAGACGTCCGCCACGTCCGGCCCCCAGGGGCGTCGGGACCGGCCCGGACGGTGACAGACTGAGCGACGCGATTCTGCCGGGACGTCTGAGGGGGAGGCGCCGTGCGCTGGCGCAGCTTTGTGGCGGTGGGCGACAGCTTCACCGAGGGCATGGACGACGCGTATCCGGACGGCAGCTACCGGGGCTGGGCCGACCTGGTCGCCACCCGGCTCGCCGCCGAGGCGGGGCCGGACTTCGGCTACGCCAACCTGGCCATCCGGGGCCGGCTGTTCCCGAACGTCGTGGCCGAGCAGGTGCCGTCCGCGCTGGCCATGAAACCCGACCTGATCAGCTTCGCGGCCGGCGGCAACGACGTGCTGCGGCGCAACTTCGACCCGGACTCCTTCGTGCCGCGCTTCGACGCGGTGGTCGGGCGGTTGCGCGGCGGCGGCAGCGACGTGGTGCTGTTCCGGTTCGCCGACGTGATGGCCCGGCTGCCCGGCCAGCGGCTGGTGGCGCCCCGGGTGACCCTGCTCAACCGGGTGGTCGGCGAGGTCGCCGAGCGGCACGGCGCGATCCTGGTCGACCTCTACGCCGACGAGGCCTACCTCAACCCGATGCTGTGGAGCACCGACCGGCTGCACCTGTCCGCGGCCGGGCACCGGCGGGTCGCCGCCCAGGTGCTCGACGCGCTCGGCGTCGGCTGCGACGAGGATTGGCTAATGGTGCCGCCGCACCCGGCGCCCACGCCGTGGCTGGCCGCGCGCGCCGCCGACCTGCGCTGGGCCGGGCAGCACCTGGCCCCGTGGATCCGGCGGCGGCTGACCGGGCGGTCCTCCGGCGACTTCGTCACCGCCAAGCGGCCGGTGCTCGGCCCGGTCGAGGCCGACTGACCGGTGCGCACCGTGCACGCCGCCGACCTGCTGCGGCTCACCCTCGACGACGAGCCCCGCGCCGGGCTGGCGGTCCTGGTCGCCGGCGACCGGGTCGAGGCCGTCGCATCGCCGGAGGAGTTGGCCGAGGCGTACCCCGGGGTGCGGGTGCGGCGGTGGTCCGGCACGCTCGGGCCGGCGCTGGTGCACGACGGGCCGCTGCCCGAGGCCCCGACGCCCCGCGAGCGGGTGCACGCGCTGTTCCGCCTCGGCGTCGCCGCGGTGCTCGACGCGCACGTCGCCGACCCGGCGCTGCGGGCCGCCGCGGTCCGCAACGAGGTGGCCGTGCTGCCCGGGGCGCGACCGGCCACGCTGGTGGTCGGCGGCCGGGCCGATCTGGCCGTGTTCGACGCGGATGGTTCGTGCCGGGCCACCGTGGTCGCCGGCCGGCTGGTGCACCGCCGCGCCTGACCGGCGCCGCCGCCCGCTGATCCGGCGTACCTTGGGGATCATGCCTGTGCCGAGTGATCCGCATCCCCGCCTCCAGTCGTACGCCGACCCGCAGCGCCTGGTCACCACGGAGTGGTTGGCCGAGCACCTGGGCGACGAGGGCCTCGTGGTGGTCGAGTCCGACGAGGACGTGCTCCTCTACGACACCGGCCACATCCCCGGCGCCGTCAAGGTCGACTGGCACACCGAACTGAACGACCAGGTCACCCGCGACTACCTGGACGCCGCGAGCTTCGCCGAGCTGTGCGCGGCCAAGGGCATCGGGCGCGACGACACGGTGGTCTTCTACGGCGACAACTTCAACTGGTGGGCCGCGTACGCCCTCTGGGTCTTCTCCCTCTTCGGCCACGCCGACGTGCGGCTGCTCGACGGCGGCCGGCAGAGGTGGACCGCCGAGGGGCGGGAGCTGACCCGGGAGAAGGTGAGCCGGCCGCGTGCCACCTATCCGGTGCCGACGCGCGACGACGCGCCGATCCGGGCCTACCGGGAGCAGGTGATGGCGCACGTGGCGGCCGGTCGGCCGCTGGTCGACGTGCGTTCGCCGGGTGAGTACACCGGCGAGATGCTGCACATGCCCGACTATCCGCAGGAGGGCGCGCTGCGTGGTGGGCACATCCCGGGCGCGGTGAGCAAGCCGTGGAAGTCGGCCGCGAACGACGACGGTACGTTCAAGTCGGCCGACGAGCTGCGCGCGATCTACGCCGACCAGCTCGGGTTGAGCCCGTCCGACGACGTGGTGGCCTACTGCCGGATCGGCGAGCGGTCCAGCCACACCTGGTTCGTGCTGCACCACCTGCTCGGTTTCCCGCAGGTGCGCAACTACGACGGCTCCTGGACCGAGTGGGGCAACCTGGTCCGGGCGCCAGTGGTCAAGGGCGACCAGCCCGGCGGCCTGACCCGCTGACCGTCCCGGCCGGCCCTCCCGAACGCGCCGGGGGGCCGGCCGGTCAGCGGGCGGGCAACGACACCGGCCCGGCCACGTCGCGGGCCACCAGGTCGACCTCGCCGGTCTCCGGCCGCCAGCGGGCCAGGCCGGTGGGGTCGGAGCGGAACAGCACCGCACCGTCGGCCGACCACCCGAGCACCCCGCAGCAGGCCTTCGCCCGGTCCTCGCGGCCCAGGTCGAGCAGGCGGGTGACCGCCCCGGTGCGGGCGTCCACCACGGCCACGCCCTCCGCCCCGCCCATGCTGCCGGTCGTGGTCCAACCCGCCTGGGCGATCCGGTCGCCGCGTTGCCAGCCCCGCCCGTAGACCTCGTCGAGCCGGTAGCCGGGCGGAAGGCCGTCGGTGCCCACCTGGTGCTGCTGCGGCGTGCCGCCGGTGCCGGGATAGCGGCGTACGGACAGGCCGTCCTCCGCGCCGCCGAGGGCGAGCAGGTCGCCGGGGCGGCCCGGCTCGGGCACGACCAGGCCCCACGGGTCGACCGGCAGCTCCCGGGCCTTCCCGCTGCCCCGGTCCAGCTCGTACGCGGTGTCGTTGTCGCCGACGAGCAGCCGGTCGCCGGCCCAGACGACGTGTTCCAGGTAGCCGGCGAGCGGGTAGCGGCGGACCGAGGCGTCGGTCAGGTCGACCACGACCACCTCGCCGGTCTGCGCGAACGCGGCGGTCCGGCCGTCCGGCGACAGGCTGCCCGGCTTGAGCGGCGCGGCCTCGTTGCCACTGGCGTCCCGGGTGGGGGCGAGCGTCACCACGTCGAGTTCCCGGACCAGCCCGTCGTCGCCGAGCACCCGGACCGGGCCGGCCTCGCCCGTCTTCGGCTCGACCGGTTGGCGAAGTGCCAGCGCCCGGTCGACCGGCCGGGCGGAGAGCGGCGCGGCCACCCGGTCGCCGAGCCGGCCGAGCGGATCGGCGACCAGGTCGAGTTCGAGCGGGGGTTGCTGCACCGGCGGCGCGCTCGGGTCCGGGCGTACCACCGGGTGGGTCGGGGCGGGGGCAGCGCGGTGCAGGAGCGCCGCCGTGCCGCCGGTGACCAGCGCGACGGCCAGGGCGACGGCGCCGGCGGCCCGGCGGGCGCGGCGGACCCGGCGAGCGCGTTCCCATCCGGTGGCGGCGGGCCGGGTCGGCCGGACGTCCTCGGCGGCCCGGGTCAGCAGCCGGGTCAGGTCGGGGTCGTTCACGGGTTCGCCTCCATCCCGGTGACCAGGCCGTCGCCGGCGCCGCCGAGGTCGGGCGCCACCTGGCGGAGCCGGCGCAGCGCGTCGTGGCACTGGCTCTTGACGGTGCCGACCGTGACCCCGAGCGCCTCGGCGGTGGCCGCCTCGGTCAGGTCCTCGAAGTAGCGCAGCACCAGGACCGCCCGCTGGCGTGGCGGGAGCCGGTCGAGCGCGGCGCGGACGGAGAGTCGCAGCGCGTCGTCGGCGTCCGCGCCCGCCCGCTCCGGCGGGTACGCGCTGAGCCGTTCCCGCCGCCGGCGCCGCCACCAGGAGACCGCGTCCCGGTAGAGGATGGCCCGCACGTACGCGGCCGGGTCGCCGTCGCGCACCGAGGGCCAGCGCAGCGCCAGCTTGAGCAACGCCTCCTGGAGCAAGTCCTCGGCCTGGTGCCGGTTGCCGCAGACCAGGTACGCGGCACGCAGCAGCCGGTGCTGGTGGGCCTCGACGAACGCGAGGTAGTCGGCCCGCCCGTCGTCCGCTGCACGCCTCATCCGGCTCCTCCCTCCGTCACCTCGCAGACGCGTGGGACGGGGGGAAAGGTTGGGTCAGGTAGCGCTGGATCGTCGGGCCGACCCAGGCGGCCAGCTCCTCCGGGTCGAGGTCGACCACGGGCGGCAGCCGGACGACGTACCGGGTGAGGGCGAGGCCGAGGATCTGACTGGCCACCAGTCCGGCCCGGCGGGCGGCGGTGGCCGGGTCGGCGCCGGACCGGGCCACGGCGGTGGCGAGCTGGTCGGCGAAGATGCCGCGCATCCGTTCGGCCGCCCCGGGGTTGGTGCTGGCGGCCCGGAGCAGGGCGACCAGCGTCCCGTCTGCCTCCCAGCGGCGCACGAAGTGCCGGATCAGCGTCTCACCGTGCCGTTCCGGCGGCACCTGGGTCAGGTCGGGCAGGTGCAGGTCGAACTCGGCCGCCGCCGCGAAGAGCCCCTCCTTGCTGCCGTAGTAGCGCATGACCATGGACGGGTCGATCCGGGCGTCGGCGGCGATGGCCCGGATGGTGGCGCGGTCGTAGCCGTCGGCGGCGAAGCGGGCCCGGGCGGCGCGCAGGATGGCCGCCCGGGTGGCGTCCGAGCGGCGGGTGCGGGGGGCCGTGTCGGTCATGTCCACGACTGTAGGCCAACAGCCGTTGACATCGACGCTAGTGTTGGGTCAACAAGCGTTGGCAAACAGTTGTTGACCCAGCCGGAGGTGGAGCGATGCTGCCCGAGTCCACGGACGTCCTCGTGGTGGGAGCCGGGCCGACCGGCCTCGCCGTGGCGGTGGCCCTCGCCGGTCACGGCATGACCGCGACCGTGGTCGACCGGCTGGCCGAGCCGCCCGTCACCTCCCGCGCCGCCGTCGTGCACGCCGGCACGCTGGAGGTGCTGGACCGGATCGGGGTGGCCGCCCCGCTGGCCGCCCGAGGGCTGCACTCGACCCGGTTCACCGTCCGCGACCGGGACCGCGTTCTCGCCGCCGTCCCCTTCGACCGGTTGCCGTCCCGCTACCCGTACGCGTTGCTGATCTCGCAGGCCGAGACCGAGGTGGTGCTCACCGACCGGCTCACCGCGCTCGGCGGGCGGGTGCGCCGGCCGTACGAGCTGACCGGCCTCGACCTCGACGACGGCGGCGCCACCGCGCGGTTCGCCGACGGCGGCACGGTCCGGGCCCGCTGGGTCGTCGGCGCGGACGGCATGCACAGCCGGGTCCGCGAACTGGCCGGCATCGGGTTCGGCGGCCCGGCCGACCCCGGCGAGTCGTTCCTGCTCGCCGACGTGCGGGTGGACAGCACGCTCCCGCGCGACCAGGTCACCCTCTTCCTGTCCCGACAGGGCCCGCTCATCTGGGCGCCGCTGCCCGACGGCACGGTCCGGCTGGTCGCCACCGTGACTGACGCGCCGCGCGAGCCGCAGGCGCGGCACTTCCAGGCGTTGCTCGACGAGCGGGGCCCGGTCCGCCGGCCGGACCGGGTCCTCGACGTGGCCTGGGCCTCCCGGTTCCGGATCCACCACCGGATCGCGGACACCTACCGGTCCGGCCCGGTCCTGCTGGCCGGCGACGCGGCGCACGTGCACAGCCCGGCCGGTGGGCAGGGGATGAACCTCGGCCTGCGGGACGCGGTCGCGCTCGGCGACGCGCTCGCCGCCGGCCCGGAGGCCCTCGACGCGTACGCCGCCGAGCGCCGCCCCCGGGCCGAGGAGGTGCTCGGCTTCGCCGCCGGGCTCACCCGGCTCGCCGCCGCCCCGCCGGCCGTCCGGCCGCTACGGAACCTGCTGCTCCGCGTGGTCTCCGCGCTCCCGCCGGCCCGGCAGCGGCTCGCCGTCCGGCTGGCCGGCTTCGAGCCCGGCCGGGGGTGACCCGACGCCGCCGTCCCGCAACGTCATCCAGGCGGCGACCGTCACCAGCGCGAACACCGCCGCGGCGGCCCAACCGACCGGCGCCAGCCCGTACGCCCGGCCGGCGAACCCGGCGAGCGCCGCGCCGACCGGGGCGGCGGCCAGACCGAGCGTCCGTTGTGCCGCGCCGACCCGGCCGAGCAGGCCCGGGGGCACGTGCCGCTGCCCGTACGCGGACCAGAGGCTGTTCCAGATCGTGGTGCCGGCGGCCAGGCCGGCCAGCGCCAGCCCACCGGTCAGCGGGTGCCGGGCCAGCGCGAACCCGGTCAACGCCAGCGTCTGCCCGAGCAGCACCCCGCGCAGCGCCGGCAGCGTGCCGAACCGAGCGGCCAGCCGGCCGGCGAGCAGCGCGCCGACCAACCCGCCGGCGATCACGCCCGCCGAGAACAGCCCGTACGCCGCCGCCGGCACCCGCAGCACCTCCAGCGCGTAGAGCACCAGCACGGCCGCGAGCCCGCTGATCGCCAGATTCGACCCCGCCGACGCGAGTGCCAACCCCCGCAACCCCCGATCCCCCCAGACCCACCGCACCCCCTCCCACCCCTCCCGCCACACCCCGATGCCGCCGATCTTGCGGTTGCGGCCCGCGTTCCGTCTGCTTTCCGGGGTTTCGTCCGGGCCGGAAGTGCAAGATCGGCGGGGGATCGCGAGGACGAGGGCGGCGGCGAGGGCGAAGGTGAGGGCGTCCACGGTGAACGGGAGGGCGGCGGCGGTGGCGAAGAGGACGCCGGCCAGGGGGGCGCCGACGAAACCGCCCGCCACCGTGGTGCCGGCCTGGAGGTGGGCGTTGGCGCGGGCCAGCGCGGTGGGCGGAACCACGGCGGGCAGCAGGGCGAACGCGGACGCGTCGAAGAGCGTGCCCAGCAGAGCGAGCAGCAGTGCGGCGGCGGCCAGCGTGGTGATGCCGGCCTGCCCGGTGGCCACGAGCCAGGCCAGTGCCGCCACCACCACGGCCCGGGCCCCGTCCACGACGGCCATCGTCCGCCGCCTGTCCCACCGGTCCGCGTAGACGCCGCCGAGCAGGCCGAGGAGCAGCGGCGGGAGCTGCCCGGCCACGGTCACCGCGGCGACCGCCCGGGGATCCCGGGTGAGCGTCGCGGCCAGCAGCGCCAGGGCCGGCGTACGCAGCGCGTCGCCGAGCCGGGAGCAGACGGCGGCGGACCAGAGCAGCCGGTAGCTCCGGCCCAGGACGGTGGTGGTCATGCCGACGGACGGTGCGGCCTGCACCGGGTCGAGGGTCAAGCCGACCGACGGAAAGGGGGGCGGACACTGTCGGCCACGGCCGGTACGGTGAGCGCCGAAATCGGAACCGGGAGCGCGATTGGACCGCACCTTCCAGGTCGACCTCCGTGGTGTGGTCGACCTGCTCAGTCATCACCTCTACGGCAGTCCGCGGGTCTACGTGCGCGAGCTGCTCCAGAACGCCGTCGACGCGATCACGGCCCGTCGGGCCACCGAGCCGGACGCCCCGGCCCGGGTCCGGGTCGAGCCGCCGGAGCTGACCGGCGACGGGACGCTGCGCGTGCACGACACGGGCATCGGCCTCACCGAGTCCCAGGTGCACGAGCTGCTCGCCACGATCGGCCGCAGCTCCAAGCGGGACGAGCTGGGCTTCTCCCGGCACGAGTTCCTCGGTCAGTTCGGCATCGGCCTGCTCTCCTGCTTCCTGGTCGCGGACGAGATCCGGGTGGTCACCCGACACGCCGACCAGCCGACCGTGCTCTGGACGGGCTGGTCCGACGGGCGCTACGCGGTGCGGCTCGCCGAGCCGGAGCAGGCCCGCAGCGAGCCCGGCACCACGGTGACGCTGGTGCCCCGACGCGACGCCGACCAGTGGTTCGGCACCCCCACCGTGACCGAGCTGGCCCGCCTCTACGGCAGCCTGCTGCCGGTGGACGTCCGCGTCGGCGACACGCCGACCACCGCCGGCCCGCCGCCCTGGCCGACCACGCCCGGCGCGGCCGTCGACCGGGCCGGGCTGGCCCGCTACGCCCGTGACCTGCTCGGCTTCGTCCCGTTCGACGTGGTGCCGCTGTCGGTGCCCGAGGCAGGCCTCACCGGCGTGGCCTTCATCCTGCCCACGCCGGTGAACCCGGCCGCGCGGGCCGGGCACCGGGTCTACCTCAAGCGGATGCTGCTCGCCGAGCACGCCGACGGCCTGCTGCCCGAGTGGGCGTTCTTCGCCCACTGCGTGGTCGACGCCGGCGAGCTGCGTCCCACCGCCAGCCGCGAGGCGCTCTACGAGGACGCCCTGCTCGGCGCCGTCCGGGAGTCGCTCGGCGACCAGATCCGCGGCTGGCTGGTCCGGCTCGCCACGCACGACCCGCACCGGCTCGCCGAGTTCCTCCAGGTCCACCACCTCGGGGTCAAGGCGCTGGCGCTGCACGACGACGAGATGCTCCGCCTGGTCGACCAGTGGTGGCCGATGGACACCAACGTCGGCACGCTCACGCTCGCCGAGTTCCGCAGCCGGCACGGCCTGATCCGCTACGCCGCCAGCCTGGACGAGTTCCGCCAGCTCGCCGCCGTGGCCGCCGCGCAGGACCTGGCCGTGGTCAACGGCGGTTACACCTACGACACCGAGCTGATCGAGCGGCTGCCCACGGTGGACCGGTCGGTGCTGATCGAGCGGCTGGAGCCGAGCGACCTCACCACCCGGTTCGAGATCCTCGACCCGGCGACCGAGCTGGCCCTGCGCCCGTTCCTCGCCGGGGCGCAGCGGGCCCTGGAACGGCTCGGCTGCGAGGTGGTGGTCCGGGCCTACGACCCGGTCTCGCTGCCGGCGCTCTACCTGGTGTCCCGCTCGGCCGCCTTCCACGACCAGCTCGCCGCCAGCCGCGACCGGGCCGACGAGCTGTGGGGCGGGGTGCTCGACGCGCTGGCCGCCTCCGCCCCGCCGGACCGGCCGCAGCTGGTCCTCAACCACCGCAACCCGCTGGTCCGCCGGGTCACCACGCTGACCGACCCGGAGCTGGTCGGGCTGGCCGTCGAGGCGCTCTACGGGCAGGCCCTGCTGCTCGGCCACCATCCGATCCGGGCGGCCGACGCCGCGCTGCTGAACAGTTCCTTCCTCGGCCTGCTCGGCCGGGCCGTACCGGGACAGGAGTGACCTCGTGACCGACGAAGACCTCTGGCGGATGCTGCGCGAGATCGAGTCCATGCCGTACGGCCCGGGGCAGATCGCGGCGCTGGAGCAGTTGCTGCGCCGGGCCGACGCGGGCGAGGACCGGCACCTGGCCTTCGCCGCCCGGATCACCGCCACCCCGGCGTACGTCCACGGTGGGGAGCCGGCGAAGTCGTTCGTCACGTTCTCCTGGTGCCTGGCCGAGTTCGACCGGGACCCGCAGCCCTACCACCAGGGCTACACCCACCAGCTCCTCTGGTACTTCAAGTACATGGTCAACGCCATGCTGAAGTTCCCCGAGCTGCCGCTGGACCGGACGTACGCGGTGCTCGACGACATGGAACGGCGTTACCGCGAGTCCGGGCACTCGCTCCAGGCGGTCCACAAGCACCGGTTCCTGGTCGCCGACCACCTGGGCGACGAGTCGGCGGCCGCCGAGGCGTACCGCCTCTGGATGACCACCCCCCGGGACGCGCTCTCCGACTGCGCCGGCTGCGACCCGACCACGCAGGTGGGCTACCTGGCCGACATCGGCCGGCACGACGAGGCGGTGGCGCTCGCCGAGCCGGTGCTCGCCGGGCGCCTGAACTGCGTCGAGCAGCCGCAGGGGATCCTCACCGCGCTGCTCGCCTCCTACCGCGAGACCGGTCGCCAGGAGCAGGCGCGGGACGCGCACCGGGAGGCGTACCGGCGGTTGCGCGGTCGCCTCGCCGACCTGTGGGAGATCGCCGACCACGTCGAGTTCTGCACGGTCACCGGCAACGGGGCACGCGCGCTGGAGCTGGTCGAACGGCACCTCGACTGGCTGGACCGGGCACCCACCCCGGCCGCCGGCATGCACTTCGCGGCCGCCGCCGCGGCGGCGCTGCGGCAGGTGCCGGCCGACCTGACCGTGCACCGTCGGGCCGCCGCTGACCGGCCGGCCGCCGACGTGCCGGCGGGCGCGCTCGCCGACGAGCTGGCCGACTCGGCCACCGCGCTGGCCGAGCGGTTCGACGCCCGCAACGGCACCACCCACCAGTCCGAGCGAATCGCCCGGCGGATCGCGGCCGAGCCGGACGGCGAGCACCTCCCGCTCTCGGCGAGCCTGCGCCGCCCGCCGGTGCCCGCCCCGCGCTCCGGCGGCGGGCCGGTGACCGCCGCACCGGTCACCGTGCCGGCCCAGGCCGACCCCGACGAGCTGCTGGCGCTGGCCGAGGAGTGCTGGCGCACCAACCGGCGGGACGGGCTGGTCGCCGCGCTGCGCGCGTACGACGAGCGGTTCGGCGACGCCGAGCTGCCGGCCGCCACCCGGGCCCGGCGGCTCGAACTGCGGGCCGGTGAGGTGTCCCAGGACGACGACGGCGTGCCGGTGGCGATCGAGGTCAACCGCGCCGCGCTGGCCGCCTGGCGCGAGGTGCCGGACCCGCTCCGGGCCCAGGTGGTGGCCGGTCGGCTCGGCGCGCTGCTCAGCACCGTCGAGGAGAGCGCCGAGGAGGGGCTGACCCTGGCTCGGGAGGCGGCCGAGCACCTGGCCGCGCACGGTGAGCCGCGCGAGCGCGCCGCCGCCTGGGACCGGCTCGCGCTGGCCCACGTGCACCGGGAGCGGTGGGCGGAGGCGTTGGACGCGCTCGACCGCGCCGACGCCGACGCCGGCCTCGACCCGTGGCTGGACGGCCGGGTGGCGTTGCACCGCACGCACGTGCTGGAGCGGTTGGAGCGGGCCGACGAGTTCCGCGACGCGGCGGTGCGGGCCCGTCGGCTGGCCGGCGAGGTGGGTGACGGCGAGATGCTGACCGCCGCCTGCCTGGCCTACGTCCGCGCGACGGACGACCCGGCCGACGCGGTGGCGGCGTGCGACGAGGCGTTGGCGGTCGCGCCGCCGGGCGCCCGGCTGCCGCTGCGGGTCACCCGGGGGCGGGCGCTGCTCGCCGCCGAGCGGGCCGCCGAGGCGGTGGAGGATCTCGCCGAGGCGGTCACCCTCTGCGTCGAGCAGGGGCTGCCGGGCGACGCGTTGCTGCGTTGGGAGCTGGCCGAGGCCTACCGGGCCGCCGGTCGGCTGACCGAGGCCGCCGAGGTGGCGGAGGAGGCGGTGCTCGGCCTCGACCGGGCCGGCGCGCAGGCCGAGGCCGACCGCTGCCGGCACCTGCTGGCGGGGATCTACGAGGGGCTCAGCGAGCCCGACCTGGCGCTCGGGCTGCTCGACCAACTGGCCGAGAACCTGGACGGGCCGGACAATCTCCCGCAGCGGGCGCAGGTGCTGGAGGAGGCCGGCGGCATCCTGTACGACGACGACCGGGACGCGCTGGCCGCGCAACGGTTCGCGGCGGCCGCGACCGCCTGGCGGCTGGCCGGCTATCCGGTGGACGAGCTGCGGGCCCGGCGGCGGGAGATGCTCGCCCTGCACTGGTCCGGTGACCTGCCGGCGGCGGTGGCCGCGATCGAGCGGGTGGACGAGGCTCTCGGGGCGCTCGCCGGGCTGCCGGACGAGCCGCCCGTGGTGACGTACGAGCGGGCGATGGCCGCCGACGCGGTGGCCCGGGTGCTGATCGCCGAGGAGCGGATCACCGCGGCGCTGGACCGGCTGGACGGCGTGCCCGACCGGCTCCGGTCGATCGAGGCGTTCGGCGAGGCGGCGCAGGTCGAGGTCCTCACCGGTGAGCTGCTGCTCCGCGACGGTCGACCCGACCAGGCCGAACGTCTGCTGGGCCCGGTGCTCGCCGGGTTGCCCACCGGTTCCCGTCCGGCCGCCCAGGCCGCCTGGTTGCTCGCCCGGGCGCTGGACGACCAGGACCGCCCGGCCGAGGCGGCGAAGATCCGGGCGGAGCACGGCATCGGGGAGGAGTGAGAGCGTGCCGGTGTGAGGCGACCGACGGGTAACCACGGCTGCCTCACCCGGGACGCGAGGTCTAGGCTGGCCCGGTGGCGGTGGAACAGCAGGCGCGGGGTGCGGCGGGCGCGGCCCGGCGTCGGTCCCGGCGGGACGAGATCCTGGAGATCGCGGTCGGCCTCTTCGCGGCCCGCGGCTACCACGGCGTGTCGATGGACGACATCGGCGCGGCCGCCGGCGTCACCGGCCCGGCGCTCTACCACCACTTCGCCGGCAAGGAGGCGATGCTCGTCGCCGCCCTGATCCCGGTGAGCGAGGGGTTGCTCGCGGGCGGGCGGGAACGGGCCGCCGGCCACCCGGACGACGCCTGCGGCGCGCTGGAGTCGCTGATCGACTTCCACGTCGAGTTCGCGTTGGCGAACCCGGCGGTGATCGCGCTGCACCTGCACGAGCTGGACCGCCTCCCGGACGAGCCGCGCCGCCGCATCCGCCGCCTCCAGCGGATGTACGTGGAGGAGTGGGTCACCGTGCTGACCGCGCTGCACCCCGGTCTGCCGGACGGCGCCGCGCGGGTGCTCGCCCACGCCGCGTTCGGCCTGATGAACTCCACCCCGTTCCTCGGCGGCGAGGTGGACCGCCGGCGGCGGGCCGAGCTGCTGCGCGGCGCGACCCTGGCGGCCCTGCTCGCGCCCACCGACCCGACCTGACACGCCGCGCTCACCTTAACGCGTGTTAAGAAGGGACCCCGGCTTTGCGTCGAGAAGGGGTCACGTCCGTGCCGAACATGATCGAATCGTTGTTGGTCGCCAATCGGGGGGAGATCGCCCGGCGGGTGATCCGCACCGCCCGGCGGCTCGGGATCCGGGCCGTCGCGGTGCACTCGGAGGCCGACGCCGACCTGCCGTTCGTCGCCGAGGCCGACGAGGCGGTCTGTGTCGGGCCGGCCAACCCGGCGCAGAGCTACCGCAACGTGGAGGCGATCCTCGACGCGGCCCGGAGCACCGGCGCGCAGGCGATCCACCCCGGCTACGGCTTCCTGTCGGAGAACGCCGACTTCGCCCGTACCGTCGAGGGGGCCGGCCTGATCTGGGTCGGACCCGGCGCGGACGCGATCACCGCGATGGGCGACAAGATCAACGCTCGTAACCTGATGGCGGCGGCCGGCGTGCCGGTCGCGCCCGGCACCACCGAACCGGCCGCCGACCTGGACGCGGCCGTCGCCGCCGCCGCCGAGATCGGCTACCCGGTGATGGTCAAGGCCGCCGCGGGCGGCGGCGGCATGGGTATGGGCGTGGCCGCCGACGAGGCCGCGCTGCGCACCGAGTACGACAAGGTCCGCGCGTTCGCCGAGCGGATGTTCGGCGACGGCTCGGTGCTGATCGAGCGCTACTTCCCCCGGGTGCGCCACGTCGAGGTGCAGATCCTCGGCCTGGCCGACGGCCGGGTGGTGGCGCTGGGCGAGCGGGAGTGCTCGGTGCAGCGGCGCAACCAGAAGCTGGTCGAGGAGTCGCCGTCCCCGGCGGTCTCGCCGGAGCTGCGGGAGCGGTTCCTGGCCGCGGCGGTCCGGGCGGGTGAGGCGGTCGACTACCGCAACGCCGGCACGGTCGAGTGCCTGCTGGTCCCGCGTCAGCGGGATCTCAAGGGCGACAGCTCCCTCGCCGAAGAATTTTTCTTCCTGGAGATGAACACGCGGCTCCAGGTCGAGCACCCGGTCACCGAGTACGTCTACGGCGTCGACCTGGTCGAGGAGCAGCTCCGGGTGGCGTCCGGCCTGGCGCCGACGTTCGACCCGGACGCGCTCACCCCGCGCGGCCACGCCATCGAGCTGCGGATCAACGCCGAGGACCCGAAGCGCTTCCTGCCCGGCCCCGGCGCGATCACCACCTGGAACGAGCCTTCCGGCGCCGGCGTGCGGGTCGACTCCGGCTACGTCGCCGGCAACACCGTCACCCCGTTCTACGACAGCCTGCTGGCCAAGCTGATCGTCAGCGGCGCGACCCGGGAGGAGGCGGTCGAGCGGGCGCGCGCGGCGGTCGCCCAGTTCGAGATCGTCGGCCCGAAGTGCAACCTGCCGTTCTTCGCCGAACTGCTGGAGAACCCGGAGTTCCTCTCCGGCGACTACGACACCGGCATCGTCGGCCGGATGCGCTGACCAGCGCTGGTGCCGGACGGCGGTGCCGTCGCTACCGGCCGTCCGGCACCAGGACGGGGTCGCCGCCGAGCTGGTCGCGGCGGCGGGTCAGGTAGGCGCGTTCCGCGGCGTTGCCGGCGAGACCGATCGCCCGGTCGTACGCCGCCCGCGCGTCGTCGCGGCCGAGCCGACGCAGCAGGTCGGCGCGGGCGGCGTGCAGGGCGTGGTAGCCGTCGAGGGCCCGGGTGAGCCGGTCGATCTCGGCGAGCCCGGCGCCGGGGCCGTCGACCTCGGCGACCGCGACCGCGCGGTTGAGCCGCACGACCGGCGACGGGTCGAGCAGCACCAGGCGGTCGTAGAGGGCGACGATCGTGGACCAGTTGGTGTCCGCCGCGCACGGCGCCTCCATGTGGACCGCGTTGATCGCGGCCTGGAGCTGGTAGCGCCCGGGTGGGTCACCGCCGGCGGCGAGCGCCCCGATCCGCTCCCGGACCAGGGCCCTGCCCTCGGCGGCGCGGGCCCGGTCCCACGCGCCACGGTCCTGCTCGGCGAGGGTCACCAGCTCTCCGGTGCGGGCCACCCGCGCCGGCCGCCGGGCGTCGACGAGGAGCATCAGGGCGAGCAGCCCGGCGACCTCGCCGTCGTCCGGGAGCAGGGTCCGGAGCAGCCGGCCGAGGTGGATCGCCCGGTCGCTGAGGTCGACGCGGAGCGGGTCGTCCCCCTCGCCGGCCAGGTAGCCCTCGTTGAAGACGAGGTGGACCACCGCGAGCACGCCGTCGAGCCGTTCGCGGATGTCGTCGGCCGACGGCACCCGGTACGGGATGCCCGCGGCTCTGATCTTCTCCTTGGCCCGGGTGATCCGCCGCGCCATCGCGGTCTCCCGCACCAGGAAGGCGCGGGCGATCTCGGCGACGGTGAGGCCGCCGACCAGGCGCAGGGTGAGCGCCACCCGGGCCTCCATGCCCAGGGCCGGGTGGCAGCAGACGAAGACCAGCCGGAGCCGGTCGTCAGCGATCGGGCCGGTCGGCCGGGGAGGGGTGTCGTCGTACATGATCAGGGCCGCCCGGTGCTTGGCGTCGCGCTGCGATTCACGACGGAGCCAGTCGATCGCCTTGCGGGTCGCCGTGGTGGCGAGCCAGCCACCGGGACTGGGCGGCACGCCCTCGCACGGCCAGCGTGCCGCGGCCGCCGCGAACGCCTCCGCCGTCGCGTCCTCGGCGACGTGCAGGTCGCCGAAACGGCGCGTGAGGTCGGCGACCACCCGCGCCCACTCCTCGCGGTGGGCCCGGGTGAGCGCTCCTTCGGCGGCGACCGCCGAGGGGGCGTTCACCGCTGGACGGAGACGGCGCGCCGGGCCTGCCCGGGGCCGCGGAACCGGTGCACCTCCTGCGGCCAGCCGAGCGCCGTCGCGAGCCGGCCGGCCCAGTGCCGGGCCGCCGCGTCGTCCGCCACGTCCACGACGACGAACCCGCCGAGGTGCTCCTTGGTCTCGGCGTACGGGCCGTCGGTGAAGACGGGCCCGCCGTCGACCGACTCGACCGCGCACACCACGGTGGACCGGTCGAGCCCGCCGTTGGCGAAGATCAGCACGTCCTCCGCCAGCATCTCGTCGATCACGGCCCGCACGGCGACGTCCTTCTCGCGCATCTCGTCCGCCGTGTGCTCGTGCACCCACTCGTCGTTGAACGCGATCAGGTACTCCGTCATGTCGTCCCCCTCGGTCCCGGGCCGCGGCCCGATCGGCCGCCCCACCAGTTCCACGAACGGCGGCGGCCCGATACGACACCATCACGGATCTGCCGGCGGGTCGACCCCGGCCGGGGTGTCACACTTCGGGGAGACGAGGCACGAACGACGTCACAGCGAGGTGACCCCCAATGGCGGAACTGCCGGACCACGTCAGCATCCGTGAGGTAGGACCCCGGGACGGGCTCCAGAACGAGGAGCCGATCCCCACCGACGCCAAGGTGCGGCTGCTCGACGCGCTGTCCCGGACCGGGGTGCGGCGCATCGAGGCCGTCTCCTTCGTCCACCCGAAGGCCATCCCGCAGATGGCCGACGCCGACGAGGTGTGGCGGCGGGCGGAGAAGGTCGACGGGGTGCGCTACTCGGCCCTGGTGCCCAACACCCGGGGCGCCCAGCGGGCACTGGCCGCCGGCTTCACCGAGATCGAGGTGGTGGTCTCGGCCAGCGACACGCACAACCGGCGCAACGTCAACCGCTCGACCGAGGAGTCGCTCGACGACATCGCCGAGCTGATCGACCTGCTGCACGGCGCGGGCGCCACCGCCGAGGTGATCGTGGCGACCAGCTTCGGCTGCCCCTACGAGGGCGACGTCGACCCGCGGCGGGTCGCCGCGATCGTCGACCGCGTCGCCCGCGACGGCGCGGACCGCGTCGCCTTCGGCGACACCACCGGCATGGGTACGCCCCGACGGGTCCGCGAGCTGGTCACCGCCGTCCGCGACCGCAACGCCCACCTGCCGGTGCTGCTGCACTTCCACAACACCCGGGGCACCGCCCTGGCCAACATGCTGACCGCCATGGAGCTGGGTGTCACCGAGTTCGACGCCAGCGTCGGCGGGCTCGGGGGCTGCCCCTACGCCCCGGGCGCCAGCGGCAACCTGGCCACCGAGGAGGCGGTGCACATGCTGCACGACATGGGCATCGACACCGGCATCGACCTGGACGCCCTGATCGAGGCGGCGGAGTTGGCCGAACACCTGGTCGGCAAGAAGCTGCCGTCGGGCGTCCTCCGCGCCGGCCCCCGCACCCGCCTGACCCCCCTCCCCTCCTGACCCCCCTCCCCTCCTGACCCCACCTCCCCGCCCCGCCCCTCCCCGTCCCGCCCGCCCCCTCCCTGTTGATCAAGGAGTTTGCGTCGGCCCCGAACGCTCGGGTGACGCTAAGCCCTTGATCGCGGGGGCGGACGGGAGGGCTGGAGGGCGGGCAGGGGCGGGCGACAGGGGCGGGGACGCGGGGCATGGGCGGGGTCGGAGCGCCGGCGTGGTCGGGCTCAGGGTGCCGCCACCTCGGGGAACTGGTGGAGAGGGTCGCCAGCTCGGGGAGGTGGCTGGGTCCCGACGGCGTGGATGGCGCCACTACGCCGAACTGGCGAGCCGTCGGATTCGCCGGGGCCGCCCCGACCTCGCGAGCCGCCCCGGCCGGAGGTGCGGGGCGCGGCGGGTGGTGGGTCGCCGGAGGGGGCGGGGGTGGGGTAGCCTAACGATCGTTCAGGTCGGTGGGGTGCAAGGGAGTCGGCGTGACGCTCGACGGTGAGGCTCTGGAGCAGCTGCGCAAGCGCGCCCGCGCCGGCGGTGCGGACAAATACCATGCGGCCAACGCCGCCAAGGGCAAGCTGTTCGCCCGCGAGCGCGTGGCCTACCTGGTCGACGAGGGCTCCTTCGTCGAGGACGGGCTCTACGCCAACGCCATGGCCGACGGGTTGCCCGCCGACGGCGTGGTGACCGGCACCGCGACCATCGACGGCCGGCAGGTCTGCCTGATGGCGAACGACTCCACGGTCAAGGCCGGCAGCTGGGGCGCGCGCACCGTCGAGAAGATCATCCGGATCATCGAGCGGGCCTACTCGACCGGCGTGCCGATGGTCTACCTGGTCGACTCGGCCGGCGCCCGGATCACCGACCAGGTCGACCTGTTCCCGGGCCGGCGCGGCGCCGGCAAGATCTTCTGGAACCAGGTCCGCGCCTCGGGTTCGATCCCGCAGGTCTGCGCGCTGTTCGGGCCGAGCGCGGCGGGCGGGGCGTACATCCCGGCGTTCTGCGACGTGGTGGCCATGGTGGACGGCAACGCCAGCATGTACCTCGGCTCCGACCGGATGGTCGAGATGGTCACCGGTGAGAAGACCACGCTGGAGGCGATGGGCGGCGCCAAGGTGCACTGCACCGAGTCCGGCGTCGGGCACTTCCTCTGCAAGACCGAGAACGACGCGCTCGACGTGGTGCGGACGTACCTGTCCTACCTGCCGTCGAACTGGAAGCAGGAGCCGCCGGCCGCCGAGGCCGTGGACGCGCCGGCGAAGGCCGACCTGGCCGCGTTGGTCCCGGCCAGCGAGCGGCAGGCGTTCGACATGCGCCGGTACGTCAAGGGCCTGCTCGACGAGGGCAGCTTCTTCGAGATCCAGGCGCTGTGGGCCAAGGAGCTGACCATCGGGTTCGGCCGGCTGAACGGCGAGGTCGTCGGCGTGGTCGGCAACAACTCGATGTTCAAGGGCGGCGTGCTCTTCGTCGACTCGGCCGACAAGGCGACCCGGTTCGTGCAGCTCTGCGACGCGTTCAACGTGCCGCTGCTGTTCCTCAGCGACGTGCCCGGCTTCATGGTCGGCAGCGCGGTGGAGAAGCAGGGCATCATCCGGCACGGCGCGAAGATGATCACCGCGATCTCGGAGGCGACCGTACCCAAGATCTGCGTGGTGGTCCGCAAGGCGTACGGCGCGGGCCTCTACGCGATGGCCGGCCCCGGCTTCGAGCCCGACGCCACCATCGCGCTGCCCACCGCGAAGATCGCGGTGATGGGCGCGGAGGCCGCGGTGAACGCGGTCTACGCCAACAAGATCGCCGCGATCGAGGACGAGGCCGAGCGGGCCGCGTTCGTCGCCGCCAGGCGCGAGGAGTACGAGCGCGACATCGATGTGGTCCGGCTCGCCAGCGAGCTGGTGGTGGACGCGATCGTCGAGCCGCACGAGCTGCGCGCCGAGCTGGTGCGCCGGTTCGCCGCCGCGCGCGGCAAGGAGCGGCACTTCTCCCGGCGCCGGCACGGCGTCACCCCCGTCTGACCGGTAAGGAAGGGCCCCTTCTTAACGCCTGGTGCATGGAAAGGGGCCCCTCCTAACGCTTTCAGCCGCTCCCGGCGTCACGAGCGCCCGGCGGCCCGCCTTCCAGGAGGATCGACATGGACTTCCGGCTCGACGAGGAGCAGCAGGCGCTGCGGGAGAGCGTCCGGGACTTCGCCCGCGAGGTGGTCGCCCCGGTGATCGGCGAGCACTACGAGAAGCACACCTTCCCGTACGAGATCGTCCGGCAGATGGGCAAGATGGGCCTGTTCGGGCTTCCCTTCGCGGAGGAGCACGGCGGCATGGGCGGCGACTACTTCGCGCTCTGCCTGGTGCTGGAGGAGCTGGCCCGGGTCGACTCCAGCGTGGCGATCACGCTGGAGGCGGCGGTCTCGCTCGGCGCCATGCCGATCTACCGGTTCGGCACCGAGGAGCAGAAGGCGCGGTGGCTGCCGAAGCTGCTCAGCGGTGAGGCGCTGGCCGGCTTCGGGCTCACCGAGCCGGGCACCGGCTCGGACGCGGGTGGCACCCGGACCCGGGCGGTGCTGGACGGCGACGAGTGGGTGATCAACGGCTCGAAGGCGTTCATCACCAACTCCGGCACCGACATCACCGCGCTGGTCACGGTCACCGCGGTCACCGGCACGAAGCCCGACGGCAGCAAGGAGCTGTCCACCATCATCGTGCCGTCCGGCACGCCCGGCTTCACGGTCGCGCCCGGCTACTCCAAGGTCGGCTGGAACGCCTCGGACACCCACGAGCTGACCTTCGACGACTGCCGGGTGCCGGCGGCCAACCTGCTCGGTGAGCGCGGTCGGGGTTTCGCGCAGTTCCTGCGGATCCTCGACGAGGGCCGGATCGCCATCGCCGCACTGGCGGTCGGGCTGGCCCAGGGTTGCGTGGACGAGTCGATCACGTACGCCAAGGAGCGCCAGGCGTTCGGCCAGCCGATCGGCAACTACCAGGCGATCCAGTTCAAGATCGCGGACATGGAGATGAAGGCGCACACCGCGCGGCTGGCCTACTACGACGCTGCCGCCCGGATGCTCGCCGGTGAGCCGTTCAAGCGGCAGGCGGCGATCGCCAAGCTGCACGCCAGCACCGTCGCGGTGGACAACGCCCGGGAGGCGACCCAGATCCACGGCGGCTACGGCTTCATGAACGAGTACCCGGTGGCCCGCTTCTGGCGGGACTCCAAGATCCTGGAGATCGGCGAGGGCACCAGCGAGGTGCAGCTCATGATCATCGCCCGCGACCTCGGTATGTGAGCGACGCCCCGTTTCGGCCGTCTGTCGGATATCGGCGATGGACGGTCGGGTGGTTGACGATGGGCTGTGGAGCGTCGGACCCGATCCGTACTCTTCGTGCCCATGACTCCCGATCATGATCGTTCGCGGAGCCCCGGTGGTCGGACCCTGCTGTCCGATCTGGTGCGCGGGCACCGGCTCGCCGCCGGCCTGACCCAGGCCGAGCTGGCGGGCCGGGCCGGCGTGGGCGTGCGCACGGTCCGTGATCTGGAACGGGGGCGGGCGACCCGACCCCAACGCACCACAGTGGATCTGCTGGCCGACGCGCTCGGGCTGACCGGCGACGACCGTCGGGAGTTCGTCACCACCGCCCGGCCCGCACCGGCCGACCCGGCGCCGCGCGTCCCGGCCGCCGACGATCCGGGCACGCCGACCGCGTTGCCGCAACCGGTGGCGCTGCTCGGGCGGGACCGGGACGTGGCCGAGGTGTCCGACCTGATCGGCGCGCATCCGGTGGTGAGCCTGGTCGGGCTGGCCGGCGTCGGCAAGAGCGCCCTCGCGCTGACCGTCGCCCACGCGGTGGCGGCCCGCCATCCCGCCGGTGTGGTCGGGGTGCTGGTCGGCGAGGGCTCGGACACGGCCGACGTGCTGGCCGCCTCGGCGGCGGTCTTCGGCGTGAGCCGGCTGGCCGACCTCTCCTGCCGGCTCGCCGGCCGCCCGGCGCTGCTGCTGGTCGACGCCGTCGAACGGGCGCCCGGGCCGGTGGCCGAGGCGCTGCGGTCGCTGACCGCCGCGGCGCCGACGCTGCGGGTGCTGGTGACCGGTCGCCGGCCGGTCGGCCTCCCCGGTGAGCTGGTCCGGCCGGTGGCGCCGCTGGACGTGCCACCGCCGGGCGCGCGGCCGACGGAGCGGGCCGACCTGGACCGGTGGCCCGCCGCGGCGCTCTTCGCCGCCCGGCTCACCCAGGCCCGGCACGCGCCGCCCACCCCGGCCGAGCTACCGGCGCTCGCCGCGCTGGTCCGCCGGCTCGGTGGGCTGCCGCTGGCCGTCGAGCTGATGGCGGCCCGCGGCCGCATCCTCGACGTCACCGAGCTGCTCGACCGCTACGGCGACCGCGTCCTCGACCTGGCCGCCGTGCGGCCCGGCGGGCAGCCGGCAGCCGGCACGGTGACGTTGCGCGAGGCGGTGGCGACCAGCTACCACCTGCTCGCCCCGGCCGAGCGGGCGGCGTTGCGCCGCCTGTCCGCCTTCCGCAACCGCTGGTCGGTGGAGCTGGCCGAGGAACTGCTCGCCACCGGCGCCGATCGGTGGGACGCCGTGCCGCTGCTGGACCGGCTGCGGGAGCTGGGCCTGCTCAGCGTCCGGGGGACGGGCCCGTTCCGGTTCCGGCTGCTGGACGCGGTGCGTGACTTCGCGGCCGAGCAGGCCGACGCCGAGGGCGAGACGGACGGGATCCGGTTGCGGCACGCGACGGTGGTCGCCGGGCTGGTCCGGCGTACCGCCCCCGGCCTGGTCGGCGCGGAGCTGCCCGGCACCGTCCACCTGCTCGACGAGGCGACGAGCGACATCACCGCCGCGCTGGCGTACGCGGGCGAGCGGGCCCCGGCGACGGCGCTGCTGTTGGCCGCCGCGCTGCCCCGCTGGTGGCGGCTGCGGGGGCGGGACGTGTCCGGCCGTCGGTGGCTGCGTCGACTGCTGGACGATCCGCGTACCGCCGGGGTGCCGCCGGTGCTGCGCGCCTGGGCGCTGCTCGGTGCGGCCCGGCTGGCCGTCGAGCACGGCGCGGGGGCGGAGGAGCTGCCGGCGGCGCGGGCGGCGCTGGTCACCTTCACCGAGGTCGGCGACGTGACCGGGGAGCTGTCCGCCCGGTCGGTGCTCTGCGCGCTGCTGCGCGGGCTCGGCGCGCACGACGAGGCGCGTGAGCAGGCCGAGGCCGCGCTGTCGTTGGCCACCCGGCACGGCCGGGCACGCGAGATGGCCGTCGCCCAGCACCACCTGACCTGGCACGACGTACGCGTGGGGCAGTTGGCCGGGGCCCGGCGGCGGCTGGCCACGGTCGACCGGCTGGCAGCGCAGTGCGGCGATCAGCGCCTGCGCCTGCTGGCCCGGGCCGATCTGGCCGAGCTGACCCGGTGGGAGGGCCGCTACGCGGAGGCGGTCGAGCAGGGGCGGCGGGCCGCCGCCGCGCTGGTGGAGCTGGGCGATCCCGGGCGGCTCCGTCGAGTGGTCGGCACGGTCGGGTTGGCGCTCGCGCTTCAGGGGCGGATCGACGACGCGTCGGCCGTGGTGGCGGAGCTGTGGCCGTCCGGACCGGTGCCGAGGCCCCGTCGGCCGTCGGCCGCCGAGCGCTGGGACCCGCCCGGCGCGGGCCGGGACGTCCGCCCCGAGGACGCGCTCCGCGGACTCATCGAGGGTCAGGTGGCGCTGCACCGGGGGGATCGTGAGCTGGCGGCGGAGTGGTTCGCGGCCGCGGCCGAGGCGGCGTCCGGCGGCGCGGACCGGCGGGACCTGGTCGAGGCGCTGGTCGGGTTGGCCGCCAGCACCGGTGAGGTGGCCGTGCTGGACCGGCTGGATCGCGCCCGGCAGGTCACCGGGGTCAGCCTGCTGCCCCGGGAGGAGGAACTGCTCTACTCCCTGGTGGCGCAGCGGGATCGCGCGCGGCGGGGCTGAGCGGAGGGCGCGGGGGTGGCGCGAGCGAAGTAGCCCCCTGGTGCTGCCCCTCGCTCCACGCTCGCGCCAGCACCCCCCGGTGCCCCCCGCTGCCGGAAGCCTATCCGTGCCTGCTGGGCGTTTCGCACGCTTGTGCCGTACTTTGCCCCGATCCCAGGACGGTTCTGCCGGTCATTCTGCCGGTGACCGACCGGTAGGCACGCCTCAGCAGGCGGGCGTGCCGGCCGGCTCGGTGCTGCCGGCGGTGGCGCCCGGGTGGACCGCGTCGCGCACCCGGCGCAGGCCGTCCAGGAGCCCGTCCAGCTGGGCCGGGTCGAGCTGGCCGGTGAACCACTGCTCGATGATCTTCAGGTGACCGGGCAGGATCTCGTCCAGTCGGCTCAGCCCGGCGGCGGTCACCACCGCGAAGGAGCTGCGCCGGTCGGACGGGCAGGCCCGTCGGCAGATCAGGCCGTCGCGCTCCATCCGGTCGACCACCCGGGTCACGCCGCTGGTCGAGAGCGAGGTCTGTGCCGCCAGGTCGGTCATCCGCAACTGGTTGTGCGGCGACCGGGCGAGCCGGGTGAGCACCTCGAACTCGACAGGTGACAGGCCGTGCTCCTCGAACTGGGCGGCGAACCGGGCGGACAGCCCGGCGTGCGCCTCGACGAGCAGGCCGACGGCGGTGATCCGGGGGTCGTCGAACACGTTCTGGTCCACGCCACCATCCTAGCAACACTTGACACAGGGAATATTGCCGTAGCTATAGTTGCTCAGTCAGCCGTTGGGCTACTCAACAATCTTCTCCGGAGGAGAGCATCATGACCAGCAGCACCGAGGCGACTACCCGCGACTGGGAGGGCCTCACCATCCCCGCCCCCGGCACGTACCTCCTGGACGCCGCGCACAAGCGGGTGGGTTTCGTCGCACGGCACATGATGGTCAGCAAGGTACGCGGTGAGTTCGCCGACGCCACCGCCACCATCACGGTCACCGACGACCCGCTGGAGTCCGCGGTCACCGCCACCATCCAGGCCGCCAGCATCAACACCGCGCAGGCCGACCGGGACGCGCACCTGCGCAGCCCGGAGTTCCTCGACGCCGAGCAGTTCCCCACGCTGGAGTTCCGCAGCACCGGAGTGAAGTCGCGCTCGGGCAACGAGTTCGTGCTCGCCGGTGACCTGACCATCAAGGGCGTGACCCGCCCGGTCGAGCTGGAGGTGGAGTTCGAGGGCGTCGGCCGCAGCCCGTTCGGGCAGGACATCTTCGGCTTCTCCGCGTCCACCGAGATCGACCGGGAGGACTTCGGTCTGACCTGGAACGTCGCGCTGGAGACCGGCGGCGTCCTGGTCGGCCGCAAGGTCAAGATCGAGATCGAGGGCGAGGCCGTCCGCCAGGGCTGAGCCCCACCAGGCCCACGGGCCCGCGCCGTCTCCTCGGCGCGGGCCCGTTCGCGTACGCGGGGTCGTGCGAATTGTCACGTGTTGTTCTTCGGTCCCGGGCGCTGCACGACGTCTCCGCTGGGTACAGGTGCAGACCTGCGACCGAGCGACGGATACCACCGGACCGGACGCACTTACGCACACCACGTGGATGGTTCACAATGCGTTGCGGAACGGTACGGTTCCGTCGCACCGGCGCCGGGAGGACACATGGGTAGGGACGTCGAGCAGGGCGCCTTCTCCCGGGAGGATCGGGTCCGCTACCGGCAGAAGGTCCGGCGCTGTCTGGACGTGTTCGCGCTGATGCTGGACGACTTCGGCTTCGACGCGGACCGCCCGATGACCGGGCTGGAGATCGAGCTGAACCTGGTCGACGCCGCCGCCGAGCCGGCCATGCGCAACGACCAGATCCTGGCCGACATCGCCGACCCGCTGTTCCAGACCGAGCTGGGGCAGTTCAACCTCGAACTGAACGCCTCCCCCCGGCTGATCGAGGGCGGCGGCTTCGCCGACTACGAGCAGGATCTGCGCAGCAGCCTCAGCCGCGCCGACGAGCGGGCCGCCAAGTCCGACGCGACCATCGTGATGGTCGGCATCCTGCCCACCCTCACCGAACGCCACCTGGTCGCCGACAACCTCTCCACGGACGAGCGCTACCGGGTGCTCAACGACCAGATCGTCGGTGCCCGCGGTGAGGACATCGAGCTGGACATCAACGGTGTCGAGCGGCTGCGCACGCACACCGACTCGATCGCGCCGGAGGCCGCCTGCACCAGCCTCCAGTTCCACCTCCAGGTCGCGCCGGACAGCTTCGCCGACTACTGGAACGCGTCCCAGGCCATCGCGGGCGTGCAGGTCGCGGTCGGGGCCAACTCGCCCTTCCTCTACGGCCGGCAGCTCTGGGCGGAGACCCGGATCGCCCTCTTCGAGCAGGCCACCGACACCCGCCCGGACGAGTTGAAGGCACAGGGCGTACGCCCCCGGGTCTGGTTCGGGGAGCGCTGGATCACCTCGATCTTCGACCTGTTCGAGGAGAACGTCCGCTACTTCCCGCCGCTGCTGCCGATCTGCGAGGAGGAGGACCCGGTCGAGGTGCTGCACGCCGGCGGCGTGCCCCAGCTCGGCGAGCTGCGGCTGCACAACGGGACCGTCTACCGCTGGAACCGCCCGGTCTACGACATCATGAACGGCCGCCCCCACCTGCGGGTGGAGAACCGGGTGCTGCCGGCCGGCCCGACCGTGGTGGACATGCTCGCCAACGCCGCGTTCTACTTCGGCCTCGCCCGTGGCCTGGCCGAGTCGGATCGTCCGATCTGGAGTCAGCTCACGTTCAGCTCCGCCGAGGAGAACTTCCACGCGGCCGCGCGGCGCGGGATGGACGCGGTGCTGCACTGGCCCCGGGTCGGCGACGTGCCGGTCACCCGGCTCGTCCTCGACACGCTGCTGCCCGTGGCGGCGCAGGGGCTGGACCGGTTCGGCGTCGCCCCGGCCGAGCGGGACCGCCTGCTCGGCGTGATCGAGGGTCGCTGCCGGACCGGTCGCAACGGCGCGGTCTGGCAGACCGAGACGGTGTGGGCGGCGGAGCGGCACCAGGGCATGGACCGGAAGGCCGCGCTGCACCACATGGTCCAGCGTTACGCCGAGTTGCAGCGCGGCAACGAGCCGGTCCACACCTGGCCGGTCGACTGACCCAGCCCGCCCGGTCCGCCGCCACTTCGGGGAAGTGGTGGCATCGGACCGCCTCCGTTCCCGCCACTTCGGCGAGGTTGCGGCGGGACCGGGGTGGTCAGGGCTTGCGACGGGCCTTCGGCTCGTCGGCGCGCGCGGGCGGGGTCGCGTCCGAGCCGTTCTCGCCGTCGGGAGCGTCGGTGACCGGCAGAGCGGCGTCGGGCTGCCGCTGGGGCGGTACCGCGCGGCCGGCACGGTCGGCGGCGGCCCGCGAGGGGCGCCCCGACGAGCCGGCGCGCGTGCCGGACGACCGACTCGTGCGGCCCGCTGCCGGGGCCGGCAGGTCCACCCTGGTGGACTCCGCGCCGGTACCCGGAGTCGGGTCCGGGTCGGCACCGGAGTCCGGGCCCGTTCCCCCGGTCGGCTCGTCGAGGCGACCGACCGCCGTCTCCGGAGTGGTGGATGCCGGCTCGCTCGTCCGTGCCGGCGCGGTTGCGGCGTCCGCGTCCGGCGTGGCCCGGCCCGCCCGGCGGCCGAAGAACCTGCGCGCCGGCTTGTCCTCCGTGCCCGGTGCCCGCTCGGCGCCGACGACGTCGGACCCGGTGGTCGACTCGGCATCACCACCGGATGACGTGGACTCCAACCCGGTGACGCCGGTCCGCCCCGCCTGCGGGTACCCGGCGAGGGTCGACGTCGGATCCGGCTCCCCGGCGCGCTGGCGGGGCACCGACGCCGGCGGGCGATCGTTGGCTCGGCGGTCGGCACGCTGGGCGAGCGCGGCCACCAGGACCGAGCCGGCCAGGCCGGCGATGACCGCGTACGGGGCGATCAGATGGGCCGACAGCTGCTCGGCGGCGATCCCGGCGAGGCGCGGCACGGCCAGCAGGTACGCGATCGAGACCAGCAGCGGACCGGCCGCGCCGGACGCCGCCGCCCCGACCCGCACGTCCGCCGGGCGCACCGCGCGGCGGGCGGCCAGCACGCCGATCACCAGCGCCGAGCCCAGAGAGAGCAGTACGCCCGGCCAGTAGAAGTAGTCCCGGATCCAGAATCCGGCCCGGTCCGCGCTGATCTGCCAGATGCCGAGCTGGGCGGTGCTGAGGCCACGGCCGGAGAGCACGCCGTCGATCACCGACACCACGGCGAGCAGCCAGAGCCAACCGGTGGTGGCGATCAGGTTGGTGGCGGCGGCACGGGTGTGCAGCGCCCAGGTCGCCAGCAGCACCCCGAGCACGAGCCCCACGGCCGCGTACGTCGCCGCGACGGTCTGCGGCGAGGACGTGTCGGGCACCCGGGCCGACCGGGCCGGCACCGCCACCAGCAGCACCGTGACCAGCGCGCCGGCACCGGCGGCGAGCGCGAGACCGAGCCGGGGCAGGGTGCCCACCGGTTCGTCGCCGCCACCCCGCAGTCGTTGGGCGCAGACCGCGCCGGCGATGACCGAGGTCGCCGCGATCCAGGTGGCCCAGGCGAGACTCGCCACCCAGGCCGCCTCGACGCGTACCGAGCCGGTCGGCGCCCAGTTGATGATGCCCAGCCCGTAGCCGAAGCCGAGCTGCGCGGCGCCCGCACCGGCGGCGACGCCGAGTGCGGCGGCGGTCGATCCTCCCCAGCCCCGTCTGGCCATGCGGGGGAGCGTAGCGTCCCGAGGTCGCCCCGGCGAGTCGTGGGATCCGGCGACCGGTCGCGGACGGCTTGGCGACACCGGCTACGGTCGCCGATGAACGAGGCGGGGGACGCGATGACGGACGATCGGCAGCCGGTACGCGACGACGGGACCGGTCCGGGGCGTACCCGGCTCTTTCTCGGCGGCGCTCTGGCGGCGGTCCTGCTGGCGGTGATCGGGGCCAGCGGTGGCTGGGTGCTCGCCGGTGAGCCGGACCGGCCCGCCGCCTCCTCCGGGGTCGCGCCGAGCGGTGGCGCGGGGACCTCCGGTCCGCCGGCCACGCCGAGCGCCCCGTCCACCCGACCCGCCGACGACCGTCCCAGCGGTCCGCGGTCGCGTACCCCGTCCGGCCTCACCGTGCCGGATCTGGTCGGCGCCGACTTCGCGCGGGCCCGGCAGGAGTTGCGCGACCGCCGGCTCGGCTGGCGGCTGGTGTTCGGCGCTGGCTCGGGCCGTGCGGTCGAGCGGACCTCGCCGGGCCCCGGCGAGCCGGTCAAGCGCGGCGTCACGGTCACCGTCTGGGTCGCCGGGCCGGCCCCGGCCGTCACCGTGCCGGACGTCGGCGCCCTGTCCTGCGCCGACGCGGCGGACGACCTGGTGGAGGCGGGGCTCTACCCGCGTTACCGCAGCGGCCGGCAGGGGCCGGTCACCGGGCAGGAGCCGGCCGCCGGGAGCGCCGCCCGGTGGAACGACCAGATCGCGCTCACCTGCGGGGACGCGCCGACCGCGAGCCCGTCGCCCACTCCCTGACGGCCGGCCGGGCAGGACGGCGCGCTGATGCCGGCCGGCGTGGCCGCGGACCGCTACCGTGGACGATCGAGGGCCGTGTGCCCCGTCCCGGTGGGGAAAGGACGTGTGCCATGAGCGACGACCGTCAGGATCCACCCGCCGGTGACGCGGACGCCACCCGGGCGCTGCCCCCGCACGGGGACGACGCCGACGCCACCCGCGCCATGCCGCGGGGAGCGGGCGGCGAGGACGCCGACGCCACCCGCGCGATGCCCCGCAACCCCGGCGACGACCCCGACGCGACGCGGCCGGTGCCCGGCGGGGCGGACGGTGACGCCACCCGACCGCTGCCCGGCGAGGGACGCCGACCGCTGGACGCCACCACTCGCCAGGAACCGGTCGGCGGCGGGGCCTGGTCCGGGCGCGCCGGCGTACCGCCGCCGCGACCGGCCGGCTACCCCGAGCCGGGCGCCGAGTGGTACGGCGACGAGCAGGCCGGACGCCGCTGGTGGATGCCGATCCTGCTGGGCATCCTGGCGCTGGTCCTGCTCGGTCTGATCGCGGCCGGGGTGTGGCTGGCCCTGCGTGCCGCCGAGCGGAACGACGGTCCGGGCCCGACGCCGTCGGCGGTGCCCAGCACCTCGGCGCGGACCAGTGCCGCGCCGACCAGCGCGTCACCGAGCAGTTCGCCGTCGAGCACGCCCCCGACCACGACGCCGCCCGCCGAGGTGCCGATGCCGCCGCTGGTCGGGCTGCCCGAGTCCGCCGCCCGGGCGGCGCTGGACCGGTTGGGTGTCGACTACCGGGTGCAGCGTCGGCCGTCGGACCGACCGGCCGGCACGGTCATCGCCACCGACCCGGAGGCCGGTTACTCCGTCGGCGACGGCGACCGGGTCACGCTCGTGGTGGCCGCAGCGGCCCCGCCCACCACCGGCGCGACCACGCCGAGTTCCGCGCCGGCGACCACCACCACGCCCTGACGGTCACCACTGCCGGCGTCGGGTGCCCACCAGGCCGAGCCCGGCGAGCGAGATGGCGAGCCCGAGCAGGCCGGAATAGAACAGTGACCGGCTGAGGTCGGTCGAGTCGGTGGGGCGGTCCGCGAGCGCGCCCTCCCCGGCCCCGGAGCCCGCCTGATCGTCGTCGGGCTCCTCGTCGGTGTCGTCCGCCGTCGCCGACCCGGCCCCGTCCCGCTCGTCCTCGTCGGGTTCGTCCCCGTAGGGCTCGGCCTCCGCCGGCTCGCCGGCCGACCGCGCGCCCTCGCCGGCCACGGTGATCTCCGGGGCGGGCACGGGCTCGGCCAGTTGCTGGGTGGCGGAGAAGGCCGGATGGCGGACCACGAGCGCGAGCACGGTGGCGAGGCCGAGGAAGAGGAAGAGCCCGAGGGCATAGCCGACACGGGACCGGTGGTGCCGCCGCGCGGCGGGCAGATTGACCATGACCATCCCAGGTTCAGGGTCCGTGGCGCGCGGGGTGGAACGGTGCCGGGGTGGGCGTACCGATTCTATGGCGGCGGCACGCCCTCCCGACCGGGAATCGTGAGGTCAGCCCACCCGGACCGGAGTCCGGACCACCGGACGTCGGGCCGTCCGTACGGTGTGCTGACGAGGGGCCGGTGCGGCCTGGACCTGCCGCAACCCCTCCTGAAGTACGAAGATCGACCGCCGGTTGACCGCGTCCCCCGCCGCGTTCAACTCGTAGCCGTCAAGCCAGAGCCAACCGTCGTAGGTCGGCCAGTCGAGCACCCGGATCACCCGGAACATGATCGGTCGGAAGAACTGGACACTCGCCGCGCGAGTCACGTGCAGTACGTCACCGGAGCGGGGAAGCACATGGGCTCCTGGGAAGGTTCGGCCGGCGGTTCGGGCCGGCGAGACGGAACGGGGGTCGGTGCGGTCCGGTGACGGGGGGTCTACCTCGGTGGACCGGCGGTCGGTGGGTCGGTGCTGGTCGGGCCGTACCCACGGTGGCGGACCGCCACCCGACCATCACCCGGCTGCTCCCGGTTACCGCTCCCGCCGCCGCAGCCGAGCCGGCGTGCAGCGGCGGGGTCTTCACCCCGGGGCAGGTCTCGCGGCGCGGGACGGCTCCCCTCCGGCCGTCCCACGGACCGTGGTGTCACCACGCCCGGAGATCATGCGAAGACGGTGAGTAACCCGTGCCATACCGACAGAGTGCATCAGCGACCTGCCGGATGCAAGTTGCACGTCGACTTTTGCCGATAGGTGAGGGGGACACGTGAACGGGGCGCTTGAACCCTCAGGTACCCAAACGGCACACTGGACGCCGGTTTCGCCCGTCGCGGCCGGTCGACGACCGGCACCACCCCTGCCGCGAACGCTCGCCCGCCGCCCCCGGGTCGCGCCCACGGCGGGTGCCGAACCGGGGCGCGACCGACCGGAGGTAGCCGGGTGTCTGTGAGTCCTGGTCCCGCGAGCCGGTGGGCGGCGTCATGAGTGAACGGCGCAGCCCGACCATCCGCCGGCGCCGGCTGGGTGCGGAACTCCGCCGGCAGCGGGAGGCCGCCGGCATCACCATCGAGGTGGTCGCCGAGCAACTGGAGTGTTCGGCGTCCAAGATCTCCCGGATCGAGACCGGCCACACCACCGCGACGCCCCGCGACGTACGGGACATGCTCCGGATCTACGGGGTGGTCGGCGCGGAGAGCGACGAGCTGGTGCAGATCGCCCGCGAGGCCCGGCAGAAGGGCTGGTGGCATCCCTACAGCACGGTGCTGGTCGGGGCGTACGTCGGCCTGGAGGCCGCGGCCAGCTCGATCCGCGCCTACGAGCAGCAGGTCGTGCCGGGGCTGCTGGAGACCGAGGAGTACGCCGGGGCGATGATCCGAGCCGCCCGGCCGGACTTCACCGCCGAACAGGTCGAACAACGGGTGCGTGTCCGACTGGGCCGTCAGTCGTTGTTGACCCAGGACGATCCGGTCGATCTGTGGGTGGTGCTCGATGAGGCGGTGCTGAGCCGGCCGGTGGGCGGCGACGCGGTGATGCGTGGCCAGCTCAAGCGGCTGGTGGAGGTGGCCGAACTGCCGAACGTGACGGTGCAGGTCCTGCCCTTCGAGGTGGGCGCGCACGCCGGCATGGACGGGACCTTCACCATCCTCAGCTTCCCCGAACCGAGTGATCCCGATGTCGTGTACGCGGAGAACGCCACGGGTGGGCTCTTCCTGGAGAAGAGCGACGAACTGCAGAAGTACAGCTTCATCTTCGATCACATTCGAGCAGCGGCCATACGCCCGGAGGAATCCATCGCACACATCGCGAAACTGGCAGAGGAGCCACTGTGGAAATGGCGACCAAGGAGTTCCCCGTGGACCTGACGCAGGCGACGTGGTTCAAGAGCTCGAAGAGCGGGCCGAACTGCGACAACTGTGTCGAGGTCGCGTACGTGACCGGGGCGGTCGGAGTGCGGGACTCGAAGGACAAGACGGGCCCGGCCCTGGTCTTCGCCCCGGGCGACTGGCACGCCTTCGTCGCCCGCGCCAGGGGCGGTGCGTTCGGCCGGAGCTGATCGTCACCGAAAGCGTGGTCCCGCCCGGCAGCGTCGCCGGGCGGGACCATTTCGTTCGGGTGCCGGCCGGCGCCGGCCACCCGTCGCCAGTTTCGTTCCGCCTCGTTGAACCGCACGGATCGGCAACCGAACGAGGCAGGCGAGACGGATGACGACGATCGGTTCAGAGAACCTCACCAGCGGCCCGGGAAAGCCCGAGCGGTTCGGTGGCAAATACCGCGGGGCGCGCCGGGACACCGTCCTCACCGAGGTGGTCTCCACCGACGGCGAGGAGATGGCCGCCGCGCCGGAGCAGTCCGCCGGGCCGCTCTCCCTGCCGTCGCTGGACCCCAACCCGCTCACCGAGCCGTCCTTCCCGCCCAGCGGGTGGCCGATGGAGCAGCAGGAGTCCCTGGTGGACCACCCGCTCCTGCGCGGCCTGCTGATGGAGCTGCCCCCGAAGGGCAGCGTCCCCCCGCCCGGCTGGCTGGACCGCTGGTTCGAGGCGACCCGGGCGATCCTGGAGCTGCTATACGTGCAGGGCACCGGCCGGACGCGCTGACACCGCCGCCGCCCGCGCGGGCGGCAACGCCCGCTCGGCGAGCCGGTTGTGCCGCAACGCGTGCCGTACCCCGATCGCGGACACCGCGAGCACCGCGACCGTGATCGCCGGGCCGGCCAGGCCCGGTGCGGCGAAGAGGTCGACCCCGGCGGCCGGGAGCACGGCGACGAGCACCGCGAGCGCGGTCGCCTGCAACGGCAGCGCGATCAGCGGGTGCGCGGCGGCGGCCCGCAGACCGTGCGGGGCCGGGATCCCGGGCGCCGCCGCGAAGGCGCCGGCACCGGCCCGCACCCGCCGGACCCGGCGTACCGTGCAGGCCGCGACGACCGCCGCCGGGACGGCCGCGACGGCGAGACCGGCGGCGGCCCGGTCGACCGCCGTGTCGCCGGCGCTCTGCAGGCCCGCGGTCAGGACCGCCGCGGTGAGCGCGAGGCCGGTCAGCACCAGGGCGGACAACCATCCGGTACGCCGACGCAGCGCCCGGGCCCGGTCCAGCCGGGGCAGGCCCTCGGCGACCAGTCCGGCGGCCAACCAGACGGCGGCGACGGGGAGCAACACGGCGAGACGGTCATCCATGGACCCAGCCTTGCCCAGTTCGACGCCCACCGAATCGGGGACGGCCCCCCGGTTCTCCCGGTACGCGCTCCCGTAGGGGTCATCGCGCCGGCGGTATGGCGGTTCCGGAATGTTCACAGTGGTCGTGCGGCGACCTAGCATCGTGTCGACCGGTCTCCCGGAGCCTCACCCGGGCGACCGTCACCCACCGCAGCCAACCTCTCCCACCGGCGTCCGGCGGTCCCCCTCACGGGTGGCCGCCGGACGTCGTCGGGTCAGACGTCGAAGGTGGCGGGTCGACCGGTGGCCGGCGCCGGCGGGGTGGCCTTCCACAGGCCGGTCTTCTGCGCCGCCAACCGGGCCAGGTAGGCCGGGTTGAGGATGACGTAGCGGCGCCACAGCCGCTTCGGCTCCAGGCCGAGCCGCCAGAACCACTCCAGCCCGGCGCGCTGCATCCACGGGGGCGGGTTGCGCAGCAGGCCGGCGTGGTAGTCGAACGCCGCGCCGACCGCCATCAGCGGCATGTCCAGCAGCGGCCGCATCGCGTACGCGAAGACCTCCTGCCGGGGGCAGCCGAGCCCGACCAGGACGAGGCGGGCGCCGCTGGCCCGGATCCGGTCGGCGATCTCGGCGTCCTCGCCCGGTGCGACCGCGCGGAACTTGGACGGCTCGACGCCGGCGATCTTCAGCGCCGGGAACCGGCGCTCCAGTGCCGGGACCAGGCGGGCCAGCGTCTCCTCGGTGGAGCCGTAGAGGTAGACGGGCAGCCCCTCGTCGGCGAACCGGGACAGCACACGCAGCGTCAGCTCCGGCCCGTAGACGCGGTCGGTGAGACCGGCGCCGTGCAGCAGGTTGAGCGCCCAGCGCACCGGCTGCCCGTCGGGGGTCACCACGTCGAACGAGTTGAGCCGGGCGTTGTGCGCCGGGTCGAGCACCCCGGTCATCACGCCGTGCACGGCCAGCGCGGTCAGCGCCATCGGGCGGCGTTCGTGCGCGGCCGCGACCACGGCCTCGGTGGCCCGGTCGTAGTCGGTCGCGTCGACCCCGACGCCGAGCACGTTGCGCTTGGTGTCGCCGGTCATGGCTTCGGCACCCACTTGTCGACGTTCGCCTCGTAGATCTCCCGGAGGATCATCGGCACGTCGTAGGTGATCTTCCAGGACGGATAGTGCTCCTCGAACCGGGCCATGCTGCTGACGTACCACTGGTGGTCGCCGGTGCGGGCCTGCTCGACGTAGTTGATCTGCGCCTCGCGGCCGGTGATCTCCTGGGCGATCCGGAACGCCTCGATGTGCGAGGTGTTCGAGTGCCGGCCGCCGCCGAGGTTGTAGACCTGGGCGGAGCGCGGCTCGCGGAAGAACGCCTCGAACGCGGTCAGCACGTCCCGGGAGTGGATCGCGTCCCGGACCATCTTTCCCTTGTAGCCGAAGAGGTTGTAGGTCCGGCCCTCCATCACGCACCGCATCAGGTACGCCAGGAAGCCGTGCAGCTCCGCCGCGGAGTGCGCCGGCCCGGTCAGCGTGCCGCCCCGGAAGCAGGCGGTCTTCATGTCGAAGTACCGGCCGTACTCCTGGACCATCACGTCCGCGGCCACCTTCGAGGCGCCGAAGATCGAGTGCAGCGACTCGTCGATCGACATGTCCTCGGTGATGCCGTCGTACCAGTGGTGGTCCTCGGGCAGCTCGTAGCGGGTCTCCAGCTCGACCAGCGGGAGCGAGTTCGGCCGGTCGCCGTAGACCTTGTTGGTGGAACAGTGGATGAACGGCGCGTCGATCGCGTGCCGCCGGGTGTTCTCCAGCACGTTGAGCGTGCCGCCGGCGTTCACGTCGAAGTCGGTGTACGGCTCCTTGGCGGCCCAGTCGTGACTCGGCTGGGCGGCGCTGTGGATCACCACGGCGATGTCCCGGCCGTACCGCTTGAAGACCTGCTCCAGGCCGTCCCGGTCGCGGATGTCCACGGCATGGTGGGTGTACGTGGTGCCGAGGTCGGCGGCGAGGCGGTCGAGGCTCCAGGCGGTCGAGCCGTCCTCGCCGAAGAAGTATCGCCGCATGTCGTTGTCGATGCCGACCACGTCGAGACCGAGGCCGGCGAAGTGCCGGGCCGCCTCGGAGCCGATCAGACCGCCCGAACCGGTCACCAACGCGACACTCACACGCCACTCCTGGTTTATAGGAGGCAGGGAAACCATCGGAGCATAGCGTGACGTCCGGTACGCCCCGATACGGCGCGAGGGCCCCGCATCCTGCGGAGCCCTCGTTCTGGTGGGGATGGGGGGAGTTGAACCCCCACGTCCTTTCGGACACACGGACCTGAACCGTGCGCGTCTGCCATTCCGCCACATCCCCGTGGCACGACCCGCAACACCATATCGCATCCCTCGCCCGCCATCTGCGGCAGGTGTCGGGACATACTACGCTGTCCACTGGTCACGCCACGAGCGGTCACCGCTCGTGGCGGGCGAAACTGTAGCACGCTTGCGGCCCTGGTCACGAACGGGTCGACGGTAGCCGGCCGAGCGGCGTGTGAGCTGCGGAGGCGGTGTCCGGATACCATCATTGCCTCGGGACCCGAGGAGGAGCCGGTGAGCGTGCTGCAACGCTTCGAGAAGCGTCTGGAAGGCCTGGTCGAGGGGGCCTTCGCCAAGGTCTTCAAAGGGGTGGTCCACCCCGTGGAGATCCTCAACGCCATGCAGCGGGAGGCCGAGGCGCACAAGGCGATCCTGGCCGGTGGGCGTACGTTGGTGCCCAACCGCTACGTGATCGATCTCTCGCCCTACGACCACAGTCGCCTGGCGCCGTACGCCGCCGCGCTGGCCCAGGAGCTGGCCCAGTCGCAGGCGGAGTTCATCGGCGAGCAGGCCTGGACGGTCTACGGCGACGTGATCGTCGAGGTCGAACGTGGTGAGGGGCTGGACACCGGCATGTTCCGGGTCACCGCCGAGGTCTACACCGGCGGCGACGTCGCCCCGGTCTCGGCCCCCGGCGGCTACGACGCCGGTCCGGCCTACCCGGCGTACGACCAGGGCGGCGGCTACGGCCCCCCGCCCGGCCACGGCGGCGGTCGCAACGTCCGCCTGGTGTCCGGCGACGGCCGCACCTACCCGTTGCAGATGGGCTCGACCGTGATCGGCCGCGGTGACCAGGCCAACCTGCGCCTGCCCGACGTCGGCATCTCCCGGCGCCACGCCCGGCTCGACTTCGACGGCGGCCAGGTCGTGCTGACCGACCTGGGCTCCACGAACGGCACGATGGTCAACGGCCAGCGCGTCTCGGCGGTCGCCCTCAACCCGGGCGACATGATCCAGCTCGGCACGACGACGCTGACCTTCCGCGTGGACGGCTGATCCCCGTTGCCGGAGCTCGTCATCACCGTCGCCCGGTTCGGGTTCCTCATCCTGCTGTGGATCTTCGTGTTCACGGTGGTCGGCGTGATCCGTCGGGACCTCTTCGCCGGGGCCCGGTCGGGTCGGCTGGTGGCCGCGCCGCGCGGGGTCGGCGCCTCCACCGGAGCGCCGCCCGCGGGGAAGCCGGCAAAGGCCAAGCGGGGTCGGGCCGCCCACCAGTTGGTGGTCACCGCAGGTCAACTGGCCGGCACCCGGATCACCCTGGGCGAGGCCCAGATCACCATCGGGCGGGCGGAGGACTCCACCCTGGTGATCACCGACGACTACGCCTCGGCGCGACACGCCCGGCTCGTGCCGCGTGACGGGCAGTGGTACGTCGAGGACCTCGGATCGACTAACGGCACCTACCTGGATCGCGCTAAGGTCACCGGACCAACCCCCGTCCCCCTCGGCGTGCCGATCCGGATCGGCCGCACTTCCCTCGAATTACGGCCATGACTCTGACCCTGCGCTACGCGGCCCACAGCGACCGCGGTCTGATCCGTGACGGCAACCAGGATTCCGTCTACGCCGGACCGCGGCTGCTCGCCGTTGCCGACGGCATGGGCGGCATGGCCGCCGGTGACGTCGCCAGCAACATCGTCATCGGTGCCATGGCGCCGCTCGACGAGGACGTCCCCGGTGACGCCCTGGTCGACGCGCTCCGCTCCGCCGTAGGCACCGCCAACCAGCAGCTCCGCGACACCGTGGACGCCAACCCGCAGCTGGAGGGGATGGGCACGACGCTCACCGCGACCCTCTTCTCCGGCAGCAAGCTCGGCATGGTCCACATCGGTGACTCGCGGGCCTACCTTCTGCGCAACGGTGAGTTCGCGCAGATCACCAAGGACGACACCTACGTCCAGATGCTCGTCGACGAGGGCCGGATCAGCGCCGAGGAGGCGAGCAGCCACCCCCAGCGCTCGCTGCTCACCCGCGCGTTGGACGGCCGCGACATCGACCCGGAGTACAGCGTCCGCCAGGTGCTGCCCGGCGACCGCTACCTGATCTGCTCCGACGGGCTCTCCGGCGTGGTCAGCGCGGACACCATCGGTGACACCCTGCGGGAGTACGCCGACCCGCAGCAGTGCGTGGAGCGCCTGGTGCAGCTCGCGCTGCGCGGCGGCGGTCCGGACAACATCACGGTGATCATCGCCGACGCCACCGACCGCGACATCGTCGAGGCGTCCCCGATCGTCGGCGGCGCCGCCGCCCGGGACCGGGGCATGGCGACCTCCGCCGACGACTCCACCCCGGCGGCCCGCGCCTCGGCGCTGTCCGCGCCCCGGCCGCCCGCTCCGGAGGAGCCGGTCGACACCCGCGACGACGAGCCCGAGCGGCGCCGGCGGCACCCGCTGCGGACCGCCGCGATGGCGCTCGCGCTGGCGGTCATCGTCGCCGGCGGCATCTTCGGCGGCTGGAGCTACACCCAGCGCCAGTTCTACGTCGGCGCCACCGACGACGGTCAGCTCGCGGTCTTCCGCGGCGTGCCCGGGCAGGTCGCCGGGCTCGACCTGTCGAACGTGCACGAGCGCAGCCCGGCGCGGCTCGACGACCTGACGCTGGCCGCGCAGGAGCGGGTGAAGCAGGGCATCCAGGCCAAGAGCGAACCGGATGCCGAGCGCCGGCTGGCCGAGCTGACCAGCGACGACCCGGCCAACCCGAACCTCAAGCCGCTCTGCCCGCCCGGGCCGACGGCCGGTCCGGCGAGCCCGACCCCGGTGACGACGGCAGGAGCGCTGACCCCGGTCATCACCGGCAGCGCCGTGCCGCCGACCCCGGCGGCCGGCACGCCGACGCCCACGCCGACGTCGACCACCACGCCCGACGCCGCTCCCTCCGACACCGACGCACCGGCCGATCCCGCCGGTTGCCGGTCGCCGGAGTGAGTGTCGGCTCGATCCTGAGGACGCATCCGTGACCGCAGCCGCCGTACCGGCAGCCTCGCCCGCTTCGACGGGCGAGCAGTCCGGCGTACGCCTGGCCCGGTCCCGGCGTAACGCCGAGCTGTCCCTGCTCCTGCTCGCCATGGTGCTGGTGGCGGCGTATGCGGCGATGATCGAGGCGAAGGCGCTGGACACGGTCACCCCGGACTTCTGGATCCCGGCCGCCGCGCTGGGCCTGGTCTTCCTGGGGCTGCACCTGGTGATCCGCTGGCTGGCGCCGTTCGCCGATCCGGCCCTGCTGCCGGCGGTGGCGCTGCTCAACGGCATCGGCGTCGGCTTTCTGCGCCGGTACGACCTGGCGCAGGCCGCCCCGGCGGAGCGGGCGGACCTGGCCATCTTCGCCGGCACCGGCGGCCGCCAGCTCGCCTGGACGCTCGCCGCGGTGGTGCTCGCCGCCGCTCTGCTGGCGATCCTGCGCGACCATCGCTCGCTCTCGCGCTACGCGTACACCCTGGGCCTGGCCGGCATCGTGCTGGTGATGATCCCGGCGGTGCTGCCGGGGCGGTTCTCCGAGATCAACGGCGCGAAGCTGTGGATCCGGGTCGGCGGGTTCCAGATCCAGCCGGGTGAGTTCGCCAAGCTGGCCCTGCTCACGTTCTTCGCCTACTACCTGGTGCGCAAGCGCGAGGTACTCTCGCTGGCCAGCCGGCGGGTGCTCGGCATCGACTTCCCGCGTGGGCGCGACCTCGGGCCGGTCCTGGTGGTCTGGCTGGTCAGCATCCTGGTGCTGGTCTTCGAGAAGGACCTGGGCACCTCGCTGCTCTACTTCGGCATGTTCGTGGTGACGCTCTACATCGCCACCGAGCGGGTCAGTTGGCTGCTCATCGGTCTGATCCTGTTCTTCGGTGGCGCCTACCTGGCATACGTGCTGGGCAGCACGGTGGGCGGGCCGTTCGCCAACTTCTACGACCGGGCGCAGATCTGGCTGGACCCGTTCGCCGAGCCGTACGACCGGGGCTACCAGCTGGTCCAGGGCCTGCTCACGCTCGGCACCGGTGGCCTGTTCGGCGCCGGTCCGGGTGGCGGCCAGCCGACGCTGCTGCCCGAGGTGCAGACCGACTTCATCTTCGCCGGCATCGGTGAGGAGATCGGCCTGTTCGGCCTCTCCGCGCTGCTGGTGGTCTACCTGCTGATCGTCGAGCGGGGCCTGCGCGCCGCGCTGGCGGTGCGGGACTCGTTCGGCAAGCTGCTCGCCGGGGGTCTGGCGTTCACCCTGGGCCTCCAGGTGTTCGTCATCGTCGGCGGGATCAGCAAGCTCATCCCGCTGACCGGCCAGACCACCCCGTTCCTGTCCGCCGGTGGCTCCTCGCTGATGGCGAACTGGCTGCTGATCGCGGTGCTGCTGCGGGTGTCCGACGGCGCCCGCCGGCCGGTCACCGGTGGGGGTGGCCCGGCGGCGCGCCCTGCCGGCGGTCCGCCCGAGCAGCTGCACGGCGCCCCGACGGAGGTGATCCGGCCGTGAACGCACCCCTGCGCCGCGTCGGTGTGGTCGTGATGGTCCTGTTCGGGCTGCTCTTCGCGAACCTGAACTGGATCCAGGCCTACAAGGCCGACGAATACCGCACCAGCGACTACAACGGTCGGGTCCAGGTCGCCGAGTACGACCGCAAGCGCGGCAACATCGAGGTCGGCGGCACCGCGTACGCGGTCAGCAAGGAGACCGGCGGTGAGCTGAAGTTCCAGCGCACCTATCCGGGTGGGAAGACGTACGCGCACGTGCTCGGCTGGAAGCCGGTCAACGGCGGCGCCAGCGGCATCGAGCGGGTGGAGAACGACTTCCTCGCCGGCACCAGCGACGCGCTCATCGCCAACCGGATCAAGGACATGTTCACCGGTGACGAGACCGGTGGCGGCAACGTGCTGCTGACCCTCTCCAAGCGGGCCCAGGAGACGGCGTACAAGCAGCTCAACGACAACCAGGTGGGGGCCACCAAGGGCGCGGCGATCGCGATCGACCCGCGTACCGGGGCGGTGCAGGCGCTGGTCTCCATGCCCAGCTTCGACCCGAACCCGCTGGCCAGCCACGACAGCACGGAGGCCGACCGGGCCTACAACGCGCTGGAGAAGGACAAGGACCGGCCGCTGGCCAACCGGGCGCTGTCCGAGGTGCTGCCGCCGGGCTCCACCTTCAAGATCGTCATGGCCGCGGCGGCGTTGGAGAACGGCATCGGCCAGCAGACCCAGATCCCGGCGGGGCGCAGCTACACCGCGCCGGGCGCGGGAGTGCCGATCCGCAACGCCGCCGAGTCCATCTGCCCCGAGGCCCAGGTCACGCTGCGGGAGGCGGTGACCGAGTCCTGCAACACCGGCTTCGCCCAGCTCGGCGTCCGGCTCGGCGCGGACAAGGTCAAGGAGAAGGCCCGGCAGTTCGGCTTCGAGCAGGAGGACCTCACGGTCGGGCAGGACGGCGACGGCGGGCTACCGGTCGCGGCCAGCCGCACCGGCGACATGCAGAACCCGGACGGCAGCACCGACCCGGCCGCGCTGGCCCAGTCGTCGATCGGCCAGAACAACGTGCGGATGACGCCGTTGCAGGGCGCGCTGATCGCCGCCGCGGTGGCCAACGACGGCAGCCAGATGCGCCCGTACCTGGTCAAGCAGCTGCTCGGCCCGGACCGCACCACCGTCTACGACGCCGCCAAGCCGCGCGAGTTGCGCCGCCCGGTCAGCAGCCAGGTGTCGGCCGACCTGCGGTCGATGATGCAGAACGTGGTGAAGGAGGGCACCGGCCAACGGGCCGCCATCGACGGCTACGTGGTCGGCGGCAAGACCGGCACCGCCCAGTCCGGCCCGGACACGCCGGACCACGGCTGGTTCATCGGCTTCGCGCTGGCCAAGGACGGCACGCCGCTCTCCGCGGTCTGCGTCGAGCTGGAGCAGGCCGGCAGCGGCGGCAGCGCCGAGGCGGCCCGGATCGCCGGCCGGATCATGGCGGCGGCCATCGCCGACTCCGGGAGGCGCTGACGTGCTCAGCCCGGGTGTGCAGCTCGGCAACCGCTACCGCCTGGACGAGCGGATCGCCAGCGGTGGCATGGGCGACGTCTGGCGCGGCACCGACCAGGTGCTGGGCCGTACGGTCGCGGTCAAGAGCCTGCTCCCCGCGCTGCTCGACGAGCCGGGCTTCGCCGAGCGGTTCCGTGGCGAGGCGCGGACCATGGCCACCATCAACCACCCCGGCGTGGTCGACGTCTACGACTTCGGCAGCGACCAGCAGATCGCCTTCCTGGTGATGGAATACGTGGAGGGCGACGCGCTCTCCGCCACGCTCAGCCGGGTCGGCCGGCTCACCCCGGCCCGCACCATGGCGTTGCTGGCCCAGGCCGCCGACGCGCTGCACGCGGCCCACGAGAAGGGCATCGTGCACCGGGACGTGAAGCCCGGGAACCTGCTGGTGCGGCCGAACGGCACGCTGGTGCTCACCGACTTCGGCATCGCCCGGTCCGACCTGGTCGGGCAGCTCACCGCCGCCGGCTCGGTGCTCGGCACCGCCTCGTACATCTCTCCGGAGCAGGCCACCGGCGCGGTCGCCACCCCCGCTTCCGACGTGTACGCGCTCGGCGTGGTGGCCTACCAGTGCCTGGCCGGGCGGCGCCCCTTCGAGGGGGACAATCCGCTCGAGATCGCCATGAAGCACGTACGCGACGCACCCCGGCCGCTCCCCGCCGACATCCCGCCCCAGGTGCGCGCGATCGTCGAGCGGTCGATGGCCAAGGACCCGGCGGCCCGCTGGCCCAGCGCCGCCGCGCTGGCGAGCGTCGCCCGCCAGGCCAAGCTCGCGCTCTCCCAGCAGGCGCGCGCCGGGCACCCGATCTCCGGCGCCCCGGCCTCACCCGCCGCGCCCGTCGCGCGGGCCCAGGTGCCGACCGCCGCCCCGCGCCCGCAGCCCCGCCCGCCCGTGGCCCCGGCCCGCCCACCGGTGGCGCCGCGTCCGACCATGGTCGCGCACCCCGCCCCGCAGGCCCGCCCACCGGTGGCGCCGCGCGGGGCGGCCCCCGTCCCACAGCCCCGACCGCAACACCACCCCCAGGGGTACGCCCGCCCGCCCGCCGCGCCGCCGCCCCAGCGCCGTTCCCGTTCCGGGCTCTGGACCACGGCGATCGTGGTGGCCGTGCTGGTCATCCTCTGTTCGGGCGTGATTTCTTTCTGGTACCGGAAATACGTGGCCGGTGCCGCCGGTCCGCCCGTACCGGCGAGTGTGAGCGTGACGTCCGGCGCGGTGCGGGCGTACGGGGACGACTATCCGGTCCGCACGTCGTACCGTCGTGAGGTACGCCTCCAGCCGGCCGGCGGCGGTTCGACGACGAGCGAAGGACGAGAGACGCGATGACAGCGCAGGCCCGCCTGCTCGGTGGCAGGTACCAGGTCGGCGAGCTGCTGGGCTACGGCGGCATGGCGGAGGTGCACCGCGGTCGCGATCTCCGGCTCGGGCGGGACGTCGCGATCAAGATGCTTCGTGCCGACCTGGCCCGCGACGCCACGTTCCAGATGCGGTTCCGTCGGGAGGCGCAGAACGCCGCCTCGCTCAACCACCCGGCCATCGTCGCCGTCTACGACACCGGCGAGGAGACCGCCCCGACCGGCGAGACGCTGCCGTTCATCGTGATGGAGTTCGTCAACGGGCGGACTCTCAAGGAGGTCCTCGGCGTCGAGGGGCGGCTCCAGCCGCGCCGGGCGCTGGAGATCTGCGCCGACATGTGCGCCGCCCTGGAGTTCAGCCACCGGCACGGCATCATCCACCGGGACATCAAGCCCGGCAACGTGATGCTCACCCAGACCGGCCAGGTCAAGGTGATGGACTTCGGCATCGCCCGCGCGCTGGCCAGCGGCGCGACCACGATGACGCAGACCAGCGCGGTCATCGGCACGGCACAATACCTGTCCCCCGAGCAGGCGCGCGGCGAGGCGGTCGACGCCCGCTCCGACGTCTACGCCGCCGGGTGCGTGCTGTTCGAGCTGCTCTGCGGGCACCCGCCGTTCGTCGGCGACAGCCCGGTCAGCGTGGCCTACCAGCACGTACGGGAGCAGCCGCCGACGCCCAGCACGATCAACCCGGACGTCAACCCCGCGGTCGACGCCATCGTGCTCAAGGCGCTCTCCAAGAACCCGCTCAACCGCTACCAGAGCGCCGGCGAGATGCGGGCGGACCTGCTCCGCGCCGCCGCCGGCCGGCCGGTGCTGGCGACCCCGGTGATGCCGTCCGAGGAGACGATGCCGATGGCGGCCGCCGGAGGCGGCTACCACCAGGCGCAGCAGACCCAGATGATGGGCCCGCAGACGCGCCAGCAGGCGCCGGCCCGGGTCGGGGATCCGCGCAAGCGCAAGTCCTCCTCCTGGGTCATCGCCACGTTCGCCGCGCTCGGTGTGCTCGCGGTGATCGCGCTGGGCACCGCGCTCTGGCTCAACCAGACCGGGGCCGAGAAGGTCTCCGTGCCGAAGCTGGTGGACAGCACGCAGGCCGAGGCGCAGGCGGCGCTGACCCAGGCCGGGCTGCGCTACGTCAACGGTGACCCGGTGCAGAACACGGAGTGCAAGAAGGGCACCGTCGTCAACCAGAGCCCGGGCCCGGGCCTGCGGGTGGAGAAGAACACCGCCGTCTCGGTCCAGATCTGCACCGGCCCCGGCGAGGTCACCATCCCCACCGGTCTGAAGGGCAGCACCTTCGATGCCGCGAAGGCCCGCCTGGACGAGCGGAGCCTGGTCGCGGTGCGCAAGGACGTGACCAACAGCGCGCCCGAGGGCCAGGTCGTCGAGGTCTCGCCCGCCGAGGGCAGCCCGGTGGCCGAGGGCAGCAAGGTGACGCTCTCGGTCTCCAAGGGCAACGTCGGTGAGGTGCCGAACGTCCGTGGCTACACCGAGGACCAGGCGAAGCAGCGGTTGAAGGAAGCCGGCTATGACGTCAGGACCCGGGAGGGCAACGAGGTCGAGCCGTCCCAGGCGGGGAAGGTTAGCAGCCAGTCGCCGTCCGCCGGCACCAAGCTGCCTCGCGGTGAGACCGTGACCATCGAGGTCGACGTGCCGATCGAAGAGCAGAGCGAGAGCCCGACCCCGCCGAGCGCGACCCCGAGCGGTTCGCCCAGCACGCCGGGTGGCGGCGGTGGGGGCTTCCCGTTCCCGACCGTCCCGCCGACGCGAAGCAACGGCTGACGGCTGTCGACGCACACGTGGCGGTGCCCCGGACGACCGGGACACCGCCACGCTGCTTCTCCGGACGCATGAGTCGGGGTGGAACGCCACGGGCGCATCCCAACGCGGGAAACACCCACCGGGTCCCACCCACACCGTCCCCCGTCGAGATCTTGGTACGGCCCCGCCCCCCTGAGGGCAGCCCCGTACCAAGATCTCGACAACGTGTCGTCCCCTCCCGAACCCGTCCCCTGTTGACCATGAAGTTGGCGGCGACAAATCGGGCGTGACCTGCCGCCAACCTCATGATCGACGGGGCGCGGGGTGCGGGGTGCGGGGCGCGGGGTGCGTCAGGCTGCGGCGAAGGCGGCGCGGCGGCGGGCGTCGACCTCGGCGGCCAGCTCCGGGGCGCGCTCCAGCGCCTCCGGGAAGCCGCACGTGGCCAACCAGTTCGCCAGCATGACGTGACCGCCCTCGGTCAGCACCGACTCGGGGTGGAACTGCACGCCCTCGATCGGCAGCGTGCGGTGCCGCATCGCCATCACCACCCCGGAGGCGGTACTGCCGGTGACCTCCAGCTCGTCCGGGAGCGTCTCGGGCAGCACCGCGAGTGAGTGGTAGCGGGTGGCGGTGAACGGGTCGGGCAGGCCGGCGAGCACGCCGACGCCGTGGTGGTGCACCTCGGAGGTCTTGCCGTGCAGCAGCTCCGGGGCCCGGGTCACGGTGGCCCTGAACGCCTCACCGATGGCCTGGTGGCCGAGGCAGACGCCGAAGAGGGGGAGCTTGCCCGCGTACTCGCGGATGACGTCCAGGCAGATGCCGGCCCGGTCGGGGCTGCCCGGTCCGGGCGAGAGCAGCACGCCGTCCGCGCCGACGCGGCCCACCTCGGCGACGTCGATCTCGTCGTTGCGCCGTACCTCGCAGTCCACGCCGAGCTGGCCGAGGTACTGCACGAGGTTGAAGACGAACGAGTCGTAGTTGTCGATCACCAGGACGCGCATCGGGTCACCTGTTCGGGGTGGAGGGCGGGGCGTTGTTGGTCTCGGTGCTGTAGGGGAGTTCCTCCTCCTCGCCCGGCAGCCCGGTCGGGTCGGTGAGCCCTCCCCCAGGAGCGTCGCCCGGTACGCCGGAGTCCTGCGTGACCTGCACGTCGTCGAAGGGCAGCAGCGGCTCGGCCCAGGGAAAGACCACGAGCCAGAGCAGGGCGACCGTGGCGGTGGCCAGCAGCACCGAGCCGATCAGCTTCCCGGGCAGGCCGAACGGCAGCTTCCGCCAGATCCACGAGTACACGGGTCAGGCCTCCAGTTCGGCCGGGCGGCCCGCCGACTTCGCCTGGGCGTGGTCCAGCCGGGCGTGGACGATGAGCCGCTGGTAGTTGTCGAACTTGGGGTTGCAGGTGGTCAGCGTGAGCAGCTTCTCGGTCGCCTTCCGGTCCGGTTTGCCCGGTACCGGCGCGACCACCTCCACCTGGGAGGGCTTGACGATCCGCTGCTGGTAGACCCGGTAGACGAGCCACTCGGTCTTGGTCTCGACCACGATGACGTCGTCGGCCTTCAACTCGTCCAGCCGCCAGAAGGTGGAGCGGATGCGGTGACCGGCGACGGAGAAGTTGCCCACCTCGCCCGGCATGGCGCTGTCCGGGTAGTGGCCCGGGGCGTACCGGATGTCGTCCGGGCTGACGCCCTCCACCACCACCCAGTGCTTGTCGAACTTGGGGATGTAGAGGCCGGCGACGGGCTTCCCCTCGGCCGGCGGCTTCGGCTTCACGCTCGGCCCGGTGGTCGGGCCGACGGTCGGGTCCGTCTCCCACTCCCGGGCGAGCTGACCGCTCAGGTCGCTCTGGTGGGCGTCGACGATGACCGACTTGCCCCAGATCTCGTAACCGGCGAAGAGCAGCACGACCAGGCCGAAGGTGATCAGCACCTCGCCGGTGCCGCGAATCACCGAGCGCAGCCGGGAGCCCGTGGTCGGGCGGGTCAGTTCGGAGTAGACGCTGCGGTAGCCCTCGCCGGTCTGTTCCGGCCGGAGCTGCACCACCCGCTCGCCGCGCCGTGGGCGCGGCGGCTCCGCCGGTGGCTCGTCGCCGCCGTCGCCGGTGTCCTGCACCGGGGGTACGGCGCCCATCAGCGCTGTGGAGTCCAACCGCGGATCGGCGGGCGGGCGGCTGACCGGGCGCAGCACCGCCGTCGCACCCGGGTCGCCGGGCTGCTCGGGGCCGGCGTCGTGCCGTTGCGACGCGCGGGCACGCGGCTCGGACGCGCCGGCCCGCTCTCCCACCGGGGGCAGGAAGTCGGTCGGCCCGTCGGCGGGGGCGGCCGGTCGGATCGGGCCGGGAGCACCACCGCGAGCGCCGGACGGCGTCGCCGGCGCGCGATCCGGGTCGGCGCGGTGCTCAAAGGGGCCGACGGGGCCCGGCGGGGGTTGGTCGGTGCGCGACGTCGGATCGAACCGGCGGCCGGACGGCCCCGAGAAACGCCGGTCCTCGGGGGTGGCCGGGCCGCCGACTCCGCTGCGGCCGTCGGAGCGGTACGGATCGGCGGGCCTGGCCGGTGCCGCGGCGGACCGGGCATCCGCGGGCCCGGCCGGCCGGTTCTCGGCAGCTCGCCCCCCCGCCGTCCCGGGGCCGTCCGGGTGCTGGCCGCCCGAACCGGTGGGCGGGCGGCCGAGGCCGCGCGCCGACTGCCGGGCGTCCTCGTGGGGCGGAGGCGGGTACGCCTCGACGCGTGGCGAGGACGGGGTCCCGGCGTGGGACGACGGCGGATACCCCTCGGCGCGTGCCGGCTGACGGGTCTCGGGGTGGGACGAGGGCGGGTACGTCTCGGCGCGTGCCGGCTGACGGGTCTCCGGGCGGGGCGACGACCGGTACGACGGGGGGCGGGTCTCGGTGTGGGGCGTCGATGGGTAGCCCTCGGCGCGCGCCGGCCCGTGCGGCTCGGCCCGGTCCGCGGTGCTCGGCGGACGGGCCTGGTTGCCCGGCCAGGCGGGCGGGGGCGGGGCGCTGGGCCGGCCGCCCGCGTCGCCGTGGCCGTGGCCGTGGTTGCGACGTTCCGGCTCCCAACCGCCGGTCTCCGGGCGGGCGGGTTCGCGGCGGGTGGGTGCGCGGTCCCCGGTGCCACGGCCGTCGGGTGCGCGGTCGCCGGCGCCACGGCCGTCGGGTGCGCGGCGGCCGTGGCGCCGGCCGGCGGGGTCGCCTCGGTCCGGCCCCTGGCCACGGGGATCCCACCGGTCGGGTAGCCCACGGCTCGCGTCACCGGCGCCAGGGTCACGGCCCGGCCCACGGGTGTCGAGTTCGCGTCCCAGGCCATGGGCACGGAGGTCCCGGCCGAGGTCACCGGGGCCAGGGTCACGGCCGGGGCGACGGGCGCCCGGGTCACGGCCGCCGAGGTCGCGACGGGCCGGGGACGAGTGGGTCGGGCCGGCGTCCGGCCAGGGCAGGTCGAGCGGGGGCCGGGCCGGGGCGGGCGCCGGACGGTCGACGGTGGGGAGGAACGCGGTCGGCTCCTCGTGCGGGTCGTCGGGGCGACCGTGGCGTTCCGCGGGGCGGTCGCCGGTCACCTGGGCACCGTCGCCGATTGCAGCGCGGTGGAGTCCTCGAACGCCGGCACGGTGACGGTGGAGACCCGCTCGACGTAGCCGAGCTGGTAGTGGTCGGCCACTTCCTTGAACACCCGGACTCCCTCAGAGGCGGCGAGCGCCCGCTGGAACTCCGCGGGATCGCCGATGGCCACGATCTTGAAAGGAGGGGAGTAAACCCGGCCGTGCAGCAGCAGGGTGTTACCGACGCAGCGTACCGCGCTGGTGCTGAGGACGCGGACGTTCATGATTGACATGGCCTCCGCGCCGCCGGCCCAGAGCGCGTTCACCACCGCCTGCACGTCGCCCTGGTGCACGACCAGGTCGTCGTTGCTGGCGCCCTTGGGCAGCGGCTGGCCGGGGCCCCAGTCGGCGTCGTTCAGCTCGATGGTGATTCCGGTGCCGGTGAGCGCGGTGAACCCGGCGGCCTGCCGGCTGGCGGCGGCCCGGTCCCGCTGGAGCTTGACCGGCCCGTCGGTGCCGGCCAGCGCCTCGGTCTGCTGCTCGACCTCGTCGCGCAGCCGCGCCGCCTTCGCCTCGCTGGCCGCGACCTGCTCGCGCCGGTCCTCGATGAGCTGGGTGAGCTGGGGCCGCCGGTCCTCGCGCAGCGAGGTGCCGCCGGCGGTGGTCGCGGTGGTGGTGAAGAGCAGCCCCGCCGCGGCGGCGATCAGGGGCACGCCGATCGACCAGCCCGGGCGGCGCTGACGCGCTCGTCGGGGCAGCAGACCGGCGACCGCGCGGCGGAGGACCTTCTGCCAGGAGGCGGCGCCGGACGTGTACTCCACCGGGCGTTCCCTTTCCCGTCGTCTCGTTCCGGCCCGCGCCGATGCGAACCGACCTGCTCGACCCGAAAAGTCCCGCTCTTTTCGGTCACTCCGTGCACCGGCCTGACCCCATTCGTGGCCTGGACGGTCCGTCGGGACTACGCTAGCTGTCGAACATTATTGGCCATGGACCGTCGCCCCCGCGCCCGGTTGTCAGGCCGGACGAGGTCGTACCCCCCTCTGGAGAGCGTCGTGCCCAAGTCTCAGGTCCGCAAGAAGAAGGTGTACACCCCGCCGACGGACGTCCGCCCGACGGCGACGGCGGCGACGCGCAAGCCTAGCCCGGTCTGGCTGCCGATCACCGCGGTCGCGCTGATCGCGGTGGGCATCGGCTGGCTGGTGATCTACTACCTCTCCGAGCAGGCCTACCCGGTCGCCTCGTGGGGTTACTGGAACCTCGCGGTGGGCTTCGGCGCGATGGTCTCCTCGCTGATCCTGCTCTCCCGCTGGCGCTGAGTCGCCCGGTCGCACGTCACGCCACGCCGCCCCTGTCCGGCACCCGGACTCCGCTGCACCTAAGGTGTCCGCAGGGCGGCGTGGCCGGTGCGAGAAGACTCACGTTACTGCTGGGTAACCTTCCGCGTAGGCTGCACTGACAAGCAGCAGACCGGGAGGCCAACTCGATGGGCAGCGTCCAGATCGTCACCACGATCCTCGCGGCCGCCATCACCGCCGTTGCGGTGTGGCTTGCGGTGCGCGCGGTCATGAAGATGACGGCCGTCATCCGGCTGGGGCAACCCGCGCCGGAGCGGTTCGCCGACAAGGGCGCCCGCACGAAGAAGATGCTGGTGGAGACCGTCGGTCACACCCGCATGCTGAAGTGGAGCGTGGTCGGTGCCGCGCACTGGACCGTCATGGTCGGCTTCGTCGTGCTGTCGCTGCTGGTGCTGGAGGCCTACTTCGAGGTCGTCACCCCGACCGGTGGGTTGCCGATCATCGGGTCCTGGACGATCTTCGGTCTGGTCACCGAGTGGATCGGCATCCTCGGCCTGATCGGCATCGTGGTGCTGATGGCGATCCGGCTGCGCAACCGGCCCGGTCGCGCCGAGAACCGCTCCCGCTTCACCGGCTCGACCATGTGGCAGGGCTACTTCGTCGAGTGGATCGTGCTGCTGGTCCTGATCTTCGGTTTCGTCATCCGGGGCTTCAAGGTCGCCACCGACCACTTCGAGTACCCGGTCTGGGCCACCCCGCTCAGCCACGCCGTCGGCGCTGCGCTGCCGAGCTGGGAGAACGGCGCGAGCATCGCCGCGCTCATCAAGATCGTCATCTCGATGACCTGGCTCATCGTGATCTCGCTGAACGTCACGATGGGTGTCGCCTGGCACCGGTTCCTGGCATTCCCGAACATCTTCTTCAAGCGCGACCCGGAGAAGCCCGCCGGTTCCGGCCTGGGCCCGCTGCGCCCGATGACGAGCGAGGGCAAGCCGCTCGACTTCGAGGAGGCCGACCCGGAGAAGGACCAGTTCGGTGTCGCCCAGGTCGAGCAGTTCAGCTGGAAGGGCCTGCTCGACTTCAGCACCTGCACCGAGTGCGGCCGGTGCCAGTCGCAGTGCCCGGCCTGGAACACCGGCAAGCCGCTGTCGCCGAAGCTGCTGGTGCTGAGCCTGCGCGACCACGCGTACGCGAAGGCGCCCTACCTGCTGGCCGGCGGCGGCAAGGACCTCACCGGCGAGGAGAAGGCCACCGAGGCGCAGCTCGCCCACATGGACGTGCTGGCCCTGGCCGAGGCCGACCGCCCACTGATCGGCACCGCCGAGGAGGGCGGCGTCATCGACCCGGACGTGCTCTGGTCCTGCACCACCTGCGGCGCCTGCGTCGAGCAGTGCCCGGTGGACATCGAGCACGTGGACCACATCGTCGACATGCGCCGCTACCAGGTGCTGATCGAGTCGAGCTTCCCGTCCGAGGCCGGCGTCATGCTCCGCAACCTGGAGAACAAGGGCAACCCGTGGGGCGCCCCGCAGAACACCCGCGAGGACTGGACCAAGGGCCTCGGCTTCGAGGTGCCCCGGGTCGGCGAGGTCGACGACTTCGAGTACCTGTTCTGGGTCGGCTGCGCCGGCGCGTTCGAGGACCGGGCCAAGAAGACCACCCGCGCGGTCGCCACACTGCTCAACGAGGCGGGCGTCTCCTTCGCCATCCTGGGCGAGGGCGAGACCTGCTCGGGTGACCCGGCCCGGCGCATCGGCAACGAGTTCGTCTTCCAGATGCTCGCCCAGCAGAACGTCGAGACGCTGAACGAGGCGTTCGACGGCCGGGAGAAGAGCAAGCGGAAGATCGTCGCGACCTGCCCGCACTGCTTCAACACGCTGGGCAACGAGTACGGCCAGCTCGGCGGCGAGTTCGAGGTGGTGCACCACACCCAGCTGCTGGCCCACCTGGTCAGCGCCGGCAAGCTCACCCCGGTGCAGCCGGTCGACGGTGGCGTGACCTACCACGACCCCTGCTACCTGGGCCGGCACAACCGGGTCTTCGCCGCTCCCCGTGAGGTGCTCGGCGACTCCATCCAGGGCGAGCTGACCGAGATGCCGCGCAACAGCGAGCGCTCCTTCTGCTGCGGCGCCGGCGGTGCCCGGATGTGGATGGAGGAGAAGATCGGCAAGCGGATCAACGTGGACCGGGTCGAGGAGGCCATGTCCACCGGTGCGAAGACCATCGCGGTCGGCTGCCCGTTCTGCTCGACCATGCTCAACGACGGCGTGAACGGCAAGGGCGCCGGCGAGGACGTCGAGGTGGTCGACGTGGCCAGCGTGCTGCTGCGCTCGGTCAAGCCGGACGCGCCGGCCGGCGAGAAGGAGACCGCTCCGGCGGCCGGCTGAGGCGTACCCCGGCGGGAAGCCGGGCCACGACGGCGGCGGCACCCACGCGGGTGCCGCCGCCGTCGTGTCAGCTGGTCGTGGTGACGCTGATGGCGGCGGTGGCGGTGGTCGCGACGATCACCGCGGCCTGCATCTCCTCGATCGCCTTCTTCACCGCGGCGGAGGCCCAGTCACCGGCGGCGATCTCGGTCATCCGGGCCTTGACCCGCTCCTTCGGCAGCTCGCGGAAGAGCTTGCGGTCCAGGCCGACCGCCCGGGTCAGGGTGAGAAGCGCGGCGGTCCGGGCGTCGACCGGGCCGTCGCCGACCAGCGCGTCCACCATCCGCCGCCGGGCCGCCGTCTCCACCGCCGGCTCCGCGCCGGTCGGCGAGGGATAGCGGGTACGCGGGAAGACCAGCAGCACCCGGTCGGAGTCGCGGCGCAGCACCCCGGAGCCGACCAGACCGTCGAGCACCCGGTCCGGCAGTCCCTTGGCGAGCTTGCCGATCCAGTCCTTCGGCTTGCGGGGCCGCCCGGCCCCGACGGTGGCCAGCGCCTCGTCGAGCAGGGGCACGCCGGTGGGGGCGGGGTCGGTCACCACCAGCCGCTTGTCCACCACCTCCACCCGGCGGGCGAGGGCCAGTTCCAGCAGCACCGCCCCGGCGAGGCCGTAGTCCAGATGGGGGCGGCCGAGCCGGTTCGTGCCGGCGTCGTCGTAGGCGAGCAGGACCAGTTCGTCGGTGAGCAGCAGGCCGTCCATACCCGCCACGCTACGGGTGCCGCACCACCGGCGCCCACGTGCCACAATCACGCCCATCGACGGCCTGTTGGTTCTGACGCTGTTGCCCCTGGTCGGCTTCGTGCTGCTGACCGCGGGCAACGCATTCTTCGTCGCGGCCGAGTTCGCCCTGGTCACGGTCGACCGCGCGGAGATCGACCGGCGGGCCGACGAGGGCGACGGACGGGCCGCCACGGTGCGGCGGGCGCTGCGGGACCTGTCCTTCCAGCTCTCCGGCGCGCAGCTCGGCATCACCATCACCGCGCTGCTCACCGGCTATCTGGCCGAGCCCGCCCTGGCCCGGCTCGTCGCGCCGGCCCTGCACCCCTTCGGCGGGGCGGACCGCTTCTCCGGGCTGCTCGCCCTGGCGCTGGCCACGCTCGTCTCGATGCTCTTCGGCGAGCTGGTGCCGAAGAACCTGGCGCTGGCCCGCCCGATGCCGGCGGCCCTGGCCACGGCCGCGCCGATGCGGGGGTTCTCCCGCGCCTTCGGCTGGCTGATCCGGCTGCTCAACAACTCGGCCAACCGGCTGGTGCGCCGCCTCGGCGTGGAGCCGCAGGAGGAACTCGCCAGCGCCCGTTCCCCGGAGGAGCTGGGACTGCTGGCCGCCATCTCGGCGCGGGCCGGCGCGCTGCCGCCGGACACCGCGATGCTGCTGCGCCGCACCATCCGCTTCGGCGACAAGCGGGCCGCCGAGGCGATGACCCCCCGGGTGGACGTGATCGCGTTGCGGGCCACCGCCTCCGTCGCCGAGCTGCTGGAGGCGTCCCGGCGGACCGGCCGGACCCGGTTCCCGGTGTACGAGGAGACGCTCGACCTGGTCACCGGTGTCGCCGGGGTGCCGGACGCGCTCGGCGTGCCGCTGGCCCGTCGGGCCGGCACCACCGTCGCCGCGGTCGCCCGGGAGCCGGTGTACGTGCCGGAGAGCCTGGACCTCGACGGGGTGCTGGCCGCGCTGAAGGACGCCGGCGCGGACCTGGCCATCGTGGTCGACGAGTACGGCGGCACGGACGGCGTGGTGACCGTGGAGGACCTGGTCGAGGAGCTGGTCGGGGAGATCGCCGACGAGTTCGACCCGGACGCGGTGGACGGCTTCGGGCCGGCGGAGCTGACCGTGCCCGGTGGCGAGCGGACCGTCCTGGTCGACGGCGTGCTGCGGGCCGACGAGCTGGTCGAGCAGACCGGCTTCCGGCTGCCCGAGGGGCCGTACGAGACGTTGGGCGGGTTCCTGATGGCCCGGCTCGGCCACATCCCGGTCGCCGGTGAGACGGTCGACGACGCGGGCTACGAGTTCACCGTGGTGGAGGTCGACCGGCACCGGATCGAGCAGGTCCGGGTGGTCCGCCCCGAGGAGCCCGACGACGGTGCCTGAACTGCTTGTCGCCCTGGTGCTGCTGCTCGGCAACGCGTTCTTCGTGGGCAGCGAGTTCGCGTTGATCGCGTCCCGGCGCACCGTGATCGAACCGCTCGCGGCGACCTCGAAGCGGGCGCGCTGGGCGCTGGCCGCGATGAACCAGATCCCGCTGATGATCGCCGGCGCGCAGCTCGGCATCACGGTCTGCTCGCTCGGCCTGGGCGCGATCGCCGAGCCGGCGCTGGCCCACCTGCTGGAGGTGCCCTTCGAGGCGCTCGGACTGCCGGCGTCGGCGGTGCACCCGGTGGCGTTCGTGATCGCGCTGGCCGTGGTGGTGTTCCTGCACACCGTGGTCGGCGAGATGGTGCCGAAGAACATCACGCTGGCCGGGCCGGAGCCCTCGGCGCTCTGGCTCGGCCCGGCCATGCTCGCGTTCTGCCTGGCCACGAAGCCGCTGCTGGTGGCGATGAAGTGGTCGGCGCGGCAGGTGCTGCGGTGGTGGCGGGTGGAGGCGACGGACGCGGTCAAGACGGTGTTCACCGCCGAGGAACTGGCCGGGCTGGTGTCGCAGGCGCGGACCGAGGGGTTGCTGGACGCCGAGGAGCACGCCCGGATCACCGGCGCGCTCGCCCTGCACAGTCGTACCGCGGCCGACGCCCTGCAACCCTGGTCGACGGTGACCACGGTGGCCGAAGACGTCTCACCGGCCTCGCTGGAGGTGCTGGCGACCCGCACCGGCCGGTCGCGTTTCCCGGTGGTGCAGCGGGCCACCCGCCGGGTGCTCGGTTTCGTGCACGTCAAGGACGTGCTCGGATACGCCGGGGCGAGCCGTCGGGCCCCGGTGCCGGCCGACGTCTACCGGCCGCTGGCCGTGGTGCCGCCGGACCGTACGCTCGCCGATCTGCTGCTCGCGATGCGTCGCGAGCGCCGGCACATGGTGCTGGTCAGCGACGGTCGTCGGCCCCTCGGCGTGGTGACGCTCGACGACGTATTGACGGCCATCGTCGGCAAGTGAATGAACACCCTTGGTGTGCAACCGATTGCGGATACGTGATTGAACAAAAGGTCGCCTTGATTCCACCCCGGTGCTTTCCCTAATGTGGGGCACCGACCGCTGTGGGTCGTCTGCCTCGACCTTCCCTCTCGCGAGGCGCCCGGCGGTCGGTTGCAAAGGAGTCCGTGCCGGTGGCAACCATGCCCCCTCGACGTCACGCCCCGAGCGCTCGACCCGGCCGTCCGGCCGGGTTCCACCGGGTGGTACGCCGTCTCCTCACCCTGGTCGCGGCCGTCGCGGTCGGCGCCGGGATGCTGGCGGCCCCGGCGCACGCGGCGCCCTCGGTCGACGAGATCGACGCCCAGATCGACAAGCAGTGGGAAAAGCTCGAACCCACGATCGAGGACTACAACAAGGTCAACGCCCAGCTCAAGGCGGACCAGAAGAAGTCCGCGGAGCTGCAGAAGAAGATGGTGCCGCTGGAGCTGGCCTCGACGCTGGCCATGAACAAGGTCGGTGACATCGCCGCCCGCTACTACATGCGGGGCCCGTCGCAGGAGATGGGCGCGCTGCTGGTGAGCACCAAGCCGGGCACCCTGGCCGAGCAGCTGGTGATGCTCGACCGCATCGCCGACGACCAGCGCAAGCAGATCGCCGGTGTGCTCGCGGCCCGCGACAAGTACAACGCGCAGAAGCAGAAGCTGGACGCGCTGATCGCCACCGAGATCGAGCGCAAGAACAAGCTGGCGGCGCAGAAGAAGCAGATCGACTCCGAGATCAAGCGGCTGACCGCGATGCTGCCGGTGACCTCGATCCGCCCGGAGGGCTGCCCGTCGATCGACGGTGTGGTGAGCAGCGCCGCGCGTACCGCGATCAAGACGGCATGCGCCCAGGTCGGTGACCCGTACGTGTGGGGGGCCACCGGGCCGAACTCGTTCGACTGCTCCGGCCTGACGCAGTACGCGTACAAGGCGGCGGGCATCTCGCTGACGCACTTCACCGGCGCGCAGTGGAACGAGGGCCGGAAGATCTCGGCGAGCGAGGCACGCCCCGGTGACCTGGTCTTCTTCTTCAGCGACCTGCATCATGTCGGGATCTACCTGGGCAACGGTCTGATGGTGCACGCGCCGCGCACCGGCAAACCGGTCCAGGTGGGCAAGCTGCAGTACATGCCGGTCGCGGGTTACCGCCGGCCGTACTGACCCGTTCGCTCCGACGGGAAGGCCCCCGGTCCAGCTGGACCGGGGGCCTTCCCGTGTCGGTGGGCCGTTACCGCGGCGCGCCGATCGGCGACGGCAGGACCAGCACGTCGTCGAGGTTCACGTACATGATCCGGTGACCGAACTGGACCTGCACGTAGCGGTTCTCGCCGCGCACCACGGTCCGGTCACCCGGCGCCGAGCCGTCGAACGAGACCGCGCGGTAGTACTCGCCGGGCAGCACCCCGCCGACCGCGTACCGCTGGCCCGCCGCGAGCGTGTACTGCAACGGCGAGATGGTCTGGTAGGGGATGGTGTCCGGGTAGGCGGCCTGCTCCGGGTAGGCGCGGCCGTACACCGGGATCGTGGCCCTGCCGGGCCGCGGGGTCACCACGAAGCCGGTGGCCCACTTCGCGGTCGGCGCCGACGCCGGGTTGAGGAACCACGCCTTCTGGCCGAGGTACCAGATCGCCGTCCAGTCGCCCTGCCGGCCGGCCACCGCGTACGTCTGGCCGGCGGAGGCGCGGGCGCCGTGGTCGGAGATGTACATCGTGTCCGGCGTGCCGTCCGGGCGCAGCCCGAGGTCGTTGACCAGCGGGGCGTCCACGCTCGGCGCGGTCCGCAGGACCACCGCGGAGGAGCCGCGCGACGGGCAGGTCGCGGCCGGCGGGGTGGGCGTCGGGACGCCCGGCGGCTGCTGGTTGCAGCCGACGAACGCCGGCCGGTTGGTGGCGAAGTCCGGGTCGATGGTGACCAGCCCGGTGCGGGCCGTGCCGGTGCTCCGGAACGGCGCCTTCATCAGGTCGAAGTAGTGCGACCAGTCCCAGTAGGGGCCCGGGTCCCAGTGCATGCCCTTCACGGTGCCGGCGGTGGTGCCCGGCACGTTGTCGTGCCCGATGATGTGCTGCCGGTCCAGCGGGATGCCGAACTTCAGCGCGAGGTGGCGGACCAGCTTGGCCGAGGCCCGGTACATCGCCTCGGTGTACCAGGTGCCCTGACCGGCGAAGCCCTCGTGCTCCAGACCGATGGACTTGGCGTTGACGTACCAGTTGCCGGCGTGCCAGCCGACGTCCTTGGCCTTGATGTGCTGGGCGACGTAGCCGTCCACCGAGCGCAGCGTGTAGTGCCAGCCCAGGTAGTCGGCCCGCTTCACCAGGTCGACGCTGGGGCCGAAGTAGCCCTCGGTGTCGTGGATGACGATGTATTCGATCTTCTGCTGCTTCGGCCGGTTGCCCAGGTCGTGGTTGCCGTAGTCGCCCGGGTCGGCGCTGAGCTGCTCGTACGGGGCGGGGATCCACTCACAGGCCAGCCGGACCGGGCACTCCAGGCCGTCCGGCCGCTGGGCGTGGCGCAGGCCGAGCCGGGCCAGCCGGGACCGGTCCGGCCGGGCGGCGGTGGCGGCCAGCGTGACCCGCTGCCCGTCGTCGGTGGTCCGGGTCGCGCCCTGGCCGAGCTGGTCGTAGACCTCGTCGGCGAAGGCCGCCGCCGCGTCGGCGGTGTCCGCGCCGGAGTAGCGGGCCACCGCGCCGTACCAGGCCGCCGCGTCGGTGCCGGCGCCGACCGGCCCGCCCAGTGCCTTCTGGTACGACGCGAGCAGCGCCGCGCCACCGCGGATGTTCGCCGCCGGGTCGGTGCGCAGCGTCTGCGCGTCGAGCCCGGTGAGCGTCGCGGCGGTGTCGATCGTCTGCAGCGAGGCGCGGGGCAGCGGGGTCTCCCGTGCCGGCGCGGCGGCGGTGGCCGGGTCGAGGGTGAGCGGGCGGGAGTCGTCGCCGCGCGGGTCCTCGTCCTCGTCGACGTGGGCGCTGCCCGGGGTGGCGAGGACGTGTGCCGCGTCGGTCAGGTGCATCGGGCCGTAGCCGCCGCTGGTGCTGGGTTGGCCGGGGTGGGTGTCCCAGCGGGACTCGAGGTAGGAGACGCCGAGCAGCACGTTCTGCGGCACGCCGTACTCGGTGGCCGCGGCGGCGTACTGCCGTTGCCGGTCGGTGGCGGGTCCGGCCGTCTCCGGCGCGGCGGTCACCGGGCCGGTGACGGCCAGCGCGGTGGCGGTCGCCACGGCGGCGGCCAGCAGTATCCGTCCGCCCGACGGTGGGGTGGAGAGGTGCATCGAACCTCCTGGACAGGGATGGGGGTCACTGCGTCCCCACCCTCACTCCGCACACCCGCGAGGGTCAATACCTTTCCAGCAGGTAATCCTTAATGAAAGAAAACTTCACCCAGGTGTCGGTACGGAGTGTCACGGCGTCCCGAGTTGCGGATCGATAACGACGGCTCCTACTCTGGTGAATCGTCGGCCGCCAGTCTCACCGTCCAACCCGGTCGGTGACGGTCCGGCACCGCCGAGTCGCCCACGGGCGAGCCGGGGAACCAGGTACCTGGGGTGAATCCGCAGCGGAGCTGCGGTAGGGCGGCTCCCTTCCCGTCCGAATCCGTCAGCTAACCCGGTAGGCGGTCAGGAAGAAGGAGTACGGACGCCCGGTGGCACTCCATGCCCCGCGGCCGTCGTCGAACCGGTCGGTCGACCGGTCCCTCGTCGCGCCGCGTTCCCGCTGGTCCCGCTTCACCACCGCCCTCGCCGCCCTGGTCGGCACCGCCGTCGTTCTGACCGGCGGCGCCACGGCGGCCCACGCCGAACCCTCGGTCGCCGAGATCGAGGCCCAGATCGACCGCGACTGGAACAAGCTCGAACCGGTCATCGAGCAGGTCAACGCCGTACGCGAGCAGCTCGCGGTGCGGCGCAAGCAGGCCGACGCGCTCGGCCGGCAGATCGCCCCGCTGCAGGCCCGGGTGGACGCGGCGTTGGGCCAGGTCGGCGGGCTCGCCGCCGACGCGTACAAGGGCGACAACCTCTCCACCGTCAACGCCCTGCTGGGCAGCCGCTCGCCGGGCGACCTGGTCAGCGGCCTGGAGCTGCTCGACCGCTTCGCACACCACCAGCAGGAGCAGGTGCGTGCCGTCGCCGAATTGCGCGACGAGCTGGCCGCCAAGAAGCGGCCGCTGGACCAGATGGTCGCCGACCTGAGCCGCACCGAGGCGCAGCTCGCGACGAAGAAGAAGCAGATCGACACCGAGATCGCCAAGCTAGAGAAGCTGCGGCTGAAGGTGTACGGCAAGGGTGGCGGCGGCCCGCTGCGCCCGGCGCCGTGCCCCGCCGGCTACCCCGGCGGCCCGGCCGGGGCTGCGGTCAAGTTCGCCTGCGCCCAGATCGGCAAGATCTACGTCTGGGGGGCCGCCGGCCCGGACCACTTCGACTGCTCCGGCCTGACCATGGCCGCCTGGGCCAAGGGCGGGGTCTCGCTGCCGCACAACGCGCGGCAGCAGCACGACGTGACGAAGCGGGTCAGCCGGTCCGAGCTGCGCGCCGGTGACCTGGTCTTCTACTACGGCGACCTGCACCACGTGGGCATGTACGTGGGCGACGGCTGGGTGGTGCACGCCTCCCAGTCCGGCAAGCCGATCACCATGAAGCGCGTCGACGACGGCGACATCAACAGCTACGGCCGCCCCGCCTGAGGTGTAAGGAAGGGCCCCCTCTTAACGCATTCTGCATAGGAGGGGGCCCCTCTTAACAAGAGGCGTTCGGCGTCAGCGGGTCGGCCAGGTGCGCCAGCTCTGCCAGGACCGGCTCGGCGTCGGGCCGCGCTGGCCCTGGTAACGCGATCCGTAGACGGCCGAGCCGTACGGGTGCTCGGCCGGCGAGGAGAGCCGGAAGATGCAGAGCTGACCGATCTTCATTCCCGGCCAGAGCGTGATCGGCAGGTTCGCCACGTTGGACAGCTCCAGCGTGACGTGGCCGGAGAAGCCCGGGTCGATGAAGCCGGCGGTGGAGTGGGTCAGCAGGCCGAGCCGGCCCAGGCTGGACTTGCCCTCCAGTCGCCCGGCGAGCTGGTCGCCCAGCGAGATCACCTCCAGCGTGGAGGCGAGCACGAACTCGCCCGGGTGCAGCACGAAGGGCTGGCCCTCCGGCACCTCCACCATCGACGTCAGGTCGTCCTGCTGCACCGACGGGTCGATGTGGGTGTAGAGATGGTTGTTGAAGACCCGGAACAACCGGTCCAGGCGTACGTCGATGCTGGACGGCTGCACCAGCGTGGGCTCGAAGGGCTCCAGCGCGAGCGTGCCCGACTTGATCTCGGAGACCAGGTCGCGGTCGGAGAGCAGCATCGGAACACCATAGCGACCGGTACGGGTGACCTGCGTGTCGCACTACTTCTTCGTACACGTGTTCGATAGAATGTCCGCATGGCTTCCTGGTCCGAATTCGCCGCCGACGAGCCCCGCCTCGCCGACGAGATCCGCCTCCTGATGCAGCAGTACGGGCCGGGCTTCGGCTACCTCGCCACGGTCCGCGCCGACGGCGGCCCGCGGGTGCACCCGGTCTCCCCGGTGATCACCGCCGACGGGCTCTGGTGCTTCGTCATCGACTCCCCGAAGCGCCGCGACCTCGAACGCGACGGCCGCTACGCGCTGCACTCCTTCCCGCCGGAGGAGAGCGACGACGAGGCCTACGTGGCGGGCCGGGCCCGTCCGGTGACCGATCCGGCCACGGTTGCCCGACTGGCCCGGGTCGCCCGGGCGGCGCCGCAGGGTGACTGGCGGCTGTTCGAGTTCACCGTCGACGTGGCGATGCTGACCCGGCGCGACCCGGTGGCCCAGCCGGGTGCCGGCCGGCCGCAGATGCGGGTCTGGCTCGACCCGCGGGGCGCCACGCCGGCACGCCGTGACCCGCTCGCCGCGGACGGCCGGCGCGGCCGGCACGGCTTCGACACCCGCCGCCCGGCTGCCTGAGCCGCCTGCCGAAACGACAGGTGCCGGCCCCGTTTGAGAACGGGACCGGCACCTGTCGTGTGGTGCGGGTGAGGTCAGGCCGCGCGGTAGGCGTTCCACGCGGTGAGCATGCGGCTCGCCTGGCCGGCGGTGAACTGGTACATGCAGGAGTCGTAGGTGTAGTCCATGAAGTTGGTGATCGGGTCCTTGCCGGCCGTGGAGCAGGTGTCCCGACCGGTCGGGCACTCGTACGCCGGCGACGCCTCGGCCGGGGTGTCGGAGACGCTGTCACCCGAGCCGGAGCATCCGCCCTGGAAGGTGTGGTAGAGGTTCAGCCAGTGGCCGACCTCGTGCGTACCGGTGTCGCCCTGGTTGTAGTTGGTCGCCGTGCCGCCGGGCAGCGACTCGCTGAGCACGACCACGCCGTCCATCTTGTCCAGCGTGCGCTTCGGGAAGGTCGCCCAGCCCAGCAGGCCGTCGCTCAGCTCGCCCAGGTAGATGTTGAGCGTGTTCTTGCCGCCCGTACGCAGCGAGGTCTTCATCGAGCGCTCGGCCGAGGAGCCCTGCACGATCGGGTACCAGGACGGGTTCGTCACCCGGTTGATCTTCGTGAGCTGGAACGCGAAGGCGGTGGCGGCGCCACCGGTAGAGCCCGCGTACGACTGGTTGAGCACGGTGATCTGCTGGTTGATCAGCGAGTCCGGGATGTTGCCGCCGGCCCGGGTGCTGTTCTCCTGGATCACGTGCACCACGACCGGGATGGTCACGGACGCCAGCGGGGTGACGGTCGGGCCGGTCCGGAAGTTGGCCCGCTCGCGCTGCGCGGCGGCGAGGTCGGCCTCGCGCTCGCGCACCTGCTGGGCGGTCAGCTCGTTCGGGTCGAGCCGGGGGTGACCGCCCTTGGCGACGCGGGCGTCGGCGTGGCCGTGGGCGTCGGCCGGCTCGGCGCAGACGCCGGCCGGGGCGGCCGAGAAGGCCGAGGCAGCGGGGACGACGCCGACGGCAGCGGTGCTGAGCAGCAGCGCGAGGGTCGACGTCGCGACACCGGCGGTACGCCGGGTCAGCAGGTTGGGACGGGGTCCCATGGGCCCACCTCTTTCTGACGGCGTGGCAGGGGGTGTGTCACGCCGGGTCGGAAACGTGGAGCAGACGTTACATCCCATCGACGGATTTGAGAACGCCCATATGTTGCCGGCACGCAACATCCTTGATCCACTCCTGCCCGACGGCGGGGCGGGGGTGCCTGGGTGCACGGGAGTGGTGACCTCAGGTACAGTGGTGCCGCCTGCGGGTGTAGTTCAATGGCAGAACATCAGCTTCCCAAGCTGACAGTGCGGGTTCGATTCCCGTCACCCGCTCCAGCACGAAGGCCCTGGCCAGGACGTGAATCCGGGTCAGGGCCTTCGATGTCGGCTCACCTCACCCGGCGGCCCTCAGGTGTCGGGCGAAGAACCGGTTCCCGTCGTCGCCCTCGTGTGCCGGGATGCCGGTGTGCCCGCCCATGTTGGCGTGCAGCGTCTTCTCCCGGGAGCCGAACGCGTCGAACAGGTCCAGCGCCAACTGCCGGTCGTTGCCCTCGTCGTCCCACTGCAGCAGGACCAGCAGCGGGATGGTGACCTGCCGCGCCTCCTCGAACATCACGCGGGGCACGTAGCTGCCGGCGAACAGCGCGGCGGCCGAGATACGCGGCTCGACCACCGCCAGCCGGACGCCGATGGCGATCACGCCGCCCGCGTAGCCGACCGGGCCGTCGATCTCGGGCAGCGCGAGGAGCGCGTCGAGGGCGACGCGCCACTCGGGGACCGCCTGGTCGACCAGGGGGAGGACGAGCCGTTCGACGATCTCGTCGGCGACCGGCTCGCCGGCCTGGATCGCGCGGCGCAGGTCGACGCGGGCCTGGTCGGCGGCGGCGGAACGGGGCCGGTCGCCGGCGCCGGGCAGTTCGAGGGTGGCCGAGGCGTAGCCCGCCGCCGCGGCGTGCCGGGCCCGGGCCGCCAGGCGCGGGTACATCCGGCGCAGGTCGCCGGGGTGGCCCTGCAGGATCAGCGGCGTCGGCCCGGATGCCGTCGGTGGCGTCCACAGGATGCCGGGGATCTCGTCGAGGGTGAACTCGCGCTCGCGTACGCCGTCGTCGAGGCGTCGTTCGGAGATGAATCGCACGTCGTGCCTTTCGGGAGTGCGCTGAACGGCGCTCCCGGACGACCTATCGCCCGACCGTGACCCCGGAGGGGAGCACCCACGTCGATACGTTCACGGGTACCACCTCCTCGTCAGCTGCACGGCCTCCGGCACCGTAGCAGTGGCCGCCGAGGGCCGCCAACGGTTTTCCGCGTGGGTCAGGGCGCGTAGTCGGGGTGGGCGACGGTCTCGGCGATGCGGGTCAGCCAGTGCAGGTCGTTGGCGCGGGATTCCGGGCCGCCGCCCGAGTTGAGGATGCTGTCGAGGAACGCGGCGACGTCGTCGAGGTGCCGCTCCCCGCGGTAGTAGCTCAGCGTCGTCGGGTCGGGCTCCCACGGGCCGTAGCCGCGACGGAAGAGGTCGGCGCGGCGCGCGTCGACCGGGTGGTCGCCGAAGTCCTGGCTGAGGACGAACATCAGGTCGCGCTCGCGCGGCGCGAGGATCGGCGCGTCCCAGTCCACGACGTGCAGGGGACCGGCGCCGTCGGCGATCAGGTTGCCGGGGTGGATGTCGGCGTGGCAGATGACGTGTCGACCCCGGGGGACCCGGGCGGCGAGGTCGTCGACCAGTGCCGACAGCCGGTGCAGCGCGTCGCCGTACCGGTCCCAGAACCCGCCCAGGTCGGGGCTCGCCGCGGCCTGACCGCTCAGGGCCCGCAGCCGGTTGCCCGCGCCCGACCGGTACGTCTCGACCGGTAGCGCCGCCGCGACCTCGGCGCTCGGCGCGACGGTGTGCAGCCGGCCCAGGAACTCGCCGTACTCGGTCCACTGCCGGTCGGTGAGTCCGCGGCTCCAGAGGCTGCCGCCGTCGTGGAACGGGTAGAGCAACAGCCGGTAGTCCCCGAACGCGTGGCCGGTGCCGCCGGGCGGGTCGATCGGCGCGACGACCTGCCGGATGCCGCGCGCGCGGAGGAAGCCCGGCAGCAGGACGGCCGCCCGGGTGAACGCGCCGTGCCGCAGTTTCAGGAAGTAGCGCTGGCCGTGGGCGGTGTCGACCCGGTAGGCCCAGGCGTGCCCGTCGAGCCCGACCGGCAGGAACGCAAGCTCGGCGACGTCCACGGCCCACGCGGCACTCACCGTGGCGGCCAGCGCCCGCTCGTCGACGTCTGGCTTGTCGATCACCACCAGAGCGTCGCAGCCCACGCCGGGGCCGACAACGCGATTTTCGCGGAACCCACCGACGTCGACGCCCGCGCCGCCCACCCGGTGCTGACCGGTCGGGCGTCAGGATGCCTGGCGGACGGGCATGTCGGCCAGCCAGACGTCGGCCAGCTCGGCGAGCGGGACGCCGAGGGCCTGGCTGAGGCAGACCACCGTGCCGAACGCCGGCGCGGGGAGACGGCCCGCCTCGATCTTGCGCAGCGTCTCGGGGGAGATGCCGGCCGCCAGCGCCACCTCGCCCAGGCTGCGCCCGGCGCGCGCGGCCCGGAGCGCGACCCCGAGGCGTTGGCCCGCGGCGATCTGTTCGGCGGTGAGCGGTTGGCGAACCATGCGAGCAGGATATCCCTCCAGGAGGCGGCGCCGGGCCGGCGTGGTATAAAAATACCGCATCGGAGAGGGAGGCTGTCGTGATCGAGCTGAAGTCCGTCGAGGAGATCGACCGGATGGCGGTGACCGGCCAGTTCGTCGGCGAGCTGCTCGCCGAGCTGGGCGCCGTCGTCGACGTCGGCGTGAACCTGATGGACCTCGAACACCTCGCCCGGCGGCGGATCAAGGAGCGCGGCGCCGAGTCCTGCTACTGGGACTACGCCCCGTCGTTCGGCCGCGGCCCGTTCCGCAACGTGCTGTGCCTGTCGGTCAACGACGCGGTGCTGCACGGCCTCCCGCACGACTACGTCCTCCGCGACGGTGACCTGCTCAGCATCGACATGGCCGTCGGCATCGACGGCTGGGTCGCCGACTCCGCGCTCTCCGTCGTCGTCGGCACCCCCGACCCGGCCGACCTGAAGCTGATCGAGGCCACCGAGGTCGCGCTGGAGGCCGCCATCGCCGCCGCCCGGCCGGGCGCCCGCCTCGGTGACGTCTCCGCCGCCATCGGCGAGGTCGCCGGCTCCTACGGCTACGGCGTCAACGGCGAGTTCGGCGGCCACGGGATCGGCCGTACCATGCACGAGGCCCCACACGTGGCCAACAGTGGCCGTCCCCGCCGTGGCCTGCGGCTCGACCCCGGCCTCACCATCGCCATCGAGCCCTGGTTCTGCCGCACCACCGACAAGATCAAGTTCGACGAGGACGGCTGGACGATCCGCTCGGCCGACGGCTCCCGCACCGCCCACTCCGAGCACACGGTCGCGATCACCGAGGCCGGACCCCGCGTCCTGACCCGCCGCCCCGCCTGACGGCATCCACCGGCGCGTTTGATCGACTCCAGCTCGGGGAGGTGGCGGGGTCGCGGCCCGTTGGATGCCGCCACCTCGGCGGTCTGGTGTGGATCATAGGGCCATGAAGGAACCGTACGTCCTGGATCGCGGTGCGGGCCCCCGGTGGACCGTGCACCCGCCCGTCGATCCGTACGGGGACGGCTACGTCCACACCGCCGTGATGGAGTTACGGGAGGACGGGCTGACCGCGTCGACCGTGGCGGAACTGGACGGCGTACCGTGACCGGAGCGGCGCACGGCCGCCCCGGTCAGACCGGAGACCACCGGGTCAGGTCGAGGACGTGGCGCAGCCCCGGCTCGCCGCCCAGGTCCACCTCGCCGTCCGGCACGAACCCGGTACGCCGGAGCACGGCCAGCGAGGCGGGGTTCGCCAGCGCCGCCGAGGCGACCAGGCGGCGCAGGCCGTGCGCGTCGCGGGCCAGCTCGCAGACGCGCCGGACGCCCTCCTGGGCGACGCCGCGCCCGGCGGCGCGTTCGGCCACCCGGTAGCCCAGCTCGGCGCTTCCGTCGGCCACGTCGACCAGGTTGAACCGTCCGATCACCCAGCCGTCGTCGTCCACCAGCACGTGGAAGTGGCACGTGCCCCGGTCCTGCTCCAGGAGCAACGCCACCTGCCGGTCGGCGAACTCGTCGAAGTAGTCGTCACCACGGTCGGGAACGTACCGGGCGAAGTAGGCCCGGTTCTGCCACTCGAACCGGTAGACGAGATACGCGTGGCGGGCGGCGAGGCGTTCGAGCTGCGGCACCGCGCCAGGCTAGCCAACCCCGCCCGGCGGGTAGGTGCGCAGTTCGACGGTGTTGCCGTCGGGGTCGCGGACGTAGATCGAGGTGCCGGTGCCCCGGGCCCCGAAGCGCGGCACCGGCCCGGTCAGCACGGTGAACACGCCCGACTCGACCACCGGCTGCCAGTCGATCGGCTCCACCACCAGGCAGAAGTGGTCCATGGTGGAGCCGCCCGGATCGCCCCGGACCAGGTCGACGATGGTGCCGGCGTCGACGCGTACCGACGGGAAGGGCACCTCCCCGGCGCGCCAGCGGTCGACGCGCACCGGGGCCAGCCCGAGCGTGCCGCAGTAGAAGTCGAGGGAGCGTTCGACGTCGCTCACCGTGAGCACCAGGTGGTCGAACCCGGTCACGCGCATCGTCATCAGATCCTCCTGGATCGTGTGTGGGAACACCGTCGAGCCTGGTCGGAGGCGGGCGCGTGACCAAGCCCCGATCGCACTACCATCGTTGACCGGGAGTCAACGACGGGAGCGCCGGGTGCTGGAGCGGTACGAGATCGAGGCGTTCCTGACCCTGGCCTCCGAGCTGCACTTCGGGCGCACCGCCGAGCGGCTGGGCGTGACCACCGGGCGGATCAGCCACGTGGTGCGCCGGCTGGAGCGGCGGATCGGCGCGCCGCTGTTCGAGCGCACCAGCCGGGTCGTCCGGCTCACCCCGATCGGCGCCCGCCTGGCCGAGGAGATGCGCCCGCTGGTGGCCGGCATCGAGGAGGCCGTCCAGCGGGCCGTCGACGCCGGTCGTGGGCTCACCGGCGAGCTGCGCGTGGCGTACGTGGGCGAGTCCGCCGCCCCGGTGCTGCTCCGCGCCGTGGCCCGGTTCACCGAACGGCATCCGGACTGCGCGGTGCACGTGCACGAGGCCCCGCTGGCCACCACCCGGTCGAGCCTGGTGGACGGCACGATCGACGTGCTGGTCGCCGCGTACCCGTTCGACGGCATGGCGAACGGCCCGGCGCTGCTGCACGAGCGCCGGATGCTCGCGGTGGCCGCGGACCACCCGCTGGCCCGCGCGGAGTCCGTGTCGCTGGAGGTGCTCGGCGACCATCCGGTGGTGCAGTACCCGGCGGTCACGTCGGCCGCGTTCAAGCAGGACCGCACGCCGGACCGGACCCCGGCGGGCCGGCCGGTGCCGAAGGGCCCGGCCGGCGGCACGTTCTCCGAGATGCTCGCGCTGGTGGCGCTGGGCCGCGGGGTCCTGCCGGTCGGCGAGCGGACCCGGCACTACCACGCCCGGCCCGACCTGGCCTACGTGCCGATCCACGACGCGCCGCCGATCCGCCGAGGTCCGGTCTGGCTGGCCAGCAACACCACCACCCGGGTACGCGAGTTCGTCCGCGCCGCGGTCGACGCCAACCCGCCCCCGGCGGCCTGACAGCGTCGTACCCGGCTGGCACCATCGGCGGGATGCGGGACGAGATCAGGGCCGTGGTCGAGGAACTGCCGCCGGGCGACGAGTTGGAGGCGCGACACCGAGAGGTGGCGCTCGCCTGGTTGGCCGGCACGGAGGACATCTTCCGCCGCGCCAAGCCGCGCACCCCGTCGCCGCACCTGGTCGCCTACTTCCTGCTCCGCGACCCGTCCGACGGCGCGGTGCTGCTGGTCGACCACCGCCTCGCCGGGATGTGGCTGCCCAGCGGGGGCCACGTCGAGCCGGGCGAGCACCCGGCCGAGACGGTGCGCCGCGAGCTGCGCGAGGAGCTGGGTGTGCCGGCCGTCTTCGCGCCGCCGTTCGGCGAGCGGCCGGCGTTCCTCACCGTCACCGAGACCGTCGGCCCGCCGGAGCAGCGGCACACCGACGTCAGCCTCTGGTACGTGCTGACCGCCCACCGCGACCAGCGGTTCACCCCCGACCCGGTCGAGTTCCGGGGCGTCCGCTGGTGGACCCCGGTCGAGGTGACCGACGCGCCGACCGGCACGGTCGAGCCGCACCTCGGCCGGATGCTGGCCAAGCTGGCGGCCGTCGCGGCTTGACCCGTCCCCTGCGGCAGGGCCCAGCGTGGTCCGTGCCGGCCACCAGGGCCGGCGCGAGGAGGAGGGCGCCGTGCGGCTGATGACCATCGGGGCGTTCGCCCGCGCGGCCCGCCTGTCGCCCAAGGCGCTGCGGCTCTACGACGACTCCGGCCTGCTGCCGCCGGCGGCGGTGGACCCGCACTCAGGCTACCGCTACTACGCGCCGGAGCAGCTCGACCGGGCGCGGATGATCGCCGCGCTGCGCCGGGCCGGCATGCCGTTGGCCGAGATCGCGACCGTCTGCGACCTGCCGCCGGGTGCCGCCGCCGAGGCGTTGGACGCCTGGTGGCGGCGGGTCAGCGCGGACACCGCGACCCGCGGCCGGGCGGTCGCGCTCCTCGTCGACCAGCTCACCGAGAGGGGCTCCACCATGTCCGACATCCGATTCCGGTACGCCGTGCGGTGCGAGACCGGCACGGTCCGGGACACCAACGAGGACACCGCGTACGCCGACGACACGCTGCTCGCGGTCGCCGACGGCGTACGCGGTCCGGCCGGGGCCGCCGCGAGCGCCGCCGCGGTGGACGCGCTGCGGTCGCTGGAGCCGGCCGACGCGTCGGCGGCCGACCTGCTCGCCGCGCTGGCCGGGGCGGTGACCCGCGCCGACCGGGCGGTACGCGGGCACGCCGCCGGCGACGACCGGCCGGCCAGCACGCTCACCGCGCTCGTGCGGCGCGGCACCCGGCTCGTGCTGGCGCACGTCGGTGACAGCCGGGCCTACCTGCTGCGCGGCGGTGAGCTGTCCCGGCTCACCCAGGACCACACGTACGTGCAGACGCTCGTCGACCAGGGTCGGCTCACGCCGGCCGAGGCCGGCGCGCACCCGCGGCGGGCGCTGCTGGCCCGGGCGCTCGGCGCGGGCGGCGAGGTCGAGGCGGACCTGGCGGTGCGGACCGCGCTGCCCGGCGACCGCTACCTGCTCTGCTCGGACGGCCTGTCGGCGGTGGTCGACCCCGGGGCGGTGCACGCCGCCCTGGCCGGGGCGGACGACCCGGAGAGCGCCGTCGGGCGCCTGGTCGACCTGGCGTACGCGGCGGGCGCGCCGGACAACATCGCCTGCGTGGTGGCCGACCTGGTGGCCGCCTAGCCGGTCCGACCCGGGTCGGGTGTCCGACCCGGGTCGTACCCTGGCGCTCATGCGAATTGGCATCGTGATCCTGCCCGACCAGCGCTGGTCCGAGGCGCGCCGACGGTGGGCGCAGGTGGACGAGTGGGGCTTCGACCACGCCTGGACCTACGACCACCTGGGCTGGCGTGACCTGGTCGACGGTCCCTGGTTCGACTCGTGGACGACGCTGACCGCGGCGGCCACGGTGACCTCCCGGGTCCGGCTGGGCACGCTGGTCGCCTCGCCGAACTTCCGCCACCCGGCGGCGTTCGCCCGCCAGGTGACCGCGCTGGACGACGTCTCCGGCGGCCGGGTGCTGCTCGGGCTGGGCGCCGGCGGCATCGGCTTCGACTCGGCGGTGCTCGGCGGCGAGACGCTGCCACCCCGGCAACGGGTCGACCGGTTCGCCGAGTTCACCGAGCTGCTCGACCTGGTCCTGCGGGAGGACGGCGCCACCTGGCGCGGCGAGTGGTTCACCGCGGTCGACGCCCGCAACAACCCCGGCTGCGTGCAGCGGCCCCGGGTGCCGTTCGTGGTCGCCGCCAACGGGCCCCGCTCGATGCGGCTGGTCGCCCGGTTCGGGCAGGGCTGGGTCACCACCGGGCTCGACGGTGACGACCTGGAGGCCTGGTGGGGCACGGTGACTGAGCTGTCCGACCGGATGACGCGGACGCTGGAACAGGCCGGCCGTGACCCGGCGACGCTGGACCGCTACCTCTCCCTCGACTCGGCCCCGGTTTTCTCACTGAGCAGCGCCGACTTCCTCGCCGAGCAGGTCGCCCGGGCGGCCCGGCTGGGCTTCACCGACGTGGTGACGCACTGGCCGCGCGAGAGCAGTTGGTACGCCGGCGACGAGGCCGTGCTGGTCGAGGCGGCGGCGATGCTGCCGGAGCTGCGCCGCGCCTAGGAACCTCAGGTGCCGACGCTGCCCTCGGTGGAGACCAGGCGGAACCGCAGGCAGACGATCTGGCTGTCGTCGGTGACCGGCGTCCCCAGCCGGGCCCAGTAGGCGCCGTGTCCGGCCCGCCACTCCTCGATCGACCGGTCGCCCTCGCCCTCGGAGCGGGCGAAGTCCCACGGCACGTCGGCGAAGCGCACCACCTCGACTCCGGTCACCTCCACGACGCCGACCAGCGCGTCGTGGTCGTCGACCAGCGCGAGCCGTTCGCCGACGTGCTCCAGTTCCTCGTTCTCCTCGGCATACTCGCCGATCAGGCCGGCGGTGGCGGTCTTCACGCCGGAGAGCACGAGGGTGTTGAGGTCGGCCCGCAGCTCGCCGGGGGTGCCGAGGGCGAGCGCGCGCAGTCCACCGATGCGGGGCCACATCCTGCCGAGGCTACGGCACGCCCGCCCGCCTCCGTCTCAGATCAGGTGGCCGGCGTAGCCGGGTGCGACCAGCACCCGCTCGTCGCCGGTCGCCTGGTGCGCCTCCAACACCGCGTCGGCCAGCTTCACCACGTGCTCGTCGCCGTGCCGGGCCGCCCGGGCGAACACCTCCGCCGGGTCGGCGGATCCGCCGGCCGGCGGCGCGGCGGCCGGCGTGGGTGAGGCGTACACCGAGGTCACGGCCGCCGTCGCGGCCCAGGCCGCGGCGACGCTCGGCGCCCGCAGCGCCGGGTCGAGAGCCGGCAGGGTACGCAGCACCGCGGTGGGCGCGGTGACCGCGTGCACCAGCATCACCGGTGCGCCGTGCCCGAACCGCAGGTAGTCCAGCGCGGCCCGGTGCACCACCTGGACGAGCGTGCGGGTGGCCCCGCCCGGGTCGGCCGGCGGGCGCAGACCGGTCACCGCGCCGGACCACCCCGGTACGTCGGTGAGCCGCCCCAGCCGTTCCCGGATCCCGCCCGTCTGGTCAGGGATCCGGGGCACCGCGGCCAGGGCCGAGGCGGCGTCGGAACGCCCGGTGAGCGGTCCGGCCCCGGGCACCGGCTGCCATCGGGCCGCCCAGTAGCCGAGCGCCTGCCCCAGCTCGGCCCGGCGCTCCGGCGTCTCCCCGTCCGTACGCAGCACCCGCACGGCGTGCCCGACCCGGATCACGCCGTGGGTGGCGCCGGCCGCGATCCCGGGCAGCAGCCGGGGCCACCACTCGCCGAGCACCTCCGTCCACTGCCGTTCCCGCAGCTCGCGGTCGAAGTGGATCAGCCAGTCGCCGGCCCGTTTCGGGTCGCCGAGCGCGGCCCGCCAGTCGTCGATCGGCCGCAGCCCGCGCGGCAGCTCGTCCAGCCGGCGCAGGTAGCCGTCGAGCCAGCGGTGCACGCGTGCGCCCTGCCCGTGCCGGACCAGCGCCTCGGCGGCCATCGGTCCGTGGTTGGAGAGCCAGCCCTCGAACTCGGGGCCGGTGCGGTGCAGTCGGTGGTACGCCTCGTCGAGGATGCCGTCGTCCATCCGGCGATCGTCCGGGTTGAACCTCGCTTGAGGTCAACCCTCGGGCAACCGGTCCCCGCCGAGCAGGGCGCGCAGCCGCAACCGCGCGGCGACCTCGGGCGGGCACGTGGCCACCAGCGCGGCGGTGCCGACGACCACGGCGCCGGCGTCGCGGACCACCCGGTGCAGCGCGTCCGACTGCGCCCCGGTGTCGACCCAGTCGTCGACCAGCAGCACCCGGTCGCCCGGCTCCAGCCGCCGGTCGTCCACGCCGACGCGCAGCCGCCGGCCGCGGTGGTCCGGTGGCGTCTCGGCCCACCGCATCGCCCCGACCCGGTGCCGCTCCCCGCCGTCCTTGTACGCGGGCACGAACCCGGTGCCGGCGGCGACCGCGACCAGCGGGCCGAGCAGCAGCCCGGTCACCTCGGGCGCGACCACCACGGTCGGCCGCGCGTCGGGAAAGAGGGCGGCCAGGGCCGGGCCGACCTCGGCGAGCACGGCCGGGTCGCGCCACCAGCCGGAGAGGTCGCTGACGAGGTGGGTGCTGTCCGGTCCGGGGTCGATCCACCGGAACAGCTCGACCAGGCGACGGCTCAGCACGGCACCATCCTGCGGCATGGACGCCGGCCAGCGCACCTTCCACCGTTCGGCCGAGTGCGGATGGCTTGATCGGCTACACGTACCCGGGTAAATGCGGGCATAGCACCATGATCACGTTGACTTCGGAAGTGCTTCTCTCGTTACGGTCCGGGCCGGTTTGTTCAGTTGACGAAAGGACCGGGCCGGTGGCTGCTAGGCACCTTCGTACCCGCAAGTTCTCCTCGCCCGCCGGCATCGCCGCCACCGCGGCGGTCGGCGTGGTGCTCGCGGTCGGCGGCACCGTCGGCGCCGTGCAGCTCACCTCCGCCGAGCCCCCGGCCGAGCCGGTCGCCGTCGAGGTCGTGCCGAGCACGCCCGCTCCCACCTCGGCCAGCCCGTCGCCGAGCGCGTCGGCCTCGCCGAGCCTCAGCCCGTCGCCGAAGGCCACCCCGAGCCCGACATCGAGCCGTACGCAGGCGGCGTCCCGGGGCAAGACCCGGACCGCGCCGAAGCCCACGGCGACGAAGAAGACCACCGCCCCCAAGGTGGTGGACAGCGGATCCTGCGGCGCCTCGTTCTACGACGAGGGGCAGATGACCGCGAACGGCGAGACGTTCAACCCGAACGCGCTGACCGCGGCGCACAAGACGCTGCCGTTCGACACGAGGGTCCGGGTCACCAACCCGGCCAACGGCAAGTCGGTCGTGGTCCGGATCAACGACCGTGGCCCGTACATCGACGGTCGGTGCATCGACCTGTCGCGCGCCGCGTTCGCGGCCATCGCCTCGACCGACCTCGGTGAGGTGGACGTCCGCTACGAGGTGCTGGGCTGACCGACCTGTCAGACAGAACTTCCGCGACGGACGGGCCAGGTTCATTCACCGCTTCACGTCCATCAGGCATGCTGTCCGATGTACGCACGCAACCCTTCCAGCCGGGCCACGGCCCGCTGAGCCCCGGATCCCGCGCCGGTCTCGGCGCGGCCCTCGCGCTGCTCGCGATCGTCTCGGCTGCGGAGCTGGCCGACGGCCGTCCGGCGCACTATCTCGCTCTGATGGCCGCCGCGCCCGTCCTCGCCGGAGCGCTGACGTCCTGGCGGGTGGTGCTCGCCGTGGGCGCGCTGGCCACCGCCGCCGGTGTCGCCTTCGCGGTCGCCGAGCGCGGCGCCTCGCTGGTGACTGCGGTCAACGTGGCCACCGTCGCGCTGGTCACCGTGATCGCGGCCGCGACGGCCGCGGTCCGGCAGCGCCAGGCGGAACGGATCAACGAACTGTCCCGGCTCGCCGCGGTCGCCCAGCAGGCGGTGCTGCGCCCGCTCGGCCCGCAGGTCGGCACGCTGGCCGTGGCGGCGCGCTACATCTCCTCCACCGCGACCGCCGAGATCGGCGGCGACCTGTACGAGGTGATGGACACCCCGTACGGCGTCCGCATGATCATCGGCGACGTACGCGGGAAGGGGTTGGACGCGGTCCGGCTCGCCAGCATCGTGCTCGGCTCCTACCGCCACGTGGCGTACGAGCGGGCCGACCTGCGCGCGGTGGTGGCCGACCTGGACCGGGCGGTGGCCCGCAACGTCGGCGACGAGGACTTCGTCACCGCCGCGCTGGTCGAGGAGCGTGGCGGCACCCTCACCATCGTCAACTGCGGGCACCCGCCACCGCTGCTGCTGCGCCGGGGCGCGGTGATCCCGCTGGAGCCGCCGGCGCCCGCACCGCCGCTCGGTTTCATGCCGGTGGTCCGGCCCCGGGTCGAGCGGCTGGAACCGGGTGACCGGCTGCTGCTGTTCACCGACGGGCTGGGCGAGGCGCGGCGGGACGGGGAGTTCTTCCCCACCGCCGACCGGGCGTGGCGGCTGCTCGGCCACGGCACGGTCGGCGACGGGCTCGCCTCACTGGAGACCGCCCTGGTCGAGTGGGTGCACGGCCGGCTCGACGACGACATCGCGCTGGTCCTGATGGAGTACGCGGGCCCGCGCAGCGCCACCGCCGCCCCGGTGCCGAGCTGGGAGGTCGGCGCCGCCGACGGGTGAACCGGAAGTGTGTAATCGCTGTCACTTCCGAGATCGGCTTGTCGATGGCTACCGGCGAGTAATACAGTCTGGAGTTACTGATCGGTAACACCTGTCCGGAAGCGGGGCCAGCGAGCATGACCCACTACAAGAGCAACCTTCGGGACCTCGAGTTCAACCTGTTCGAGGTGTTCGGGGCGGACCGGACGTTCGGCCAGGCGCCGTACACGGACCTGGACGTCGACACCGCCCGCAGTTTCCTCTCGGAGGTCGACCGCCTGGCCCGCGAGGACCTGGCCGCCAGCTACGCGGACAGCGACCGCAACCCGCCGGTCTTCGACCCGGCCACGCACACCGCGCCGCTGCCGGAGTCGTTCAAGAAGTCGTACCAGGCGTTCATGGACTCGGAGTTCTGGCGCCTCGACCTGCCGGAGGCCCTCGGCGGCACGAACGCCCCGCGCGCCCTCTGGTGGTCCCTGGCCGAGCTGGTGCTCGGCGCCAACGCCCCGGTCTGGATGTACGCCTCCGGCCCGTCCTTCGCGCACGTGCTGCACGTCGAGGGCACCGAGGAGCAGAAGACGTGGGCCCGCCTCTTCATCGAGAAGCAGTGGGGCTCGACCATGGTCCTCACCGAGCCGGACGCCGGCTCCGACGTGGGCGCCGGCCGTACCCGCGCGATCCAGCAGCCGGACGGCTCGTGGCACATCGAGGGCGTCAAGCGCTTCATCACCTCCGGTGAGCACGACCTGAGCGACAACATCGTCCACTACGTGCTGGCCCGCCCGGTCGGCGTCGAGGGCGTCGGCGGCCCGGGCACCAAGGGCCTGTCCCTGTTCGTGGTGCCGAAGTTCCACTTCGACGCCGAGACCGGCGAGCTGGGCGAGCGCAACGGCGTCTTCGCCACCAACGTCGAGCACAAGATGGGCCTGAAGGTCTCCAACACCTGTGAGGTGACCTTCGGCGAGCACGGCGTACCGGCCAAGGGCTGGCTGCTGGGCGAGAAGCACGACGGCATCCGGCAGATGTTCATGATCATCGAGTACGCCCGGATGATGGTCGGCACCAAGGCGATCGCCACGCTCTCCACCGGCTACCTGAACGCCCTGGAGTACGCGAAGAACCGGGTGCAGGGCGCCGACCTGATCCAGCAGGCCGACAAGACCGCTCCCCGGGTCACCATCACCCACCACCCGGACGTGCGTCGCTCGCTGCTGATGCAGAAGTCGTACGCCGAGGGCCTGCGCGCGCTGGTCTGCTACACCGCCAGCTGGCAGGACAAGGTCGCGCTCGCCGAGGCGGCCGGTGACGAGAAGGCCACCAAGCTGGCCAAGCGGGTCAACGACCTGCTGCTGCCGCTGGTCAAGGGCGTCGGCTCGGAGCGGGCGTACGAGCTGCTCGGCCACGAGTCGCTGCAGACGTTCGGCGGCTCCGGCTTCCTCCAGGACTACCCCCTGGAGCAGTACGTCCGCGACGCCAAGATCGACACCCTGTACGAGGGCACCACGGCCATCCAGAGCCTCGACCTGATCTTCCGGAAGATCGTCCGCGACAACGGCAAGGCCCTGATGGCGGTCGCCGGCGAGATCCAGGAGCACATCACCTCCGAGGCCGGCAACGGCCAGCTCAAGGAGGAGCGGCAGGCGCTGGGCAAGGCGCTCGCCGAGATCCAGAACATCCTCGGTGTGATGACCGGCTGGCTGGGTGAGGCGCAGGGTGGCGACACCCGCGCGCTCTACAAGGTCGGCCTGAGCAGCCGCCGGTTCCTGCTGGCGATCGGTGACCTGGTGGTCGGCTGGCTGCTGCAGAAGCAGGCGGACGTCGCGCTGAAGGCGCTCGCCGGCGAGGTCTCCGCCTCGGACAAGGCGTTCTACACCGGCAAGGTGGCCGCCGCCCGGTTCTTCGCCCGCGAGGTGCTCCCCCGCATCGGCGCCGACCGGCGGATCATCGAGGGCGTCGACCTGGAGATCATGGACCTCCCGGAGGAGGCGTTCTAAGCCCTTCCGGGGTCCTCATCCCCTGAAGCGTCACTCTTCCCCTCACCGACGGCCGGCGGGCGACAGCCCGCCGGCCGTCGGCGTTGCCGGGCCAGGGTGGATAGGCGGCCGGAGGGCGGGTAACCGTCGCGGACCACGACCGGAGCACGCCCAAGGGCCATCGCACGGGGGAGTGCAGCGCACATGGGCATTGGTAGCGCCATCTTTCTCATCGCGCTCGGCGCGATCATGACCTTCGCCATCCGGGCCAACGTCTGGTGGATCGACCTGCGCGCGGTCGGCTGGGTCTTCATCCTCGCCGGGCTGGGCGTCCTGCTGACCACGCTGTGGTTCTGGCAGGACCGACGCAAGCGCGCCCGCACGCTCATCGTGGAGGAGAACCGCCTCTCCCACCCGACCGCGATGATGCCGCCGCCGCCCGACCCGCCCCCGCCGACGGCCCCGCCGTCCTGACGGGCTGCGCCGTCTGGCGTCGGGCTGCGCCGTCTCGCGATGGGGTGCGCTTCCTCGCGCCGGACCGCGTCGGGCCGTCTTGTCCTGCCGGGACGCGCTGTCCACGCCGGCTCTCCGCGCCCGGATGCGCCGTCGGTGCTGGGCCGCGACGTGCTCGCGCTGGTCCGGCTGGCTTCCTCGCGCCGGGAGCCCGGTGACTGTCGGTAACCCCCACGGAGGATGCGCCGCTGAATAGCCGATATACCGCTGAGTCATAATTATGACTCAGCGGTATATCGCTCTAAATTCACCTGCTCACCTGCTCACCTGCTCACCTGCTCACCTGCTCACCTGCTCACCTGCTGACGGGCGTACGGCGTGCGGGCGTGCGCCTGGCGAGCGCGGCCGCGCGCGGAGGCCAGCCGAGCGCGAGGCCGGCGGCGGGCACGACGGTCTGCTCCTCGGTGCCGCGCGGTGGGTGCGGGCTGCGGACCCGCGACCCGAGTCGACGAGGCCGCCCTGTGACGAGCAGGTAGCGGCAGCGGCGACCGGGGCCGGCGTCGCTGGGTGCGGTGAACGGACCGGAGCCGCGGCTCTCAGCCGCGAGCGGTGTGGCGGGCGGTGAGGGGCGCGCGGGTCAGGTCGGCCCAGCGGGTGGTGGGGCGGTGCACCACCAGGTCGGTGGTGCGCAGGCCGTCCGGATCCGCCCGTTCCGGGTCGAGCAGCGCGGAGAGCAGTGAGATGCCCGGATTGTGCGCGACCAGGAGCACCGTGCCGGCCGCCGGGTCGACCGCCCGCACCAGGTCCAGCAGTTCGTCCGGGTGCGCCTCGTACGCCGTCGGCTCGTAGCGCACCGCGGGCGTGGACCCCGCCGGCCCGCCTTCGGGCGGGGAACCCGTCATGCCCATGGCCACGCCGTGCCAGGTCTGCCGGGTGCGCCGGGCCGGGGAGCAGAGGACCACGTCGGGGAGCAGTTCGTGCCGGGCCAGCCAGGCGCCGGCGGCCGCCGCGTCGGCGTGACCGCGCGCGGTGAGCGACCGCTCCGCGTCCGGTGCGTCCCGCTCCTGCTCCGCCTTGGCGTGCCGCAGCAGCACCAGCGTCCGCTCCCCGTTCCTGCCGTCCGTCATGCGCCCAGCTTGCCTGATTGGCGATCAGAGCGCCTGGGTATGTCGATGTGTGCCGCTACCTCATCCATGGCCGCGGCGGGCAGGAAACGCCAGCAGGACGCCAAGGAGGCGACGTCATGGGCATCGGTGCCAGCATCTTCCTCATCGCGCTCGGCGCGATCTTCGCGTTCGCCATCGACGCCAACCTGGGATGGCTGAACCTCAACGTGGTGGGCTGGGTGCTCATGCTCGCCGGTCTGGCCGGGCTGCTGACCACGCTCTACTTCTGGAACAGCCGCCGCCGGGTGGTGGCCGCGCCGGTGCGCGAGCAGGTCGTCGCCGAGCCGGTCGTGCCGGTGCAGGGCGACCGGGTCGTGCGCGAGGAGTACCGCGAGGTGCGCCGCCCGGGCTCGGGCTACCCGGCCTGACCCCCACAGACCCGAGGGCCCCGCAACGGCGCGGGGCCCTCGTGCGTGTCCGGGGCGCGGTTGCCGGACCGGCTCAGGCGAACAGCGCGAAGTAGATCGCGATGTGGTGGCAGATCGCCGCGACCAGCGTGCAGGCGTGGAAGAACTCGTGGTGGCCGAAGACGGTGGGCCAGGGGTTCGGCCGGCGCAGCGCGTAGAACACCGCGCCCACGCTGTAGATCGCGCCGCCCACGCTCAGCAGCACCAGCGCGGTCACCCCGCCGCCGTGCAGAATCTGCGGCAGCATGGTCACGGCCACCCAGCCGAGCGCCAGGTAGAGCGGGGCGGAGACCCAGCGCGGCGCGTGCGGCCAGATCAGCTTGACCGCGACGCCGGCCAGCGCGCCGCCCCAGACCAGGGCCAGCATGATCGTGGCGTGCCGGGTGTCCAGCAGCAGGGCGCAGAACGGCGTGTACGTGCCGGCGATGAACACGAAGATCATCGAATGGTCCATCCGGCGCATGATCTGGTAGCCGCGCTCGGACCAGACGCGCCGGTGGTAGAGCGCGCTGGTGCCGAAGAGCCCACAGACGGTGAGGCTGTAGATCAGGCAACTGACCAGCGGCGCCCAGCCGGGGCGGGTGGCCGCGATCGAACAGAGCACGATGCCGCAGACGAGCGCGGCGAAGAACGCGTACGCGTGCAGCCAGCCGCGCATGCGCGGCTTTCCGATGTCGACCGGCCGGAGCCGGAGCGGTGCGGAGGTGGTCACCTCATCAGGTTACGACACCGTAGGTTACTTGCAAGTAGTGTGGACCGTCACCTCGGCTGACGCGAGGATGGCCAGATGCGGATCCGGCCCGTCGGGGCGCACGCCCTGCTGCTCGACTGCGACGACGCCGACCAGGTCGAGGCCTGGCGGGCCGAGCTGTGGCACCGGCGGGACGCCGGCGAGCTGACCGCCCGGGAGATCGTCCCGGCGGCCGTCACGGTTCTGCTCGACGGCGTGCCCGACCCGGCGGCCACGGCCGCGCGGATCGCCGGGTGGCGGCCACGGAACACCTCCCGCGGGGCCGACTCCGTCGAGGTCCGGGTGCCCACCGTGTACGACGGGGCTGACCTGCCCGCCGTCGCCGACCACTGGGGCGTCGACGTGCCGGACGTGGTGGCGCGGCTACGGCGTACCGAGTTCCGGGTCGCGTTCTGCGGCTTCGCGCCGGGGTTCGCCTACCTCACCGGGCTGCCCCGGGAGCTGGCCGTGCCCCGGCTCGCCACCCCGCGTACCCGGGTGCCGGCCGGCTCGGTCGCGCTCGCCGGCCCGTACGCGGGGATCTATCCCACCGCGTCGCCCGGCGGCTGGCTGCTGGTCGGGCGGACCGACCTGCCGCTGTTCGACGTGCACGCCGACCCGCCGGCCCGGCTCGCCCCCGGCACCCGGGTCCGGCTGGTCGAGACCCGGTGATCGAAGTGCTGCGGGCCGGCCCGCTCACCACCGTGCAGGACCAGGGCCGACCCGGCTGGGCCCACCTCGGCGTACCCCGGTCCGGCGCGCTCGACCCGGACGCGCTGCGCCTGGCCAACCGGCTCGTCGGCAACCCCGAGCACGCCGCCGGCCTGGAGATCACCCTGACCGGCTGCGTGCTGCGCGTCACCCGGGCGGTCACCGTCGCGCTCACCGGCGCTCCCGCCGACGTTCTGGTCGAGTGGCCCCCGACCGGCCCGGCCACCGTGCCCGGGCCGGTGGCCGCCGACCGCCGCACCGGCCGCGGGACCGTCGAGGCAGGCGCCCAGGTGACGGCGGGTGCGCGGCGGCCCGATGACGTGGTGGCGGGTACGCGGCGGCCCGCTGACGTGGGTCGGCCGCTGTCGCTGCCGGCCGGGGCGGTGCTGCGGGTCGGCCCGGCTCGCGCCGGAGTGCGTACCTGGCTGGCCGTGTCCGGCGGGATCGCGGTCGAGCCGGTGCTCGGCAGTCGGGCCACCGACACGCTCTCCGGGCTCGGACCGCCGCCGCTGCGCGACGGCGACCGGCTGCCGCTGGGCACGCCGGCCGGACCGCCGGCCCCGGTCGACGTCGCCGTCACCCGGCCGGTGCCGGCCGAGGTGCGGCTGGCCGTGCGCCCCGGCCCCCGGCAGGACTGGTTCACCCCGGCCGCGTTCGACCTGCTGTGCCGCGACGCGTACACGGTGGGTCCGGACAGCAACCGGGTCGGCGCGCGGCTGGCCGGCGCGGCCCTGCCCCGCGCGGTGGCCGGCGAACTGCCCAGTGAGGGCCTGGTGCTCGGCGCGGTGCAGGTGCCCCCGGACGGCCAGCCGCTGGTCTTCCTCGCCGACCACCCCACCACGGGCGGCTACCCGGTCATCGGGGTGGTGGACGACGTGACAGCGCTCGCCCAGGCCCGCCCAGGGACTACGGTGAGGTTCCATGGACCTCAACGCTGACCTGGGTGAGGGATTCGGCAGCTGGCGGCTCGGCGACGACGAGGCGCTGCTCGGCCTGATCAGCTCCGCGAACGTGGCCTGCGGCTTCCACGCCGGCGACGCGGCCACCATGCACCGGGTCTGCGCCGCCGCCGCCGAACGTGGTGTCGCGGTCGGCGCGCAGGTCGGCTATCGGGACCTCGCCGGCTTCGGCCGGCGGCACATCGCCTACGACTTCGCCGAGCTGCGCGACGAGACGATCTACCAGCTCGGCGCGCTGGACGCGTTCTGCCGGCTGTACCGCACCCGGGTGCGCTATCTGAAACCGCACGGCGCGCTCTACCACGCGGCGGCGTGCGACGAGGCGCAGGCCGCCGCGCTGGTGGCGGCGATCAGCGGGTACGACCACGAGCTGCCGGTGCTCTGCCAACCCGGCACGGTGCTCGCCCAGCTCGCGGCCGGTGCCGGCCTGCGGGTGGTGGCCGAGGGCTTCGCCGACCGCAACTATCTTCCCAACGGGACGCTGGTGCCCCGCAGCGCCCCGAACGCGTTGGTGACCGACCCCGACCAGGTCGCGGTCCGGGCGGTGCGGATGGCGGTCGAGCGGACCGTGGTCGCCGTCGACGGCAGCGTGGTCCCCTGCCCGGTCGAGTCGATCTGCCTGCACGGGGACACGCCGGGGGCGGTGCGGTGCGGCGAGCTGGTGCGCGCGGCGCTCATCGACGCGGGGGTCACGCTCACTCCGTTCGCGTGAAAGGAGGGGCCCCCTGTTAACGCATTCTGCATAACAAGGGGCCCCTCCTAACACTCGTCAGGTCAGGACTCGTCCAAGCCGCGCAGCACCAGCGGGAGACGGGCGGCGCCACCGGCCACCACCCGCACCGGTACGCCCCAGTCCTGTCGGGTCAGATGGCAGGCGGCGTGCTCGACGTCGGCGTCGCACGTCGCCGCCTGCGCGGTCACCTGCAACACGCCCTGCGCCACGTCCCCGTCGATCACCAGTCGGCGGGACAGGTCGGTGGTCGTCCCCGCGCCCTCCACCAGCAGTTTCGGCGGGGACGCCGACACCACCAGCCGGGTCGACGGCCCGTACGTCTCGTCGAGCTTCTGCCCCGGTGCCGGCGTGAAGATGACGTCGAGCGTCAGCTCGCCGGCGGTCACGTCGGTGGGCTTGCGCTCCAGCCGGTGTCGCGGGCCCTGCACCGTGTTCGCGCCCGCCGCGGTCAACGCGCCCGGCGCCAGCCGGGTCAGCCGGTGCGCGGCCGACTCGACCACAAGCACCTCGCCGTCGGTGGTGAGCACCAGGTCGCTCGGCTCGGCCAGCCCGTCGGCCACGGTGCCCACCTGCCCGGTCCCCGGGTCGAAGCGGCGCACCGCGCCGTTGTACGTGTCCGCGATCAGCACCGAACCGTCGGGCAGCGCGCACACCCCCAGCGGGTGCTGGAGCAGCGCCTGGTCGGCCGGACCGTCGACGTGCCCGAAGTCGAACAGGCCCTGCCCCACGGCGGTGTGCATCTCACCCGCCTCGACCCAGCGGATCGCGCTGGTCTCACTGTCGGCGATCCAGAGCCGGGCCCCGTCGGCCGAGACGGCGAGCCCGGACGGCTGCGCCATCCAGACGTCCGGCAGCGGCCCGTCCCGCAGCGCCTCGACCGTGGTACCGGCGTACATGCCGGCGGTGCGCTTGATCGGGTCGAACCACCAGAGCTGGTGGATGCCGGCCATCGCCACGACCACCCGGTCGTCGTACCAGGCCACGTCCCAGGGGGAGGAGAGGTCGACCGAGCGCGCGTCGTGCGCGTGGTCGTCGACCGTCGAGCGCCACTGCCGCCCGGTGCCGGCCACGGTGACCACCTCGCCGGTCTCCAGCCGTACGCCGCGCAGCAGGTGGTTGACCGTGTCCGCGACGACCAGGTCGTAGCCGGCGACCTCGGCCACGTGCGGCGGCAGCAGGCACAGGCCCTGCGGCTCGGCGAACGTCGCGCCCTCCGCCGGGCCGTCGGTGCGGCCACGGGCGCCGGTGCCGATCCGGCGGACCACGGTCTCCGCGTCCGGGGCCAGCTCGACCACTGAGTGTCGGGCGGAGTCCGAGACCAGCAGGTTGCCGCCGTCGAGCGGCACGGCCTTGCCGGGGAAGCGCAGCGCCGTCTCCGGCTCGGCCGGCGGCACGTACGGGCCCTCGCCCCGGTGCAGCGTGCCCTTCGCCTCGTGGGTGGCGATCAGGTCGTCGACCAGCCGGGCCAGGCCCTCGGCGTGCCCCTCGCCGGCCATCGTGGCGACCACGTAGCCCTCGGGGTCGACCACCGAGAGCGTCGGCCACGCCTTGGCGGCGTACTGCTGCCACATGTCCATCTCGGGGTCGTCGAGCACCGGGTGGTGCACGCCGTACCGCTCGACGGCCGCGGCCAGCGCGTCCGGGTCCTTCTCGTGCTCGAACTTCGGCGAGTGCACCCCGATCACGACCAGCACGTCGCCGTACTTCTTCTCGAGCGGGCGCAGCTCGTCGAGCACGTGCAGGCAGTTGATGCAGCAGAAGGTCCAGAAGTCCAGCAAAACGATCTTGCCCCGCAGGTCGGCCAGCGTGACGGCCCTGCCGCCGGTGTTCAGCCAGCCGCGACCGCGCAGCTCGGGTGCCCGTACTCGTGCGCTCATGCCCCCATCGTGCCGCACCGCCCCGGCCGACTCCCCCGGGACGGCCGAGTGAACAGACGCACACCGCGCCCCGGGCGGGCAACGCGGGGCGCCCGCCCCCGGGTGGGGACGGGCGCCTCGGGGAACGTGGGTTACTGACCGGCCGGCTTCAGGCAGAGCACCCGGTTGGTGCCGCCGCCCTGGAGGTCGACCGTGGGCTGGGACAGGTCCGCGCACTTGTCCTTGTTGTCCACCTTCGACACCACGGTGAACGCGCCCTGCTCGCCGCAGTCCGCGGCCACCGCGCTCTGCCCCGACTGCTTGATGCAGGAGCCGACCGCCGGGTCGAAGCCCGCCGGCTTGTCGTCACCCACCTTGCCGAGCAGGGTGAGCAGGCCGAGCGGCACGGCGAGGATGAGCACGGCCGCGACCAGCACGGCGGCCAGCACCCGGCCGTTGCGCACCTTCGGCGTGGGCGCCTCGGTCTTCGGCTCGGCCTCCGGCTTGAACGCGTCGAACCGGCCCTGGTCCTGATCTCCGGACGGGCCGTCGGGGGACCAGGCCGGCGGGGCCTGCTGCGGCGGCGGCGGGAACGCGGGCGGGAAGCCGCCCGGATCGCCGCCCTGACCGGGCACCGCGACCGAGGCGCGTCCGCCGGCCGGTGGGCCGTAGCCGTCCTGCGGCCCGCCGAACGGGTCGGGACGCCCACCGGGGCCGCCGAACGGGTCCTGCTGGCCTCCGGGACCGCCGTACAGGTCCTGGTTGCCGTACGGGGGCTGGCCGCCAGGGCCGCCGAACGGGTCGCGCGGGCCGCCGGGCTGCTCGCCGTGCGGGTGGACGCCGTTGGCGGGACGGTCGTTGCCGGGCGGGTCGACGAAGGACGGTACGCCCATCGGGAAGGGCGGCGGGGCGGCCGGCGAGGACGGCGGCGCCGCCGGGGCGTCGGCGTATCCGTGCGGCCCGTCGTCGTCCGACCGGGACTGCGGCCCGGCGAACCCGGACGGACCATCCTGCCGCGGGCCGTCCGACCCGCGGTGGCCCGACCGGTCGTCCTGCCGCGGGAACCCGGGACGGTCGTCGTGTCCTGGGAACCCGGAGCGGTCGTCGTGTCCGACGAACCCGGGACGGTCGTCGTGTCCTGGGAACCCGGGACGGTCGTCCTGCCCCGGGAACCCGGGACGGTCGTCGGGCCCGGCGAAGCCGCGCGCGTCGTCCGGGCGGGACTGCGGGCCGCCGAAGGCGGGTGCCTCGTCCGCCTCGGGAGTCTCGTCGGGCTCCGGCCGGGCCGGCCGGCCGTACACCCGGGGCTGGGGCGCCGGCGTGCCGGTCGGGTGCAGGGGCTGGTCGGACGGCGGGGTGACCCGGCTGGTCATCGGCACCGACGCGCTGGCCGAGACCGGGCCGGACTCGGGCGACGTGCGCGGGCCCGGAACGGCCGGACCGGCGGGTGACTGCGGCTCCTCGTGCCCGGGGCGGGCCGCGCCCCAGCCGGCGTCACCGTGCTCCGGCTCGTACGCCTGGGGTTCGCGCTCGGCCGGTGCGTAGGGCGCTGCCGGGTGGTCGGCGGGCGGCGAGGCTGCCAGAGCCGCGCCCGGCACCCGCCGCTGCTCCTGGGCGGGCAGCGGCACCGCGTTGCCGGCGGAGATGCCCGGCGCGGGCGCCGGCTGGTAGACCGGCGCGCTCTCGGGCTGCCAGCCCGGCGACGCCGCCTGACCACTCTCGTCGGCCCGTCCCCAGGCCTCGTCCGGCGACCACGGCTCAGCGTCCGGCACCGCCGGGCGCTCGGCGCCGCGCTCGTCCTGGTGGCCGCGCCGGCCGTCCGGCGCCGGTACGGACACGCTGGCCCGGGCCGACGACTCGCCAGCGGCTCCCCAGGCCGGCTGCGCCGGCTCGTCGGTCGGCCGCTCGGGCTCACGCTGCTGCGGCACGGCGGCGGCGCCGCTCCACCCGCCGGCGGAGCGGGACTGCTGTTCCGGACCGCCCCAGCCCCCCGGCTGCGGAGCCTCGGCCCGGCCTCCGGCGGCCCAGCCGCCGGAGCGGTCCGGGTCGTCGTCGCGGGTGGACTCGTCCCAGCCACCGGACCGGCTCTCGGCCTGCGGAGCGGGCCATCCACCGGAGCGGTGCGGGTCGTCCTCGGCGCCGGTCGCGCGGTTGTCCTGGTCGGACTGCTCCTGGTTGGACCAGGCGTCGGGTCGGGCGGCGCCGGGCACGGAGACCTTGGCGGCGGCACGGGCGGGCGGCTCGGCGGGCGGCCAGGTCGCGCCGGTCTGCGGGCCCGGCGGGGTCCAGGCCGGCTGGCTGTCGCGGGGCGTCCAACCGCCGGAGCGGTGCGGGTCGTCGCCGGCGGGCTGCTCGTCGCGCGGCGTCCAGCCGCCCGAGCGGTTCGGGTCGTCCGGCTGGGCGGCGGCGCCGACGGCCCAGCCGCCGGAGCGGCCCGGGTCGTCGTCCTGCTGCCCGACGCCCGGGGTGAACCCGCCGGAGCGGTGCGGGTCGTCGGCGCCGGCCGGGGTGGCCCAGGACTCGTTCGGCACGGTGGCCGGGGCCGGGACGTAGCCGGTGCCGCGGGCACCCGCGTCGCCGGACTGGGCCCACGCCGGCTGCTCGCCGGAGGATCCGCCGGCATTCCACGTGGGACTGTTCTGCTCGGCGGCCCAGGCCGGGGGCGCCGGCTCGGCGGGACCGCTCGGTGGCGCGGCGGCCCACGCGGGCGGTGCCGGTTCGGTGGACCGCTCCGGGCCGGGCTGCTCGGGCGTGGCCCACGTCGGGTTGCCCGGGCCGGACGCGGCCCAGGCCGGCGCGCCCTGCTCGGGGGCGCCCCAGGCGGGCTGCTGGCCCCGGCCGCCCTGGTCCGCGGGCGGCGGAACCTGGGCGCTGGCCCGGCCGCTGACCGGCTGGCCCGGGGGCGGGCCCCAGGCGGGTGGCTGGTCGTCGGGCGCAGCCCAGGCGGGGGCCGGCTGGGTGGGCCGACCGGCCGGCGGGGGCGGGGCCCAGCCGAGGTCGGACGACCCGTTGTACCCGTTGTCCTGCTGCGCCGGCTGATCGCCGTACGGCACCGGTCCGCCGGTGCCCGGCGACACCTCGCCCGGCTCCTGGCCGGGGCGGTGCGGAGCCTCGGACGTCATGGGTGCGCCTCCTCCATCACAGGTCGGCCGCCGATGCCGGTCGGGAACCGTCGGCATGGCCACCGGCGTCGCCGGCGGGTACCGGCCGTGCGGGCTCCCCGCACCGTATCCGGTGGTCGCCCGAAGGCGCTCGGGGGAGCCTCAGTCGCCACCGAGAGTCACCGGGCGACGTCGATGGGTTTCGCTTCCCTCGTCGGTCCGGAGGCAGTCGGTTGGCGACCGTGCCAACCGTACCGGGCGGTGCGGCGGGGTGGAATCCCGGTGCCGACCGACCCCGGATACGCCGAAGACCCGCCCGGCGTGCCGGGCGGGTCTTCGAACTGGAGGAGGTGAGAAAGGTCGGTGGCGTCAGCTCATGTGACGCTGGGCGATGGCGAGAAGCTCGTTCCGGACCGCGGGCGAGTTGGCGGAACGCAGGGCGTGCTCGATGGCACGGGCCCGGCGGTTGGCGTCGCGGCGGGTGCGGATTCGCTCGATCATGCTCATCTTGGGTCTCCTCCTGGCTATTCGGTTGTCAGCCCCTTGATGTCTCTATTGAAGCGCATGACGCCGCCGAACGCCATCGATTATTAGGTGAGCTGAACCACGCACCTAAGGATCGTAGGTCGGATGCCCTCCTGAACCGACGATTTCACCCCCAACGGCAACGGCCGGTGTGCCGGGCGTTCACCCGTGGCACACCGGCCGTCGACCGGAGCGGTGGTAGGTCAGGTCCAGGCGAGCAGCGCCGCCTCCGGGTCGGCCAGGAAGTCCCCGATGTCGCGGAGGAACTTCGAGCCCAGCTCACCGTCGATGATCCGGTGGTCGAAGGAGAGCCCGAGCGTGGTGACCAGGCGCGCCTTCACCTTGCCCTTGTGCACCCAGGGCTGCTCCCGGACCGCGCCGAAGGCGAGGATCGCCGACTCGCCCGGAGGCAGGATCGGCGTACCGGTGTCGACGCCGAAGACGCCGACGTTGGTGATGGTGAGCGTGCCCCCGGACATGTCCGCCGGGGAGGTCTTCCCCGACTTCGCGGTCTGCACCAGGCCGGTCATCGCGTCCGCCAGCTCGCGCAGCGAGAGCCGGCCGGCGTCCTTGATGTTCGGCACGATCAGGCCCCGCTCGGTGGCCGCCGCGATGCCCAGGTTCACGTACTCCTTCACCACGATCTCGTCGCCGGCCCAGGTCGAGTTGACCATCGGGTGGCGCTTGACCGCCAGCAGCACCGCCTTGGCGACCAGCAGCAGCGGGGAGACCCGCACCTCGCGCCACTCCCGCCGATCGCGGAGCCGGTCCAGCGCCTTCATCGCCCGGGTCACGTCGACGGTGAGGAACTCCGTCACGTGCGGGGCGGTGAACGCCGAGCGGGCCATGTTCTCCGCGGTCAGCTTGCGTACCCCCTTGACCGGGATGCGCTGCTCGCGGTCCGCGCCGAAGCTCGCGACCGACGTCGCCGGCGCGGTGACCGTCAGCGGCTCGGCCGCCGCCGGGGTGCCGCTCGCCGCCCGCTGTACGTCCTCCCGGGTGATCGAGCCCAGCGGACCGGAGCCGGTCAGCGTGGCCAGGTCGACCCCGAGGTCCTTGGCGAGCTTGCGGACCGGCGGCTTGGCCAGCACCGGACCGGAGACCCGGCCGTTGCCGTTCACCGCCGGAGCGGGCGCGACGGGGGCCGGCGCCGGCGCGACCGGCGCCGGGGCGGCGGCCTGGGCCGGCACGTCGCCCTTGCGCGCCCGGCGCTTGGCCGGCGCGTTGCGCGGGCCGTAGCCGACCAGCACGGCGGTCCGCCCGCCCGGGGCCGCGCCGCCGATCAGGCCCGGCTCGACCATGCCCTCGGCGGGCGCGACCTCGACCGCGGCCAGCGAGGCGGCCGACGGCGTCGGCAGCGCCGACGCCGGGGCACCGGTCGTCGACTCCTCCACCGGCCCGGCGCCCGGGTCGGTGTCGATCGCGATGATCGGTACGCCGACCTCGACCGTCGAACCCTCCGGGTGGAAGATCGCCTGCACCCGACCGGCCCACTTCGCCGGGATCTCGACCGCCGCCTTCGCGGTCTCCACCTCGACGATCGGCTGGTTCAGCTCGATGTCGTCACCCACCTTGACCAGCCAGGCGAGGATCTCGCCCTCGGTCAGGCCCTCGCCCAGGTCGGGCAGGTTGAACTCCTTGATCCGGGACATGCCGCTCACCAGCCGAAGGTGCGGTCGACGGCGTCGAGCACCCGGTCGAGGTCCGGCAGGTACTCCTCCTCCACCCGGGAGGCCGGGTAGGGGGTGTCGAAGCCGGTCACCCGCAGCACCGGGGACTCCAGGGAGTAGAAGCACTCCTCGGTGACCCGGGCCGCGATCTCCGACCCGAGGCCCAGGTTGCCCGGGGCCTCGTGCACGACCACGCAGCGGCCGGTGCGCCGCACCGACTCGTACGCGGCGGTCAGGTCCAGCGGGGACAGCGTGCGCAGGTCGACGACCTCCAGCTCCCGGCCGTCCTCGGCCGCGGCGGTGGCCGCGTCCAGCGCGGTGCGCACCATCGGGCCGTAGGCCAGCACGGTGGCGTCCGTGCCGGGCCGCGCGACCCGGGCCGAGTGCAGCGGGTACGCGTCGGCGAGCGGCGCGTCCAGGTCGACCGGACCCTTCTCCCAGTAGCGCCGCTTCGGCTCCAGGAACACGATCGGGTCGTCCGAGGCGATGGCCTGCTGGATCATCACGTACGCGTCCTGCGGGTTCGCGCAGGTGACCACCTTGAGGCCGGCGGTGTGCGCGAAGTAGGCCTCGGGCGACTCGGAGTGGTGCTCCACCGCGCCGATGCCGCCGCCGTAGGGGATCCGGATGACCATCGGGATCCGCACCTTGCCCTGCGAGCGGTAGTGCATCTTCGCCACCTGCGACACGATCTGGTCGTACGCGGGGTAGACGAAGCCGTCGAACTGGATCTCGCAGACCGGCCGGTAGCCGCGGATGGCCAGGCCGACCGCGGTGCCGATGATGCCGGACTCGGCCAGCGGCGTGTCGATCACCCGCTGGTCGCCGAAGTCCTTCTGCAGGCCGTCGGTGATGCGGAACACGCCGCCGAGCTTGCCGACGTCCTCGCCCATGATGACGACCTTGGGGTCGTTCTCCAGGGCCCGCCGCAGGCCGGTGTTGAGCGCCTTGCCGAGGGTGAGCGTCTCCGTGGCCATCAGTGGGCGCTCCCCTCGAACGACTCCATGTACTGCGAGAACCGGGCCCGCTGCTCGTCCAGCTCGGGCGACCCGTGCGGGTAGACGTGGTCGAACATGCTGACCGGCTGCGGGTCGGGCATGGTGAGCACCCGCTCGCGCAGGTGCACCGACTCGGTGCGGGCCTGCTCGTCGACCTCGGTGAAGAACGACTCGTCGGCGATCTGCTGCTTGAGCAGGAACGCCTTCATCCGGGCGATCGGGTCCTTGGCCTGCCAGGCCTCGACCTCGCTGGCGATCCGGTAGCGCGTGGGGTCGTCGGAGGTGGTGTGCGCGCCCATCCGGTAGGTGTACGCCTCGATCAGGCTCGGCCCCTGGCCGTTGCGCGCGTTGTCCAGCGCGTGCCGGGTCACCGCGTACGACGCGAGCACGTCGTTGCCGTCCACCCGGACGCCGGGGAAGCCGAACCCGCCGGCCCGCCGGTAGAGCGGGACCCGGGTCTGCCGCTCCAGCGGCTCGGAGATGGCGTACTGGTTGTTCTGGCAGAAGAACACCAGCGGGGCGTTGAAGACGCTGGCCCAGACGAACGACTCGTTGACGTCGCCCTGGCTGGTGGCGCCGTCGCCGAAGTAGGCGATCACCGCCTCGCCGTCCTCGCCGCCGGTCCTGCCGTCCATGGCGACACCCATGGCGTACCCGGTCGCGTGCAGGGTCTGCGCCCCGATCACGATCGTGTACATGTTGAACTTGAACTCGTTCGGGTCCCAGCCGCCCTGGTCCACGCCGCGGAACAGGCCCAGCGGCATGATCGGGTCGATGCCACGGCAGTAGAGCACGCCGTGCTCCCGGTAGGTGGGGAACGCCATGTCCTGCGCGCGCAGCGCCCGGCCGGAGCCGACCTGGGCGGCCTCCTGGCCCAGCAGGCTGGCCCACAGGCCCAGCTCGCCCTGACGCTGGAGCGCGGTGGCCTCGGCGTCGAGCTTGCGGACCAGGACGAGGTCGCGGTAGAGCCCGCGGTACTCCTCGTCGGTGAAGTCGACGCGGTACTCGGTCCCGTCCGGGCCGAGCGCGGTCTCGATCCGCTCGCCCTCGGGAGTGAGCAGCTGTACGAGTTCCGGCTCGCCGGTCGCGGCGGCGCGCCTGGTTCGGGGTGCGGCCCGCTTGCTGCGGGTGGCGGCCCCGGGGTCGCCCTTTGCCATCCGTCTCTCCCTGTCTGTCTGCGCCGGCGCCGGGGGTGACCCGAGCCGCGCACCTCGTGCGCCCGCCCGGCTGCTGCCGGGTCGGTCCCTGGCGACCGCGCCTAGCCCCGGTGAGGGTTGCCGCGCGGCGTGAGCCGGGGTCCGTCGGGGGACCCAGGCCCGGGAGCGCCGGCGCCGTACCGCACCAGCCGCGGGGTGCGCGGAGGTGGCGGCTGCGTTGCCGTCGTGCCTGAATGATTGCAGAGGAGGTGAGCGGGCCCACAGTATGGCCTCCCCCGTCGGTGACGTTCGATCGGGTTCGCGACGCATAGACGTTTTTGCCCGATGTGTCAGGTAGGGCCGACGGACAAATTGTGTGTCGACACGCGGTGGTGGCTGGTGAACTGAGCGTCACTGGTCCAAGCTGACGGTGAGCCTTCGCGCGGCATTTGTCCGAATATGCGCGCGTGCTCTCCCGTCCACGTCGACGCGTACGAGGAGTGTGCCCGGTGTCCGAGCCAGAGGGTCCTCCCGGTGCTCCCTTCCTCGGCCGGCACCGGGCCCTGCCCGCCGCCCGCTACCGCCGCGTGGTCGGCGCGCACCGGGCTCCCGGAGCCGGCGGACCGAGCCGCGGCTACCTGCTGACCGTGGCGCTGCTCGCCGGCACCGCGTCGATGCCGATCCTGGCCGCGATCAGCGCCGGCTCGGCGACCGTGGGGAACAGCGCGCTCCCGGACACCAGCACCCCGTTCCTCCCCACGCCCTCGGTCGGCCCGGTGGTCGTCCCGCTGCCGCAGACCACCCAGGCCCCGGTGCTCCCCGCGCCCACGCCCGTGGCCGGCGCCACCACCGTGCCCCCGCGACCGGTGCTGCCGGCCGCCCCGGTCCCGGCCGACGACAGCGACCTCGTCCGCGAGCGTCGGTCCCGGCCGGCCACCGCGCCGACGCCGCCGGCCACGCCCACCCGGCCCACGCCGGTCCGGCCGCCGCGCCCGTCGCCGGTGCCCTCCCCGTCCCCGTCGCCGTCCGACCCCGGGACTCCCGGACCGAGCCCGAGCCCCGAGCCGTCCGGCTCGTCCGCCGAACCGACGCCCGGATCGTCGGGCGGTTCGCCGGAGCCGACCTCCGAGCCGAGCGGCGGCCCCGCGCCGAGCGGCGGCCCCGCGCCGAGCGGCGGCCCCGCGCCGAGCGGCGGCCCCGCGCCGAGCGGCGGCCCCGCGCCGAGCGGCGGCCCCGCGCCGAGCGGCGGCCCCGCGCCGAGCGGCGGCCCCGCGCCGAGCGGCGGCCCCGCGCCGAGCGGCGGCCCCGCGCCGAGCGGCGGCCCCGCGCCGAGTGGAGAGCCGGACGATACGCCGCTTCCGAGCGCGACGGTCGCGCCCAGCCGGTCCGCGCCGAGCCCGTTCTCGCTCGGCCGGCCCGGGGGCCGGAGTGTCCGGCCGGCCTGACCCGGGCGATCCGCGCGGCGTGGTCGGGCCGGCCTGATCGGCCGGTCCGCCGCCGGATGGCCCGACCAGTCACGAGCGATATGACCAGGAGTCATATTTATGACTCTCCGGTATATCGCTCTCTTCCCGAGGCTTCGCCTCTCGCGTCACGCAGCGTCACGCGAGAGGCACATCCGGGCGAGCCGGTGTTGATCATTTGCAGCCGGCACGCAGGCACCGTCACACGGGCCGGTCAGGCGGGCCGGTCAGGCGGACCGGTCAGGCGGGGTCGTCGGTGAGGCGGTGCCGGTTGGCCTCGATCCAGGCGTTCAGTGCCTCCGGGTCGTCCGGGTCCACGCCGTCCGCCATCAGCTGGGCCACCGCCGCGGTGGCCGGGCTGCGCCGTTCACCGGTGCTGTAGAGCCGGGCGAACTCGGGCACCATCTCGGTGATCGTCTCGTCCGTCCGGTCGGCCGCCGGCTGCGACAGCCCCCGCTGCCGGGCCGCGTACGCCGCCCAGGCGCGGAGCACCCGGGGCAGCATCGCCGCGTCGTCCATGTCCAGCACGGCCCGACGGTGCACCCAGTCGAGCAGGAACAGCTCGGCCACCATCGGGCTCCACCGCATCGGGTCCGCGTCCGGGAAGCTCGCCGCGTGGTCGAGCAGCAGGCCGAGGCAGAAGTGCAGGGAGGCCAGCTCGCCGTCGGCGACCTGGGGCAGGCCGAACCGGGCGGCCTCGGGCGAGTCGAGGAAGGCGCGTACCAGGCGGGTCCGTTCCTCGTCGGTGGGCGGGAGCACGACGGCCGGTCCGGCCGGCGGGGCCTGCCCGGGCAGTACGGCCAGCCGGGCGCCCACCAGGGCCCGGTCGGTGGCGAGCGAACCCTGGGTGGGCAGCTCGGCGAGGTCGTCGGTGACCGCCAGGTGACGGCTCACCCCCGCGTGCATCCGGGCCGGGTCCTCGGTGCGGAACCAGGTGAACTCGTCCTCGGTGCAGATCTCCCGGGCCTGCTCGACGATCCGGGCCGCCGGGCCGCCGACGAACACGTCCTTGGTGATGCCGATGTTGTGGTCGACGAGCGCCACCAGGGCGTGCTCCGGGCCGCCCTGCTCCTCGTCGTCGTACGCGAACGTGGCGAGGTAGGAGGTCTGGTCGCCGTACACGTCGCCGTACGCCCAGGCGCCGGTGACGCGCACCCGACCGAGCTGGCCGGCCCATGCCGGGGCGTGCGCGCCGGGCCGGACCCGGGCGGCGCCCTCGGCGTCGGGCACCAGGGTGGCGAAGACGGCGCGGATGGTGGTGGCGGCGGCGCTGCGCCGGCGGGACGTGGCGGCGAGGAAGCCGGCCACGAACTCGCGGACGGCGTGCTCGCGGTCGTGCTCCGCGACGGCGTAGACGCTGCCCAGCAACGCGGCGCCGAGCATCTCCGCGTCCAGGGCGGAGTCGAGCCTCGTCACGTCGCGCGCGGCGTGCAGCACCGCGTCGTAGGGGGTCTGTGGCGTGGCCATGCGTCGACCCTACGCCGCGCTGCCGGCCACCACATCGGCCAGCGCGCCGGGTTCAGCGTCGCCCGGCGTCCCGCACCGCGTCGCGGGCCGTGCCGTAGCGCGCCAGCACCGCCCAGACCGGGTCCAGCACGTACTTCTCGCCGACGCTGCCGACCGAGGTGAGCAGGCGCTGCTCGGCCCGACGCCGGGCCCGCCGGGCCGCCCAGCCGACCACCGGGCGGGTCAGCACCGCGACCAGCAGCCCGGCCAGCAGTCCGCCGAGCAGCAGCACGGTGGGCCAGGGCACCTCGCCGAGCTTCGGGTGCTCCAGCGGCGGCAGGCCGAGCAGGCGCAGGGCGTACCCGAGGACCAGCCAGACCAGCCCGCCCAGCGCCGCGAGGGTGACCAGCCACTGGAGCCCGCCGACCACCCGCCACCAGCTTGGGCGGCGGTCCATGCCGAGGTCGGTGGCGGCCACCGCGTGGTCGAGCGCGCCCGGCAGCTCGCCCAGGCGGGACCGGGCCGCGCTGGTCACCGCGGTCGGCCACGGCGCCGGCAGCTCGGCGCTGGACCGGTCGGCCACCGCCCGGATGGCCAGGTTCAGCGCCGACCGCTGCGCGGCCGTCGGATCGGGTACGGAGGTGGCCGCGACCAGGCTCTCCGCCGGCGCGTCCGGGTCCCGCCCGGGCAGGTGCAGCCGGCGCAACGGGTCCGGCCGCAGCTTCCGCCACCCCCGCACCAGCGGCCAGCCGGTGCTGGCCACGGCCCGGTGCCGGTAGGCCCCCTCGACCGCGTGCGCGACGGTCGCCACCCCGGCCGCGCCGGCCAGCGCCCGGGTGAGTTCCTGGGCCGAGGCGTCACCGGGCCGGGTGGCCGGTGGCTCCGGCCCGACCAGCGGTTCGAGGTCGGCCACCACGGCGTCCACGTCGCCGGAGAGCCGGCGCAGGGCGGCCTGCCGTTCGGCGACCGTACGCTCCAACTCACCCCGCAGCCCGTCCAGCCCGGCCGGATCCACCGCCACGGTGGGCAACAGCGGCACGCCGCCCAGCCCGTCGGCGTCGAGCAGCCGGCGCAGGTCGTCGAGGACCCGGGGCAGCTCGGTCGGGGGCAACCGGTCGGCCTGGTTGAGCACCACGACGGTGACGTCCTTGTGCCGGTGGAACTCGCGCAGGTAGCTGGTGTGGATCACGCGGTCGGCGTACTTCTGCGGGTCGACCACCCAGACCACGAGGTCGACCAGGCCGAGCAGCCGGTCGACCTCCAGCCGGTGGGTGTGCTGGACGGAGTCGAAGTCGGGCAGGTCCAGCAGGACCAGCCCGTGCAGGGTCGACTCGTCGTCACCGTCGAGCGGGCTCTCCCGGACGAACCGGTGCCGGGGCAGCACCCCGACCCAGTCGAGCAGCCGGACCGCGCCGTCGAGCGGGCCCCAGACGCAGGCGTGGGTCACGCCGGTGGTCGGGCGGCGGACGCCGACCGGGGAGAGGTCCATCCGGGCCAGCGCGTTGAACAGGCTGGACTTGCCGCTGCCGGTGGCGCCGGCGAGGGCGACCACGGTGTGACGGCCGGAGAGGGCGAGCCGGTCACCGGCCCGCTCGACCACGGTGTGCGCGGCGACGAGCTGGGCGTCGGGCACCTGGCCGTCGACCGCGCCGAGGAAGCGCTGGACCGCCTGGAGGCGCGCGATCAGGACGTCCGGGTCGACCCGCTGGTCACCCCGGAACGCCTCGCGCATCCGCCCCACGATGTTGCTCACTGTGCCGTCCTTGCTCGCGACTGCGGGGCTCGCAAACCCGGCTCACTCCTCGCGCTCACGGGCGACCGTCCTGCTCGGTGGTGGGCAGCGCGGCCCGGTCGGCGCGGGTCAGGCCGCTGCGGTGCCGGGCCCGCTCGACCTCGGTCGCGGCCCGCCGCAGCGTCGCGCCGGCGTCGGCGGCCGGGCGGGCCGCCTCGGTGCGGGCGAGGAAGCGGCCGGCCTCCTCGGCCAGCAGCGCGCCGACCCGGTCGAGCAGGTCCACCCGCGCCGTGCGGGCCAGGTTTCGCACCGCCTGATCGCCGAAGATGGCCTGGAGCACGGTCTGCCCGGCGACCGCCGTGCCGGTGCCGGCGGCCACCTCCAGCCCGGTCGGAATGAACGCGGTGGAGGCGAAGACGCCGATCATGACGGCCAGGCCGGTGGCGTTGACCGCGTACGCGGCCGTGCGGGCCACGAACCGCCGGTCCCCGCCCTCGACCCGGACCAGCTCCAGCACCCCGCGCTGCCAGTCGCGGACGAGTTGCTCGGCGCGAGCGGGCAGGTCGGCCGAGGCGTGCGCCAGGTCCGGCTCCAGCAGCGCCGCGCCGGCCGGGTGCGCCTTCCACCCGGTGTACGCGTTCTCGGCCGCCTCGGCGGCCACCCCGCGCAACAGCGTGACCAGCTGGGACTCGATCGCCGTGCGCAGCTCGGCCGCCGGCGCGGGCCGCCCGGTGACCGCCGCGACGACCCGGTCGCGCAGCCGGCCGATCCGCGCCTCCAGGCTGCGGAAGAACTCCCCGGTGCCGACGAACTCCTGCCAGCGGGCCAGCACCTCGCTGCGGAGCAGCCGGCCGTCCTTGAGCCCCTGGTCGACGGTCCGCTCGGCGCCCCGGTAGGCGGCGCGGACCCGCTCGTCCAGCGCGTCGGCCGAGGTCGCCTGCTCGTCGGCGGCCTCGGCCAGCGCCTCCACCACCGGGTGCAGGGCGGCGAGCGCGCCGTCGAGCGTCTGCCGGACCACCGCCGCGCGGGCGTCGGCGTCGGCGGCGAGCCGGGCGAACCAGCCGCTCAGCGGGGCGGTCATCCGGTCGGGCAGCAGCCCCTGACCGTCGACCCACGTCTCCGGCAGCACGAACAGCGGCGCGGCGCCCAGGTCCTGCGCGGCGAGCATCTCCGACAGGTGGGCGGCGATCTCGTCGGCGGCCTCCGGCGGGACCCGGTCGAGCACCATGGCGACGGCGGTGCCCCGGGCCCGGGCGCTGCGCAGCAGCTCCCAGGGGACGGCGTCGGCATAGCGGGCGGCGGTGGTGACGAACAGCCACAGGTCGGCGGCGGCCAGCAGTTGCCCGGCCAGCGCCCGGTTGGCGTCGACCACCGAGTCGATGTCGGGCGCGTCGAGGAAGGCCAGGCCGGGCGGGAGCGCCGGGGCCGTGACCAGCTGGAGGGTGCCGGGCTGCTCGCTCGGCTCGGTGGTGCGGGTCAGGCCGGGCAGCAGGTCGCCCTGGCGGAACCAGGCGGCGTCGCTCGGGCTGCAGACCAGCACGGGCGAGCGGGTCGTGGGGCGGAGCACGCCGGCCGCGCTGACCCGTGCCTGGACCAGGCTGTTGACCAACGTCGACTTGCCGGCGCCGGTCGACCCGCCGACGACCACCAGCAGCGGGGCGTCGAGCCGGGCCAGCCGGGGAAGCAGGTAGTCGTCGAGCTGGTCGGTGAGGCTGCGGGCGGCGTGCCGGGCCGGCTCGGCCGAGGCGAGCGCGAGCGGGAAGCGAGCCGCGTCGATCGCGGCCCGCAGGCCGGTGAGCGCGGCGGGCAGGCCCGCCGCGGCTTCGGCGGGCTGGTCCTCGCCGGTGGGAGGTCCGGTGCGGGCTGCGACGGCGGGCGCGCCGGCACGGGTGGCGGAATCGCCATGCGTCGTCACCGCTAAAGCGTGCCCGACCGACGCAAGGTAAGACAACCGGACGGTAATAACGGTCAGGTTGCGCCGGGTCGGCTCAACCCCGACTTGCGGATTGCCGATCGCGTGGCACTATTGAGTCAAGTTCACTCAACTTGTGGTGCGGTCGCTTCCGGGCGACCCGCCGGGCAGGCCACCTGACCTGCTCACCCGTTACGAAGCGAGGAAGCGAACATGGCACGTGCGGTCGGCATCGACCTCGGCACGACGAACTCCTGCGTCAGCGTTCTCGAGGGCGGTGAGCCCACCGTCATCGCCAACGCCGAGGGCTCGCGTACGACTCCCTCGATCGTCGCGTTCGCCCGCAACGGCGAGGTGCTCGTCGGTGAGGTCGCCAAGCGCCAGGCGGTGACCAACCCCGACCGGACCATCCGCTCGGTCAAGCGGGAGATCGGCACCAACTGGACCGTCGACATCGACGGCAAGAAGTACACCCCGCAGGAGATCTCGGCCCGCACGCTGATGAAGCTCAAGCGGGACGCCGAGGCCTACCTGGGCGAGCAGATCACCGACGCCGTGATCACCGTCCCGGCCTACTTCAACGACGGCCAGCGTCAGGCCACCAAGGAGGCCGGCGAGATCGCCGGCTTCAACGTGCTGCGGATCGTGAACGAGCCGACCGCGGCGGCGCTGGCGTACGGCCTGGACAAGGGCTCCAAGGAGCAGACCGTCCTGGTCTTCGACCTCGGTGGCGGCACCTTCGACGTGTCGCTGCTGGAGCTGGCCGAGGGCGTGGTGGAGGTCAAGTCCACCAGCGGTGACAACCAGCTGGGCGGCGACGACTGGGACCAGCGCATCATCGACCACCTGGTGAAGACGTTCCGCGGCGAGCACGGCATCGACCTGTCGCAGGACAAGATGGCCATGCAGCGTCTCAAGGAGGCCGCCGAGAAGGCCAAGATCGAGCTGTCCGCCGCCACCACCAGCAACATCAACCTGCCGTACATCACCGCCGGTTCGGCCGGCCCGCTGCACCTCGACGTGACCCTGAGCCGCGCCGAGTTCCAGCGCATGACGCAGGACCTGCTGGACCGCTGCAAGGGCCCGTTCGAGCAGGCCGTCAAGGACGCCGGGATCAAGATCTCCGACGTCGACCACGTGATCCTGGTCGGCGGCTCCACCCGGATGCCGGCCGTGACCGACCTGGTCAAGCAGCTCACCGGCCGTGACCCGAACAAGGGCGTCAACCCGGACGAGGTCGTCGCCGTCGGCGCCGCCCTGCAGGCCGGCGTGCTCAAGGGCGAGGTCAAGGACGTCCTGCTGCTCGACGTGACCCCGCTGAGCCTGGGCATCGAGACCAAGGGCGGCATCTTCACCAAGCTCATCGAGCGCAACACCACCATCCCGACCAAGCGCTCCGAGGTCTTCACCACGGCGGACGACAACCAGCCGTCGGTGCTGATCCAGGTGTTCCAGGGCGAGCGGGAGATCGCGGCCTACAACAAGAAGCTCGGCACGTTCGAGCTGACCGGCCTCCCGCCGGCGCCGCGCGGCGTGCCGCAGATCGAGGTCACGTTCGACATCGACGCCAACGGCATCGTCAACGTGCACGCCAAGGACCTGGGCACCGGCAAGGAGCAGAAGATGACGATCACCGGCGGCTCCTCGCTGCCGAAGGACGACATCGAGCGGATGCGCCGGGACGCCGAGGAGCACGCCGACGAGGACAAGCGTCGCCGTGAGGAGGCCGAGACCCGCAACGTGGCCGAGGCGCTCCAGTGGCAGACCGAGAAGTTCCTCGCCGAGAGCGGCGACAAGCTGCCCAGCGAGAACCGGGACCAGCTCAACGAGGCGCTCGGCGAGCTGCGCAGCGCCCTCGGCGGCCAGGACATCGAGAAGATCAAGTCGGCCCACGAGAAGCTGGCCCAGGTCTCCCAGCAGGCCGGCTCGCTGCTCTACGCCCAGCAGCAGGAGGGCGAGCAGACCGCCCCGGGCGCGGCCGGGCCGGGCGCCGGCGCGGGTGCCGGTGCGGCCGGCGGCCCGCAGGCCGGTGGCGCCGACGACGTGGTCGACGCGGAGATCGTGGACGAGGACAAGAAGTGACCTTCGGTCCCGGGCACGGTCCGCACGGCAGAGGGATGAGGTAACCGCATGACGGACAAGCCACGAGCGTCCGACCCGGGTTCCACCGGGTCGGCGCCGGGCGGCTCCGCGGGCACCGGCAAGGACGCCGGTGACGAGCCGCGGGTCGTCATCCGCGACAAGCGCAAGCTCGGCAAGGTGACCGAGCAGCCGGCGAACGACGCCTCGGCGGCCGACGCGGCCGCCGACGCGCCCGCCGAGGGGCTGGTCGAGGAGGCCGAGGTCGTGGTCGACGAGATCGGCGGCGAGGCCGAGGTCTCCGGCCCGCCGGTGGTCGACTCCCCGGCCGAGCCGAGCGGGGAGACCGGCAAGGCGGCGCCGCTCGGCGCCGAGCTGGAGGCCCTCCGCGGGGACCTGGAGGAGCGCACCCGCGACCTCCAGCGGGTCTCGGCGGAGTACGCCAACTACCGCAAGCGGGTCGACCGGGACCGCAGCCTGGTCCAGGAGCAGGCCACCGGCACGGTGCTCACCGCGCTGCTGCCGATCCTGGACGACCTGGACCGGGCCCGCGAGCACGGCGACCTGGTGGGACCGTTCGGCAGTGTGGCCGACCAGCTCACCGCCGCGCTCGGCAAGTTCGGCCTGACCGCGTTCGGCGAGCAGGGCGACCCGTTCGACCCGACCCGGCACGAGGCGGTGGCGCACCAGACCTCCGCCGACGTCACCGAGCCGACCTGCGTGCAGGTCATGCGCCGGGGCTACCAGCTCGGCGAGCGCCTGCTGCGGCCGGCTCTGGTCGCGGTCGCGGACCCGGAGTAGTGCCCACCCGTGACGTCCCGTCCGCCCTTGTCGGGCGGGCGGGACGACCGGGATCGGACCCGTGGAAGGGGGTGGACCGGTGAGTTCCAAGGACTGGATCGAGAAGGACTACTACGCCGCGTTGGGCGTGGACAAGTCCGCCTCCTCGGACGAGATCAAGAAGTCGTACCGGAAGTTGGCCCGGGAGTCGCACCCGGACCACAACCCCGGTGACCCCAGGGCCGAGGAGCGGTTCAAGACCGTCTCCGAGGCGTACGCGGTGCTCGGCGACGAGAAGAAGCGGCGCGAGTACGACGAGATGCGGTCGCTGTTCGGCTCGGGCGCCTTCCGACGCAGCGCCCGGGGCGCGGGCCAGCCGGGCGGCGGCGCGCCGTTCGACGTCTCCGACCTGTTCGGCGGCGGCGGTGGTGGTGGCGACGCCCGCTTCGGCGGTGGTGGCTTCACCGACCTGTTCAGCACGATCTTCTCCGGCGGCGGCGGCGGCGGTGGCGGCGGTGCGGCCCGTCCGCGCGGTCCGGCCCGGGGCCGAGACGTCGAGGCCGAGGTGGCGCTGGACTTCTCCGACGCGGTCCGCGGCGTCACCCTGCCGCTGACGTTGCGCGCGCCGGGCGTCTGCGACACGTGTCACGGCAACGGCGCGAAGCCCGGCACCCAGCCGGTGGCGTGCCCGGTCTGCCACGGCGCCGGTGTGACCACCCGCAACCAGGGGTCGTTCAGCTTCTCCGAGCCGTGCCGCAACTGCCAGGGCGTGGGCACGATCGTCGAGGAGAAGTGCCCGGAGTGCCACGGCACCGGCGGGGTCACCAAGACCCGCACGCTGAACGTGCGCTTCCCGGCCGGGGTGGCCGACGGGCAGCGGATCCGGCTGGCGGGCCGGGGCGAGCCGGGTGAGCGGGGCGGTCCGGCGGGCGACCTGTTCGTGCACGTCAAAGTCCGCCCGGACGAGCTGTTCGGGCGTACCGGGGACGATCTCACCCTGAGCGTCCCGATCACGTACGCCGAGGCGGTGTTCGGCACCGATCTGCGGGTGCCGACCCTGGACGGCACGGTGACCCTGCGGGTGCCGCCGGGTACGCCCAGCGGACGGGTGCTGCGCGCCCGTGGCAAGGGCGTCGTACGCAAGGACGGCCGCGCCGGTGACCTGCTGGTCACGCTCGACGTGGTGGTCCCGGCGAAGGTGTCGGACGAGGCGCGGGCGGCCTTGGAGACCTTCGCGGAGCAGACCCCGCCCGCCGCGCGGGAACATCTGGACGCGCGGGTACGTCGGTTCGGTTGACGGCGGCAGCGGAGGTGAGCGGGCATGTCGGAGGAGTACGTCGGCGCGGGTGACCCGGCCTACGAGGCCAAGGTCCTGATGATTTCGGTGGCCGCGCGGATGGCGGGCATGCACCCCCAGACGCTGCGCCAGTACGACCGGTTGGGGCTGGTCCAGCCGGGCCGGGCGGCCGGTGGCGGTCGCCGCTACAGCGTCCGGGACGTGGTGCTGCTGCGCGAGGTGCAGCGGCTCAGCCAGGACGACGGGATCAACCTGGCCGGGGTCAAGCGGATCATCGGGCTGGAGCGCCTGCTGGAGGAGGCGCAACGGAGGGTGGCCCGGCTGGAGGCGGAGTTGGACGCCGCGTACCGGCGGATCGCCGAGCTGGAGTCGCTCGGTGGTTTCCCCCGGGGCGACCTGGTGCCCACCAACCGCACCTCGACCGCGCTCGTCGTCTGGCGACCCCGCCGCACCCCCGACCGCTGACCGCACGAAGGCCGGCGCCGCCCCCGCCCGGGGCGCGCGCCGGCCTTCGCCGTTCCCGCGCCGGCCCCCGGTGAGGTTGGGGAAAGCGCGGTGCGACAGGGGCGGGGTCCACTACGATTTTCAGCAGGGCAAAAGCCCCTAAATCGCACTCCGGGCTGGCGGGGGGAGCCATGGCGGAACCGGCGAAGAAGGTGGCGGAGCGGGCGGAGGAACGGCTGGAGAAGGTGGCCGAGAACGTCCGGGAGCGATTCGACCGGGTCACCGAGGGTCGTTTCAGCGACAAGGTCAAGGAAGGGCGCTTCGCCGACCAGACGGACCACGGCGTGGACCGGGCGAGGGACGACGAGCGGCGCAGGAAGCAGGGCGGGTCGACCTGACGATCCGTCGGCGTGCGGGCCGGGACCCACGGGGGGTCCCGGCCCGTTCGCCGTCAGAGGCGGCGGTTCTCGCGGACCAGGCCGCCCTCGCACCAGTCGCGGTAGACGAAGAGATCCGGGCGGGCGAGCAGGACCCGGCTGTTGTGCGCCCAGTTGCGCATCAGGTCGTCGCCGGCCCGCTCGGCCTGCTCCACCAGCTTCCGGAAGCGGCGCTTCGGGTGGGCCCGGAAGTTCGTCCGGATGCCGTCGGCGGCGTAGATGTAGAGGCAGTGCAGCGCGAACCGGCGGGCCGGGCAGGAGCGGTCCATGGCCAGGTCGAACAGGGTCTGCACCAGGTGGTCACCGGCGACCAGGAGGTCCCAGTCCGGTGGCATGGAACTCAGCGGCACCGAGTCGGGCTGGTAGGCCCAGGCCCGCAGCTCGGCGGGCGAGGGGTCGACCGGGTTGGCGAAGCCGTGAAACGTCTCTTCCTGCACGCTCACCGGCCGACCTTCCGCTTGCGCTGGCGGGGGCACCGGCCACCCGCGGACCCTGGCTGCTGGGGCGACACGTTAACGCGGTTGGGCGGAGCAGTGGTAGACCTTCCCGGAATCAATTTGACAACCGTTGGCCGGGCCGGATCCGCCGTGCGGCCGATCCGGCCCGACCGAGGTCAGTCGCCCACCCTTACCGGCGCGGGCGGCCGGCTGGCGGCGGCGCGGCGGCGCAGCCACTGCTTGAACCAGGGCATGTCCGGCAGTCGGGCGAGCAGCGGCCCGGTCACCACCGTGATCAACACGTACGCCGTGGCGAGCGCGGCCAGCTTGGGCTCCACCGGGTAGACGGCGGCGACGGCCAGCCCGGCGATGACGATGGAGAACTCGCCGCGCGGGGTGAGCGCCAGCCCGGCCCGCCAGCGACCGGGCTCGGCGATCCCGGCCCGCCGGGCGGCCAGGTAGCCGGTGGCCACCTTCGTCGCCATGGTGACCACGGCCAGCAGCAGCGCGGGCAGCAGCACCGGCGGCATGTCCAGCGGGTTGGTGACCAGCCCGAAGAACACGAAGAAGACCGCGGCGAAGAGGTCCCGCAGGGGCGAGAGCAGCTCGGTGGCGTGGTGCGCCACCGGGCCGGACAACGCGATGCCGACCAGGAACGCGCCGACCGCGGCGGAGACCTGGAGCTTGGCCGCGATGCCGGCGACCAGCAGGGTCAGGCCGAGCACCCCGAGCAGCAGCGCCTCCGGGTCCTTGGCGGAGAGCGCGGCGGAGATCAGGTGCCCGTACCGAATTGCCACGGCCAGCACGACGACCACGGTGAAGACCGCGACGGCGAGCGCGATGCCGCCCTTCACCAGGTCGACCCCGGCCAGCAGCGCGGTGACCAGCGGCAGGTAGAGGGCCATGGCCAGGTCCTCGATCACCAGGACGGAGAGGATCACCGGGGTCTCCCGGTTACCGACCCGGCCCAGGTCGCCGAGCACCTTGGCGATGACCCCGGAGGACGACACCCAGGTGACGCCGGCGAGCACCACGGCGGCGACCCAACCCCAGCCCAGCAGCAGCGCGAAGGCGAAACCGGGCAGCGCGTTGAACACCGCGTCGATGAGCCCGGCCGGCGCGGCCGAGCGGAGGTTGCCCACCAGCTCGTTCGCGCTGTATTCCAGGCCGAGCATGACCAGCAGCAGGATCACGCCGATCTCGGCGCCGACGGCGAAGAACTCCTCGCTGGCGTTGAGCGGCAACAGCCCGCCGTGCCCGAAGGCGAGGCCGGCGAGCAGGTAGAGCGGGATGGGTGAGACGCCGACGCGACGGCTGAGCCGGCCGAGCAGGCCGAGCAGGAGCAGCAGCGCGCCGACCTCGACGAGCAGGATTTGGGTTTCGTGCATACGCGTCAGCCGTCCGGGTCGGTCTCGGCGAGGATCGCGGTGACGCCGTCAAGACCCTGACGGGTTCCGACCACGACGATCACGTCGCCGGCTTCGAACCGGAAGGTGGGGTCGGGCGAGACGTTCACCTCGCCCTGACGCAGCACCGCCACGATGGAGGCGCTGGTCCGCGTGCGTGCCTTGGTGTCGCCCAGCCGCCGGTTGACGTACTTCGAGCCGGCCGGCATCACGATCTGCTCGGTCAGCAGCCCGGCGGCCTGCTCGCGCAGCCCGGAGAGCTGGCCCAGCATCAGCGACGCGCCGAGGATGTCGGCCAACGCCTCGGCCTCGTCGTCGGTCAGCGGTATGTCGTGCTGGCAGGAGTCGGGATCGTCCGGGTCGTAGAGGACCAGGTCGCGGCGGCCATTGCGGTGGGAGACCACACCGAGCCGGCGGCCCGACTCCGTCATCAGGTCATGACGGACGCCGATCCCCGGTAAGGCGGTCTGTTCGACACGTACTCGCACGCGGGTGAGGCTACCCTGCCTCGCCGACCGCGACGCCCGGTCGAGGGCCGCGGGGCCCTCGACCGGGGTCGGGCTCAACGGAGCCCGGCGAAGAACTGCCGGATGTCGCCGACCAGCACGTCGGTGGCCTGGTGTGCGGCGTAGTGCCCGCCGACGTCCCCGCCCCGGTCGGGCCCGGCGTCGAAGGCGTGCCAGCTGACGATGCCGGCGTGGTCCCGGTCGGCGAACCGGCGGATCGACTGGAAGTCCCCGGGGAACATCGCCACCGCGGTCGGTGCCGTCGTCGGCCCGGTCGGCTGCTCGGTGGCGTGGGCGTCCTCCCAGTAGAAGCGCATCGACGAGGCGGCGGTGCCGGTGAACCAGTAGACGGCGACGTTGGCCAGGACGAAGTCCGGGTCGAGGTTCTCGTCGAGGAGTTGCCCGTTCCAGGCGAGCAGGCCGACCGGCGAGTCGGCCAGCGCGAACGCCAGCGTCTGCGGCTGCTGGCTGTGCACCTGGTTGAAGGAGAACTTGTTCTCGTAGAACCACTGGAGGTGGCGCAGCGCCGCCTGGTCGGCGTCGGAGAGCCCGTCGAACTCGGCCGGGTCGCCGGACGGGAACGAGAAGAGCTGGGTGACGTGCACGCCGAGCACGTGGTCCGGGTCGAGGCGGCCGAGTTCGGGCGAGATCATCGAGCCGGCGTCGTTGCCGACCGCGCCGTACCGGTCGTAGCCGAGGCGGGCCATCAGCTCGGCCCAGGCCCGGGCGGTGCGGTAGCGGTTCCAGCCGGCGCTGCGGGTCGGGCCGGAGAAGCCGAATCCGGGCAGCGACGGGATCACCAGGTGGAACGCGGGCGCGGCCGGGTCGGTCGGCTCGGCCAGTGGGGCGATCACGTCCAGGTACTCGACCACGGAACCGGGCCAGCCGTGGGTGAGCACCAGCGGGGTGGCGTCCGGCCGGGACGACCGGACGTGCAGGAAGTGGATCTCCTCGCCGTCGATCTCGGTGACGAACTGCGGGTGCGCGTTCAGTCGGGCCTCGACCGCCCGCCAGTCGAACGTCTCCAGCCAGTAGGTCGCCAGCTCGCGGACCCGGGCGGTCGGCATGCCGTACGCCGTGCCGGCGTCGGGCAGCTCGCCCGGCCAGATGGTGCGCCGCAGCCGGTCGGCGAGGTCGTCCAGGGCGGTCTGCGGGATCTCGACGCGGTAGGGACGGAGAGCGGTGGCCGACATGACTTCTCCCTCGGAACGGAATGTTTCGTTCCGTTCTAACGTAGCAGAGCGGAACGATCCGTTCCACTGTTATCGTCGACGCATGTCGAACCCGACCGACGACCTGCCGCTGGCCGGCCGGCGCGCGCAGGCGGCCCGCAACGACGCCGCGATCCTGGCGGCGGCACGCACCGTCTTCCTGGACGACCCGAAGGCGCCGATCGCCGCCGTCGCCGAGCGGGCCGGCGTCGGCATCAGTGCCCTCTACCGCCGGTACGCCGGCAAGGAGGACCTGCTGCGCACGCTCTGCCACGACGGTCTGCTCCGGTTCGTCGCGGCGGCCGAGGAGGCCGTCGCCGAGCCGGACGACTGGGCCGCGTTCGCCGGCTTCCTGGAGCGCGTCGTCGACGCCGACGTGCACTCCCTCACCGTGCACCTCGCCGGCACCTTCACGCCCACCGAGGAGATGGGCCGGGCCGCGGTGCGCGCGAACGAGCTGGTCGACGGGCTGGTCGGGCGGGCGCGGGACGCCGGGCGGCTCCGACCGGACGTGGTGACGCAGGACGTCGGGCTGCTGCTGGAGGGGTGCGCCGCGATTCGCGTACCCGATCCGGACCGGACCCGGCAGCTGCGCCGCCGCCACCTCGCGGTGCTGCTGGCCGGCCTGGCCGTGCCCGGGCCGCCGCTGCCCGGGCCGCCGCCGGCGGCGGGAGAGTTCGACTGGCGGTGGCGAGCGAAGTAGTGACTCAGGTCACACCGCTGGAGTTGAGCGGAATAGACTCAAGTCTGGTTGTGTCGTTCCCAGTGGACACGCCGATCCGGGGGAGCCCATGAACACGGAACGCCTCACCACCAAGAGCCGCGAGACCATCACCGGTGCCGTCGCGCTGGCGAACCAGCGCGGCCACGCCACCGTGGAGCCCTGGCACCTGCTGCTGTCACTGCTGGACACCGACGGTTCGACCGCGGCGGGCCTGCTGCGCGCCGTCGGGGCCGACCCCGCCGAGCTGCGCCGGGTCGCCCAGCGTTCGGTCGACGCGCTGCCCGCCGCACGCGGGTCCAGCATCGCCGAGCCGACGCTCGCCCGCGAGTTCGTCAACGCCATCGGCGCCGCCGAGCAGATCGCGCGGCCGCTGGGCGACGAATACACCTCCACCGAGCACCTGCTGGCCGGGCTGGCCCGGGTCGGCGGCGCGGTCTCGGTGGCGCTGAAGAACGCCGGCGCCACCGAGGAGAACCTGGTCGCCGCGTTCCCCACCGTCCGGGGCGGGGACCGCCGGGTCACCACGGCCGACCCGGAGCAGACCTACCAGGCCCTCGCCAAGTACGGCGTCGACCTCACCGCCAGCGCCCGCGACGGCAAGATCGACCCGGTGATCGGCCGGGACTCGGAGATCCGCCGGGTGATCCAGGTGCTGTCCCGGCGTACCAAGAACAACCCGGTCCTCATCGGTGAGCCGGGCGTCGGCAAGACCGCGATCGTGGAGGGCCTGGCCCAGCGGATCGTGGCCGGCGACGTGCCGGAGTCGCTGCGGGACAAGAAGCTCGTCTCGCTCGACCTGGGCGCCATGGTGGCCGGCGCGTCCTACCGCGGCCAGTTCGAGGAGCGGCTGAAGTCCGTGCTGGAGGAGATCAAGAACTCCGACGGCCAGGTCATCACGTTCCTCGACGAGCTGCACACCGTGGTCGGCGCCGGCAAGGGCGAGGGCTCGATGGACGCCGGCAACATGCTCAAGCCGATGCTGGCCCGGGGCGAGCTGCGGATGGTCGGCGCGACCACGCTGGACGAATACCGCGAGCACATCGAGAAGGACCCGGCCCTGGAGCGTCGCTTCCAGCCGGTGCTGGTCGGCGAGCCGACCATCGAGGACACCATCGGCATCCTGCGCGGGCTCAAGGAGCGCTACGAGGTGCACCACGGCGTACGCATCACCGACGCCGCACTGGTCGCCGCCGCGTCCCTGTCCGACCGCTACATCACCGACCGGTTCCTGCCGGACAAGGCGATCGACCTGGTCGACGAGTCCGCGTCCCGGCTGCGCATGGAGATCGACTCGCGCCCGGTCGAGGTGGACGAGATCGAGCGTGCGGTCCGCCGGCTGGAGATCGAGGAGATGGCGCTGGCCAAGGAGCCGGACGCCGCGTCCGCCGAGCGGCTGGAGCGGCTGCGCAAGGAGCTGGCCGACAAGCGTGAGCAGCTCACCGCGCTGTCCGAGCGCTGGCAGACCGAGAAAAGCCACATCACCAAGCTCTCCACCGCCAAGGAGGAGCTGGAGCGCCTCGGCGGCGAGGCCGAGCGGGCCGAGCGCGACGGCGAGCTGGAACGCGCCGCCGAGCTGCGGTACGGCCGGATCCCCGCGCTGCGCGCCGAGCTGAAGCAGGCCGAGGAGGAGCTGGCCCGCCTTCAGGCCGACGGCGCGATGCTCAAGGAGGAGGTCGGCGCGGACGACATCGCCGCCGTGGTCGCCTCCTGGACCGGCATCCCCGCCGGGCGGCTGCTCGAAGGCGAGACCGCCAAGCTGCTGCGGATGGAGGAGTCGCTGCGCGGTCGCGTTGTCGGCCAGGCCGAGGCGGTGGGGGCGGTCTCCGACGCGGTCCGTCGCGCCCGCGCCGGCGTCGCCGACCCGGACCGCCCGACCGGCAGCTTCCTCTTTCTCGGCCCGACCGGCGTCGGCAAGACCGAGCTGGCCAAGGCGCTCGCCGAGTTCCTCTTCGACGACGAACGGGCCATGGTCCGCATCGACATGAGCGAGTACGGCGAGAAGCACTCGGTGGCCCGCCTGGTCGGCGCCCCGCCCGGCTACGTCGGCTACGAGGAGGGCGGCCAGCTCACCGAGGCGGTGCGCCGTCGGCCCTACTCGGTGATCCTGCTGGACGAGGTGGAGAAAGCCCACCCGGACGTCTTCGACGTGCTGCTCCAGGTGCTCGACGACGGTCGGCTCACCGACGGTCAGGGCCGCACCGTGGACTTCCGCAACGCCATCCTCATCCTCACCTCGAACCTGGGCTCCTCGGTCATCAGCGACCTGACGCTGAGCGAGGAGGAGCGTCGGGAGGGTGTGCTCGCGGTGGTCCGGTCGCACTTCAAGCCGGAGTTCCTCAACCGCCTCGACGACATCGTGGTGTTCGCCGCGCTCCAGGGCGGGGACCTGCGGGCGATCGTGGACATCCAGCTCGACCGGATGCGCCGCCGACTGGCCGACCGCCGGCTTGGCCTGGAGATCACCGACGCGGCCCGCACCTGGCTGGCCGAGCACGGGTACGACCCGATCTACGGCGCCCGCCCGCTGCGCCGGCTGGTGCAGTCGGCGATCGGCGACCAGCTCGCCAAGGCGCTGCTGGCCGGCGAGATCCGCGACGGCGACACGGTCCGCGTCGACCTGTCCGACACCAAGGAGTCCCTGGCGGTCACCGCCGCCTGACCCGTAGCACCCCGCGAAGGCCCGGCCGTCCAGGCCGGGCCTTCGCCATCCGGTGGGACGGACAGCGCCGCGGGCGTCGGCCGAACATCCTGCCCGGAACGTCGATCGACAGTTGGGAAGCCGCAGATGCGCCTCGGCCTGCTGACGGTCCCCGCTTCGCCGCGAGAGCACTCCGCTCGCTGACGCTTCGCCGCCGGGTCCCGGCGGCGTGGTGCTCCTCGCCGCGAAGCGGTCCCTCATGACCGTTTCCCTTCCTGGCTCGAGGAGCTCTTCTCGCGTGCCCTTGTTTCCGCGCGTCTCGGCGCGGACTTCACCAGACTGTGGACCGCCTCCGCGGTCTCCACCATCGGTGACGGTGTCACCATGGCCGCCGGCCCACTGCTGGTGGCCTCGGTCAGCGACGACCCGGCTGACCTGACCGAACCGGCTCCACGACTCCTTGATCAACGGTGCGCCCTGCGTGCCGCTGGTGCTGCGCGTCGTGGGCGTTAACAAGGGTCCCTTCCTCTACCGGAGGCGTTAACAGGGGTCCCTTCCTTACCTGCGAGGGGTGAGGGGTGGGCGGGGTGGGCACATAGTGGGGCATGAGCGGGAAGTGGGAGCGGGAACTCGAGGGCGCGGACACCCTGGCCTTCGGCGGGGTCGGGTTCGCGGGGCAGATCCTGCCCGCGACCGAGGCGTACCGGCAGGCGGAGCAGGCGCTGCGCGAACACCCGGAGGCGGCCCGGAAGAAGCTCGACCGGCTGCTCCGGAAGGGTTCGCCCGCCGGAAGGGCCTACGCGGCGACGTTGCTGGAGGCGGTCGACCCGGCGGCCGGGCGGGCGGCCTGGGAACGGTTGCGCGACGACGACGGGGAGTTCACCACGTTCAGCGGATGCGTGATGGGCCGCGCAACGCTGCGTGAGTACGCCGCCGAGCGGCTGGCCGGCGGCCGAGAGTAGCTGACCGCACACTCAACGAACGGCACTTCGGCGGGGGTGCGCGGGGTTGTTACCGTCTCCGCCGATGCATGTTGGGGGGAGGCGCTCGTGAACGGTTCGGTGGCGTACCTGGTGACCACGCTGGGGTGCCTGGTCGGGGTGGCCGGCGTGGTGATCGCCGTGATCGCGCTGCGCCGGTCCCGCTCGGCGGCCCGCCCGCAGGCGGCGACGCCCGGGGACCCGTTCCGGGACCGGGACACGGACGCGCTGCGGGGTGACCCCCGCGCGCTCAAGCCCGGCGACATCATCGAGATCCGGCAGGTCCCCTACACCGTGCGCGGCTCGGTGCACCTGGTCGAGGGCGGCTGGAGCTGGGCGGAGCACCTGCTCGATGACGCGGGCGGGGTGAAGCGCTGGCTCTCCGTCGAGGCGGAGCCGGACCTGGAGATGGTGCTCTGGACCAGCGAGCCGGGCGCCACGGTGACGCCGGGCGCCCCGACGCTGGAGATCGCCGGCCGCCGCTACAACTGGGACGAGTCGGGCCAGGCGCGCTACACCGCGACCGAGGGCACCGGCCTGGACCCGCGCGGCACGATGCGCTACCACGACTACCAGGCGCCCGGCGGGGCCCGGCTGTCGTTCGAGGCGTACGGCGAGGCCGGCTGGGAGGTGAACCTCGGCGACGAACTGCGCCGGGCCGAGGTGATGATCTACCCGCAGGGCGGCCCGGACCAGGTGAAGTAGGCGTGCTCGTCGCTCTGCACACCCCGTACGTCGACAGCCGCGCCGCCGACCTCAGCCTGACCCTCGGCGGCCCGGAGCTGCCGGCGCTGGCCGTGCGCGACCTCGACCTGCCGGGCGGCACGTGGCTGCGGCTGCGCCTGCTCGGCGCCTCCCACCAGGTGGTGCTGGGCGGGCTGACCGAGACGGTCGCCTGCCTGCCCGGCCGCCCGCCGCACCTGCCGGACACGCTGCACGACGAGACCGTCGGCTACCGGTTCACCGCCACGGTGCTCCGCCCGGCCGGCGACGGCCTCCGCACCCGGGTCGCGGCGCTCCGCGCCGAGCTGGCCGAAGACCCGTACGCGCTGGTCGGCGTCTTTCCCGGCGACGAGGACGCGGTCACCGCGCTCGCCGTCCGCCCCGACCCGCCCGGCGGCACGCTCGCCTGGCGCACGTGGCACGCCTACCCCCAGACCAACGAGCTGGTCCTGACCGAGACGGTGGTGGAAGAGCTGTGACGTACCGACGGTGGTTCGTGGTCGGGGTGGCGGTCGCCGTCGTCGGCGCCCTCATCGCCGCCTTCACGATCTTCTACGGCAACTTCTCGCCCCGCGGCTACGTGGAGGACCACTTCTCCCGCGCGTCGGGCCGGGACATCGGCGCCCAGGCGGTCGCCTACACGTCGAAGCAGTCGCCCAGCCAGGTGTCGAAGGAGATCACCGACGCGTGGCAGCCGGCCGACCAGTACGTCGACGGCAGCGGCGTCTACCTGCGCTACGACGACGACTCGGTGGTGATCCTCCCGCTCGCCGTCGGCTCGGTGATCCTGCTGGAGAAGATGTCCACCGCCTACCCCCGGTACCACCGCGTCGTCGGCAACAGCTGGGGCTGGGGCCGGGGCAGCACCGTCCGGGGCGGCGGCCCCGGCGCCGGCAAGTAGCCCGTCCGACCCCCTCACCCTGGAGTCCCTGTGCAGCATCTCGTCACCGATCTGCTGGTCACCCTCGCCTACGGCGTGGTCGGCGTCGTCCTCATGGCGATCGGCTACGCGCTGGTCGACCTGGCCACCCCCGGCAAGCTCCACGAGCTGATCTGGACCGAGCGCAACCGCAACGCCACGGTGCTGCTCGCCTCCAACCTGCTCGGTGTCGGCACCGTGGTGGTCGCCGCGATCGTGGCCAGCGACGACGACTTCGCGCTCGGGCTGGCCGGTTCCGCCGCGTACGGGATCCTCGGGCTGGTCATCATGGCGGCGGCCTTCGTGCTGCTCGACGTGGCCACCCCCGGCAAGCTCGGCGAGCTGCTGGTCGACCCGGAGCCGCACCCGGCGGTCTGGATCTCCGCCACCGTGCACGTCGCCACCGGCGCGATCATCGCCGCCGCGATCAGCTGATGGCCGGAAAGGCCACCGCCACCCAGAACAAGCGCCGACAGGCGCTGATCTGGACGGTGATCATCGGCATCACGGTCGGCGCCTGCGTCATCGGCGCGATCAGCGGCGACTCGGACACCGACGTGCCTGCCCCGGCGGCCGACGAGCGCTCCGGCACCGTGCCCATCCTCCGGGCCGCCGCCGACAGCCAGGGCATCTGCTACGGCTGGCAGCTGGTCGACACGTACGACCCGGTGAGCGTCGGCTCGAACCTCGGCGACGGCACGGCGGTCGCGGACGCGCCCGGCTGCTCCCGGTGGATCGAGGTCTACGCCAACGTCATCTACACGTCGTCCAGCAGCGAGTCGAACGACTCCGCCAGCATCCGGGTGAAGGGGTCGGACGACATCGAGTTCAGCGACCTGGCCGCGATCGAATCCGGGCTGGGCCGCTTCGGGCTGGACGAGGACGCGTTCGTCGACGATCCGGGCTGGGCCGTCACCCGGGCCGCGACCATGCTGCCGCTGCTCGCCACCGAGCGGGGGCTGGCCGACCCGGCCGCCACCCCCACCGCCGAACCGGCCACCCCGGCCGTCCCGCTGCCGGACGCCGGCAGCGACTTCTGGCGGGACCGGTGGATCCTGCTGCTGACCACGGTCGGGCTGTTCCTGCTCGCCGCGCTCTTCATCGGCGTGGGCGTGCGGCAACGCCGTCGTCAGCTCCGGGGACCGGTGCCCGCGCAGCGCGCCGGGGCGGGCGCCGCCGGGCGTACCCGGGAGAAGACGTGACCGTCGACGCGCCCGTACGGCCGCGGTGGCGCCCGGCCCGCGCGGCGGTCCTGCTCGCGGTCTTCGTCTGCGCGGCCTGCGGCCTGGTCTACGAGCTGGCCCTGGTCGCGCTGGGCAGCTATCTGATCGGCGACGCGGTCGGCCAGGCGTCGATCGTGCTCGGCGTGATGGTCTTCGCGATGGGAGTCGGCGCGCTGGTGGCGAAGCCGTTGCAGTCCCGCGCGGCGGCCGCGTTCGCGGCGATCGAGCTGACCCTGGCGCTGCTCGGCGGCCTCTCCGTGCTCGGCCTCTACGCCGCGTTCGCGTGGCTCGACCTCTACGGGCCGGCGCTGGTCGGCACCGCGTTCGTGCTCGGCCTGCTGATCGGCGCGGAGATCCCGCTGCTCATGGTCATGCTGCAACGCATCCGGGAGCAGTCCGCGGGCAGCGCGGTGGCCGACCTGTTCGCCGCCGACTACGTCGGCGCGCTGCTCGGCGGGCTGGCCTTCCCGTTCCTGCTGATGCCGGTCTTCGGCCAGCTCAAGGGCGCGCTGGTGGTCGGCGCGGTGAACGCCGTCGCCGGGCTCGCGCTGGTCTTCACGGTGTTCCGCGCCGAACTCGGCCGCCGGGCGCGGGTCGTGCTCGGCGCCGGCGCCGTCGTGGTCGGTCTCCTGCTCGGGTACGCCTGGGTGACCGCCCACGACTTCGAGGTGACCGCCCGCCAGCAGCTCTACCGGGATCCGGTGGTGCACGCCGAGCGCAGCCGCTACCAGGAGATCGTGCTGACCCGCTCGGTGCGGGAGGTCGGCCACACCGACACCGACCTGCGGCTGTTCCTCAACGGTGACCTCCAGTTCAGCTCCGTGGACGAGTACCGCTACCACGAGGCGCTGGTGCACCCGGCGATGCGCGGGCCGCACGGCGACGTGCTGGTGCTCGGCGCCGGCGACGGGCTGGCCGCGCGGGAGATCCTCACGTACCCGGACGTGCGCTCGGTGACCCTGGTCGACCTCGACCCGGCCGTGGTCGCGCTGGCCCGCAGCGAGCCGCAGCTGCGCGAGCTGAACCGCCGGTCGCTCACCGACCCCCGGGTCCGGGTGTTGAACCTGGACGCGTTCGGCTGGCTGCGGACCGCCACGGAACGCTTCGACGTGGTGGTCGCCGACCTGCCCGACCCGGACGAGACGGCCACCGCGAAGCTCTACACGGTCGAGTTCTACGCGCTCATCCGGCCGGTGCTGGCTCCGGGCGGCCGGCTCGTGGTCCAGTCCGGCTCGCCCTACTTCGCGCCCCGGTCGTACTGGTCGATCGAGCGGTCGGTGCGCGAGGCGGGCTTCGCCACCACGCCCTACCACGTCGACGTGCCGAGCTTCGGCGACTGGGGCTTCGTGCTCGCCGCGCCCGGCGACGCCGCGCCGGAGCTGGCGCTGCCGGCCGATGCGCCGCCGCTGCGCTTCCTCACCCCGCCGGTACTCGCCGCGGCGGCCGCCTTCCCCGCCGACCGGGCCCGGGTGGACGTGCCGGCCTCGACGTTGTTGCAGCCCAGGGTGCTGGAGTACGCCCGCGAGGAGTGGCGCGGCTACTAGGTTTCGGGGCATGCCACCCGGACCGTCCCACCACCCGCCGGGGCTCGGCTGGCTGGTCCGCCGGCTGCCGCCCCGGGCGATCGGCGCCGCCTCCCACCTCCAGGCGTTCGTGCTCTCCGGCGTGGTCACCGTGCTGGCCGTCCGCGCCTACCTCCAGGCCGCCGACTACCCGCAGCTCGGCGGTGGCGGGCTGCACATCGCGCACGTCCTCTGGGGTGGTCTGCTGCTCGCCGTGGGGCTGGGAATCCCGCTGGTCTTCCTGGGCGACGGATCCCGCACCGCCGGGGCGGTGGTCGGTGGGATCGGGTTCGGGCTCTTCATCGACGAGGTGGGCAAGTTCGTCACCGCCCGCACTGACTACTTCTACGCCCCGGCCGCCGCCATCATCTACGTGGCCTTCGCCCTGCTCGTCCTGCTCGTCCAGGCGGTACGCGGGCGCACCGGCCGGTCCCGGCTGACCCCGGCCGAACGCACCGCCAACGCGCTGGACGTGGTGCTCAGCGCGCTGCCCGGCGGGTTGACCGACCGGCGTCGGATCGCCGTGCTGCGCCTGGTGCAGGGCACCGGGCCGGCGACCGAGGCGGCGCTGGCGCAGCTGCTGGACGCGGTCCCGCGGCGGGAACCGCCGCCGGTGCGGTTCTGGCAGCGGGGGGCGGAGCGGGCCCGCCGACTCGGCGCCTGGGCCGCCGGCCGTCGCTGGCTGGTCTGGCCGGTGGTGGTCTGGCTGGTGGCGGAGCCGCTGGTGACCGTGATGGCGGTGCTGGTCGACGGCGTCACCGGCGAGCTGGACCAGGAACGGGAGTGGGGCGCGGTCCTCGGCGTCACCGCCACCGCGCTGGTCACCGCCGTGCTGAGCCTGCGCGCGGCCTGGCTGCTGCGCCGGGACCGGACCGAAGCGTTCCGACTGTTCAAGCTGGCGCTCCTGGTCGACCTGCTGTTCGGGCAGGTCTTCAACTTCACGGTCAACCAGTTCGGCGCGGTCTTCGCGGTCGCGCTCGACCTGGCCCTGCTCGGGGTCGTCACCGCCGAGCACCGCCGGTTGCGGCGCGCCGCGGACCGGTGAGCCTTTCCGACGTGCCCACCTGGTGCGAGATCGCTACGGTGGTCATCTCATCGAGGGAGGGAGAATCATGGTCGATGCTCCGGGCACCACGCCCCGCGCGCGTCCCAGCGTGGTGACGCTTTCCAGCTGGCTGCTCATTCTCGTCGCCGTCATCCAGGTGTTGAACCTGATCGTGACGCTGTCCGTGATCGGCACGATCCGCGACGTCCTCAAGGACGCGTACGCGGGCACCTCGGCCGAGTCGGCTGGCGACATCGCGTACGCCTTCACCATCGGCTCGTCGATCCTGACGTTGCTTCTCGCGGCCGGTCTGGTCGTGCTCGCGCTGCTGAACAACCGGGGGAAGAACGCCTCCCGGATCACCACCTGGGTGCTCGGCGGCATCCTGCTCTGCTGCACCGGCGGCGGCCTGCTCAACGGCGTCTCCGGCGGCACGATGGGCGGTGGCGGCAACGCCAACGGCGACCTGCCCAGCGGGCAGGAGATCCAGCGTCGGCTGGAGGACGCGCTGCCGTCCTGGTACGGCCCGGTCAGCCTGCTGCTCGGCATCGTCGCGCTGCTCGCCCTGCTGGCCGCGCTGATCCTGCTGGCGCTGCCGAAGGCGAACGAGTTCTTCCGCAAGCCGAAGGCGGCCTGGGAGCCCTCGGTGCCGGGTGGCTCCTACCCGGCGTACCCGTCGACCCCGGGCCAGTCGACCGACCCGGCCTACCCGTCGACCCCCGGCCAGCAGCCGACCGGCGGCACGCCGCCGATGGCCCCCGGTGACCAGCCGCCGGCCGGGCCGACCGGTCAGCCGGGCGAGCGCCGCGACCCGGAGCCGCCACAGGGAAGTTGACGGCAGGATTTCAGCGACGCCGACGATCCCTCCGAGTAGGTTGCAAGCCGACGCCTACCGGAGGGATCTGTCGTGTCCAACCCCGATCGGGTAGCTCCCCGCCGACCGGGCACGGTCGTCGCCGCGGCGGCGGTGCTGCTGCTGATGGCGGTCGGCGCCGTGGCGTACGCGGTGACGAACCTGGCCGTCGCGGGCGGCACGGTGGACCGGTTCCGAGCCGCGGCGGCGGACACCGGCGCGGGCGGCGGCGACATCGACCGGGTGGCCGGCCTGCTGCGCGGCTCGACCGTGCTGGCCGCCGTGCTCGGCGTGCTGGCCGCGCTGCTGCTGCTCGGGCTCGCGCTGGGCCTGCTCGCCGGCCGCCCGGGGGCGCGGGTGGCCACCTGGGTGGTGGCCGGGCTGGGCCTGCTCTGCGGCTGCTGCGGGCTCGCGGTGCTGGTCGGGCAGCGGGCCGCGCCGCTGCGGCTCGGCGCCGACGACCGGGTCACCGCCGACCTGCTGGGGCTGGTCGGTGACGCCTATCCCGCGTGGTGGATTCCGCTGAACGCGGCGCTGTCGGTGGCGCAGATCCTCGGCTACCTGGTGGTCGCCGCGCTGCTCACGCTCCCCTCGGCGAACGCCTTCCTGCACCGCCCGGTCGCGCCGCGGTCCGGCCCGGCGACCGGCTACGGCGCGACCGTGTCCGGCGCTCCGGTCTCCGGACCGACACCGTGGGGCCCGCCGGCCGGCGTGACGTCGCCCTCCACCCCGCCCGGGCCGGTGCCGCCCTCGTCCGCCCCGCCGGTGGCACCGCCGTTCTCGTCGGCCCCGCCCGGGCCGGTGCCACCCTCGTCGGCCCCCGTCGGGCCGACGCCACCCCCGTCCGCCCCGCCGGTGACGCCGCCGTCCGGGCCGACGCCGCCCCCGGAGGACCGCCCGTGACCGCTGACCCCCACCCCTCCCGGCGCTGGGCCCTCGTCACCGGCGCCAGTCTGGGCATCGGCGAGTCGTTCGCCCGCCGGCTCGCCGCGGACGGTTGGAACCTCGTGCTCGTGGCCCGCGACTTCACCCGGCTCGACGCCCTGGCGACCGAGCTGGCCGGCCGGCACGGCGGCGAGGTGAAGACGATCCCGGCCGATCTGTCCACCGACGACGGTTGTGCGGTGGTCGAACGCCGGTTGACCACCGTCCCGCCGGTGGAGCTGCTGGTGAACAACGCGGGGATCAGTCTGAACACGCCGTTCGTGCGGTCGACCGTCGCGGACGAGGCCCGGCTGGTCCGGCTCAACGTGCTGGCGGTGCTCCGGCTGACCCACGCCGCCCTCGGTCCGATGATCGAGCGGGGTGAGGGGGCAGTGATAAATGTCTCTTCGGTGGCGGGTTTCGGCGTACCCATGCCGGGATCGACGTACTCGGCCAGCAAGGCGTGGGTGACGAACTTCAGCGAGTCGATCGGCCAGTCGGTGGCCCCGCTCGGCGTGCGCGTGATGGCGCTCTGCCCCGGCTACACCCGCACCGGCTACCACGAACGCGCCGGCATCGACATGTCGCGCACGCCCGCGTGGATGTGGCTGCGGGCCGACGACGTGGTCGACGAAGGGCTGCGTGACCTGGGCAAAGGCAAGTTGGTCAGCGTGCCGGGCTGGAAGTACAAGCTGGCTGTGGCCGGGCTGCGGCACGCGCCGAAACGGCTGCTGCGCGGCGCCGTCCGGGACACCCGGGGGAAGGTCGACCGGGCCCGCGGCTGACGGTCGGCGGTCCCGGCGCCGGCCCGGCCGCGCCGCCGGCCCTGGATGGACGGTCGCGCAGAGTAGCCGGACATTGCCAATCATCGGTTGCCCGCCGGGTGATCGGGGCGGACCCCACGGACGGCGTCCAGACTTGCGAAGTACGCTCTATCGCCATGGGGGACCACGACGACCTGCGTAAATTCATCACTGACCTGGCCGTGGTCCACGGTCGGGTGGTGCTCTCATCGGGCCGTGAGGCGGACTGGTACGTCGATCTGCGTCGCGTCACGCTCCATCACCGGGCCGCCCCGCTGATCGGCCGGGTGATGTGCGACCTCACCGCCGACTGGTCGTACGACGCGGTCGGTGGACTGACCCTGGGGGCCGATCCGGTGGCGGGCGCGATGCTGCACGCCTCGGCCGGCACCGACCGCCCGTTGGACGCGTTCGTGGTCCGTAAGGCGGGTAAGGCGCACGGTCTCCAGCGCCGGATCGAGGGGCCGGACGTCGCGGGTCGCCGGGTCCTGGCGGTGGAGGACACCTCCACCACGGGTGGCAGCGTGTTGACGGCGGTCGAGGCGTTGCGTGAGGCCGGGGCCGACGTGGTGGGCGTGGCGGTTATTGTTGATCGAGGCGCCGGCGACGCGGTGCGAGCCGCCGGATTGCCGTATCGGGCGGCCTATACGTTGGCTGACCTCGGCCTTGTGGCGTAAAAGTTTGCCGATTCGGATCTGCTGATATGCAGGCGGATCGATGCTGCTGGTGGAAGGATGGAATACGTGGGAACTGCGTTGGCTGAAATGACCATGCCTCAGATCTCGCCGCTTGCCGGCGAGCCGATCGAACGCGCCGACGCCGAGCGGCTGGCGGGGGTCCTCAAGGCCCTTGCCGACCCCGCCCGGCTCCGGCTGCTCAGCCTGATCCAGTCGGCTCCCGAGGGGGAGGCGTGCGTGTGTGACCTCACCGCGCCGCTCGGCCTCTCGCAGCCGACGGTCAGCCACCACCTGCGCATCCTCACCGAGGCCGGCTTGCTGGAGCGGGAGAAGCGTGGGGTCTGGGCGTACTACCGGCTGGTGCCGACCGCGATCGCCACGATCGCGGATCTGCTCACCCCGCCGCGGAAGCGGGCCACCAAGAAGGCTCGCTGAACCACGGCCCGTCCGAGGACGGTCCGGCCGGCCGAGGCCCCGGCGCGATGGCACGCGCGCCGAACCCGGCAGGCCGTCCCGCCCGGTTGCGGGTGACCGGTGGCGTGCCAGGGGTGGCGTCACCAGTCGCACGGCGACGGCTGACGCCGTCCGTGGTTCGACAGGTCGTGCGCGCGAAGGCCGGCTCCCGCACGGGGGCCGGCCTTCGGTGTAGTCGCGGTCAGCGGCGGTGCTGCCCGCCGTGCCCGTGCGGGTGGTCGTCGCCGTCGACGGCGTCCCGGGCGGCCTCCACCGCGCCGGCCGCGGTCGCCGCCGCGATCACCGCCACCGCCTCGCCCCGCTTGCGCGCCTTCCGGTCGCGGAGGAACTCGAAGAAGATCGGCAGCACCGAGATCACGATGATCAGCGCGACCACCGGCAGGATGTACCGGTCGATCTTGTCGCCGATGGCGTCGTAGATCTGGCGGGCCAGCAGGTAGCCGATCAGCAGGATGCCGTCCACCCAGAGGATCGCGCCGACCACGTTCCACACGAAGAACTGCCGGGCCGGCATCCCGAGCACGCCGGCCACCGGGTTGAGGAACGTCCGCACGATCGGGATGAAGCGGGCCAGCACCACGGCCTTGGCCGGGCCGAACTTCTGGAAGTAGTACTCCGCCTTCTCCACGTACTCCCGCTTGAAGAGGCGGGAGTTGGGCTTGTCGAACATGCGCCGGCCGTAGCGCGCGCCGAGCCAGTGCCCGAGCTGGGCGCCGGCGATCGCGCAGAGCGGGCCGCCGATCATCAGCCCGGCCAGCGAGAGCCGGGTGCCGTCGCCGAAGATGGCGTCGGCCACCGGGGAGGCGGCCACCCCGGCCAGGAAGAGCAGCGAGTCGCCCGGGAAGAAGAACCCGACCAGCAGGCCGGTCTCGGCGAACAGGATCGCCCAGACGCCGATCATCCCGAAGGTGTGGATGAGGTCCTTCGGGTCGAGCGGGTTCAGCGCCACGTTCTCGGAGATCATCCGGGTCTTCTCAGCTGTGTCCACGGCCACACAGGTTACCCGGGCCCGGTCCGGCGTCGCGCCGGACCGGGCCCACCGTCGTCTACAGGCGCGGGTCCACCGGTTCGGACTCGCAGGCGAGGATCGCGAAGACCAGCTCGTGGCGGCGCCAGAGCGGGGCGTCCTCGGCCAGCGCGTCCAGGGCGGCCAGGCCCAGACCGTGCTCGCGCAACGCCAACCCGCGCTTACGGCCCAGCGAGCGCCGCCGCAACGCGGCGAGCTGACCCGCCCCGGTGTACCCGGGGCCGTAGATGATCCGCAGGTACTCCCGGCCGCGGCACTTGATCCCCGGCTGGAGCAGCGAGCCCTTCGGCGAACGGGCGGCCGGGCCCGCGTACGGCTTGACCACCATGCCCTCGCCGCCGGACCCGGTCAGCGCCAGCCACCAGTCCGTCGCGGCCGCCACCGCCGCCTCGTCGGCCAGCTCCACCACCCGCCGACGCGTCGGGGTGAAGAACTCCGGGTCGGCCGCACAGAGCCGGTCGGCCAGCGCCAGGTGCCACCCGTGGTCCCGGTCCGCGTAGCTCGTGCCCGCGCCGGCCAGCACGGCGAACGGCGCGAGCGTCACCCCGCGCAGCCCGTCGGTGCGACCCACGTACGCCCGGTACGCCGCCGAGTAGGCGGTCACCTCGGCCGCCCGCTCGGCGGTCCGGGCGTGCAGCTCCGCCACCGGCAGGCCGCGGCCCGCGGCGGCGTCCAGCGTGGCGAGCACCGCCGGCAGCGCCGCCCGGCCGGCCGCGCCGACCCCGGCGTACTGCTCGCGGATCAGCCCGCCCGCCTTCGCCGACCAGGGCAGCAGCTCCGCGTCGAGCAGCAGCCAGTCGGTGTCCAGCTCGGCCCAGAGGCCGGCGGTGGTGACCGCCGCGCGCACCCGGGCCAGCAGCTCGTCGTCGAGCGGCGGACCGAAGAACGGCCGACCGGTACGGGTGTGCACGGCGCCGCCGCCGAACCGGCCCGGCTCCCGTTCCACCAGCACCACGGCCCGGGAGCCCATGTGCTTCTCCTCGCAGACCACCCGGTCGACGCCGGCCGCGCGGTAGTCGGCGAACGCCTCCGCCGGGTGCTCCAGGAACCCCTCGACGGTGGACGTCGAGCAGGGCGCCATGGTCGGCGGCAACCAGACCAGCCGACCCGGGTCGACCGCGTACCGGCTCATCACCTCCAGCGCGGCGGCCGCGTTCTCCGCCGGCACGGTCAGCGACCCGTACGCGTGGGTGAGGTGCCGCCGCCCGGTCACGTCGGCCAGGTCGAGCACGGTGTCCGGGCGGGCCGGCGTGGGCGGCACCAGCGGGCGGGCCGGCGCGTACCACTCCTGCACCGCCGGGACCGCGACCAGCTCCTTCTCCGGGTAACGCAGCGCGGTCAGCTTGCCGCCGAACACGCAGCCGGTGTCCAGGCAGATGGTGTTGTTGATCCACTCCGGCTCGGGCGTCGGGGTGTGCCCGTACACGACCATGGCCGAGCCCCGGTAGTCGCGGGCCCACGGGTAGCGCACCGGCAGGCCGTACTCGTCGGTCTCGCCGGTGGTCTCGCCGTAGAGCGCGAACGACCGCACCCGGCCGGACGCCCGGCCGTGGTAGGCCTCCTTCAGGCCGGCGTGCGCCACCACGAGCCGCCCGCCGTCCAGCACGTAGTGGCTGACCAGACCGTCGATGAACGTCTCCGCCTCGGCGACGAACTCCGGCGTCTCGGCGGCGAGCTGCTCCATCGTCTCGGCCAGGCCGTGGGTGAGCCGGACGTCCCGGCCGCGCAGCTTGCGCAGCAGCTTCTGCTCGTGGTTGCCCGGCACGCAGATCGCGTGGCCGGCCGCCACCATGCCCATGACCAGGCGGAGCACACCGGGCGAGTCCGGGCCGCGGTCGACCAGGTCACCCACGAACACCGCGGTACGTCCCGACGGGTGCGCCGCGTCCACCGGGCGGCCCGCGTCGTCGTGCCGCAGCACGTAGCCGAGCCGGGACAGCAGCGTCTCCAGCTCGGCGCGGCAGCCGTGCACGTCCCCGATCACGTCGAACGGGCCGGTCAGCTCCCGCCGGTCGTTGAACAGCCGCTCGAAGCGGATCTCCGCGGCGTCGATCTCCTCCACCCCGCGCAGCACGTGCACCTTGCGGAAGCCCTCGCGGGCCAGCCGCCCGTACGACTGCCGCAGGTCGCGGCGCATCCGGGTGAGCACCTGCCGGCCGTGCGTCCGGTCGGCGCGGGCCTCGGTGCGCTCCCAGGCCACCGCCTCCGGCACGTCCAGCACGATCGCCACCGGCAGCACGTCGTGCTCCCGGGCCACCCGGATCAGCCCGGCCCGGGCGTGCGGCTGGAGGTTGGTCGCGTCGACGACGGTCAGGCGGCCCCGCCGCAGCCGGATCCCGGCCACGTGGTGCAGCGCGTCGAACGCGTCGCCGGACGCGGACTGGTCGTTCTCGTCGTCCGCCACCAGGCCACGGAAGGTGTCCGAGGAGAGCACCTGGCTGGCCGCGAAGTGCCGGCGGGCGAACGTGGACTTGCCGGAGCCGGAGACGCCGACCAGCGCCACCAGGGCGAGTTCGGGAATGTCCAGGACGGTCATCGGGTCGTCTCCTCCTTCCGGTCGTCACGGGTCAGCACTGCTATCTGGGTGGGCGCGCCCAGCTCCGGGTCGGCGTCGCCCACCCCGGCGACGGTGGCCGTGTAGCCGTGGGCCGCGGCCACCCGCCGCACCCAGGCGGCGAACTCCGCCCTGGTCCACTCGAACCGGTGGTCGGCGTGCCGGAACCGACCCGGCGCCAACCCCTCGTAGCGGACGTTGTACTCGACGTTCGGGGTGGTCACCACCACGGTGCCCGGTCGGGCGTGACCGAACACCGCGTCCTCCAGCGCCGGCAGTCGCGGCGGGTCGAGGTGCTCCACCACCTCCATCAGCACCGCCGCGTCGTAGCCGCGCAGCCGGTCGTCCCGGTAGGTCAGCGCGGACTGTCGCAGGTGGATCCGGTCCCGCTGCCGCTCGGGCAGCCGGTCCAGCCGCAACCGGCGGGCGGCCAGGCCGAGCGCCCGGTCGGAGACGTCGACGCCGACCACCTCGGTGAACCGCCGGTCGGCGACCAGCGCGGTGAGCAGCGCGCCACCACCGCAACCCAGGTCCACGACCCGACTCGCGCCGCTGTCCCGCAGCGCGGCGAGCACCGCCTCCCGCCGCTGTGCGGCCAGTGGGACCCGTCGCGGGTCCCCGGCGTCGTCGGCGGTCGGGTCGATGCTGTCGTCGGCGTCGGGCTCGTCGGCCAGGCGCAGCTCGGCCAGGCGGGCCAGTGCCGTACCGGCCAGAGCCCGCCGGTGCGCCAGGTAACGCCGGGTGATCAGGCCCCGCTCCGGGTGGTCCGCCAGCCAGCCGGAGCCGGCCCGCAGCAGCTTGTCCACCTCGTCCGGCGCGACCCAGTAGTGCTTGGCGTCGTCCAGCACGGGCAGCAGCACGTACAGGTGGTTGAGGGCGTCGGCGAGCCGCAGCGTGCCGGTCAGCGTCAGGTCGACGTACCGGCTGTCACCCCATTCCGGGTACGTCTCGTCGAGCGGGATCGGCGTGGCCGTTACGGTCCAGCCGAGCGGGGCGAACACCCGTACCGCCAGGTCCGCGCCGCCCCGGCAGCGCAGCACCGGCACCCGTACGGTCAACGGGATCGCGGTGGCGGCCAGCTCCGCGCGGTCCCGCGACTCGCCGCGCAGCGCCGAGCGGAAGACCTTCGCCAGCGCGGAGGAGAGCAGGCTGGACGCCGCGTACGGGCGGTCGTTGACGTACTGCCCGAGGGTGAAGCCCTCCGGCGCGGTCGCCTGCCGGCGGCCCCGACCGGCGCCCAGCTTCAGCGGGTCGACCTCGACCAGCAGCGCCGCTGTGCACCGCGCCTCGTCCGCCTCGGGGTAGAACACGTGCGCGGCGCCGGCGGGCAGGTCGAAGCTCTGCACGCGGTCCGGGTGCTTCACGAGGAGGTGGCCGAGGTCGGTCGCGGGACGGTGGGTCGTGGTGAGGGTCAGCAGCACGGGTTGATGGTCCCTTGATCTTCAGGCTGTGTCGTGGGGGTTTCCGGGGAGCCCGACCCGCTCCGGGCGGTCAGGCTTGATCCCTGCGCGGGTCGGGCTCCCCGGAAACCTGACGTGGTCGTTCTTCGCGCACCCGTGCTGCTTCTTGGTCTTCTGGTGTGGCTCGGATACGGCGGTGCCCCGCCGACCGGGGTGGTCGGCGGGGCACCCTGGTGCGCTTGGTCAGGCGACGAAGCGGGTCTTGCGGCGGCGGGCCACCACGTAGCCGCCGAAGCCGGCGGCGAGCAGCAGCGCGCCGATGCCGGCGATCAGGCCGGTGGAGGAACCGGTGATCGGCAGCGTGCCGCCGTCACCGCCGCCCTGGCCACCGTCGCCACCCGGAGCGGCGTTCACGACGACCTTGGCGGTGTCGTTGGCCGGCTTCAGGTCACGGGTGAAGCCGCCGTCGCACTGGCACGTGACATTGACCTTCACCGGCCCGGTCGCGTTGGCGATCACCTTGTCGATCCGGAGCGAGAAGTCCAGCATCGCCGAGTCGCCGGCCTTCAGCACGCTGCCGAAGTAGCAGAAGTAGTTGCGCTGGCCCGGCTCGCCCGGCTCGCCCCACTGGTCGCCGTTCCTGGTGATGCAGTTCTCCGGCACGGCGACCGCCGTCGTGCCCTGCGGCACGTCGAAGCTCAGGTAGGTGACGGAGCTGCCCGCCCGGTTGTAGTCGAGAGTCGCCGGGCCGTTGTTACGCAGCCCGAAGGTCGCCTTCACCGTGGCGCCGGCCTTGCCGGTCACCGAGGTGCCGAGCGCCTCAAGGTCGGTGCCGTTCTTGCCGGTCGCGTTGACCGTCAGGATCGTGCCGTTGTTCTCCGGCTGCCGGTCGGCCTGGAAGCCCTGAGAGGTCACCTTGGCGGCCGGGACGAGCGCCAGCTTGCCGTCGGTGCCGGGCTCGCCGATGGTCTCCTGGTAGAAGTCCACGTCCTTCTGGAAGTCCTCGAACTCGGCCGGGGTCATCCAGATGATCTCGCCGTACTTGGAGCTCGGGGCGTAGGTGTCCGCGCCGAGGACGTACGGCATCGACGCGCTGAACGTGCGTCCCGCCGGCAGCTCCTCGTCGAACGTGCAGGTGCGCAGCTCGTCACCCACGTAGGTGCAGTTGTTGAAGTGCCTGGCCGCGTTCAGGCCGTAGTCGTTGTAGAAGATGGCGACGGCGCCCTTGGCGGTGGTCTCGCCCGCGTTGCCGACCGTGACCGGAGCAGTGAAGGCCTTACCCGGCGCGGCCGACGTCTCGATCTCCTGGCCGGCGGCCAGGTCGACGCCCTCGCCGATCCGGATCTTCGCGTCGTGCGAAACCGGCTCGTAGCCGGCGGCGGTCATGGTCACCTTCAGCGTGCCGGCATCGCCGTCCTTCGCCTTGGCGGTGGCCTTGAGCTCCACCTCGAAGATGCCGTTCGAGCCCCACTCGTCGACGTCGATCTCGAACGGGTCGGTGCAGAGCAGCACGTACTCCGACGGGTTGCTGCAGTAGGGGTCGTCGTCGCCGACGGTCACCTTGCCGGCCAGATCGGAGAAGTCGTAGCGGATGGCGACGTCGTGCAGCACGGTCGGAGCGGAGCTGAAGAGCCTGCTCCGCTCGATCTTGCCGTCGCTGTTGGTGGCGATCGTGGTGTCGCTGAAGTAGAGGCCCAGCTTGATCTGGGATCCGCCGGCGACGGCGGGGGTGGCGGAGGCGGCGACGAACGCGCCTGCGACGCCCAACCCGGCGAGCCAGCGCCGGGTGGAGTTGCTGAGCATGAGGGGGGTCCTCCCGTGGGGGGTGATCAGGTGGAGCCCGTGGAGCTTAAAGATTCCTTAAGTCGGCCCGCTGTCCCGCGCGACGAACATTGACCGAACGGTTGATCACGGTTGCCGCAACGTTCCGGCCGCCCGTACCCGTCCACCAATCGGGACACCGGGAGGTGCAGTGACGTACGAGGAGTTCGCCGACGCGCGGCTGGGCGCCCTGCTGCGGTACGCGGTCATGCTGACCGGTGAGCCGCACCAGGCCCAGGACCTGGTGCAGGAGACCATGGTCCGGGTCCAGCTGAACTGGCGTCGGGTGGCGCGCAGCGACGTGCCGGAACGGTACGTGCGCCGGATGCTGACCAACCAGTTCGTCGACTGGCGGCGCGGCTCGTGGGCCCGTCGGGTGCTGCTGCGCGGCGAGCCGGACGAGTCGGTGCCGGCCCCGGCGGACCATGCGCAGTCCGCGGTGGACCGGGACCAGGTCTGGACCTGGCTGGCCGGGCTGCCGCGCCGGCAGCGCGCGGCGCTGGTGCTGCGCTACTACGAGGACCTGCCCGACGCGGAGATCGCCGAGGTGCTCGGCTGCGCGGTCGGCACCGTCCGATCCAGCATCTCGCGCGCCCTGGCCACCCTCCGAGCCGAACACGTGGAGGTCTGCTCATGATCGAGGACGAGCTGCGGGCCGCGTTCGCCCGCCACGAGGAGCTGGCCCCGCCGACCGGCCCGGTCCGCGCCGCCATCGACCACGCGGTGGTGCGTCGTCGCCGTCGTCGCCGCCGGGTGCGCCTCGCCGGCACCGCGCTGGCGGTCACCGCGACGGCGCTGGTCGGGTTCACCGTGGTCGCGCCCCGGCCGCCGGCGCCCGCCCCGCCGGCCGCCGCGCCGACGTCCACCCCCACGGGGGCGATGAACGTGCTGCTGCTCGGCGTCGACCAGGCAGGCCCGGACCGGCGGGCCGACTCGATCCTGCTGGTGCACGTGCCGGCCGACCGGAGCCGGATCTACCTCGTCTCCATCCCGCGCGACCTGCTGGTGCCCATGCCGGACGGCGGCACCACCGGCAAGATCAATGCGACCTTCTCCCGGGCCGCCGCGTCGGGGGACCTGGCCGCCGGCTACCGGGCCACCCGCCAGGCGGTCACCCGGCTGACCGGGGTACGCGTCGACGCCGGCGCGGTACTGACCTACGCCGCGACCCGCGAGCTGACCGACGAGGTCGGCGGCGTGCCGGTCTGCCTGCCGGCACCGGTGCGCTCGGTGCACACCGACCGCCGGTTCCCGGCCGGCTGCCAGCGGCTCGACGGCACCCGGGCGGTGGACCTGCTCCGCCAGCGGTACGGCCTGCGCGAGGGCGGGCTGGACCGGGACCGCAACGCCACCCGGTACGCGGCCGGCCTGCTGCGGCAGGTGCGGGAGCGGGGGACGCTGACCGACCCGGCGCGGCTCGGCCGGTTGGTCGGTGAGATCGGCCCGGGGCTGACCGTCGACACCGGTGGGAGGTCCCTGCCGCTGCTGCTGTCGGTGGTCGCGCGGGCCGCCGCCGCCGAGCCGGTCGCGCTCGGCCTGCCGATCCGCTACGAGGACTGGACGGACCGCGGCTTCGAACAGCCGGACCCGACGCTCGCCCCCGGCTTCCTGGACGCGCTACGCACGGACCGGGTGGCCGGCTGGACCGCCGCCCACCCGGACCACGTCACGCCCCTGCGTCAGCGGTAGTCGTCCTCGTCGGCGGTGACCACCCGGGCCTGCTCCATCGCGTCCCAGTCGGCGACCTCCAGGCCCCGGTGCGGCTCGCCGTCGGTGTCGTCCGGGGTGGCCGAGGCGGCCTGCTCGACCGCGTCGGCCGGCTCCGCCTCGAGATCCCGCTCCTCCGGAGCGAGGTGGTCACTCGGGGCGAAGTCCTCGTCGGGCTGACCCATCGTCCCTCCCTGCGTCTCGTGCGGGCGTCTGCCACCACCACCGTACGGGCTGGTCCGGGCCTCCGCTCGGCGCCGGGCGGAACGGTGGAGTCGGCGATTGTCCCCTCCCCGGCGCGTGGCCCCTGCCAGGATGGTCCCGTGGGCTTCCTGATCCGACTGGCGATCACCGCGATCGCGTTGTGGGTCACCACGCTGATCGTGCCCGGGGTGGAGGTGACCGGCCGCAACGGTGGCACCACCGTGTTCACCCTGATCGTGGTGGCGCTCGTCTTCGGCGTGGTCAACGCCGTGCTCAAGCCGCTCATCAAGGTGTTCGGCTGCGTGTTCTACCTGCTCACGCTCGGTCTGTTCGCGCTCGTGGTGAACGCCCTCTTGTTCCTGCTCACCGACTGGATCGCCGGCCTGTTGAAGCTGCCCTTCCACGTGGACGGCTTCTGGGCCGCCTTCTGGGGGGCCATCGTGGTCGCCGTGGTGAGCTGGCTGATCAGCGTCGTCGTGCCGGACCGCCTGGAGGAGCGGTGAGTCGGCGCCGGGTCGGTTGTGCCCTGCCGGCGCTCCTACGGGATACTGCCCGCGGTGGACAGCGCGGTCCGGCGTACCCGTGGAAGTCAGCGGCCGGAACGGCCGCCTCCATGGAAGACAGCGGCCTGCATGGCCGAGAGCGGTAAGTAAGGAGCGTTCGACATGCCCATCGCTTCCCCCGAGGCTTACGCGGAGATGCTGGACCGGGCCAAGGCCGGCCGGTACGCGTACCCCGCGATCAACGTGACCTCCTCGCAGACGCTGAACGCGGCGCTCAAGGGCTTCGCCGACGCGGAGAGCGACGGCATCATCCAGGTCTCCACCGGCGGCGCGGAATACCTGTCCGGCCCGTCGATCAAGGACATGGTGACCGGCGCGAGCGCGTTCGCCGCGTACGCGCACGAGGTGGCCAAGAAGTACCCGGTGAACATCGCGCTGCACACCGACCACTGCCCGAAGGACAAGCTGGACAAGTTCGTCCGGCCGTTGATGGCGATCTCCCAGGAGCGCGTCAAGAACGGCCAGGAACCGCTGTTCCAGTCGCACATGTGGGACGGCTCGGCCGTGCCGGTGGCGGAGAACCTGGAGATCGCCGAGCAGCTCCTCGCCGAGGCCGCCAAGGGCAAGATCGTCCTGGAGATCGAGGTCGGCGTCGTCGGTGGCGAGGAGGACGGCGTCGAGAACGCCATCAACGACAAGCTCTACACCACCGTCGAGGACGGCCTGGCCATGGTCGAGGCGCTGGGCCTGGGGGAGAAGGGCCGCTACATGGCGGCGCTGACCTTCGGCAACGTGCACGGCGTCTACAAGCCGGGCAACGTGAAGCTCCGCCCCGAGGTGCTCAAGCAGATCCAGGACGCGGTCGGTGCCAAGTACGGCAAGGAGAAGCCGCTCAGCCTGGTCTTCCACGGCGGTTCCGGCTCGCTGCTGTCGGAGATCCGGGAGGCGCTGGACTACGGCGTGGTGAAGATGAACATCGACACCGACACCCAGTACACGTTCTCCCGCCCGGTCGCGGACCACATGTTCCGCAACTACGACGGCGTGCTGAAGGTCGACGGCGAGGTCGGCAACAAGAAGATGTACGACCCGCGCGTCTGGGGCAAGGCCGCCGAGGCCGGCATGGCCGCCCGCGTGGTGGAGGCCTGCGAGCACCTGCGCTCCACCGGCACCACCATGAAGTGACACCCCTGATGTAAGGAAGGGCCCCTTGTTAACAGCTCGCTGTTAACAAGGGGCCCTTCCTCTACCGCAGGCGTTAATAAGGGGCCCTTCCTTGCACGGTCAGCGCACGAGGAGCGCGACGGCCTCGCGGACGTCGTCGGTGAGGTGGATCGTGTGCGACAGGTCGCCGAACGGGGAGGCGGCGAAGAGCGGCCGCAGCAGCGACTCGACCGGCAGCTCGGCGGTCCAGAACGCGCGGTCGAGGAAGACGTACGCCCCGCTCGCCCCGTCGGTGCCGTAGAACGTCTTCGTGGCCGCCTGGAACACCTCCTGCACCGTGCCGGCCCGGCCGGGCGCGAACACGATCCCGCCCCGGGCCAGGCGCAGGATGGTGTCCTCCCGGATGGCGTTGGAGAAGTACTTGGCGATCCGGCCCGCGAACAGGTTCGCCGGCTCGTGGCCGTACAGCCAGGTGGGGATGGCCAGCCCGCCGGACCGGGCCCACTCCGTGTCGGGCGCCGCCGGTCGGGGCGAGGGCAGCGACGGGCCGTCCGCGTACCGCTTGCGCACCGCCAGCGCCGCCGCCGTGTAGCGGTCGTGGTCGGTGAAGTCCGGCGCGACGGCGAGCAGGTCGATCGCGGCGGACAGCTCGTCGGCCGGCCAGGCGGCGAGGAACGCGCCCAGGTTCGCCGCCTCCATCACGCCCGGACCGCCGCCGGTCACCACCAGCCGGTCGGCCCGCGCCAGCTCCCAGCCCAGCACCGCCGCCATCCGGTACGCGACGCTGCCGCGCGGGACCGCGTGTCCGCCCATCACGCCCACCACCGACTGCGGGCCGTGCACGGCCAGCCAGGCGCGGGTGGCGTCGGCGAGCGCGTTGTCCACGCCGTGGTCGTGCAGCCGTTGGCCGAGCGCCTCCCGAACGTCGGGCAGCGCCCCGCCGTGCGCCCGGAAGTGCGTGTACACCCGGGTGTCGTACATCTGGGTGAACCCGCCCTCGGCGAAGCCGGCGGCCAGTTCGTCGGCCGTGTAGAGGTGGGACGGCTGGGTCGGGTAGGGCAGGCCGGAGAACGGCGGGACCACGTTGGCGCCGCGCCGGACCAGGTCGGCGCCGACCTCCCGGTCGGCGAACCGGCAGCCCACGAAGAGCGTGCCGGCGACGTCGACGGCGCGCAGGTCGGGGACCGGGTCCAGGTCGAGGCGGAGGCCCTGCACGGTCAGGCCGGCGAGGGTTCCCCCGGCCAGCCGCCGGTCGAACTCGGTGCGGGTCTGGACCTCGTCGACGTGAGGCGCGTGCGGCTCGATGACGTCCGCGGGTGGTGGGGTCGGCACCCGATCATCCTGCCCCGGCCGGGCAACGTCGCAAACCCGGGCGGTACGGACAGGAGCCCGGCGGGCACGCCGCCGGGCTCCTGCGTAACCGGGTCCTGGGGAGGCTCCGGATCTGTAGTTGTAGTGCAAGAACCACGCCGGCGGCATGGGCCGCGGGTACGTGAGCTCCCGCCGCAGGCGTGACGAAACCCTCAGCCGTTCAGCCACCCGACCCGCCCGACCCCCTCGCGCGCCCCAGGGCGAAGCGGGTTGAATGGGGCGATGCAGAACCTGTTGCCTGAGCCCCCGGCCACCCTGCTCCCGGCCGACGAGGAGGCCGACGCCACGCTGGCGACGGCGGTCGAGCAGGGCACCGACGAGGCGTACGCCGAGGTCGCGGCGCGCTTCCCGACCTACAGCGCGGCCTGGGGGGCGCTCGCCGGTCGCGCGCTCGCCGCGGGCCAGGTCGTCCCGGCGTACGCGTACGCCCGCACCGGCTACCACCGGGGCCTCGACCAGCTGCGTCGCAGCGGCTGGAAGGGGCACGGCCCGGTGCCCTGGTCGCACGCCCCGAACCAGGGCTTCCTGCGCTGCCTCTACGTGCTCTCCCGGGCCGCCGGCGAGATCGGCGAGGCGGACGAGGCCGCCCGTTGCGCCCAGTTCCTCCGCGACTGCGACCCGGCCGCCGGGGACGCGCTGGCCAGCGCCTGACCACTACCGCGACGGCCGGTCCCGACCCGGGCACCGGCCGTCGCGCCCGTCCTACAGCCCTTCCGCCACCGACGCGGCGATCTTCAACCAGGCGTCCCGCGTCGCGGAGGAGAGCTGGCCGTACCGCAGCGGCTCGCCGGTGTCGATGAGCCGCTCGTACGGCGCCAGCAGCACCGCCCGGGTACGCGCGGCGAAGTGCGCCTGAATGGCCGGCAGGTCGATCTCCTTGCGGGACGGCGGCATCGAGACCACCGTGACCGCCTGCCGGACCAACCGCTGCCGGCCGCTCTGCTCCAGGTGGTCGAGCATCCGGGCGGCGGTCTCGGCCGAGTCGTTCCGCGCCGACATGGTGACCACGAGCTGGTCGGTGGCGTCCATGGCGGCCTGCCAGTTCTGCGCCCGGACGTTGTTCCCGGTGTCCACGAAGATCAGCTTGTAGAAGCGGCTGACCACCTCGCGGATCTCGGCGAACGCGGCGGCGGTCAGCATCTCGCCGCCGGTCGCGGACTCGTCCGAGGCGAGCACGTCGAACATGCCCTCGCCCTGCGAGCGGACGTACTGCGACAGGTCGCCGACGCGACCGTGCGGACCCTGGAACTGGGCCAGGTCACGCAGCATGTCCCGGACCGTCCGGGCGTGGAAGTCCTGCTGCGCCCGCATGCCGAGGGTGCCCTGGGTCTCGTTGTTGTCCCAGGCCAGCACGTACCCGCCGCGCTTCTGGCCGAACGTCATGGCGAGCAGCAGGATGGCCACCGTCTTGCCGGCGCCGCCCTTGGGGTTGACCACGGTCACCTGGCGCAGTCCGCCGAAGTTGCGGCGGACCATCTCGATGTCCCGCTTCACCTCCTGCTCGTGGCGGCCGGGCGCGAGCCGGACCAGGCCCATCCGGTTCACCACCGCGCGTACCCCCATGGTGGCCACCGGGTCGACCGGTCGGGCCTGGCGGCGGCGGGCGAAGTCCTCGGCGGTCGGCGGCGCCGCCTGCTGCGGCGTCCAGCCCTGCTCCGGGTACGGCTGCTGCGGGGGCGCCCCTGCCGGTCCGGGAGCCGGCGGCGCGTGCGGCGGCTGTCCGGCCTGGTGCGGCGCCACGGCCGGCTGCGGCGCTCCGGCCTGGTGCGGCCCGGGGCTCTGGTGCGGCCCGGGGCTCTGGTGCGGCCCGGGGCTCTGGTGCGGCGTGGGGTTCTGGTGCGGCCAACCCGGCGGGTACCAGCCCGGCTGGCCGGGTTGTGGCGGGTACCCCGGCGGCGGGTAGGCCGCGCCGTTGCCGTAGGGCGGCTGCTGCATCGGTACGCCCGGCGACGGCGGGAACGGGCCGAGCCGGGGCGCGGCCTCCTCCGCGGACCCGCCCGGCCCGTCCGTCGACGGCGACGGAACCGGAGCCGAACCGGTGGCCGGCCAGGCGCTGACGGGTCCGGGGGGCACCGGCCCGGCGGTCGACGGTTCCGTGCCCGCGGGTCCGGGTCCGGGTGCGGGTGCGGGTCTGGGGCCCGGGGGTCCGGGGTTCGCGGGGTCAGGGTTCGCGGGGCCGGGATGCGCGGAGACCACGGCTGTCGGTCCGGGATCCGCGGTCGCCGGCCCGGGGTTCGGGGCTGCCGGTCCGCCGGCGGCGGTCGCGGTGTCGGTGGAGTTCGCCGGGCCGGCGATCTCGGACGCGGCGCGCTGGGGTGGCTGCGCCCACGGGGACTCGGCCCGCCCGTTCCCGGCCGCGTCGCTGTCGATCCCGGACACGGGCGCGCCGGGCAGCGCGTCAATTCCGGAGGTGGGCGCGTCGGGCAGCGCGTCGGTCCCGGGCGCGGCGGGCGGCGCGTCGGCCCCGGGCGCGGGCGCGGCGGAACCGGGCACGGTCGGCGGCTCGTGGGTGGCCGCCGCCGTCGGGGCGTCGACACGCGGCGCCGGCGGGGTGCCCGGGGCCGGCTGGTCGAGCGTGAACGGGAGGTCCAGGTCGACCGGCAGCGGGCGGGTCGCGTCGGGCGCCGGGGTGACCGGCGGCGGAACCGGCTCCGCCGGGCGGGTCACCTCGGGCACCGGGACGGCCGGCGGCGGAACCGGCTCCGCGGGGCGGGTCGCGTCGGGCGCCGGGACGACCGGCGGCGGCGGGGGAGCCTCGCCGAACGGGAGCGGCCAGGGCATGTTCGGCTGGACCGGCGCTGCCCAGGGCGGCGCGGTGACCACGCCGTCGGTCTCCTCGGGCGGCCAGAGCGGTTCGACGTCCCGCTCCGGCACCTGCGGTCGGCCCGGCACATGTGCCCGGTCGTCGTTCTCGTGCGCCACGGTTCCTCCCCATTCCCCCCGCCGAGGATAGGCGGTCCGGTCAGCCGGGCCACCCGGGCGAGGATCGACCGGGGTCAGCCCGCCCAGACCGCCCAGGCTCCGGGCTCGGTCCACCAGGACCGCTTCCGGCTCAACTCGCCCTCGACACCGTCGTCGAGGAAGGGCACCTTCTCGTCGCGGGGCACGACCGCCACCGCCCGTCCCCGGGCCCGGCGTACCTCCAGCCGGACCTTCTTCCGGCCCAACGCGGACCGGGTCACCACGGGCACGGCCACGGCCACGGCCACCCGGCCGTCGGTCGGGTCGGGGTCGGCCAGCAGGTCCACCTCGCCGAGGCGCGCGTAGCCGCCGGCGTTCCCGATCGCGCAGGCCGTGATCGGCTCGCTGCCGTCGCTGAGCACCGTGCCGTCGACCTCGACGCGGGCCCGCCAGTGCAGCGGTCGGCCGGCGTCGTCGGCGGCGCCGAGCAGCGCGCCGTCCAGCGTCACCGAACCGCCGTCGTTGCGCAGCAGGTCCAGCCGGCGCGCCGTGCCGTCGAGCACCGCCGCCGCCACGGCCGCCGGGTCGCGCGGCAGCCCGAGCTGCGCGGCCAGGTCCCGCGCCGCGCCGGACCGGGCCGGGTCCAGCGGGAGTACGCCCACCGGGGGCAGGTCGGGCAGCGTCCGGTTCCCGGCCAGGTCCGCCGGGCGGCGGCTGGGCGGCGGGGCGTACCGGCGCACCAGGCGGCGCAGCACGGCGCGCAACTGAGCGTCACTGGCCGTGGCCACCACCAGCCGGGTCTTGCCGTCCTGGTCGGGCCAGGTGAGGCCGTCGGCGCGGGCCGGGCCGTCCAGGCGGGCCAGCACCTCGTCGATCTCGGCGTCCGAGCGGGCGGTCACCGTGGTCACCCGGGCGCCGCGGGCGGTCAGCGCGTCCGCGCAGGCCAGCACCGGCACGCGGGGCGTCTCGCAGCGTTCCGGGTCGGTCGTGGCGACACCGTCGTCCGTGCCACCGCAGCAGGCCCCGCCGCTGCCACAGCCTCCGCCGGGAGCGTCCCGCTCCGAGCCGAGGGTGAGCAGCACCACGTCGTACACGAAGGAGCCTCCTGCTTCTCGACGAACCCCTGCCGGTCCCGTCGTCACTACTTGTTAGCCTGACACCCCGGGCTCGCTGACCGGTCGCCGCCTGGCACCCGAGCCTTCTGGAGGCGAGAAGATGCCAGCGATCGTGCTCCTCGGCGCCCAGTGGGGCGACGAGGGCAAGGGCAAGGTTACCGACCTGCTGGGTGAGCGGGTCGACTACGTCGTGCGCTACTCCGGCGGCAACAACGCCGGCCACACGGTGATCACGCCGGACGGCCAGAAGTACGCGCTGCACCTGATGCCGTCCGGCGCGCTCTCGCCGAGCGCGATGATCGTCATCGGCAACGGCGTGGTCGTCGACCCGAAGGTGCTGCTGGAGGAGATCGACGGGCTCGCCGAGCGCGGCGTGGACGTCTCCCGGCTGCGCATCTCCGGCGACGCGCACCTGATCATGCCGCACCACCGGGCACTGGACCGGGTGGTCGAGCGCTACCTGGGCAGCTCCCGCATCGGCACCACCGGCCGGGGCATCGGCCCGGCGTACGGCGACAAGGTCGCCCGGATGGGCATCCGGCTCCAGGACCTGCTCGACCCGGGCATCCTGCGCAAGAAGCTGGAGCTGGCGCTCCGGGAGAAGAACCAGCTGCTGTTCAAGGTCTACAACCGCAAGGCGATCGACGTCGAGGAGACCGTCGAGGAATACCTGCGCTACGCCGAGCGGCTGCGGCCGTACATCGCGGAGACGCGGGTGATGCTCTGGGACGCGCTGGACCGCGGCGAGACCGTGCTGCTGGAGGGCGCCCAGGCCACCATGCTCGACATGGACCACGGCACCTATCCGTTCGTCACCTCGTCGAACCCCACCGCCGGCGGGGCGTGCGTGGGCGCGGGCATCCCGCCGACCGCGATCACCAAGGTCATCGCGGTGAGCAAGGCGTACACGACGCGGGTGGGCTCCGGTCCGTTCCCGACCGAGCTGTTCGACGAGAACGGGCAGCACCTGCGCAAGATCGGCCACGAGTACGGCACCACCACCGGCCGGGAGCGCCGCTGTGGCTGGTTCGACGCCGTGGTGGCCCGCTACGCGTGCCGCCTGAACGGCGTCACCGATCTGGTGGTCACCAAGCTGGACGTGCTGACCGGTCTGGCCAAGGTGCCGATCTGCGTCGGGTACGAGATCAACGGCGAGCGTTTCGACGACATGCCGATGACGCAGACCGACTTCCACCACGCGACGCCGATCTACGAAGAGCTCGACGGCTGGTGGGAGGACATCACCAAGGCGAGGACCGAGCAGGAGCTCCCCGAGAACGCAAGGCGCTACATCGCCCGCATCGAGGAACTCACCGGCACCCGCGTGAGCGTGGTCGGAGTAGGCCCAGGCCGAGAAGAAAACGTCCTCCGCCACCCCCTCCTCCCCTAACCCACCCCCCCGGGCTATCGGCGTCGATCATGAAGTAGGCGGCAGTTTCATAGATCTACATCGCCGTCAACTTCATGATCGACGAGCCTGTGGGCGAGGTTGCCCACAGGGTGGGGTGGGTTGTCCACAGGGATCCCGCGTGGGGAGGAGCGCGCGGGAGGGTTGGGGGGTGGAACGGGCTTGGGTCATCGGACGCATCGCCAGGGCTCAGGGCGGTGTGGTCACCCGTGAGCAGGCGCTTCGGGCCGGGTACAGTCGCCACGAGATCGACAACCTGCTCACCGCCCGTCGGTGGCGGCGGCTCGCGCGTGCCACGTACGCGGTGGTCCCTTCGGCACCGGACCTCCTGGAACGACGTCGCCGGATCCGAGCGGCGGTGTTGTCGCTGGGCCCCGATGCGCATGTCGTCCTTGCCACGGCTGCCGAGTTGCAGGGGATCGCCGGCCTTCCGAGAACGGGCGCGATCCATCTCGCACTGCCCGGCCGTGCTGCCAAGCCGGCTCGTGTCGCGGATCCTGCCGTGGTCCTGCACCAGTTCGAACATCCTGCCGCGGCGTTGACGTCCATCGGTGGTATCCCGGTGACGGACCCGACGCACACCCTTGCGGAGCTGGTCCTCCGGGAGCATCGATACCGCGCCGTGGCCCTCCTGGACTCCGCGCTGAACAGCGGCACGGTAAACGCGGACGAGTTCCGTTCCATCCCCGCGCTGCTCGCGCGTCGGAGGGGCGCGGTGAACGCTCGTCGTTACCTGGCCGAGGCGAACGGCGCGGCGCAGTCGCCGCTCGAGACGCGTACCCGACTGCGGTGTGTCGACGGCGGCGTTCCGCCGGACGTCCTGCAGGTCGAGGTTCGCGACGCCGACGGCTATCTGCTCGGCGTCGGCGACATGGGCTGGCGTGCCGCCCGGGTGATCGCCGAGGCGGACGGTAAGGACCCGCACACCGCGCCCGGTGCGCTCTTCGACGACCGGCGACGGCAGAACCGCCTCGCCAACGCCGGTTGGACCGTCCTCAGATTCACCTGGCCCGACACCCTCCGCCCCGACTACATCCCCTACGTGATCCGCCAGGCACTCACCACCCGGACGCAGTGTCGACCATGACGTTGACGGCGGTGTCGATCTCACATCCTGCCGTCAACTTCATGATCGACGGGGTGGGAGGTGGGGGTCAGTAGGATGCCGGTCGTGCGGGTTCTTCTTGTGGGTGGTGGTGGGCGGGAGCATGCGCTCGCGCTCGGGTTGGCTGCGGATCCGGCCGTCGAGGCGCTCGTCGCGGCTCCGGGTAATCCGGGGATCGCCGAGGTCGCGTCGCTGCGGGAGGTGACAGCCACCGACCCGGCGGCCGTGGCGGCGCTCGCCGTCGACGTGGCGGCCGACCTGGTGGTCGTCGGGCCGGAGGCGCCGCTGGTGGCCGGGGTGGCCGACGCGGTACGCGCCAAGGGCATCGCGGCGTTCGGCCCGAGCGCGGAGGCGGCCCAATTGGAGGGCTCGAAGACGTTCGCGAAGGACGTGATGACCGCCGCCGGCGTACCGACCGCGCGCGCGTACACCTGCGCCGACGCGGCGGCCGTCGCCCGGGCGCTGGACGAGTTCGGCGCGCCCTACGTGGTGAAGGACGACGGTCTCGCCGCCGGCAAGGGCGTGGTCGTCACCGACGACCGGGCGGCCGCCGAGCGGCACGCCGCCGAGTGCGGCCGGGTGGTGATCGAGGAGTACCTCGACGGTCCCGAGGTCTCGCTCTTCGTGGTCACCGACGGCGAGGCCGCCCTGCCGCTGCTCCCGGCGCAGGACTTCAAGCGCGTCGGCGACGGCGACACCGGGCCGAACACGGGCGGCATGGGCGCGTACACGCCGTTGCCGTGGGCCCCGCCGGGCCTGGTCGACGACGTGATGCGCGATGTGGTGCACCCGACGCTGGCCGAGTTGCGCCGCCGGGGCGCCCCGTTCGCCGGCCTGCTCTACGTGGGCCTGGCCATCACCGCGGCCGGCCCCCGCGTGATCGAGTTCAACGCGCGCTTCGGCGACCCGGAGACCCAGGTCGTGCTCGCCATGCTGGAGACCCCGCTGGCCGGGCTGCTGCACGCCGCCGCCACCGGCACGCTGGCCGGGCATCCGCCGCTGCGCTGGCGCGACGGTGCGGCGGTCACCGTCGTGGTCGCGGCCGAGGGCTACCCGGCGGGCCCGCGTACCGGCGACGTGATCACCGGCGCGGACCGCGCCGGGATCATCCACGCCGGCACCCGTCGGGACGCCGACGGCACGCTGCGCTCCGCGGGCGGCCGGGTCCTCTGCGGTACGGCCACCGGCGCGGACCTGGCCGCCGCGCGCGACGCCGCGTACGCGCTGGTACGCGGCGTCGAGCTGGCGGGCGCCCACCACCGGGGCGACATCGCGTCGGCGGCGGTGGACGGCCGGATCACGATCCCGGGCTGACCGTGGACTGCGGCGCGGCGGGCGGCAGCATGCCGAGCGCCGCGCCGATCACGGCCTGGGCGGTCCGGCTCAGCTCCTCGCTCTTCGCGTCCGTCGCGGTGATCGAGTACTCCACCCGGAACCGGCCGTCCCGGGTGGCGGCGACGCCGGCGAGGTAGCCGTAGCGGCTGCCGGTCTTGAGCCACAGGGTCTGCCCACCGACCGGCATGGCGGTCAGGCCCGCGCTGTACTCGCCGACGCGGTTGCCGGCCAGCACCGGTCGGGTGAACATCTCGGTCAGCCACGGCTCGGGCACCACCCGGCCGGCGAACAGCGCGGTCATGAAGGTGTCCAGGTCGGACACGCTGGAGATCAGGTTGCCGGCGGCCGGGGTGAAGGTCTGGCTCCACACCGTCGCGTCGACCAGCTCGGTCCGGCCGTCGCGGACCACCGCCTGGTAGCCGTGGGCGTGCGGCCCACGGATGCGCGGGTCGTCGCCCGGCGCGTACGTGTCCCGCAGGCCGAGCGGCCGGGCGATGCGCCGCCGCACCTCCTCGGCGTACGAGTGGCCGGTGACCTTCTCGATCAGCATGCCGGCCACGATGTAGCCCATGTTGGTGTAGTGCTGGTCCGTGCCGGGCTCGAACTCGCGCGGGTTGCGCAGGCCGAGGCGGACGATCTGCTCCGGGGTCCACCGGTCGTAGCGGTGGGCGAGCTGCCACTCGATCCCGCCCGGCAGGGTCGGACTCGGTATCCCGTTGGTGTGGTTCAGGAGTTGGCGGACGGTCACCGGCGGGTAGTCGGCGGGCAGCAGGCCGGGCAGGTACCGCTGCACCGTGCCGTCCAGGTCGAGCCGCCCCTCGGCGACCAGTTGCAGCGTCACCGCGGCGGTGAACACCTTGGTGACGCTGCCGACGCGGAACCGGGCGTGCGGCGGCACGGGGGCGGCCCCGCGCAGGGCGCGTACGCCACTGGTGCCGGTCCAGCATCCGTCGGGAGTGGTGATCCGGACCTGGGCGCTCGTGGCGTCGCCGGTGGGTAATCCGGCGATCGCCTGCCGCATCGGGGTCGGGTCGAGGGTGCCGATGGCGCAGTCGGGCCGGTGGGCACCGGACGGCGTGGCGAGCGCGGCGCCCGGTACGACGGTGGCGAGCAGCGCTCCGGCCAGCGCGGCGGCGACCGCGCGGCGACGGGTGACATCCATGATCTTCATGTCGTCGATCCTGTCGTCCCCGGTCGGCGGGGGCATCCGGGTGACACCCGCACCCCACCCCGGTCGGTCCTCGGTGGAACCCCCGCGACCGGACCCCTAGGTGGTGTGGCTCCGGCCGACGATCCGGTCGAGCACGTTGGCGGTGGCCCGCTCGATCCGTGGGTCGCGGTGCCCGCGCCGGTCGAGCGCCATCGTCCAGCCGAGCGTGCCGGTGGCGAAGACGACCGCACCGCGCGGTGTCTCGTACACGTGGCTGCTCTGGAGCCGCCGGCCACCCTGCTGCGCCGGGTAGGGCGACGAGCTGAGCGTGGTCTCCCCGGGCTGGCCGGGCCGGGCGACGCCCGCGTTCAGCCCGTCGGCCTCGCCGACGACCAGCCCCGGGATGCGGTCCCCGTCGGCCACGCCGGCGCCGGCCCAGACCCAGTGGTCGGCCGAGCGAACCACGAGCGGCTGCGGGCTCAGCACGATGCCGTTGTACTGCACGCCGAGCAGCGCCTGCTCGGGTCGGTCGAGGTCGCGCCACGTCACCGTGGGCCAGCCCTCGTCGGCGCCCGGATCCGGCGGCGTCTTGGCGCACTCGACCACCCGTTCCGGGCGGCCGCTCCCGCCCGGGTGGACCCGCACGTGCCAGTAGACGCTGTTCGCGCCGAGGAAGGCGAGGCTGGTGCCGGCGGCCAGCCCGGCCTCGGCGGCCCGCCGCATCTCGGCCGACCAGTATTCGTCGTGCCCGCAGAAGACCAGCCCCCGGTGCCGGGACGGGTCGAGCCGACCGGAGTGCAGGTCGAAGCTGGTCGCGTAGCTGACGTCGTAGCGGTTGCGCTCCAGCCAGCGGATCGCGTCCTCGTCGCGGTCGGCGTGGATGGGCAGGCCCGCCCCGGAGTATGGGCGGTCGAAGGAGACCGCGCGTGCCCGCAGCGCCGGATCACGCCGCCCGTCCGGCCGGTAGCCGTTGTAGAGGCTCCGGCCGACGCGCCGGTCCCGGGGCCACTGGTTGTAGGCCTGCCAGGTGGTCACCGGCAGCACCACGCAGAGCGCGGCGGCCCGCCGGTCGTCCCGCACCACGAAGGGCGTGCTCGACCGCCAGCCGGACGCCGAGGTGAACACCGCCTGGTAGAGGCCGGAGGCCCAGCCCTTCGGCACCGGCAGGCGCCAGGACACCGGCCACCGGCAGTCGAGCGCGCCGGTCACCGGGTCGGCGACCGGCACCGGCTGGGGCACGCCCCTCAGCTCGGGGCTGGTCAGCATCGTGCGGGCGCCGGCTCCGGCGTACCAGCCGAGGCGGTGCACGCTGACCCGGAACCGGCCGGCCGGGTTGACCGCGACGTGGAAGTCGATCACGCCGCCGGGGGCGACGCTGGTCGTCGACGCGTACCCCTGGATCTGGCGTCGCCGGTCGTCGGCGGGCCGGCCGCCCTCCGGTGGCCACCAGGGCTCGCCCGGCGCGCGGTTCTCCCGCTCGACGGGCGGCGCCTGACGGCGGGCGGGCGGCACCTGACGGCGGGCGGGCGGGGCGTCGTGCGGGCGGCCGAGCACCGGGTCGACGGGGGCGAGCACGCTGGCGGCCGCACCACCGAGGAGGAGGCCGAGCGCCGTGCGCCGCCGGAGTCGGACCATCGCGCTGCTCCCCGCTCACCCCGCTGAAACCGGGGAGAACGTAACACCGGGCGTCATCCGGTGTCCGTCCCGTGTGGTCAGCCGATCAGCCGAAGTACCGGCGCAGCTCCCGCCCGAGCACCTTGCCCGTCGCGTTGCGCGGCAGGTACTTGACGAAGACCACGTCGCGGGGCACGGAGAAGCGGGCCAGGTAGTGCCGGACGTACTCGCGGACCGCCTCCGGGTCGAGCGTCTCGCCGGGCCGCAGCGCCAGGAACGCGGCCAGTCGCTGGCCGTACTCCGGGTCGGGCACGCCGATCACCGCGACCTCGCGGACCTGCGGCAACCGGGCGATCAGGTCCTCCACCTCGGAGGGGAAGACGTTCTCCCCGCCCGAGACGATCATGTCGTCGGCGCGCCCGTCCACGAAGAGCAGGCCGTCCGGGTTCAGCCGCCCGAGATCGCCGGTGTCCAGCAGACCGTCGCGGCTCTCCCGGCCGGCGCCCGAGGTGTAGCCCTCGAAGAGCATCTCGTTGCCCACGAAGATCCGCCCGACCTGGCCGTCGCGGACCGGCTGGCCCGCCTCGTCCAGGATCTCCAGCCGGGTGCCGTGCGGCGGTCTGCCGGCCGTCGTGGGCGCGGCCCGCAGCTCCGCCGGGCCGGCGATGGACGCCCAGGAGACCTCGGTCGAGCCGTAGAGGTTGTAGAGCACGTCGCCGTAGCGGTCCATGAAGGCCGTGGCCAGGTTGCCGGGCAGGGCCGAGCCGCTGACCGCGACCACCTTGAGCGGCGGCCGGCGCTGCGGCGGCGCCACCTCCATGAGCCGTTGCAGCATCACCGGTACGGCGAAGAGCGCGTCGCAGGGCTGCGCGGCCAACGCGGCCACCGTGGCGGCCGGATCGAAGCGGCGGTGCAGCACGACCGTGGCCCGCAGCGCGAAGGAGACCTGGAGGGCGGCGTACCCCCAGGTGTGGAAGAGGGGCGCGGCGATCATCACCGTGTCCCGGGCGTGCAGCGGGATCCGGTCGATGATGGACACCAGTGGGCCGAAGCCGTGCGGGGTCGGCCGGCGGGCGCCCTTGGGCGTGCCGGTGGTGCCGGAGGTCAGCACGATGGTCCGGCCGTCCCGCTCCGGCGGCTGGAGCCGGTCCCCGGGCACCGCGCCCGCGATCAGCTCCTCCTGCCGCCGCTCGTCGACGCGGTGCAGCTCGGCCGGGAGACCGAGGACACGCTCGGCGAACTCGGCGTCGTGCACCAGGACCCGCAGGCCCTGCTCCTCCGTGACGGTGGCCAGCTGCGCGGCGGAGAGGCCGGTGTTGACCAGGACGGCGTCCGCGCCGAGCAGCATCGCCGCGACGATCGCCTCGATCAGCCCGTGGTGGTTGCGGCAGAGCAGGCCGACCCGGTCGCCGGTCCGCACGCCGAGGCCGGCCCGCAGGGACCGGGCCAGCCGCTCCGACCGGTCGAGCAGTTCCTGGTATGTCAGCGCGGCGCCGTGCTCGTCGACGACGGCGACGCGCCCGGGGTCGCGGGCGGCGGCCTGGCGCAGCTCGCCGGCGAGACTCCAGCCCCAGCGGCGCAGCGCGTTCAGTTGCGAGGCCACCCGGATCGGGCGGCCCGGGGTGAGCAGTCCGCGTCGGGTGAGCGTGGCGACGATGAACGGCAGGTCCAAGGCGCAACCTCCTTCGCGTTCGTGGTCTCCCGATCATGCATCCGGGCGGTTCGTCCGCCCAGCCGGCGTGATCATCAGCCCAACCTGCGGACACCCGCGGTCGTGGCCACGCCGGTCACGGACCGGCGGCCCGACCCGCGACGGGGTACGCCCGGCACGGCGTGCCGTCGCGGGTCGGGTCGGGGTCCGCCGGCGATCAGCGGATCTGCATCCCGGAGATGGCCCGGGAGATGACCAGTCGCTGGATCTCGGAGGTTCCCTCGAAGATGGTGTAGATCTTGGCGTCCCGGTACCAGCGCTCGACCGGGTGGTCGCGCAGGAAGCCGGCCCCGCCGAGGAGCTGGACCGCCCGGTCGGTCACCGAGACCGCCACCTCGCCGGCCTTGAGCTTGGACATCGAGCCCTCGCCGGCGGTGAACGGCCGGTTGTTGCGGCCCATCCAGGACGCCCGCCAGACCAGCAGCCGGGCGGCGTCGATCTCCATCTTCATGTCGGCGAGCGCGAACGCGACCGCCTGGTTCTCGATGATCGGCCGACCGAACTGGACCCGGTCCTTGGCGTAGTCGAGGGCGTACTCGTACGCGGCGCGGGCCACGCCGAGCGCCTGCGCGCCGACGGTCGGGCGGGACAGTTCGAACGTCCGCATCGCGGCCTGGCCGGAGGCGCGCTGCCCGGACCGGGCCCGGGCCAGCCGCTCGTCCAGGGCGTCCTTGCCGCCGAGCAGGCAGCGGCCCGGCACCCGGACGTCGTCGAGGAAGACGTCGGCGGTGTGCGAGGCGCGCAGCCCGAGCTTGCGCAGCTTGCGGGTGGCGTTGAGGCCGGGCGTGCCCGGGGGTACGACGAACGCGGCCTGCCCGCGCGAGCCCAGCTCCGGCTCGACCGAGGCGGTGACCACGTGCACGCCGGCGATGCCGCCGTTGGTGGCGTACGCCTTCTGCCCGTTGAGCACCCACTCGTCGGTGGCCTCGTCGTAGACGGCGCGGGTCCGCATCGACCCGACGTCGGAGCCGGCCTCCGGCTCGGTGGTGCAGAACGCGGCGACGGCCGGGGAGTCGACGTCCCCGAAGCACTGCGGGACCCACTCGACGAGCTGGTCGGGGGTGCCGGCGCCGTAGATCCCGGCGACCGCGAGGGCGGTGCCGAAGATGCTCAGGCCGATGCCGGCGTCGCCCCAGAAGAGTTCCTCGCTGGCGATCGGCAGGGAGAGGCCGGTGGGGTCGGCCCAGCAGGTGGCGAGGAACTCGAACCCGTACAGGCCGACCTTCGCCGCCTCCTGGATGACCGGCCAGGGAGTCTCCTCCCGGGCGTCCCACTCGGCCGCGGCCGGGCGCACGACCTCGGCGGCGAAGCCGTGCACCCAGTCGCGAAGGTCCCGCTGTTCCTCGTTCAGGTCGAGCGAGAACTCGGCCATGGTCAGGCCTTGGGGATGTCGAACAGGTTGGCGATGTTGGCGGCCAGGCCCAGGTCGCCCTTGGCCTTCAGCTTGCCGGTCATGAACATCATCACCGGGTTGGCGCCGCCGGAGACGATCTTCAGGAACTCGACCGGGCCCATGGTGAGGCTGAGCTTCGGGTCCCGGGTCGGGGTCTCCGAGACGGTGCAGGTGCCGTTCTCGATGACGATCTCGTAGGTGTCGGTGCCGCCGTCCGGACGACCGGTGATGTTCCAGTGGATGACCGCGTTGGTGGAGCCGGCGCGGTCGGCGCGGAACAGCGTGGGCATCCGGTTGAAGACCTCGCTGAGGATCTTGCCGCGCGCCTCACCGGACATGATCTCGGCGATCTTGTCGTCCGGGGTGGACTTGACCAGCTGCGCGAACTCCTTCGGGCCGACGTTCGCGAAGTTGGCCGGGTCGAAGTCAGTCATGGGGGAATGCACCTCTCGGGCGGGGCCGACTTGGTTACTCTGGCGTAACCTTACGCACGAGTAGGTATGCTCGCAAGAGTGTCCAGCACGCCGACCTTCAAGCGCCTCCCCCGGGCCGTACGCGAGCAGCAGATGCTCGACGCGGCGGTCAAGGTCTTCTCCCGCCGGGGCTTCCACGCCGCCAGCATGGACGAGATCGCCGACGACGCCGGCATCTCCAAGCCGATGGTCTACGCCTACCTCGGCACCAAGGAGGAGCTCTTCGTCGCCTGCCTGCACCGTGAGGGCACCCGGATGATGGAGGCCATCGCCGGGGCCGCCGCCCCGGAACTGCCCGCCGACGAGCGGCTCTGGCGCGGGCTGCGCGCCTTCTTCGGGTTCGTCGGCGCGCACCGCGACGGCTGGGCCGTGCTCTACCGCCAGGCCCGCGGCTCCCAGCCGTTCGCCGCCGAGCTGGCCGCCATGCGCGGCCGGCTGGTCGAGGTGGTCGCCGGGATGCTCGACCACGCGCTGCGCGCCTCCGGCCGCGAGGTCGGCGCCACCGACCTGGAGGTGGTCGCGTACGCCCTGGTCGGCGCCACCGAGTCGCTCGCCGACTGGTTGGCCGACCACCCCGAGGCCGACGCCGAGAAGACCGCCACCCGGATGATGAACGTGGCCTGGCTCGGCGCCGACCAGTTGCTGCGCGGCGTCACCTGGCGCCCGGGGGAGGTGTAAGGAAGGGCCCCCTGTTAACGCCTGCGGTAGAGGAGGGGTCCCCTTTTAACACCCGCGCCGCGCGGACCCGCGCCGCCCGGCGGCCCCGGGCCCAGCGCACCACCTCCACCACCAGGGTCACGGTGAGGGCCAGCCCCAGCCCGAACAGCAGGCCGCGGATCGGGTCCCGCTCGAAGGCGAGCCCGCCCAGGTAGCCCACCGACGCCGAGTAGGTGCCCCAGGTGGCGGCGGCCAGCGCGTCGAAGGCGAGGAACCGCCGGCGCGGGAACCGGGTCGCCCCCATGGTGAGGGTGACCGCGGTCCGGCCACCCGGCACGTACCGGGCCACGGTGAGGATGAGCCCACCTCGCACCGCGATGCCCCGCCGGGCCCGGTCCACCGCGGCCCGCCGCCGACCGTCCCGGGGCACACGGTCCAGCAGCCGGGCGCCGCCGTGCCGGCCGATCGCGTAGGAGACGTGGTCGCCGACCAGCGCGCCGAGCGCGGCCACGCCGATCACCAGCGGCAGGTCGGGCTGGCCGGTCGCGGCGAACACACCGGCGGTGATGACGGCGGTCTCGCTCGGTACGACGGGGAAGAACCCGTCCACCACGGCGATGGCGAACAGGGCCAGGTAGACCCAGGGCGACGAGATCGTGTCGTGGAGCAGTTCGAGAGCGGCATCCATGACGTCGATGCTGGTCGGGGCGGCGGCGGCCGGAATCTGTCGACGGTCTGCCCCGGGGGTCCACTTTCGTCGTGCCGTACCCCGAGGTGGTCTCGGGGTCGGCACCCAACCCTCCCCGAGCCCGGTCCCGTCGCGGGCCGACCGGGCCTAGGCTCGCGGGATGACCACCTGGCCGGGCGTCGTCCGGCGCGTCGAACCGTACCTGCCGGTGCTGCTGGCCGGGGCGGTGGCCGCCGCCACGTGGGCCTCGGCGACCGGTGGGCTCGGCGTCCGCTCGCCGCTGCCGACGGCGGTGATCCTCCTGCTCGCGCTGGCCACGGGCGCCTCGGTGCTCTCGTCACGCCGCTGGGCGCTCCCCGCCGCGGCCGCCGTGTGCTGGCTGGTCCTGGCCGCCTGGGCGGCCGTCGTGGTCGCGTCCTGGCGGGCCGGCACCGGCCTGCGCGGCCGGCAGCTCGCCGCGTACCTGCTCGGGACGTTCCCGGTCATGCTCGCCGGCGTGGCGGTCGGCAGCGCGGTGGGTGGCGAACGCCGCCTGGTCATGGCCACCCCCGGGAACGCGGTGGTCTTCTACGCCTGGTTGGTGATCGCCCCGGCGATCGTCGGGCTCTGGATCCGGGCCCGGCGGGACGCCCTGGCCGCCCTGCGGGACCGGGCCGAGCGGCTGGAGCGGGAGCAGGAGGCGCGAGCCGACCGGGTCCGCGCCGAGGAGCGGGCCAGGATCGCCCGTGAGATGCACGACGTGGTGGCGCACCGGGTCTCGCTCATGGTGGTGCACGCGGGCGCGCTGGAGGTGACCACCGCCGACCAGACCACCGTCGAGACGGCCGCGTTGATCCGGTCCACCGGCCGGGCCGCGCTGACCGATCTGCGGGAGGTGCTCGGCGTGCTGCGCCAGGAACCGCCGCTGCCGCTGCCCGGCCGGGACGCGGTCGGCGAACTGGTCCGCGAGTCGCGCGCGGCCGGCCTCCGGGTCAGCCTGACCGACGAGGTGGCGCCCGGCCCGGTGCCGGGCGCGGTGGCCCGGACCGTGCACCGGGTGGTCCAGGAGGGGCTGACCAACGTGCGGAAACACGCCCCGGACGCGGCGGTCGCCGTCCGCCTGCGGCACCTGCCCGAGGAGGGGGTCGAGGTGACCGTCCGCAACGACCCGTCCGCCCGTACCGGCCCGGCGCTGCCCGGTGCCGGGCTCGGACTGGTCGGCCTGCGGGAACGGGTCGAGCTGACCGGTGGACGGCTGACGGCCGGACCCACCCCCGACGGGGGATTCCTGCTGCACGCGCTGATGCCGGCCGGGGAGGCGACGTGATCCGGGTCGTGATCGCCGACGACGAGCAGCTCATCCGCGCCGGGCTCCGGCTGATCCTGGAGGCGGCGCCGGACATCGCCGTGGTCGGCGAGGCCGCCGACGGGACCGAGGCGCGGGCCGCCGCCGAGCGGCTGCGGCCCGACGTGGTGCTGCTGGACGTGCGCATGCCCGGCCTCGACGGGCTGGCCGCGGCCCCCGCGATCGTGGCCGCGGGCCCGAAGGTGGTCATGCTGACCACCTTCGACCTGGACGAGTACGTGCACGAGGCGCTCCGCGCCGGCGCGGTCGGCTTCCTGCTCAAGGACACGCCTCCCCGGGAACTCGCCGCCGCGGTACGGACCGTCGCCGCCGGGAACGCCATGCTCGCCCCGACGGTGACCCGGCGGCTGATCAGTTCGTTCGCCGAGCGCGGTCCGGCGCGGCGGGAGGCCGCCCGGCAGCGACTGGCCCGGCTGACCGACCGGGAGGCGGCGATCGTCCGCGAGGTGGCCCGGGGTGACGGCAACGCCGAGGTGGCCCGCCGGGTCGGCGCCAGCGAGGCGACCGTGAAGACGCACGTCAGCCGCGCGTTGGCCAAGCTCGGCGTGGCCAACCGGGTGCAGCTCGCCATCCTCGTGCACGACGCCGACCTGCTGGGGTGACGGCACCGGTCAGCGGTGGGCGGCCCGGGCGCGGGCCCGACGGCGGGCCCAGCGAACGGCCTCGAACAGCCCGGTGACCGCCAGCGACAGGCCGACGCCGGCGAGCAGGGCGGTGACCGGGTTGTGCTCGAACGCCAGCCCGCCGAAATAGCCGAGCAGCCCGCAGTAGATCCCCCACGTGACGCAGGCCAGCGCGTCGTACAGCAGGAACGAGCGCGCCGGGTAGCGGACCGCGCCCATGGTGAGCGTGACCGCGGTCCGGCCGCCGGGGACGTACCGGGCGGTGGTCAGGATCATCCCGCCCCGCCGGTCCACCGCCCGGCGGGCCCACTCGGAACTCGCCCGCCGCCGGCTGTCCGCCGGCAGCCGGGCCAGCCGGTGCGCGCCCCCACCGCGCCCGATGGCGTACGAGACGTGGTCGCCGATCAGCGCGCCGAGCGCGGCGGTCACGATCACCAGGGTCAGGTTCGGCTCGCCGCCGGCGGCGAACACGCCAGCGGTGATCACCACGGTCTCGCCCGGCACCGCCGGGAAGAACGCGTCGACGGCGGTGACCGCGATGATCACCAGGTACACCCACGGCGAGGTCACCGTGTGGTGCAGCAGGTCGAGCACGTCCCCCATGTCTCCCATGCTCGGCGCTGCGGTGTTAAGCGGGGGCCCTTCCTATACAAAAGGCGTTAACAAGGGCCCCTTCCTTCTCCTCGGCGGTGGGGCCGTGCGAGGTGAGCACCACGGGCGCGCCGAGCGCCTCCGAGACGGCCGCCGGCCAGTCGTCCGGCGCCTCGTCCAACACCGGCCGGGCCCGCATCAGCCGGGCCGTCAACGCCGCCTGCCGTCCCAGGTCACCGGCCGGCCCGGGGACGAGCCGGTCGACCCCCTCGTAGCGGCGGCAGATCCGCAGCTCGGGTCCGGCCAGGTCGAGGTGGGTCAGCGCCAGCCCGTCCACGCCGCCGGCCACGTCGAGGGCGTACCGGTGGGCGACCGCGTCGAAGTGCCCGAACCGGAACCGGCCCTGCCACGGGTTGGTCGGATTGCGCGGGTCGGTGAACGGCAGCGCCGGGTCCTCCGTGACCAGCGGGCCCGGGCCGTGCCGGGTGGTGGTCACCCGCAGCACCCCGAGCCGCTGCGCGGTGCCGGCCATCCCCGCCTCGGCGAGCAGCGTCTCCGCGTTGGCGAACGTCGTGGTGCTCCATGTGGTGTACGGGTGGAATCCGTGCCACTCGTCCAGCAGCACCCCCTGCGCGCCCTCGAACACGCAGGTGCCCTCGCGCAGCGCCCCGGCGAGCCAGCTCCGGTCGACGATCGCCACCCGGTCGGCGAACGCGGCGTACGCGGGCAGGCAGTCGTCCACCGGCGGCGCGTCCAGCGGCCCCAGCTCGGCGATGAGCCGGTCGCGCAGCGCGGCCAGCCGCCGACGCAGCACCGCCGGGTGGCGGCAGTCCGCCACCCGGGGCGCCTCGTCGGGGTGGGCGAGGCCGTACGCGACCGCCTCGCCCACCCCGAGCCCGCAGGAGCCGTGCCGGTCGGCTCCCCGGGCGATCTCCCGGGCCCGGTTGGCGGCCCGGTGGTACGGGGTGGCCAGCAGCGCCTCCCCGTCCACGGTCAGCCGGTCGAGCGCGTCGGGCACACCGACCGCCGCGAGGTGGTCGGCCTCGGCGGCCAGCGCCAGCGGGTCCACCACGACGTGCCGGGCCAGGTGGGTCCGTACGCCGGGGCGGAACGTGCCGGCCCCGAACTGGGCGAACGTGTGCGCCCGCCCGTCGCGCAGGACGACGTTGTGCGCCGCCTGCGCGCCCCCGTTGAACCGGACCACCGTGTGCACCGGCCGGGTGGCGCAGAGCAGGTCGACGACCGTGCCCTTGCCGGCGTCGCCGTAGCCGAGGTCGACCACCGTCACGTGGTTCACAGCCGGGTGACCCCGCTTCCACCGTCGGTCGGGGTGAACGGCAGCGTGGCCACCGCCCGTCGGCCGGAGCCGAGCCGGGCCAGCGCCCGGGAGACCGTGCGGGTGGCGGTCGAGCCGGCCCGGTCCAGGTCGCGCAGCCCGTCGTCCAGGTCGATGGCCTGCTCGCCGAGGCCGACGGTGAGCGCGATCGTCTCGCAGACCGCGTCCAGGTCGTCCAGCTCGACCGCGTTCTGCCCGAGCAGGCCGCGCCAGAAGTCGAGCACCTTGCGGTTTCCGGCGTAGTGGCTGCCGGCGGGAAGCAGGTAGTAGGTGTCCCAGCGGGCGGTCACCTCGTCCACGATCTGCCGGACCGGCACGTCCTCGCGCAGGTCGTCGCCGATCAGCCGAGCCACCTCGCCGGCCTTCGCCCGGGGGTACGCCAACTCGTCGCCGATGATGAACAGGTAGCCGCGCCGGCCACGCTTCTCCCAGCTGTCGGTGGCCGTGTGCCGGGCCATGAAATAGAGCGCCAGCTCGTACGACTCCATCATCTGGCCACCCCCGCCGCCCTCAAGCACGATCCGGCCGAGGTCGTCGTCCATCCGGTTGTCGGACTCGAACTGCCCGACCTGCAACGGCACCCGGTCGCACGTGGCGTCGCCGATCGCGCCGAACATGACCTGCGGGTCCTTCGCGTACCCCTGGCGCAGCAGCAGGCCGAGCAGCTGCGGCAGCTTGCTCTGCAACACCCGGGGCACGTGGCCCATCGAGCCGGTGACGTCGAACAGCACGGCGATCGGCGTCGACCGCGGGTGCTCGGCCGAGTCGCGGCTCTCCCGCGCCGCGTCGCGCGGGTCGAGCGCCGGGTGCACCGTGCGGGCGCCGCTGTCGCTGTACGAGAACGCACTCCTGCCGGTGCGGCGCCGGTAACGGTCGGCGGCGTCGTACACGTCGGTGGACCAGATTCCACTGCCCATGGCAGCCTCCCTAGGGGTTGAGGGTGAAGGGTCGGAAGGTGCGCGGCCCGTAGAGCCGGTGCAGCACCTCGTCCAGTTCGCGCAGCAGCCGCCAGGCGTCGTCGGGTCGGGCGGACGGCGTGGGCTGCCGGCAGCCGTCGGCGAAGGCGCGCAGCTCGTGCGGGGCGCGGTCGCCCATCAGCCAGGTCATGCAGCGGGTGGCCAGCGCGATGTCGGTGCCCGGACCGCACTGCCGCTTCGCGGCGACCTCCGGCGGATACCAGTCCTCCTGGCCGGGCACCAGCGCCGGCACGAGCCCGCCCGGCTCGGCCGAGAAACACCAGTCCACGAGCACCACGCCGTGCGCGTCCGGCTCGATCAGCACGTGCCGGGGCAGCACCGCGCCGTGCACCACGCCGGCCCGGTGGGCCAGGCCGAGCGCCACGAGCAGCCGCCGCCACATCCAGGCCGCGTCGCGCGGGTCGACCCCGTCCGGGTACGCCCGGCGCACGTCCTCCAGGCTGTGCAGCCCGGGCGGGGTGGCCAGCACGTTGACCAGCCGTTCCGCTCCGGTCGACGGGTCACGCACCGGGTAGGAGTCGACCAGCCGGGGCACGTAGGCCAGGTGGCGTGCGTCGCCGCGCTCGGCGATCCGCCGCAACGCCCGCGCCTCGCGCGCCATCAGGTCGTTGTCGCCGGGGTGCCGGGGCACCTTGATCAGGTGACAAGAAGGGGCCCCTCCTCTACCGGAGGCGTTAAGAAGGGGCCCTTCCTTGCGGTGCAGGGTGGCGATGTCGCCGGCGTGCGCCTCGGGGTTGCGCCAGCGGGTGGTGACCGTGGTCAGGGCGGCGGTGGCGGCGGCGCGGACCCGGGGGTCGGCCGCGCCCAGCCGGTCGGGGTGCAGCGCGCCGACCAGCTCCCGGTAGCGACGGGCCGGCGCCTCGGCGCCGAACAGGTCGGCGTGACTGCGGGCGGCGGTGACCAGCCGGATCGCCTCCTCGGTGGTCATCGCACCGTCTCCTCCCGGGCGGGGCGCAGCAGCGCCGGGTGGAGCAGCCGGGCGTCGCCGGCGCGGTAGAGCTTGGCGCGAGGGCCGCCGCGCGCGCCGCCGCGTTCGGTGCTGGCGCCGGTGCTCTCCACGAAGCCGGGCACGGAGAGCACCTTGCGGTGGAAGTTGCCGGCGTGCAGCGGGTGGCCCCAGACCGTCTCGTAGACCGCGCGCAGCTCGGTGATCGTGAACTCGGGGGCGAGGAAGCGGGTGGCCAGCGGCGTGTACTCCAGCTTGGACCGGGCCCGCTCCAGCCCGTCGTCGATGATCCGGCCGTGGTCGAAGGCGAGCTGTCGGCTGGTCAGCGCGGTGACCGGCAGCCAGCTCGCCTCGTCGGCGTCGGTGTCGGCCACCGGGTCGGGCAGGTCGGGGGCGAACGCCAGGTGGGCGATCGACACCACCCGCATGCGGGGGTCGCGGTCGGGGGCGCCGTAGCTGCCGAGCTGTTCCAGGTGCACCCGGCGCAGCCGGTCGCCGCCGAGCCCGGTCTCCTCGGCCAGCTCGCGCCGGGCGCCGGCGGTGAGGTCCTCGTCCGGGTGGACGAAGCCGCCGGGCAGCGCCCAGTGCCCCGCGTACGGCGGCGCGCCGCGCCGGATCAGCAGCAGGTGCAGCGCGCCCTCGCGGATGGTCAGCGCGACCACGTCGACGGTGACCGCGACCGCCGGGTAGTCCCGGGGGTCGTATCCGGCGAGGAAGTCCTGCTCGTTCACGGCGCTCACTCTCTCGGGTTGAGAACAACTCAATCTGAGAACAACGTAGCGCACGAAAGAGGGGGCCGACAAGCCCCCTCTTTCCTCAGCGGACGGTGCCGACCAGGTGCGGCCGTCCGTCCCGTGCGCCGTGCAGCCCGAAGTCCCAGCCCGCGCCGCCGGCGGTCGCACCGAACGCCACAGTGGACGGCAGCGGCACCGGCAGCTTGAACGCCACATCCACGGTGTACGCGTCGGGCAGCCGACTCTCCAACGCCGCCAGGCAGCGGGCCTTGCTCCACATGCCGTGCGCGATCGGACGCGGGAAACCGAACAGTCGCGCGCCCAGCTTCGAGGTGTGGATCGGGTTGTGATCGCCGGAGACGCGCGCGTAGTCCGTGCCGACCCGGGGCGTCACCCGCCACTGCGCGGAGAAGGCCGGCGGCGCGGGCCGGTCGCCCCGGTCGCGCCGCGGGCCGCCGCCGGCCGCGCGCTCCTTCCCGAGGTACGTCGACACCCCCCGCCACACCTCCTCGCCGTCGACCGAGCCGACCAGCACCACGTCGAGCTGCCGGCCGCGTTCGTGCGGGCGCAGGTTCTCCGCGTACGTGCGGAAGTCGACGCTCTCGCCCACCCGGACGGGGCGGGCCACGGTGATCCGGTTGGCCACGTGCACCACGCCGGTGAGCGGGATCGGGAAGTCGGCGGCGGTCATCAGCCGCAGTGACAGCGGAAACCCGAGCACGTGCAGGTACGTCGCCGGCAGCCGGTCGGCCAGCCGGAAACCGCAGACCCGGTCGTAGTCGGCCAGGTGCGCCCGGTCCACCGTCACCCCGGCCACACTCAGCTCCAGAGCGGGCAGCTTTCGCCCCCGCCGACGACCCGTGCCGGGCAGCGCCCCCAGCAGGGCCCGCCGATAGAGCGCCCCCGCCCCCGGCAGCCGCCCCAGCTCGACACGCGCCCGCTCCCCCTGCCCCCCACCCGGGCTCCCACCCGGGCTCCCACCCGGGCTCCCACCCGGTCGATCATGAAGTTGGCGGCGTTGTGGATCTCCGGAAGTGCCGTCAACCTCATGATCGACGGGGCGGGGTGGGACGAGTGCGGAGAGGTCCTGGGTCGCCTCGGCCTGGGGAGTGCGCGCGGCCAGGGCCGACCGGGCGGAGGTGAGGTCCTGGGTGGGGCCCTCGATCAGGTCGTGCAGGGTGAGGTCGTCGGGCTCGTGGTCGCGGGACGCCATCACGCCCCCAGCAGGCTCTGGCCGCAGACCCGGACCACGTTGCCGCTGACCGCGCCGGTCGCCGGCCAGGAGAGCCAGCCGATCGTCTCGGCCACGTCCACCGGCAGGCCGCCCTGGGCCAGGCTGTTCATCCGCCGCCCCGCCTCGCGGATCATCAGCGGGATGCGCGCGGTCAACCGGGTCTCGATGAACCCGGGCGCGACCGCGTTCAGGCTGATCCCGCGCTCGCGCAGCACCGGGGAGAGCGAGTCGACCAGGCCGATCACGCCGGCCTTGCTGGTCGCGTAGTTGGTCTGCCCCCGGTTGCCGGCGATCCCGGCGATCGAGGAGACCGACACGATCCGGCCGCCGGCCGGGATCAGGTCGCGCTCCAGCAGCACGTCGTTGATCCGCTCCTGGCTGGACAGGTTCACGTCGATCACCGAGTCCCACCGGTCGGCGTCCATCCGGCCGAGCGTCTTGTCCCGGGTGATACCGGCGTTGTGCACCACCACGTCGACCCGGCCGTGCCGGGACGCCAGGTGCTCGGCCAGCCGGGCCGGCGCGTCCGGCGCGGTCAGGTCGAGCTGCACCGCGCTGCCGCCGATTCCGTTGGCCACCGCCGCCAGTTCGTCGCCGGCCGCCGGGATGTCCAGCGCCACCACCTGCGCGCCGTCCCGGGCGAGCACCGTCGCCAGCGCCGCGCCGATGCCCCGGGCCGCGCCGGTGACCAGCACGACCTGCCCGTCCAGCGGCCGATTCCAGTCGGCCGGCGCGGCGGCGGCGCCGGCGCCGACCCGGATCACCTGGCCCGAGACGTACGCGGAGCGGCCGGAGAGCAGGAAGCGCAGGGTGGACTCCAGGCTCACCGGGGTGCCGGCGTCGCCGTCGCGGGTGACGTACACGAGCTGGGCGGTGACACCCCGGCCGAACTCCTTGCCGATGCTGCGGGTCAGCCCTTCCAGGGCGCGCTGGGCGGTCGCCTCCCGGGGTGAGCCGCACTCGTCCGGCGGCGTGCCCAGCACGATCACCCGGCCGCTGGGCAGCACCGATCGGGCCTGCGGGTGGAAGAAGTCGTAGAGCTGGCGCAGCTCGGCGGAGTCGGTGATGCCGCTGGCGTCGTACACCAGGGCGGCGAAACGGCTGTCGGCGGTGGTGGCGGCCGGGTCGGTCAGCTCGACCCCGGCGGCGGCCAGGATCTTGCCGGCCGGCTCGGCGAGCCGGCCGCCGGTCGAGGAGCCGAGCAGGACCGGCCCGGGAACGAGCGGGTCGCCCGGCGTGTGCCGGCGCAGTCGGGGCGGGTCGGGCAGCCCGAGGCGCTTGACCAGCGCGCGACCGGCCCCCGTCTGGACGAAGCTCGCGTACCTGTCGGTCATAGGCGTAGCCTACTGGCGAGTAGGGTTCGGGCAACAGCTTCGAGGAGGCCGATCGTGCAGAGTGTCCGGCGGGTCGCGGTGATCGGCGGCAACCGCATCCCCTTCGCCCGGTCCAACTCGCGCTACGCGCACGCGTCGAACGCGGACATGCTGGGCGCGGCGCTCGACGGGCTGGTCGCCCGGTTCGGGCTGGCCGGCGAACGGCTCGGCGAGGTGGTGGCCGGCGCGGTGCTCAAGCACTCCCGGGACTTCAACCTCACCCGGGAGGTGGTGCTCGGCTCCCGCCTCGACCCGCACACCCCGGCGTACGACGTCCAGCAGGCCTGCGGCACCGGACTGGAGGCCGCCATCCTGGTCGCCAACAAGATCGCCCTCGGGCAGATCGACGCCGGCATCGCCGGTGGCGTCGACACCACCTCCGACGCGCCGCTCGCGGTCAACGAGGACATGCGCCGCACGCTGATCCAGCTCAACTCGGCCCGGACCCTCGGCGAACGGCTCAGGATCGCGGCGAAGCTGCGCCCGCTCCAGCCGTTCAAGCCGGAGATCCCGCGCAACGCCGAGCCGCGTACCGGGCTGTCCATGGGTGAGCACGCCGCCCGCACGGCGCTGCGCTGGAACATCGACCGGGCCGCCCAGGACGAGTTGGCGCTCCGGTCGCACCAGCGGCTCGCGGCCGCGTACGACAAGGGGTTCTTCGACGACCTGATGACCCCCTACCTGGGGTTGACCCGCGACCAGAACCTCCGCGCGGACACCAGCGCGGAGAAGCTCGGCTCGCTCAAGCCGGTCTTCGGCGCCAAGGGCCCGGACGCCGAGCGGGCCACCATGACCGCCGGCAACTCGTCCCCGCTCACCGACGGCGCGTCGACCGTGCTGCTCGCCTCGGAGGAGTGGGCGCGGGAGCACAACCTGCCGGTACTGGCCTGGTTCTCCTGGTCCGAGACGGCCGCCGTCGACTTCGTGCACGGCGACGAGGGGCTGCTGATGGCCCCCGCCTACGCGGTGCCCCGGATGCTGTCCCGGGCCGGGCTGACGCTTCAGGACTTCGACTTCTACGAGATCCACGAGGCGTTCGCGTCGCAGGTGCTGGCCACCCTCGCGGCCTGGGAGTCGCCGGAGTTCTGCAAGGAGCGCCTCGGCCTGGACGCGCCGCTCGGCTCGATCGACCGGGACAAGCTCAACGTCAACGGCTCGTCGCTGGCGGCCGGGCACCCGTTCGCCGCCACCGGCGGCCGGATCGTCGCCACGCTGGCCAAGCTGCTCGACGCCAAGGGGAGCGGGCGCGGCCTGATCTCCATCTGCGCGGCCGGCGGGCAGGGCGTGACCGCCATCCTGGAGCGCTGAACGGGCGACGCCCGCCCGGCTCGGGCCGGGCGGGCGTCGTGCGTCGGGAACGGATCAGCCGTCGACGGTGAACTTCTCCCACGCCGCAGGTGGAAGCGTGACGATCGCCCGAACAGGTAGTGAACCGGATAAAAACTCATTTTAATGATGAAAGCCTCTCAGGATGGCGGTGACGGATCCACGCCATCACAGGAGGTTCACGGTGAAAACTCGCCGTTGGTTGTTGGCCGCGCTCTCCGGCGCGGCCCTGACGCTGGCCCCCGGGCCCGCGCTGTCCGCCCTCGGGCCCTCGGCGGCGCTGGCCCAGACCGCCACGGTGGTCGACGAACGGGCCGCCGGTGTCACGCCGGCCGGTCCGCAACCCGGGCCGGTCACCCCGAGCCTCTGCGCGCCCAGGGTTCCGCCGACCGCCCCGCAGACCACCGAGTTCTACGACAACAACCGGCTGCTCGGGCCGCTCAACCTGCCCACCGCGTCGCCGGTCGGGCCGCTGCTCGCCGGCTACCAACGGCTCGGCGCGCAGACCGAGGCCGAATGGCTGAAGAACTGGACCAGCGGACCGACCACCCTGCTCTTCCCGCCGGAGGACGGCTTCGTCCTGGACCCGCACGGCGCGCCGATCAAGGCCCGGCAGGTCCTGCTGCCCGGCTACCGGGTGGACCGCTTCGGCAACCCGACCGGCGCCTTCCTGGCGCCGCTCGGCACCCCGTTCAGCTCGCGCTCACTGGCGCCGCAGAGTCTGAACACCCCGCCGACGCCGCCGGCCACCACGCCGCTCGCCCCGCTGGCCAACTACCACACGTACTGCGTGGTCAAGCCGTTCCCGGTGGACTCCGGGCCGATCGCGCCCTGGTTCGCCCAGCCCGGCATGGGCACCCAGTTCGAGTTGAACCAGGCCTACTTCCCGCAGGCGTCGGACCCGGTGAACGTGCAGTGGCTGCTCGACCACGGGTTCCTCGTGGAGGAGTACCTGGACGGCCTCTGCACCGACCCGACCGGGTGGGCGCAGTCGTCGCAGATCTGCTGAGCCGATCGGAGGTCGGGCGTGGACCGGTACGAGTTGCGGACCGCACTGCTGGCCGCGGGGGTGTCACCCGACGCCTTCCAGCTGGCGGACGCGCACGAGTACCAACCGGTCCCGCCCGACTTCTGGTTCCTCCGGCCCGGTGACGGCGGTTGGGAGATCGGCCCCTACGAGCGCGGCCGGTACCGGCTGTGGCGGCGGTACGCCTCCGAGGCGGAGGCGGCCGACGCGCTGTTCCACATCCTGGCCGAGCACCCGGCGCCCTGAGCACCCCTGCGGGTGCGGGAGAATGGGCGCCGTGACGACGATCCCGAACGTGCTCGCCAACCGGTACGCCTCACCCGAGCTGGTCGCCCTCTGGTCGCCGGAGGAGAAGGTCCGGATGGAGCGCCGGCTCTGGCTGGCGGTGCTCAGGGCCCAGCGTGACCTCGGCGTGCCGGTGCCGGACGGGGTGGTCGAGGCGTACGAGCGGGTGGTCGACGACGTCGACCTGGCCTCGATCGCGGCGCGCGAGCGGGTCACCCGGCACGACGTGAAGGCCCGGATCGAGGAGTTCAGCGCGCTCGCCGGGCACGAGCACGTGCACAAGGGGATGACCTCCCGCGACCTGACCGAGAACGTCGAGCAGCTCCAGATCCGCGCCTCGCTGGAGCTGATCCGGGACCGGGTGGTCGCCACGCTGGCCCGGCTCGGCTGGCACGCGGGCGAGTATTCCGCGCTGGTGATGACCGGCCGGTCGCACAACGTCGCCGCGCAGGCCACCACGCTCGGCAAGCGCTTCGCGTCGGCGGCGGAGGAGCTGCTGATCGCGTACGAGCGGCTGGAGGATCTGATCGGCCGCTACCCGCTGCGGGGGATCAAGGGGCCGGTGGGCACCGCCGCCGACCAGCTCGACCTGTTCGACGGCGACGCCGGCAAGGTCGCCGAGCTGGAGCAGCGGGTGGCCGGGCACCTCGGGTTCGCCCGGGTGCTGGACAGCGTCGGCCAGGTCTACCCGCGCTCGCTGGACTTCGACGTGCTCTCCGCGCTGGCCCAGGTGGCCGCAGCGCCGTCGTCGCTGGCCACCACGATCCGGCTGATGGTGGGCCAGGAGCTGGTCACCGAGGGCTTCAAGCCGGGCCAGGTCGGGTCCAGCGCGATGCCGCACAAGATGAACACCCGCTCGTCGGAGCGGGTCAACGGCTTCGCGGTGATCATCCGGGGTTACCTGTCGATGGTCGGCGAGCTGGCCGGTGACCAGTGGAACGAGGGGGACGTCTCCTGCTCGGTGGTGCGCCGGGTGGCGCTGCCGGACGCGTTCTTCGCCGCCGACGGCCTGTTCCAGACGTTCCTCACCGTGCTGGACGAGTTCGGCCCGTACCCGGCGGTGATCAACCGGGAGCTGGAGCGGTTCCTGCCGTTCCTCGCCACCACGAAGATCCTGGTCGCGGCCGTACGCCGGGGGGTGGGCCGGGAGGTCGCGCACGAGGTGATCAAGGAGCACGCGGTCGCCGTCGCGCTGGCCATGCGGGAGAAGGGCGCGGCCGAGAACGACCTGTTCGACCGCCTCGCCGCCGACGGCCGCCTGGGTCTGACCCGGGCCGAGATCGACTCCCTGGTCGCCGACCGCAACGCCTTCGTCGGCGCCGCCCCCGACCAGGTCACCCGCGTGACCGCGAGAATCACCAAGATCGTCGAAACCCACCCCCACGCCGCCACCTACTCCCCACCCCCCATCCTCTGACCGCCCCGCCCTTTCCCGTCGATCATGAAGTTGGCGGCACTCAGGGAGATCGTTCCTGCCGTCAACTTCATGATCGACGCGGCGGACGGGTGGGTCAGGTGCCGGTGGGGGTTTCGGCGGCGGAACTCAGGTTGGGGGCGCTCGCGGGTTCGGCGATGCCGCCGGGCGCGGAGGCGATCTCCGGGTCGTGGGCGGTCTCGGCCGCGATCATCGGCTGGTCCGGCGGCATGACGTCGGGCATCTTGGGCGCGACGATCACCGCCGTGCCGTAGGCGCAGATCTCCATCCACATCTCGCCGCAGTCGCGGCTGTCGAAGCGCATCCCGATCACCGCGTTCGCGCCGAGCCGCTGCGCCTCCTCGCCCAGCCGGGCCACCGAGTCGGTGCGCCAGCGGGTGAGGTTGTCCGGCGCCATCGGGTCGTAGGCGCCACCGCGCAGGTTCTTGACCCCCTCGCGGTACGGGTTGCGGGTCCTCGCCATCGAGGAGACCACTTCGCCGAGGATCTGGCGGATCTCGTAGCCGGGCAGTTGATCCGTCGTCACGACCAGCACGGTTCCGATGCTGTCAGGCACCGGCCGGGTGGTTCGCGACAGGTGTTCACCTGACCGGATGCTGCAAAACGGCGCGGCGCGGACGGTCGGGCGGCTCCCGACCCATCCGCGCCGCAACGGCGTCATCGGTCAGACACCGGCCACCGAGGTGATCCAGGACCGGTTGTACGCGACACTGCCGTAGTTCTGGATGCTGGAGCCGTCGGCCGTGGAGGCCACGCCGACCTGCCGGCCGTTGTAGAACTGCGGGCCGCCCGAGTCGCCCCGCCAGGCGTTGCCGTTGATCCGGGTGCTCCGGATCGCCTGCCCGCCGTACGCGTCGGTGACGCTGGTGCTGGTCACCCGTACGCTCGCGGTCTTGAGCTGGGGCGACGCGCCGCAGCCGCTGTAGCAGGTCATGCCCCAGCCGTAGATCGAGTTGGTCGAGCCGACCGGCGGGTTGCTGCTGGCCAGCGTCACGGCGGAGGTGCTGACCGCGCTGGACAGGCGCAGCAGGGCCAGGTCGTAGCGGGTGTAGGAGGCGCTCACGGTGCGGGTGACGCCGCCGGAGGCGTAGTAGACGCTGCCGACCCGGACCGACATGGTGCCGCTGACGCAGTGCCGGGCGGTGAGCACCCACTGGGACGCGATCACACTGCCGGAGCAGGTGAACGAGCCGTTGCTGAAGACGGCCGCGGCCCAGGGGGCGGACGAGACGGTGCCGCCGCCGATGATCGGCTGCGGCCCGGCCGGCGCGGCGGTGGCGCCGGACGCGGTGGCCAGGACGCCGGCCAGCGTGGTGGTCAGCACGGCGAGCAGGGGACGGAGGCGCATGTCGGGGCTCCTTCTGCGCGGACGCCCGGGGTTGCCGGGCCGGTCGGGGCCCGCCGGACGGGTGGCCCGGCGAGGTGCGTCGATCAATGGCATCGACGTCTGACGATGCATGCTACGGGCGTGCCGCGCTCTGTCACAAGACGTGAATCGAGATATGCCGATGACTGTGGCCGTCTCGACGGCGTGTCGGACCGGCTGTCGGAAACCGGTCCCGTCGCCCCGTCATTGAGGGCAGAATGCCTGGTGAAAGGCGTTCTGGACGGCTGTTGACCTTGGGGTTGGGCAACAAATCCGTATCGACGCCGCAACGAACGCGCAACGGTCTCCGGCCCGGGCGGTCGGTCCCGCCAATCACCGCCCGAACTGTCCCCGGCCGGTGCGGGCGGGGCGATATCTGCCAGGTAGGCTGGCTGCGCTCGCCCGTTTGTGGGCCGGCACCCAACTGCGTACACAGTCAGGAGTGCCCAGTGCCTCGCGTCGTCGTCGACGTCATGCTCAAGCCCGAGATCCTCGATCCGCAGGGCCAGGCCGTCGCAAACGCGCTGCCCCGGCTCGGCGTCAGTGACGTCGCCTCCGTCCGGATCGGCAGGCGGATCGAGATCGAGTTCACCGGCGAACCGGACCTGGACCGGGCCCGCGAGATCGCCGACAAACTGCTCGCCAACCCGGTCATCGAGGACTTCACGGTCCGCGTGGTCGACGCCGACGAGACCGCGGGCGCGCACTCGTGACCGCCCGGGTCGGTGTGGTGACGTTCCCCGGCTCGCTCGACGACGGGGACGCGGCCCGGGCCGTCCGGATCGCCGGCGCCGAGCCGGTCCGGCTCTGGCACGGCGACCCGGACCTGCACGGGGTGGACGCCGTCGTCCTGCCCGGCGGCTTCTCCTACGGCGACTACCTGCGCTGCGGCGCCATCGCCCGGTTCGCCCCGGTGATGGAGACGGTCGTCGAGGCCGCCCGTGGTGGCCTGCCGGTGCTCGGCATCTGCAACGGCTTCCAGATCCTCTGCGAGGCCCACCTGCTGCCCGGCGCGCTCACCCGCAACCAGCACCTGCACTTCCGCAACCGGGACCAGGTCCTCCGGATCGAGGCCACCGGCACCGCCTGGACCAACGCGTTCCAGCCGGGGCAGGAGGTGCTGATCCCGGTCAAGAACGGCGAGGGCTGCTACGTCGCCGACCCGGCGACGCTGGACCGGCTGGAGGCCGAGGGCCGCGTCGTGGCCCGGTACGTCGGCGGCAACCCCAACGGATCGCAGCGCGACATCGCCGCGATCACCAACGAGGCCGGCAACGTGGTCGGCATCATGCCGCACCCCGAGCACGCGGTGGAGGCGCTCACCGGCCCCTCGCTGGACGGCCTCGGCTTCTTCACCTCGGTGCTCAAGCACCTGGTGGGAGCGCCCGCGTGAGCGCGAGGAGCGCGAGCGCCGGCGAGCGCAGCAAGGAGACGTCATGACCACCCATCCGGACCCGACCCTGCGCGGGCCGCAGGGCGTCGTGCCCCAGGCCGGCCCGACCGACGACTGGGCGCCCGGCGTGGACACCGTCCCCCGGGCCACCGGCACGCCGGAGGAACTCCAGCCGTACGCCGAGCTGGGCCTCCGCGACGACGAGTACGACCGGATCCGGCACATCCTCGGCCGGCGCCCCACCCAGGCCGAACTGGCCATGTACTCGATCATGTGGAGCGAGCACTGCTCCTACAAGTCGAGCAAGGTGCACCTGCGCCAGTTCGGTGAGAAGGCGCCGCCGAGCGACCGGCTGCTGGCCGGCATCGGGGAGAACGCCGGCGTGGTCCGGGTCTCCGACGAGCTGGCCGTGACCTTCAAGGTCGAGTCGCACAACCACCCGAGCTTCGTCGAGCCCTACCAGGGCGCGGCGACCGGCGTCGGCGGCATCGTCCGCGACATCCTCGCCATGGGCGCCCGCCCGGTGGCCGTGATGGACCCGCTGCGCTTCGGCGCGGCCGACCACCCGGACACCGCCCGGGTGCTGCCCGGCGTGGTCGCCGGCGTCGGCGGCTACGGCAACTGCCTCGGCCTGCCCAACATCGGCGGCGAGGTGGTCTTCGACCCCTGCTACCAGGGCAACCCGCTGGTCAACGCGCTCTGCCTGGGCGTGCTGCCGGTCGACCGGCTGCAGAAGAAGGACGCCACCGGCCCCGGCAACGTCGTGGTGCTGATGGGCGCCAAGACCGGCCGCGACGGCATCGGCGGCGTGTCCGTGCTGGCCAGCGCCACCTTCGACGAGGGCAGCGAGCAGCGTCGCCCGTCCGTGCAGGTGGGCGACCCGTTCATGGAGAAGCTGCTCATCGAGGCGTGCCTGGAGCTGTACGACGCCGAGCTGGTCGTCGGCATCCAGGACCTCGGCGGCGCCGGCCTGACCTGCGCCCTCACCGAGACCGCCGCCTCCGCCGGCACCGGCATGCGGGTCTGGCTGGAGCGGGTCCCGCTGCGGGAGCCCTCGATGGAGCCGCACGAGATCCTGGCCAGCGAGTCCCAGGAGCGGATGCTGCTGGTCGTCACGCCGGAGAAGCTGGAGGCGGTGCTCAAGACCGCCGAGAAGTGGGGCGTCTGGGCCACCGCCATCGGCGAGGTCACCGCGCCGTCGCCGGACGGCCAGCCGGGCCGCCTGGTCATCACCTGGCGTGACCAGCTCGTGGTCGACGTGCCCCCGGGCTCGCTGGTCGACGACGGTCCGGTCTACGCCCGGCCGATGCGGGAGCCGGCCGACCTGATCCTGCTCCAGGCGGACCGGGCCGAGACGCTGCCCCGACCGAGCACCCCGGACGCGCTGCGGGAGACCGTGCTGCGCATGATCGCGTCGCCCAACCTGGCCGACAAGACCTGGGTGACCGAGCAGTACGACCGCTACGTGCTGGGCAACACCGTGCTCGCCCAGCCGGAGGACTCCGGCGTGATCCGGATCGACGAGCGCAGCGGCCTCGGCGTCGCCCTCTCAGTCGACGGCAACGGCCGGTACGCGCGCCTCGACCCGTACCAGGGGACGAAGCTGGCGCTCGCCGAGGCGTACCGGAACGTGGCGGTGACCGGCGCGAAGCCGATCGCGGTGACCAACTGCCTCAACTTCGGCTCGCCGGAGGACCCGGGCGTGATGTGGCAGTTCGCCGAGGCCGTGCGCGGCCTGGCGGACGGCTGCCTGGAGCTGGGCATCCCGGTCACCGGCGGCAACGTCAGCTTCTACAACCAGACCGGCGCGGCGGCCATCCACCCCACCCCGGTGGTCGGCGTACTGGGCGTGCTGGACGACGTCGCCGAGCGGGTGCCGATGGGCTTCGTGCCGCGGCCGGCCGGGGACCACGACCAGCTCTTCCTGCTCGGCGAGACGCACGTCGAGCTGTCCGGCTCGGAGTGGGCCTGGGTGACCCACGAGCACCTCGGCGGCATCCCGCCGCAGGTCGACCTGGCCCGCGAGCGGCAGCTCGCCGAGCTGCTGGCCGAGGCGGCGCGGGTCGGGCACCTCAGCTCGGCGCACGACCTCTCCGACGGCGGCCTGGCGCAGAGCCTGGTCGAGTCGAGCCTGCGTCGGGGCGTCGGAGCCCGGATCGCGCTCCCGGAGCACTTCGCCGACGGCTCGATGCCGTTCGTGTTCCTGTTCAGCGAGTCCGCCGGCCGGGTGCTGGTGTCGGTGCCGCGCGGTCACGAGAAGGCGTTCACCGCCCTCTGCGGCGAGCGCGGGGTGCCGTGGGAGTTCATCGGCGTGACCGACCCGACCGGCGGCGTCCTGGAGGTGCACGGCCAGTTCCGGATCGGCCTGGACGAGCTGCGCGAGGCGCACGCCGCCACGCTGCCGCGCCTCTTCGGTGACGCGGAGGCGCCCCGGGTGGAGGTGGCCGCGACCCGTACCGGCACCACCACCGTGCTGCCGGCGACCGCCGAGCAGCCGGTCGGGGTGGACCCGGCGCAGGTCGCCGCCGAGCCGATCGCCGAGCACGGCCCGGAGACGGCCGCCCCGTCGCCGGGCGCGGAAGCCCTGGCGGGAGCCGTCACCGCGCCGAGCGGGTCGACTCCGGCCGAGGACGGGACCGGGTCCGCTGCGGCGGACGACCCGTCGCGGCAGGTGACGGCGGCTGCCGGGTCCCCGACCGACGGCGGCTCGACCGTCGAGGGCGACCGCACGTCGACGGACGACCCGGAGGGCGTCGCCCCGGCGGCCGCGCCGGACGACACCGACACGGCCTCCGATGAGCCGGGCCAGCGATCCGCGCCGGACCAGCGCTGAGGCCCTGGCCCTGGCGGTCTTCGCCCAACCCGGTGCCGGTGCCCGGTTCGACTGGGGACTGACCGGGGCCGCGGAACTCGGCCGGGTCTGCGCCGCCCTGGTGGTGGTGGACGTGCTCTCGTTCACCACCACCGTGGAGGTGGCGGTGAGCCGCGGTATGCGGGTGCACCCGTTCCCCTGGGGCGAGCAGGCCGCCGAGTACGCCCGCCGGGTCGGCGCGGTCGCCGCGGTGGGCCGCCGGAGGACGACAGCGGAACATCCGTGGTCGCTCTCCCCGGCGGCGCTGCAGACCGCACCGGTCGTCGCCGACCTGGTGCTGCCGTCGCCCAACGGCTCGGCGATCAGCGCCGCGGCGAGCGCCACCGGCATCCCGGTGGTCGCGGCATGCCTGCGTAACGCGCGCGCCGTCGGGCGATGGCTGCGCGATCAGGGGTACGGCACGAACGACGCCCCGATCGGCGTGGTGGCCGCCGGGGAACGCTGGCCCGACGGGTCACTGCGCCCCTGTGTGGAGGACCAGCTCGGGGCCGCCTGCGTGCTGGACGCCCTGGCCGGCGTGCCCGGTGGGCTTTCGGTGGAGGCGGCGATGGCGCTGGCCGCGCTGGCCAGCACCCCGGACGTGCCGGCGGCGGTCCGGGGTTGCGTCTCCGGCCGGGAACTGGCCGAGGGCGGCTTCGCCGGGGACGTCGCGGTGGCCACCGAGGTCGGCGTCTCCGACGTCGTACCGGTGCTCCGCCAGAACTTCTTCGCCCCCGCCTGATCCCCACGCCCGCTCGCCCCGCCCCGCGTTCCCGTCGATCTTGGGGTTGTGGTGCCCAGGATGGCGGATCTGGCCCGGTTTGGTAGGTGCCACAACTCCAAGATCGGCGACTGGTCGGGCGTGGCAGCGGGACTGACGACAGTGGCCGCCCGCGGAGCGGGCGGCCACTGTCGGTCGTGCGGGGTGCGGGTCAGTCGTCCAGCCAGTCGAGGCGACGACCGCCCCGCTCCGACGCGCCGTCCGGGCGGGCGCGACCGGCCTGGGCCGGGTCGTTGTGGTAGCCGCCCTGGTTGTCGTAGCCGCCACCGCGCTGCTGCGGCGGCTCCTGGCCGTAGCCGCCCTGCTGGCCGTAGCCGTCGCCGTATCCGCCGCGCTGGTCGTAGCCGCCCTGCTGGTCGTAACCGCCCTGCTGGTGGCCGCCGTCGTAGCCGGAGCCGTAACCGCCGCCGGCCGGGCCGCTCTCGTAGCCGCCCTGCTGCCGGCCGTCGTAGCCGCCGCCCGGGTTGTCGCCGTAGCCGCCGGCGGGGTTGTCGCCGTAGCCGCCGGCCGGCGCGTCACCGTAGCCGCCGGCCGGCGCGTCACCGTAGCCGCCCGGGGTTCGGCCACCCTCGTAGCCGCCGGCGGGGGCCTTGTCGTAACCGCCGGTCGGGGCGTCGCCGTAGCCGCCCACCGAGGCGGTGCCGTGACCACCGGTCGGGGCGGCGCCGTGACCGCTCACCGGGGCGGCGCCGTAGCCGCCCGCCGGTCGGCCGGCGTAACCCGGGTCGTCGCCGTAACCGCCCGCCGGGGCATCGCCGTAGCCGCCCGGAGCGCCGGTGTAGCCGCCGGTGGGTACGTCGCCGTATCCGCCCTGCTGACGGCCGTTGTCGTAGCTCCCGGCCGGACCGTTGTCGTAGCCGCCCGACGCGGCGCCGTAACCGCCACCGGCGCCGTAGCCGTCGCCCTGCTCCGGGCCGCGGCCGTACTGGCTCGGGCCGGCCTGGTCGTAACCCCGACCCTGCTCCGGCTGGTAGGTGCTGGTCGGGTACGGGTCGGCCGGCGGCGCGTACTGGGTGCTGTCACCGGTGTAACGGCCGGTGGGCTCGTCGAAACGCTCGTTGCCGTAGCCGCCGCCCTGGGCCGGCGGGTAGGCACCGGCGCCGGCGGCGTAGCCGGCACCGGAGGACGGGCCGTTGCCGTAGCCGCCGCCCGAGGAGGGCGCGTTGCCGTAGCCGTTGGCCCCGCCGTAGCCGCCCTGCCCGGGCGCCTCGTCGCCGTAGCCGTAGCCACCCTGCCCCGCCCCGACGCCGTAGGCGGGTCCGGGCGGTGCGCCGTACGGGTCCGGCGGGACGTCGTCCACGACCGGCCGCTGCAGCATGGTGGGAGCGTCGCTGATCGCCGCGCCGCCGACCGCCGTCGGAGCGGGCCCGGCGCCCATGCCGTTGACCACGCGGGTCTGGTCGTCGGCGCCCCGGTAGGCGCCCCGGGCCGCGGGAACCGCGCCGGCCATGGCGGCCCCACCCGGACCGCCGGGACCGGTCGGCCCACCCGGGCCGTCGCCGTCGCCGTCACCGTCGTCGTTCTTGCGCCGCATGTAGAGCAGCACGATGGTGCCCACGCCGACGGCCACGAACAGCCCGCCGAGCAGGATCAGCAGCCAGGAGCTGAAGCCGCCGGAGTCCTCGTTCGCGGTCGGCTGCTGGGCGGCGGGCGCCTCGGTGGCCGGGGTGTCGGTGACCTCGTCCTCGGTCGGCTCCTCGGACGGGAGGGCCGACTCGCTGGCCGACGGGGTGGCGCTCGGGCTCGCCGAGGCCTTGACCGCGATGCCGAGCCGGAGACCGGTCACGGACTGGCCGGCGGCCGCGTTGATCGACTTGGCGCTCGGCGCGGCGCCCTGGATGGACGCGCCGAGGTCGATCCGGCCCGGCAGGATCGGGTTCGAGGAGGAGCCGCTGAAGCTGAAGTTGCCGCTGCCGTTCGTGGTCGTCTGGCGCTGGTTGCCGGAACTGTCGCGCAGCATGACGAGCGCGCCGGAGATCGGCTCCCCGTCGGAGTTGACCACCTTGCCGGAGACCGTCTTCACGGTCTGCGGCTGCTGCGGCGGTGCGGCCTTGCCCTTGACCGCCAACTGGAAGTTGCCGGTCGCCGGGTCGGACTTGTCGGGCTGCACCTGCACGGTGACGGAGGTGTTGGCGTCCTGCGCGCTGTCGTTGGCGCGGATGGTGAGAAGCTGGATCTTCGGCCGGGGATTACCGGGGGCGAAATTGATCTGGCCGCATCCGGAGGCGCAACTGACGCCGGACGGCAAGCCGGTCACGCTGATCTGGGCGCTCTGGTCCTCACCCTCCGGCGTGACCTGAACGCTGACCGTCGTGTCGCTGCCGGCGTTGACCGTGACCGATCCGGGCGACACGCTGACGCTGGCCGCGAGGGCGGGTGTGGCGGGGACGGCGAGCAGGGCGCCGAAGACCAGCGCTACGACCACACCGGCCCGATGCTTCCAGGCACGTCGGTGTGTTGACACGTCCACCGCCTTCCGGGTCTGATCTCCCCGCTGGCCGCTCCGGCCGGGTTGATCACTCACGGTACGAAATACGCCGTCGGCAACTATGCCTTGTCTGACCGGATCATCTCTACCCAGGGCCGGCGTCGTGCGGCCTTCTGCCGGGTCGTATCGTCCCGTCGTGTCCTCTCCGCACGCTTATTCCGACGTGGTGTCAGCCGCCCTGACGGCGCTGGACGAGGGGCGTACGCCCGAACGGCCGGTGCTCCGGGAGGCGGTCCGGACGCTCTTGGCCGCCCTTGCGGAGCGCGCCCCCGGCCGATCGGTGGAGGTGCGTGTCCCACCCTACGGCGCGGTGCAGTGCGTGACCGGTCCGCGACACACCCGCGGCACCCCGCCGAACGTGGTGGAGATGGACCCGGCGACCTGGCTGGCGGTGGCCACCGGACGCCTCGGCTGGGCGGAAGCGGTCACCGAGGGTCGCGTACGGGTCTCCGGAATCCGGGCCGACCTCTCCGCGTACCTCCCGATTTAGGCGGGCCGACGCCGCCGAACGGCGTCACGCTCGGCGGACGGTTCGTGACTGTCGGTGTCGACTCCTGTTCGCGTACACTGGTGCCCGACGACGGTCCCGGCCCACGGTGCGGAGCTGCCCCCCGACTCCGCCAGGCCAGTCCAGACCCCCACCATGAGGGAGCGGCAGGTGCCCCGAGGCGATGGCCGGCTGAGCCACGACCTTGACCCCCAGCGACCCGGCCCCCAGGACGCGTGCGGCGTCTTCGGCGTCTGGGCGCCCGGGGAAGAGGTCGCCAACCTCACCTACTTCGGGCTCTACGCCCTCCAGCACCGGGGCCAGGAGGCCGCGGGCATCGCGGTCAGCGACGGCTCCGGCGTGGTGGTCTACAAGGACCTCGGGCTGGTCGCCCAGGTGTTCGACGAGCCGACCCTGGCGAGCCTGCGCGGGCACGTCGCCATCGGGCACGCGCGCTACTCGACCACCGGCGGCTCGACCTGGGAGAACGCCCAGCCGACGATCCGGGCCACCACCGCCGGCACGACGATCGCGCTGGCCCACAACGGCAACCTGGTCAACACCGCCGAGCTGCGGCGCGAGGTGTCCGCCCGGGGCGTCGACTCCGACGGCTCGACCAACGACACCTCGCTGGTCACCATGCTGCTGGCCAGCCGGCCCGACCTCTCGGTCGAGGCGGCGGCGATGGAGGTGCTGCCGCAGCTGCGGGGCGCGTTCAGCTTCGTCTTCATGGACGAGTCGACGCTCTACGCGGCGCGCGACGCGCACGGCGTGCGCCCGCTGGTCCTCGGCCGGCTGGAGCGCGGCTGGGTGGTGGCGAGCGAGACCGCCGCGCTGGACATCGTCGGCGCGAGCGTGGTGCGCGAGGTGGAGCCGGGCGAGCTGATCGCGATCGACGAGAACGGGCTGCGCTCCAGCCGGTTCGCCGCGCCGGAGCCCAAGGGCTGCCTCTTCGAGTACGTGTACATCGCCCGGCCGGACGCCACCATCGCCGGCCGCAACGTGCACGCCGCCCGGGTGCAGATCGGCCGGCAGCTCGCCAAGGAGCACCCGGTCGAGGCCGACCTGGTGATCCCCGTGCCGGAGTCGGGCACCCCGGCGGCCATCGGCTACGCCGAGGAGTCCGGCATCACCTACGGCCAGGGTCTGATGAAGAACCCGTACGTGGGGCGCACCTTCATCCAGCCCTCGCAGACGCTGCGCGCGCTCGGTGTCCGGCTCAAGCTGAACCCGCTGCGGCAGAACGTGCGCGGCAAGCGGCTGGTGGTGGTGGACGACTCGATCGTCCGGGGCACCACGCAGCGGGCCATCGTCCGGCTGCTGCGCGAGGCGGGGGCGCTGGAGGTCCACGTCCGGATCTCGTCGCCGCCGGTGAGCTGGCCCTGTTTCTACGGCATCGACTTCGCCACCCGGGCCGAACTGCTGGCCAACGGGCTGGACAACGAGGGCATCCGGCGCTCGATCGGCGCCGACACGCTGGGCTACGTGTCCCTGCCCGGTCTCATCGCCGCGACCGAGCAGCCGAAGACGCGGCTCTGCCGGGCGTGCTTCGATGGGGAGTACCCGATCGAACTGCCGGCCGGGAACCTGATCGGCAAGCACGTGCTCGAGGGAGTGGGTCGCCGGGTCGCCGCCGAGGCGGTCGAGCCCACCGTCCCGCTCGTCGCCACACCGACCCACCACCCGTAGCACCACCGACGCGGGTCCGGCCGCTCCGGTCCCGCGGGAACCACAAAGGGGAGAACCGTGACGCACGTGTCCGAGCGCAGCGGCGCAGGATCCAGCCCGACGGGCGCCGGCGGCGACCGCCAGCCCTGGACGGCGGGATCCGGCCGGACGCAGCGCAAACGCTCGGTCTCGTACGCCGACGCCGGGGTGTCGATCGAGGCGGGCGACCGCGCGGTCGAGCTGCTCAAGTCCAAGGTCAGGGAGACCCGGCGCCCGGAGGTCATGGGTGACCTCGGTGGCTTCGCCGGCCTGTTCCGGCTGGACACCAAGAAATACAAGAACCCGATCCTCGCCTCCTCGACCGACGGCGTGGGCACCAAGCTGGTGATCGCCCAGCAGCTCGACATCCACGACACGGTCGGCATCGACCTGGTCGCGATGGTCGTCGACGACCTGGTCGCCTGCGGCGCGGAGCCGCTGTTCCTGCTCGACTACATCGCCACCGGCGAGGTCGTGCCGGACAAGGTCGCCGAGATCGGCGCGGGTATCGCCGACGGCTGCCGGTACGCCGGCTGCGCGCTGCTGGGCGGCGAGACGGCCGAGCACCCCGGCGTGCTGCGCCCGGACGAGTACGACATCTCGGCCACCGGCGTGGGCGTGGTGGAGGAGAGCGACATCCTCAGCCCGGAGCGGGTCGAGGTGGGCGACGTGGTGATCGCCATGCGCTCCTCCGGTCTGCACTCCAACGGCTACTCCCTGGTCCGGCACGTGCTGCTGGGCGCCGGCCGGATGCGGCTGGACGTGGTGATCGACGACTTCGGCCGCCAGCGCACGCTGGGCGAGGAGCTGCTCACCCCGACCAAGATCTACGCGCAGGACTGCCTGAAGCTGATCGCCGAGGCCGAGGTGCGGGCCCTGGCCCACGTCACCGGCGGCGGCATCCCGGGCAACCTGGTCCGGGTCCTGCCGGAGCACGTCGACGCGGTGGTCAACCGCTCCACCTGGAAGCCGCAGCCGATCTTCGACCTGATCCAGTCCAAGGGCCGGATCGAGGACCCGGAGATGGAGGCGACGTTCAACATGGGCGTCGGCATGTTCGCGATCGTCTCCGCCGAGGACGCCGACCGCGCGCTGGCCACGCTGACCGGCCGTGGCGTCGAGGCCTGGCAGGCCGGCGAGATCATCGAGGGCTCGGGCAACGTGCAGATGGTCGGCCAGCACACCCGGGGATGATCACGCTCCGCTGATCAGCCGGGCACCTGATCGGGGGTTCACCCGAGCGGCCACCGCCGCCTAGCCTGAAGGTTCGGTTTCCAGGCACGCGGGGGAGGGGTCGATGGCTGCGCGCACGCCCGAGGGGATGCGGGGCATCGCCGCCGTCCCCTCGTACGTGGTCATGCAGCCGACCACGCTCTGCAACCTCGACTGCGCCTACTGCTACCTGCCGCTGCGCGCGGCCGACCGGCGGATGCCGGTGGCGGTGGCCGAGGCGGTGGCGGCGTCGGTGAACCCCTGGTCGGCCGGGGGGCGCTTCTCCGTGGTCTGGCACGGCGGGGAGCCGCTCGCGGCTGGTCGGGAGCACCTGGCCGCGCTGCTGGCCCCGTTCGGGCCGGACGTCGAGCACCACGTGCAGACCAACGCCACCCTCGTCGACGACGCCTGGTGCGCGTTCTTCGCCGAGCACCGGGTGCGGGTGAGCGTGAGCGTGGACGGCCCGCGGGCGCGCAACGCCGAGCGGGTCACCCGGGGCGGGCGTCCGGCGTACGACCGGATCGTGGCCGGGGTGGCGGCGCTGCGCCGACACGGGCTGCCCTTCTCGGCGCTGGCGGTGGTCTCCCGGCCGGAGCCGGGGCTGGCGACCGAGCTGTACGACTACTTCCTCGACCTGGGCTGCGAGGTGCTGGGCGTCAACATCGAGGAGACCGAGGGCGTCAACACCCGGACGAACGCCCGGGACGCGGCCGACGTCACCGGCTTCTGGGCCGAGCTGGTCGCGGCCTGGCGTCGGGATCCCCGGATCCACCTGCGCGAGGTGGAGTGGTCACTGCGGTACGCGGGGGCGGTCCTGGCCGGCACGGCGGACGACCTGCTGCCCCGTCACCTCGACCCGATCCCGACCGTCGGCCACGACGGCTCGGTGGTGGTGCTCTCCCCCGAGCTGGCCGGCTTCAGCGACCCCCGGTACGGCGACTTCGGCAGCGGGAACGTGCTGACCACCCCGCTGAGCGAGATCCTCGCCGGCGCCGGGCGGACGCCCTGGGTCGGTGAGTTCCTCACCGGGGTGGAGGCGTGCCGGTCGTCCTGCGCCTACTTCGGGTTCTGCGGTGGTGGTCACGCCGCCAACCGCTACTTCGAGCTGGGGCGGTTCGACGGCACGGAGACCGAGCACTGCCGCAACAGCAAGATCCGCCTATTGGAGGGAGTGTTGGAGCATGCCCGAGATCACCAGTGACAACGACCGGGACGTGGTCGCCGACCGGGTGCGGGACGCGGCCGCGGGGCTGACCGCGCTGCTCCACGAGGCCGAGGCGGCTCGGCTGCTGCGGTCGGAGGTGTCGGGGGGCGACGGCGCCAGCGCGGTCTGCGCGTGGAACCACTTCGAGAACATCCCGACGTTCTACAACTGGAACAACCGACCGCGCTGAGGGAACGGTTCCGAGATCAAGGACCTGCCGGTGCGGCCGGGGGTCGCCCCGGTGCGGCAGGTCCCTGATCGTCGGTCGAACGCCGGCTCGGCAGAGCACATGCGTGAGCACGCGGGGGTTGCCGCGTGCTCAGATGTGATGGGAGGTCAGCGGGTCGGTCGGGCCCAGGTGTCCGGGTCGTCGTCCGCGTGGTCCTCGTCATCGTCGTCGACATACTCTTTGTAGTCGTCGTCGAAGTTGTGCTCAGACTTACCACTACCCGCCAGCTCGCGCTGCAAGGCGGTTAGGTCGGTGTTCGGGGAGTGGTACTTCAACTCCCGGGCCACCTTCGTCTGCTTGGCCTTAGCACGGCCGCGCCCCATGGCTCGACCCCCTCGCACAGAATGCGGGGCAGCCCGAAGGCGGGCCCCGATGACGTCAGGCATCTCTCGTGGCTCTTACGGTACATGGGGATGCCACCGTTCGGCACCTCGGGTCACCGTCGACCGGCCCTGCGCGTCGCAGTGTTCCAGCCGTCACAAAGTGTACCGGGTAAGGGGCGTCGGCCGGTGCCGGCCGTGACAGCGCGCAAACCGGACGAAATATCCCGAGGATCAGCTTAACGCCGTACCCGGTCCGGCGTGTGCCCGGGGGCGGAGCCGGCCGGCCCGCCCCCGGGTGACGTTCAGCGCAGGTGGATGGTGCGCAGGCGGCCGACCTCGGCCATCCGCCGCTCGGCGAGCCGGTCCGCGGCGACCGCCGGCGGGACGCCCTCGTCGTCGGCGAGTCGCAGGATCTCCCGCGTGGTGTCGAAGATCCGGGTGGCGCGCAGCTTGGCCCGATCGAAGTTGAAGCCCTCGATCTCGTCCGCGACCTGGATCACGCCACCGGCGTTCACCACGTAGTCGGGGGTGTAGAGGATGCCCCGGTCGGCGAGGACCTTCTCGATGCCCGGGTGGGCGAGCTGGTTGTTCGCCGCGCCGGTGACCACCTTGGCCCGCAGCACCGGCACGGTCTCGTCGTCGAGCGCGCCGCCCAGCGCGCACGGGGCGTACACGTCGATGTCGGACGCGACCAGGGCGGCGGTGTCGTCGACCAGGGTGACCTGCGGGTGGGTGGTGCGCACCCACTCCCGGGCGCGCGGGTTGACGTCGGTCGCCACGACCTCGGCGCCGTCCTCCAACAGGTGCGCGGTGAGGTACTTGCCGACCTTGCCCAGACCGGCCACACCGACCCGCCGGCCGGCGAGCGTCGGGCTGCCCCAGACGTGCTCGGCGGCGGCCCGCATGCCCTGGAAGACGCCCCAGGCGGTGAGGATCGACGAGTCGCCCGCGCCGCCGTGCTCCACGCTGCGACCGGTGACGTAGCGGGTCTCCCGGGCGATGACGTCCATGTCGGCGACGTAGGTGCCGACGTCGCAGGCGGTGTAGTAGCGGCCGTTCAGCGACTCCACGAAGCGGCCGTAGGCGCGCAGCAGCGCCTCGCTCTTGATCTGCTCCGGGTCGCCCCAGATGACCGCCTTGCCGCCACCGAGGTCGAGGTTGGCCAGGGCGTTCTTGTACGCCATGCCCCGCGAGAGGTCGAGCACGTCGGCGAGGGCCTCGGCCTCGCTGGCGTACGGGTAGAAGCGGGTGCCACCGAGCGCGGGGCCCAGCGCGGTGGAGTAGATCCCGATGATCGCCTTCAGGCCGGACTGCTTGTCCTGGCAGAACACGACCTGCTCGTGACCCGTGGATACCGGGTCGTCGGTGCTGGCGAATACGCCCATGGCTGACTCCTGTGTCGGTGTGCGCCCTTGTGGGGCGCGGAACCTTCGGTGGCACGCCGGCGGGATGCTGCCGGTGTCGTTGAGCCTAATATCGGCCGGAACCGTACTGTCGCGCACGTCACGCCGCCGGCGTGACGGCGGCGACGGGGGGTCCCGTCTCGTGGGAGGATCGCGCCGTGCCGTCGCTCTTCGCTTCATACCTGCGCGTGTACGAGCCGTTGACCGCCTTCGACCGGGACCGGCAGTCGTACTGGCGCCGGTACGTGAGCGAGGGCCGGGCGATCGCCCCGCTGGAGGGGCCGGTGCGGCAGCGGACGGCGGTGATCGAGGCGCTCGGCGCGGGCTGGACCCGGTTGCCCGACCTGCCGGACGAGGCGTACGTCCTGGAGACCGACGAGGCGCTGCTGGTCTGCCCGTGGAACCTGCGCATCCGGGTCGCCGAGGCGGCGCTGAGCGCGCGCGACGGCGTGCCGTCGGTGCTCGCCGACGCGTTCGTGCCGCCGGTGCTGGCCGGGCAGGCCAAGGCCGTGGTGGAGGACTGGCGCAGCGGGGCCCGGGTGCTGGAGCACGGGGTGCCCCGGGTGCACGAGCAGATCGCCACCTGGGGTGTGCCGCTGCGTTGGTTCGTGCTGTTCGAGGCCGGGGAGCGGCATCTGGTCACCGAGCCGGAGCGGCGTGCGCTGCGCTTCCGCACGGAGATCTCCAAGGCGCGGCGCCGTTCCTCCCGGGCGCTGTCGGTGCTGCGCAAGTCGGTCGGGGAGGCGCCGATCACCGAGGCGGTCGAGGAGGCCGCCCGCTGGTTGGAGGAGTTCCACCCGCGGTCGGTGGTCGAGCTGGACTACGGCGGCCTGGTGCAGCTGCTGCCGGACGAGACGTTGCTGGCCGACGACTCGACCGAGCTGGTCGCGGAGGGGTTGGCCGGGCTGGCCCGGGGCGAGGCCGAGGAGGCCTCGGCGGCCTACGACAAGCTGGTCGCGCGCTGGCGTGCGGTGCAGCTGCTGGAGCGCTGCAACTGACGCCCGGTTTGCCCCCTTTCGAGGGTCGTGATACGAGAGTGTCTCGTAGTTGACGCATCACGAACCGTGATCATGAGTCCGAATAAGGTACTTTCTGCGGCATAAAAGTCGTAAAAATCGGGCATGCTTCATCCGTCCGTCTAGGGACCTTCAGCCGTTCGGCCCATGTCGGACATCGGGGACTAGCCGGACCATGGGAGACGCGTCGGCCGGCGGGACCCCGGCCGATGTCTATACATGTGGAGGAGTGACCCCGATGGCATCGCGAACGCACGAACCAGAGCCGCTACTCACACCGGCCGAGGTGGCGTCGATGTTCCGTGTCGACCCGAAGACGGTGACCCGGTGGGCCAAGGCTGGCAAGCTCAGCGCCATCCGGACCCTGGGCGGCCACCGCCGTTACCGCGAGTCGGAGGTTCGGGCCCTGCTGCAGGGGCAGATTCCCCAGCAGCGTCAGGGAGACTGACGACCCGAAGTTCCTCAGGAAATCCCGATCAGGGGCGGTCGGCCGACGGGCCACCGCCCTTAATCGTGTCCGGGGGCCGGTCCGTCCAGGACGATCCGCAGCCCCACCGTGCCGCCCTCCCCCCGGCGCAGCCGGCTGCCCAGCAGGCTCAGCCGGCCGATCAGCCGGTACTTGTGCTTGAGCAGGCCCCGGATCCGCCGGGTGCTCTCCTGGTCGCTGATCGTCGCGTGGGCCGGCACCGCCTCACCGTGGGGGCGTCCGCGCACGTCGCACGGCGCGACCGTGACCCGGCCGTCGCGCCGGATCCGCTTGACCTTGCCGGAGTCGGACACGGTCCACACCGCCAGCGCGTCGCCGTCGCGCACCGCCCACACCGGGGTCGACACCGCCCGACCGTCCTTGCGGAACGTGGTGAGCAGGACGTACTTCTCCGCCGCCAGGCGGTCCAGGTCGGTCACGCCGCCCAGGATACGGCTGCGACAGCGGCGCCGAGCCCGGATAGCGTGCTCTCTCATGACCGGGGAACCCGAGATCGGCGACGTGTTCGGCGAGATGATCCGCGACGCGTACGCGGTGGCGACCGGCATCGGTCCCCGACCGATGGCCGGCGGACGCCTGCCCCGCCCGGTCATCGAGATCATCGAGCGCGACGACGGGCTGGTCAACGGCGCGCCCGCCGGGCACTACCTCGACCCGCCGGACCGCTGGCAGCCGCACGACCACCGGGCGGTCGACCGGGTCCACGGGCACGTGCTCGACGTCGGCGTCGGCGCCGGCCGGATCGCGCTGCACCTGCAGGAGCGCGGCGTGCCGGTCACCGGCCTGGACACCTCGCTCGGCGCGCTGCGGGTCAGCCGGCACCGGGGCGTACGCGAGCTGGTGCACGGCACCGTCGACGAGCACGTCGCCGACGGACGGCGCTACGACACGTTCCTGCTGCTCGGCAACAATCTCGGTCTCTTCGAGGGGCGGGAGCGGGCCCCCGCGCTGCTGGCCGCGCTCGCCGCGCTGGCCCGGCCGGGGGCGACGGTGATCGCGCACGGCACCGACCCGTACGGGACCACCGACCCGGTGCACACCGGCTACCACGAGCGGAACCGGCGGCGGGGCCGGCTGGGCGGGCAGCTGCGGCTGCGGCTGCGCTACCGGCTTCTCGGCACCGAGTGGTTCGACTACCTGGTCTGCTCGCCCGAGGAGTTCGCGGAGCTGGTCCACGGCTCACCGTGGCGACTGACCGACGTGGACGACACCGACCACCCCTACTACCTCGCCACGCTCGCCCTGCGGCGTTAGGAAGGGCCCCTTTCAAGCGCCTACGCGTTAAGAAGGGGCCCTTCCTTGCATCTCAGACCTGGACGGTGGGGGTCGTCTGCTCCGGCGGCAGGCCACCGTCGCCGTCGACCACCTCGTCCGGGGTGCCGTCCTCGTCGATGTCGACCATGGTGATGTCCACCTTGCCGTCGCCGTCGGTGTCGAACTGGAACAGGTCGGCCTTGCCGTCGCCGTCGGTGTCCACCACCCAGACGTCGGTCTTGCCGTCGTTGTTGGTGTCCGCGCGGAGCAGGTCCACCCGCTCGTCGCCGCGCGTCTCGACCGTCTCGGTGTTCTGCGCGCTCTCCGGTGCCTGGCTCATCTCGATCCTTCCTTCGGCGTTGACGGCCGTCTGTACCCCGTCCGCTCCGCCCCCACGCATGCCCGGCGGCCCGGCCCTGCATAGGGTCGCATCCAGGAGCGAGCGGCCGGGCCCGGCGCGGCGGAGACCCCGCCCGCCCCCGCCGCGGCGAGGGGACGTCGATGAGTGGTCGTTTTGTGGTCGTCGGAGCCGGCACCATGGGCCTCGGCATCGCGTACGTGGCGGCCGGCGCCGGGTACGCGGTCGAGCTGGTCGAGGTCGACCCGGCCCGGGGCGCCGACGCCGTCCGGCGGCTCGGTGAGCTGTGGGAGCGCGGGGTGCGGCGGGGCAAGCTGACCGAGGAGGCGGCGACCGCCAACCGGGCGCGGGTCACCCTGCGCGCCGGCCTGGCCGAGGTGGCCGAGGAGCCGGACGTGATCGTGGAGGCGGTGCCCGAGCGGCTCGACCTCAAGCGGGCCGTGCTCCGCGAGGCCGAGGGCCGCCGACCGGTGCTGCTGGGCAGCAACACCTCCAGCATCCCGATCGCCGAGCTGGCCGATGGGCTGGACCGCCCGGCGGACTTCCTCGGGCTGCACTTCTTCAACCCGGTCTGGGCGATGGCACTGCTGGAGGTGGTGATCGGCCCGGCCACCGCGCCGGAGACCACCGAGGCGGCCGTCGCGCTCGCCGGCCGCCTGGGCAAGGACCCCGTCGTGGTACGCGACATGCCCGGCTTCGCCACCTCCCGGCTCGGCGTCACGCTCGGCCTGGAGGCGATCCGGATGGTGGCCGACGGGGTGGCCGGCCCGGCCGACATCGACAAGGCCATGGTGCTCGGCTACCGGCACCCGATCGGTCCGCTGGAGCTGACCGACCTGGTCGGGCTGGACGTCCGGCTCGACATCGCGCGCACCCTCCAGGCCGCGTACGGGGACCGGTTCGCGCCGCCGCCGCTGCTGCTGGAGATGGTGGCCACCGGAAAGCTGGGCAAGAAGTCCGGCCAGGGCTTCTACACCTGGAAGGACGGCCAGAAGCGATGAATGGGCTGCGGATCGAGGAACTGCCGGACCGCCTCGTGGTCACGCTGGACCGGCCGGAGAAGCGCAACGCGATCGACACCGACCTGGTGGGCGAACTGCACGCGGTCTGCGCCGAGCTGGAGGCGCGGCCCCGGCTGATGCTGCTCACCGGCGGCGCCGCGGGCATCTTCGCCGGCGGCGCGGACATCGCCCAGCTGCGCGAACGCGGCCGGCTGGACGCGCTGGCCGCGATCAACCAGGGCGTCTTCGCCCGGATCCGGGCGCTGCCGATGCCATCCGTGGCGGCGGTCGACGGCCCGGCGCTGGGCGGCGGCGCCGAACTGGCGTACGCGTGCGATCTGCGGGTGTGCACGGGCCGTGCGGTGTTCGGTCAGCCGGAGGTGCGGTTGGGCATCCTGGCCGGCGCGGGCGCGACCTACCGGTTGCCCGCCCTGATCGGCGAGGCCCGGGCGAAGGAGCTGCTCTTCACCGGCCGGCGGGTGGACGCCGACGAGGCGCTGCGGATCGGTCTGGTCAACCGGGTGGTGGCCGATCCGGCGGAGCTGCTGCCCACCGCGCACGGGCTGCTCGACGAGATGGCCAAGGGCTCGGCCCTGGCGTTGCGGTTGACCAAGCTTGCCGTCGACGCGCCGCCGGCCGCGCACCCGCAGCTCGACCTGCTCAGCCAGGCGGTGCTCTTCGAGGACGAGGAGAAGCGGCGGCGGATGACCGAGTTCCTGGAGCGCCGGAAGGCCCGTTGAGACGACGGGGGCCGCACCGGTGGTCCCGGTGCGGCCCCCGTCGTACGCGCGTCTCAGCGGGTGATCTGGACCCCGGCGTCGGCCAGCGCGGTGATCGCCGGCATGGACTCACCGAAGCCGATCAGCAGCACCGCCTCCGGACCGAAGCCCTTGATCTCCTGGGCGAGGCCACCGAAGTCGACAGGCGTGTTCGGGTCCTCCGGCGGCAGGTAGGTGAGCAGCTTGAGCCGGTCCGCACCGACCCCGGCCTTCTCCAGCTCGGCCCGGACGTTCTCCTGGAGACCCTCGCCGTAGGAGTCCTTGCGGGCCAGGATCACGATCTTGCGAGGCCCGTCCCGCAGCATCACGTCGGCCAGGGCGCGGCCCTGGAGGCTGTCCGGCGGCGCGGTGCGGAAGTAGAGCCCCTTGTCGTCCACGGTGCTCAGGCCCGCGTCGGTGTTCGACGGCGAGAACAGGATCCGGCCGGCGGCCACCACGTCCGGCAGCACCGCGCGGGAGATGCCGGAGGCGCCGGCGCCGATGATGACCTGGACGCCCTGCGCGACGTGCGAGGCCACCGTCGCCTTCGCCACCGCCGGGTTGGTGCCGTCGTCGCCGTCGACCCACTTCACCGGCTCGCCGAGCACGCCGCCGGCCGCGTTGACCTCGGCGAGGGCGAGCGCCGCGGCGGCCGCCATCGGCGGGTACGCCAGCGCCAGGTCACCGGTCTTCGGCAGCAGGCCGCCGAGCACCAGCGGGGCGTCCTTCGCCTTGCCGTCGCGCACCTTGCGACCACGCGGCGGAGCCTTGCTGCTCGCGCCCGAGTCCTCACCCGCGCCGACGAACTCGGTCTTCGCGTCGTCGATCTTCTCGTTGTCGAAGTGCAACGTGCCGTAGCTCGCGGTGGCCGGCTCGCCGGTGTCGGTGAACCCGGCCCGGGTCAGCGACACGCCCCGGTACTCGATGTCCTGCCCGGCGCGGGCGAGCTGGAGGCAGGCCGCCACCTCGTCGCAGCGCTGACCGCCGGTGGTCACCCCGACGATCTGCTTGGCGATCTCGGCCGGCGCGGTGGTGCCGGCGAGCTGGGCGGCCAGCGCGCTGATCACCACGGCGTCGTACGACTCCGCCGAGTACAGATAGTCGGTCAGCTTCGGGTCTACGTTGCGTAGCCGCTCCTTGAAGCTCTCCGGCAGCGGCGTGAGAGGGGTGGTGCCCTTCATGCCGTTGAGGAGATCCGCCCGGTCCTTGAGGGACGCGGCGTAGGAGTTGAGCATGTTGCCGTCGGTGCCGTAGAGGCGTACCTGGGTGGTGGTCGCGTCCTTCGGCTCGTCGCTCCCGCAGGCGCTGGTGGCGAGCAGGAGCGCCGCGCAGGCCGTGGACAGGGCCGCGCGCGACGTGCGTGTTCTCAGCATGGTCGTCCTTCCTCGGGCGAAGGTCCGCTGCGCACATTAGCGTGCCGGCGCGGCGGGCGGGACTGTGGAGTGGGCTCCGTCGGCACCCCGACTGCGGGAATCACTGTGCGTGATCGTCGGGCCGATCCGGGGTCACCGCTTGACCCCCGGCGCTACTGTTCCGCAGGTGACCGACGAAGCACAGCAGACGCTGGACGACGCGACCGCCGTGCTCCGTTCGGCGCTGGTCGGGGACGGCGCCGGCGTGGTCGGCGCCTTCGACGCGGTCGTCGACCGCTCGGGGCTGTCCGGGGCGTACGGGGTGGCCTGGTGCCTGGCCGCCACCATGCTCGGCGACGACGCGCCCGCAGGTGCCGCCGCGCTCGACTTCCCCGGCATCGACCAGGCCGACTACGACACCCGCTGGGTGGCGCGCTTCGTCAGCGCGTGCGCCAACGACGACGCCGACACCGGCGAGGCGCTGTTCGGCGCGGCGGCGGCCGACGGGCTGCTGCCCGACTGCCTGCTCACCCTGGCCGGCTCGACCATCGCCACGTTGCGCAGTCGCGAGGACTGAACGCTCGCGCCCGACGGCGCTGTGATAGCTCTGGGGCATGTCCGAGGCGATGCTCAGCAAGGTGCGCAAGCTGCTCGCCCAGGCCGAGGACCCGGCCTGCACCCCCGCCGAGTCGGCCGCCTTCATGGCCAAGGCGACCGAGCTGATCGCCCGCTACGGCGTCGACCGCGCGCTGCTGGCCGCCGCCGACCCGACCCGTGACCCGGTGGGCGACCGAGTGGTCGAGGTGGTCGCCCCGTACGCCCGGGACAAGGCCGGCCTGCTCGCGGCGGTCGCCGACCCGCTGCGCTGCCGCTGCGTACGCCGCCGGCAGGGCTCCGGGTTCGCCATGCACCTGTTCGGCTTCGCCAGCGACCTGGAACGGGCCGAGCTGCTCTTCACCTCGTTGCTGGTGCAGGCCGCCCACGGGTTGGCCGGGGCGGTCGTGCCGGACGGCGAGCATCCGGCCGCGTACCGGCGCACCTGGCTGGCCGGTTTCGCCCAGGTCGTCGCCGAGCGGCTGCGCGCGGCGGAGGCCGGCGCGGTCGCCGAGGCCGGGGCGGTCGCCGAGGCCGGGGCGCCGTCGATGGCGCTGGTGCTCGCCGACCGCTCCGACCGCGTGCAGCGGCGGCTCGCCGAGGTGTACCCGCGGCTGCGTACCGCCCCGCGCCGCCGCCTCGCCGGAGGTGGCTACGGCTCGGGCGCGGACGCCGGCCGCCGGGCCGACCTGGGCGGTACGGGGTTGGGTGGCCCGGGCGTGGGCCGGGGCATCACCGGCTGACCGCCTCTCGGCTCCGGTCAGTCCTCCGCGCGGGCCGCCGTCGCCAGGTAGCGGCAGAGCAGCTCGTGCCAGCCCGCGGTGAGCGCCTGGCGGTAGCCCTCGGCCGCCGCGCCGTGCCGGTCGAAGTAGCGGTGCTCCACGTCCACCCGGGTCGACCCGGCGTCCTCGGGATGGAAGAGGACCTCCACCTCGCTGGCCCGCGCCGGATCCGGCACCGGCACCCGGTCCGGCCCGATCTGCCAGGTGAAGACCAGCCGCCGGGGCGGGTCCCAGGTCAGCACGCGGCCCCAGTCGTTCCGGAAGCCGTAGGGGCCGATCTCGTAGAGCATGCCGCCGGCCCGCGGCTCGATGCCGAGCCCGGCCAGCGCCTGCGGCCCGGACCAGGTGTATTCGCGGACCCACCAGTCGGACAGCGCGCCGGTGAAGACGGCGTACGCCCGCTCCACGGGCACGGGGACCAGGAGGCTGCTGCGGAGGGAGAAGCGGTCGGATTCCTGCCGGACCTCATCCGGATCGGCCATCTCCTGTCCCATAGGCCCGGACCATACCGGCTCATGTCTCGCTGTGCAGCTTTCGTCGCGCCCGCTTCCGGACAGCGGGAAACCCGTGTTTCCGACAGCCGGGACGGGCGGAATCGTCGATCGACGGGACCCGGTCGCGGCCGACGGATGCCGTACCGCAAAGCGGGTAACCGCCGCTGACCCGGACCGGACGGACCGGCCGACGGGGGAGCGGGGAGCATGAGCGAGAGTCGAGCCAGCGAACGCGTGCCGGAGCCTGCCGACGAGCGGCCGGAGCAGGGGGGCGGCGCCGGGCCGGAGCCGGACGTCCTGCTCGACGTGCCGGAGCTGTCGGTCGACGAGATCCGGCTGACGGTCGACGGGCTGGACGCGGACCTGTCGTTGCGGGCCCGGCTGGCCAACCTGCTCCAGCTCGACGCGGGCGTCCGGGTGCACCTGGAGGGCGTCGAGCTGGACATCACCGGCGTCCGGGCCGAGGCGCTGCTCAAGGTCCGGTTGGAGAAGCTGGTGCAGATCCTGGACCGGGCGCTGACCACCATCGACCGGAACCCACAGGTGATCGACGCGCTGGCCCGGTCGGTCGGGGCGACGGTCGAGGACGTGCACCGCGCGGCCGGTCAGCTCGGCGCGCCGGTCGTGGACCGGGCGGCGGCCGAGGTCACCGCATCGGCGGTCCGGCCGGCCGAGGAGACCGCGGCCGAGTTCGCCGCCGGCTCGGGGGTCGGCAGGGGCCCCGCCCGCGAGAGCGAAGGCCCGGAAGCCGGGCCCGAAGCCGGCTCGGGCTCCGCTCCTGACGCCGACTCGGGAGACGGGGGCTCCGGCCGCGACGCGGGGCCGGGCGGCGAGGGTGGTCGAAGCGGCGACGCCGGGTCGGGTGGTGCGGGTGGCACGAGCGACGACGCCGGCTCCGGCCCGGGTTCGGCCGCCGGCGCGGCGCAGCTGGCGGGTCAGGCCGGGCAGACGTTGCGGCAGGCGGGCCGGAGCGTGTGGGAGGCGATCCAGGGCGGCATGGCCCAGAACCGCCCCCCACGCCGGGACCGCTGACGTACCCGCGATCTCAGGCGGGGTCCGCGCCGGGGTCGAGGGCCGTGTGGCGGGTGAGCAGCGCCCGCAGGGCGTTGATCTCGGCGAGCAGGGCCCGCCGGCCCTCCCGGGTGATCCGGATCCAGGTTCTCGGACGACGACCGTGGTAACCCTTCTCCACCTGGATCAGGCCCGCGTCCTCCAGCACGGTGAGGTGCCTCGACAGGTTGCCCGCGGTGAGTTCGAGGGCCTCCCGGAGATAGACGACCTCCACCCGCTCACTCTCCGCGGCGATGGTCAGGATGCCGAGCCGGTGCCGTTGGTGGACGGTGTCGTCGAGGCCGTTCGTCGGGTACGCCGGCGCGCTGCGGGGGCCGTCCTCGGTGCTCACGCGTACCCATTGTGCTGCTGCTTGGCGGCGGCGAGCGCGACACCCCCGCCGATCAGCAGGACCGGCACGGGAAGCAGGGCCGCCAGCATGAAGCTGAACCGGTGGAGGTCGCCCGGTTGCAGGTCGGCGACCTGGAACCAGGCGTTCACCGCGACGAGCACGGCGGTGTAGAGACCGACCACGAGCCACAGGCGTCGGCTGCGTTCCAGGTGGGCGAGGACCGCCAGGCCGAGGGCGATCACGAGGTGCGGCAGCATGCCGCGGTTGGCGGCGCCGAGCAGCGGGCCGGTCAGCCACCGGGTGCCGTCCGACACCGGCGCCGCGGTGTTGAACAGCAGGAACTCCAGCACGACGGGGAGGACGAGGCCGACGAGCGTGCCGGCGATGCCGGCGACGACGTACGCCCGGGTCGGGGTCTGCACGCCGGAGCGCCGGCCGTGCCGCCGGTACCAGGCGAGGCTGAGCAGGTAGCCGCCGACGAGCGCGGCCAGCCAGTACCAGCCGAGCGCGGCCGACCGTTCCAGGAAGTCGCCGCCGAGGCCGGTGAGCGGCGGGTTGTCCTGGACGGCGCGCAGGGCGGCGGGTTCCGTCGACTCGACGTACAGCGGCGCGGCCGCGACGGTCAGCACGCCGAACAGCACCAGCGGGAACCAGTACGCCTGGCGGGCCGCCCGCGCTCTGCGGCGCAGGGTGGTCACCGAGTCGAGCAGTTCCTCCGGGCTCTCCTCGCGAGGTGACGGTGCGGACGACATGGTTCCTCCCGGGGCATCGAGCTACTGTGACCCAAATAGGTTTGCATTACAAACTTTGAGGCGCAAGAGGATTGACAGGTCTTCCTACGCTCGACGTCATGAGAGCGCTGGTCGGCTTGCTGGTGGTCATGGCGGTGCTGATGATCGGGGCGGTCGTCCTGGTGGCCCGGCGGGACCGGGCGCGGCTGTCCGGGCCGGAGGACTCGACCGCCGCGCGCGACGCCCGATCCGAGCAGGAACGGCACGCGGCCGAGCGGCACGGCGTCCAGGGCGAGGTGTGGCGTCGCGGCCAGACGCCGCAGTGAGTCGCGTCAGTCGCGTCGGAGGTCGGCGACCAGCGCCGCGACCTTCGCCCTGATCTCGTCGCGCACCTGCCGCACCACGTCGAGGGGTTGCCCGGCGGGGTCGGTGAGCTTCCAGTCCTCGTACCGTTTCCCCGGGAAGACCGGGCAGGCGTCCCCGCAGCCCATGGTCACGATGATGTCGCTGGCCTGCGCCGCGTCCCAGGTGAGCCGGGCGGGGGTCTGGCCGGTGATGTCGATGCCGACCTCGCGCATGGCCTCGACCGCCACCGGGTTGATCCGGTCGGCGGGCTCGCTGCCGGCGGAGCGCACCTCCACGGCGTCGCCGGCGAGGTGGCGGAGCCAGCCGGCGGCCATCTGGGAGCGGCCGGCGTTGTGGACGCAGACGAACAGCACGCTGGGCGTGGTCATCGGGCTTCGTTCTCCCTGGTGAGGTGGGGCAGGACCACGGCGTCGGCCGTGTCGGCGGCGTGCGGGTACCAGACGGCGAGGGCGGCGACGGCGACCACGCCGCCGACGAGTTGGGCGGCGACGAAACCGGGCACCGAGGCCGGGGCGATGCCGGCGAACGTGTCGGTGAGGGCTCGTCCGACGGTGACCGCGGGATTGGCGAACGAGGTGGACGAGGTGAACCAGTAGGCCGCGCCGATCCAGGCGCCCACGGCCGCCGGCGCGGCGGCGGTCCGGCCGGAGCGGGCGAGCGCGAAGACCAGGACGACCAGGCCGGCGGTGGCGACCACCTCGGCGAGCCAGAGGTGCCCTTCGGCGCGTCCGGTGCGGGACCAGGTCACGGCCGGCAGGCCGAACATGAGGTGGGCCAGGACCGTTCCGGCAGCCGCGCCGCCGGTCTGGGCGGCCGCGTAGGCGGCGAGGTCCCGCCCGGTGAGGCCGGTGCCGGCGCGGCGGCCGAGCCACCAGTCGACCGCCGACACGACCGGGTTGAAGTGGGCGCCGGACACCGGCCCGAACATGAGGATCAACGCACCCAGGGCGAGCGCGGTGGCGACGGCGTTCTCCAGGAGTTGCAGGCCGACGTCGTCGGGTGAGAGACGGGTGGCCGCGATCCCGGAGCCGACGACGGCGGCGACCAGCAGCGCGGTGCCGGCGAACTCCGCGGACGCCCGCCGGGCCAGGGCGAGGCTCACGCGCCGCCGTCCCCGGTGGAGATCTCCAGCAGCGCGCCGAGTTGCCGGAACGCGTCGGGTCGTACCCGGTACCAGACCCAGGTGCCGCGCCGCTCCGAGTCGACCAGGCCGGCCTCCCGCAGCACCTTGAGGTGGTGCGAGATGGTCGGCCCGGACAGGTCGAACGCCGGGGTCAGGTCGCACACGCACATCTCCGGCACCGAGGCGATCATCGACATCAACCGCAGCCGGACCGGGTCGCCGAGCGCCTTGAACATCGGCGCCACCACCGCCGCCTGGTCCGCCTCCATCGGGCGCACGGCGATGGGCGGGCAGCAGGCGACCGCGTTCAGGTCGACGACCGGCAGCGACTGTTTCGACATTCCTCTAGGTTGACAGATTTCAAAACAGTAGGCAAGGTGGGTGCTGCTTCGAAAAACATCTAGACAAGGAGGCGTCATGTCCCGTGTCCAGCTCGCCCTGCGCGTGGCCGACCTCGAAGGCTCCGTGGCCTTCTACAGCAAGCTGTTCGGCGTCGAGCCGGCCAAGCGCCGCCCCGGCTACGCCAACTTCGCCGTCGAGAACCCCCCGCTGAAGCTCGTCCTGCTCGAAGGGGAGGCCGGCCGGCCCACCGTGATGGACCACCTCGGGGTCGAGGTGGCCAGCACCGACGAGGTCGCCGCCGCCACCGGCCGCCTCACCGACGCCGGGCTGGTCACGCTGGAGGAGAACGACACCGAGTGCTGCTACGCGCTCCAGGACAAGGTCTGGGTGCGCGGCCCGGGCGACGAGCCGTGGGAGGTCTACACCGTCAAGGCCGACTCCCCGCAGCTGGCCAAGGCGGCCGAGAGCACCTGCTGCGCCTGAGCGGCGGGGTCGCCGGGCATACAGCAAGATCCCCACCGGCGTTTCCGCTGGTGGGGATCTCTGTAGCCCGGCGAAAGGCTATGTGGCCAGGGGCGGGGTCGAACCGCCGACCTTCCGATTTTCAGTCGGACGCTCGTACCAACTGAGCTACCTGGCCGTGGTGCTCGGCACATGCTACCGCATGGGCCGATACGCAGAACGCCGCGCATGAGGTGCGCGGCGTCAGCGCTTGCGGTCCTGACGGGACTTGAACCCGCGACCTCCGCCTTGACAGGGCGGCGAGCACTCCAACTGCTCCACAGGACCTGGCTGGTGTTGCATCCGGCGCGAGCCGGACCGTGCCCCCAACGGGATTCGAACCCGTGCTACCGCCTTGAAAGGGCGGCGTCCTGGGCCGCTAGACGATGAGGGCGGCCCCGCCATCATTGCACACTCGCAACTTCAAGCGGACTTGCTCCCATCCGGCCCCGCCGGAGGCATGAGAAGCATATGCCATGCCTCCTCGGACGACCAAACCGGTATGGCCGCCGGCACACCGGCGGACAAGAGCGCAGGTCAGGCGTGGTTTCACCGGAGCCGGACGATCCCGTACCGCCGCTTGAGGTCCGGAATCAGGTGCCGGCAGGCCGCCATCGTCTGGGTCCGGTCGCCGCCCGCGTCGTGCATCAGCACGACCGAGCCGTGGTGGGTCGCCGACTCCACCCGCTTGATGATCGTCTTCGCCGGCGGGTGGTCCCAGTCCTGCGGGTCGACGCTCCAGTGCAGCGGACGCAGCCCGAGCTGCCGGACGACGGTGAGCTCCTCGGCGGTCCAGCGGCCGCCGGGCTGTCGGAACCAGGTGATCGGCGCGCCGGGGGCGGCGGCGTGGATGGCCCGGTTGGTCCGCTCCAGGTCGGCCCGGATCTCCGCCACCGGACGCCGGCCGAGGTCGACGTCGTGGTGCCAGCTGTGGTTGCAGAGCTGGTGACCCTCGCGGACGATCTGTGCGACCAGCTGCGGGTAGCGCCTGGCCTGCCGGCCCACCACGCAGAACGTCGCGGTGACGCGGGCCGCCCGGAGCTGGGCCAGGATCTGCGGCGTGTAGCGGGGGTCCGGACCGTCGTCGAAGGTCAACGCCACCCCGGGGCTCCCACTGGCCCGGTGCAGGCCCGGCGGCAGCTTCTTCGGCACCGGCCGCAGCTTCGGCTTCGGCGGTGGGGTGGTGCGGGTCGGCCGCGGCTTCGGGCTCGGGGTCGGGCTCGGCTCCGCCGTGGCTGAGGCCGACGGCTGGGCGGTGACCTTCTCCGGGGTGTTGCCCGGATCGCCGCAGCCGGTGACGAGGAGCACCAGGCCGAGGGCGAACGCCAACAGGGTGCGGGGACGCATCTGTCGCTCCCGGAGGGGGTCGGGGTCAGACGGACTTTCCGACCGTAGTGGACGCCGCCCCGGAGCGGAAAGGCCCTCAGCCCGCCGCCGACTGGTCCAGCGAGTCCCGTACCGCCACGGCCAGCGAGAGCGCCTCGGCCAGATCCACCGGTCGGACCACCCCGGCCGGCAGCGAGTCGGCCCGCCACCCCGGCCCGGCGGCGAGCACCAGCAGGGGCCGGCGCGGGACCGCCAGCAGCGCGGAGAGCTGGTGCGGGCCGGCCGTGGCACGGGTGTGCGACCAGAGCACCACGGCCGCCGGCCCGGTCCGGTTGACCGCCTCGACCAGGGCGGCCACCGGCACCCGGGCGCCGAGCATGCGGTAACTCACACCGGCCTCCGCCAGCGCGGCGGCCAGCGCCTCCAGTGGCAGCGAGTGCTGCTCCTCGTCCGCGCAGGAGAGCAGGATCCGGGGCGGTCCGACGGTCGGGTGCGCCCGGGCCACCGAGGCGAGCGCCTCGGAGACGCACCGGGACATCAGGTGCTCCACCTCGATCAGCCCGGCCGTGGCCGCGTGCCGCTCCCCGATTCCGGCGAGCACCGGGCGCAGCAGGCCCTCCCAGGTCGCCACCACCCCGTCGGTGGCGAGCGAGTCGCCGATGGTGCGGCCGATGGTGACCGAGTCCAGGCGCATGGCGGCCCGGGCCAGGCCGCGGGCGACCGGCCCGGCCCGGCCGACCGGGATGGTGGTGCCGCCGCCGTCGCGGACCGTGGAGGTACGGGCCTTCAGGCCGAGCCGGTCCGGTGGGAGCACGGCCGGCGCCTGGCGGGCCCAGCGGGCCGCCTCGGCCGGCGCGACGCCCTCCCCGGTGAGCCGTCGCATGATCTCCAGGCGGGCGAGGTCGGCCGGCGTGTAGCGCCGGTGGTGGCCGGGCACGTGTTCGCTCGGGCCGAGGCCGTAGCGCTGGTGCCAGGTGCGCAGGGTGGTGACCGCCACGCCCAGCCGGCGCGCGACCGCCCCCGCGCTCAGTGCCTCATCGGCCACCCGACCGCTCCGGTGCCTCGTCGGCCGGCGCGCCGGACCGGGCCACGCCGACCGGGTGCAGGAGCCGGTTCACCACGCCGCCCAACCAGGGGGCGTACGCCCGCGGGTCGGTGTCGAGGTCGGCCAGCACCGCCACCGGGTCCACCCAGCGCAGGTCGGCCACCTCGTCCGGGTCGGGCCGGGTCGGCAGGTCGGCGGGCACCTCGGCGCGCAGCACGTGGTCGTACTCGAACTCGACCCGGCCGGTGGCCGGATCCTCGGCGTAGTAGAGGTAGACGCCCACCTCGGTGAGGTCCACCGCGCCGAGGCCGAGTTCCTCGGCGAGCCGGCGGTTGGCGGCGTCGGTCAACGACTGGCCGGGCAACGGGTGCCCGCAGCAGGAGTTGGCCCAGCGGAGCGGGAACCGGGTCTTGACCGCGGCCCGCTGCTGGAGCAGCACCCGGCCGTCCGGGTCGACCAGCAGCACCGAGAAGGCCCGGTGCAGCCGGCCGGGCGGCTGGTGGGCGGCGGCCACGGTGGTCTCGCCGAGCACCCGGCCGTCGTCGTCCACCAGCTCGACCAGGTGCTCCTCCCGGCCCATCAGGAGTCCCCGGTGATGCGCGCGGCGGCCAGCTTGCCGCTGATCAGCACCATCGGCACGCCCACCCCGGGCTGGGTGCCGGAGCCGACGAAGACCACGTTGCCCAACGTCTTGTGCAGGTTCGACGGGCGGAACGGGCCGGTCTGGAAGAGGCTGTGCGCGGCGGCGAACGGGGTGCCGGCGGCCATGCCCTGCGCCGCCCAGTCGGCCGGGGTGACCGCGCGCAGCACCTCGATGCCGTCGCCGAAACCGACGTAGCCGCGTTCCTCCAGCGTCGCCACGAGCTGCTGCGCGTAGCGGTCGGTGAGGTCGCCGGACCAGTCGAACGGCGCCCGGTCGAGGTTGGGCACCGGGGCCAGCACGTAGTAGGTGTGCCTGCCGGCCGGCGCCACCGACGGGTCGGTGCGGCTCGGGTTCGTCACCAGCAGCGACGGGTCGGTCATCAGCTCGCCTCGCCGGATCACCTCGTCGAACGTGCCCTTCCAGGCGCGTCCGAAGTGGATGTTGTGGTGGGCGATCTTGCCATAGCCCTGCGTCGAACCGACGTGCAGCACCACGCACGACGGCGAGTAGGTGAGCCTGCGCTGCCGGCTCTCGGGCAGCAGCTCCTGGTAGGCGACCGGCAGGTCGGGGTTGAGCACCACCACGTCGGCGGGCACGAACTCGCCGTCGGAGGTGACCACCCCGGTGGCGCGGCCGTGTGCCGTCTCCACCCGGCTCACCGTGGTGCCGTACCGGATCTGCACGCCGTGCTTCTCCGCCGCGCCGGCCATGCCCCGGGAGACCGCGTGGATGCCGCCGCGCGGGAAGCTCACCCCGGCCACCGAGTCGAGGTACGCGATGACCGTGTAGATGGCCAGCGCGTCGTGTGGCGACAGTCCGACGTACATCGCCTGGAAGGAGAAGATCCGCTGGGTACGCGGGTCGCGGAAGAACTGGTTGATCTTCGTCTGGAGTCGCCGGAACGCGCCGTTGGCGAACAGCTTCAGCAGGTTCCCGGTGAGCAGGTCGGTCGGCGCGTCGAGGTTGCGCTCGATGAAGTCGGCGCGTTCCCACTTCCACAGGTTGCGGGCGTAGTCGACGAAGCGCAGGTAGCCGTCCGCCTCCCGGGGGCCGCAGACCTTGGCGATCTCGGCGGCCATCCGGGTGGTGTCGGTGATGACGTCCAGCGTCGACCCGTCCGGGTAGTAGGCGCGGTAGGCCGGGTCGAGCGGGGTCAGGTCGAGCCAGTCGGTCAGCTCCTCGCCCACCGCGCCCAGCGCCTCGGCGATCAGGTCGGGCATGGTGAGGACGGTCGGGCCGGTGTCGAACTCGTACCCGTCGACGCTGAGCCGGCCGGCGCGCCCGCCCGGCACCGGCTCGCGTTCCAGCACGGTCACCTGCCGGCCGCTGCCGGCCAAGTGCAGCGCGCACGCCAGCCCACCCAGCCCGGCCCCGACCACGACCACCCGGTCGGTCCGTCCGTTCACGGTGCGCATTCCGGCTCCCTTGCTCGTGCTCACGAAGGTGCTCATCAGGACCGCCGCGCGGTGGCGGCGGTGGCGAGGCCGGTCAGCGCGGTGCGCGCCGTCTCGTCGATCGGTGCGGTGTCGAGCGCGGCCAACGCCTCGGCGACCCGCTCGGAGATCATCCGTTCCACCCGGGTGGCGGCCCCGGTGTCCCGGACCAGGTCGGCCAGCCGGGCCACCTCGCGGTCGCCGGTGACCGTGCCGGCCCGGTCCAGGGCCCGGCGCTGGGTCGGGTCGGCGAGCTGCCGGGCCAGCATCAGCAGCGCGGTCGGCTTGCCGGTACGCAGGTCGTCCCCGGCCGGCTTGCCGGTGGTCTCCGGGTCGCCGTAGACGCCGAGCAGGTCGTCGCGGAGCTGGAACGCCTCGCCGACGGCCAGCCCGTAGCGGGTGTACGCGGCGATCAGCGGACCGTCCGCGTCGGCGCCGGCCAGGCAGGCGCCGAAGAGCAGCGGACGCTGGACGGTGTAGCTGGCGGTCTTGTAGCGGGCCACCCGCAGCGCCCGGTCGACCGACCAGTTGGCCGCGTCGTGCTCGCCCAGTATGTCGAGGAACTGCCCGGCGACCGTCTCCACCCGCATCTGGTCGTAGCAGCGGCGCACGTCGAGCAGCCGGTCCGCCGGCACGGCGGCGTGCGCCATCAACCGGTCGGCCCAGACCATGCAGAGGTCCCCGATGAGCACGGCGACCGCCTCGCCGTAGCGGTCGGGGTCGCCGGCGTGCCCGGCGGCCCGGTGCCGCGCGGCGGCGGCCCGGTGCGCGGTGGGCAGGCCGCGCCGGGTGTCGGAGGCGTCCATCACGTCGTCGTGCACCAGCGCGAACGTGTGCAGCAGCTCCAGCGCGGACAGGGCGGGCAGCACGTCCTGCACCGCCGCCTCGCCGCCGATCACCCCGCGCCAGCCCCAGTACGCGAACGTCGGGCGGACCCGCTTGCCGCCGGCCAGCACGGCGTCGCGTGCCGTCGCGGCGAAGCCACCCATCGCTGCGTCGATCTCGGTGAGTGAGTCGACCTCGGTGGCCAGGAACGCCGCCAGGGTGTCGTCAACTCCCTTGACCAGGTCTTTCGTGAACGCGGCCAGTACGCCGCGGACCGGATCGTCCGTCGCTTCCGGCTGTGCCGGCGCGACGCGGAGCGCATTACCCGCAACTGCGTCGTTGGCCATGTGGGGGAGCGTACCCTAGGGTTACGAGTTGCGTCGATTGCTGCGTCGAAAACCGAGGAGGGCCGGTGGACACCGATCTCACCGCTGCCTATGACCGTTGCCGCGAGCTGCACCGGCGTCACGGCCGTACCTACTATCTCGCCACCCGGCTGCTCCCCGCTTGGAAACGACGGCATGTGCACGCGTTGTACGGATTCACCCGCTACGCGGACGAGATCGTCGACCGCACCGAGGACCTGCCGCCGGCCGAGCGGGCCGCCCGGCTGCGCGAGTGGTCGGACCGGTTCGTCGCCGGCCTGCACGGTGCGTCGGTCGACGACCCGCTGCTGCCGGCGGTGCTGCACACCATCGCCGTGTTCGACCTGGACCGCGACGACTTCGCGTCGTTTCTGCGCAGCATGGCGATGGACCTGACGGTCATGTCGTACCCGACCTATGACGACCTGCTCGACTACATGGAGGGCTCGGCCGCCGTCATCGGCACCATGATGCTGCCGATCCTGGGCAGCTCCGACCCGGCCGCCGCCCGCGAGCCCGCCCGCCAGCTCGGCTTCGCGTTCCAGCTCACCAACTTCATCCGGGACGTCGCCGAGGACCTCGACCGGGGTCGGACCTACCTGCCCGACGAGGACCTGGCCAAGTTCGACGTCACCCGCGACGACCTGCTCGCCGCCAAGGCCGCCGGACGCACCACGCCCCGGATCCGCGAACTGATCGAGTACGAGGTGACCCGCGCCCAGGCGCACTACCTCGCCGCCGCGCCGGGCATCCCGCTGCTCAACCCCGCGTCGCAGGCGTGCATGCGCACGGCGTACGCGCTCTACGGCGGGATCCTCGACGAGGTGGCCGGGCAGGGCTTCGACGTCTTCGTCCGGCGGGCCCTGGTGCCGCAGCGCCGGCGGATGTCGGTGGCCGCCCGGGCGCTGCTCACCCCGACCGGCACGCCGGTGCGGGTGCCCGGCCCGGCGCTCCAGCCGGCCCTGGCCGGATGACCGAGCGCACGGCGGTCGTGCTGTTCACCCGCGACCTGCGGGTGCACGACCACCCGGCGCTGGCCGCGGCCGTCTCGGCGTTCGACCGGGTGGTGCCGCTCTACGTGCTCGACCCGGCGCTGCAGAAGCTCTCCCCGAACCGGACCCGGTTCCTCCACCAGAGCCTCGCCGACCTGCGCGAGGCGCTCCGCAGGCGCGGCGGCGACCTGGTGGTCCGGCGCGGCGACCCGGTGGCCGAGACCGTGAAGCTGGCCCGCAAGGTGGGTGCCGAGGGGATCGGGCTCTCCGCCGACGTCAGCCGCCACGCCCACCGCCGGGAACGCCGCCTGCGCGCCGAGTGCGACCGACACCGGATGTTCCTGCGCCTCTTCCCCGGCCTGACAATTGTCGAGCCGGGCGCGCTGCGGCCCGCCGGGGGCGACCACTACCGGGTGTTCAGCCCCTACTTCCGGGCCTGGCAGGGTGTGCGGCTCCGGGAGGAGCTGGCCGCGCCGAAGCGGATCCGGCTGCCCGAGGGCGTCGACCCGGGCCGGCTGCCCGACCCGCCGAAGGGCGACAGCCCGGACGCCGCCGAGGGCGGGGAGAGCGTCGCCCGGCGCCGCCTCACGACGTGGCTGCCCACCCTCGACCGGTACGACGACATCCACGACGACATGGCCGGTGACGACACCTCCCGGCTCAGCCCGTACCTCCGGTGGGGTTGCGTCTCGCCGCTGGCGGTGGCGAACCGGGCCGGCGACCGCGACGGCCCGTTCGTCCGGCAGCTCTGCTGGCGCGACTTCTACCACCAGGTGGTCGCCGGCTTCCCCGACCTGTCCACCACCGCCTACCGGCGGGGCGCCCGGGAGGACTGGCGCGACGACCCGCACGCGCTGGAGGCCTGGACCGAGGGGCGGACCGGCATGCCGATCGTCGACGCCGGCGTGCGGCAGCTGCGCGCCGAGGGCTGGATGCACAACCGGGCCCGGCTCATCACCGCCGGCTACCTGACCAAGCACCTCGGGCTGGACTGGCGGCCCGGGCTGGAGGTCTTCTTCCGCTGGCTGCTCGACGGCGACCGGGTCAACAACTCGGGCAACTGGCAGTGGGTGGCCGGCACCGGCAACGACACCCGGCCGTACCGCGGCTTCAACCCGGTGCGGCAGGCCGAGCGCTACGACCCGGACGGCGCGTACGTGCGGCGCTGGGTCCCCGAGCTGGAGTCGGTGCCGGGCAAGGCCGTGCACCAGCCGTGGCGGCTGCCCGACGAGACGCGTCGGGCGCTCGACTATCCGCCGCCGCTGGAGGTGCCCGGCGCCGACCCGGTCTGGTTGCGCTGACCGGGGCGTAGCGGGCGGGCGGCACCGCCGGTGACGACAGGTCAGAGGCAGGGGTGCAACGCCTCGACCAGCTCGTCCACCCGGTCGTGGTCGGCCAGCCGCGCCGTCACGTAGGCGAAGGTGTAACCCCGATCCGGGTCCGCCCAGGCGCTGCTGCCGCCGATCCCACCCATGCCCCAGCTGCCGTCCGGCTCCCACTGCATGCCCAGCGTCCAGTGCGCCGTCCGGTCCAGCACCAGGTCCGGGCCGGCGTACTGCACCCGGGTCGCCTCGGCGACCAGGTCGGGGCCGAACAGGCGTACCCCGTCGAGGGTGCCGCCGGCCAGCAGCCCGGCGTAGAGCCGGGCCAGCGCGGACGCGGTGGCGTGCAGGTTCACCGCCGGGATCTCGGCGGCCCGCCAGCGGTCGCCGTTCACCACGGCGACGTCCCGCCCGCCCGGCGGGTTGTCCAGCGCCCGGGCGCGCAGCGAGCCCGGCTCGCCACGCACCAGGTCCGGCCAGCCGGGGTCGCCGTAGGACAGGTCGGCGCAGCGCCGCCGGTCCGCCGGTCCCAGGCCGAAAGCCAGGTCCAGCCGCCACGGACCGGCGATCTCCTCGGCCAGGAAACGGCCCACCGACCGCCCGTCGACCCGGCGGACCACCTCGCCCACCAGGTGCCCGTACGTCCAGGCGTGCTCGCCCGCGACGGCGCCCGGCGTCCACTCGGGTTCGGCGGCGGCCAGGTCGGCGCAGAGCAGGTCCCAGTCGGTGATCGCGGCGGCGGGCCGGGGCAGCGGGAAGGCGGGCAGCCCGGCGGTGTGGGCGAGCACCTGCCGTACGGTCGCCGGGGCGCGGAACCCCGGCCAGTACGCGGCCACCGGCGCGTCCAGATCCACCCGCCCCCGGTCGACCAGCAGCAGCAGGCAGAGCGCCACCACCGGCTTGCCCACCGAGTAGACGTCGACGAGCGTGTCCGGCCGCCACGGCCGGTCCGCGCCGGCGGCCGGCACCACCACGCCCGGCGGGACCGCCGCCGAGGTGCCGCCCACCAGTTCGATCACCGGTACGCCGTCGTGCCACACGGTCAGCGCGGCGCCGGTCTCCCGGCCGGCGGCGAAGAGGTCGTGGAAGCAGTCCCGGACCGGGGCGAAGCGCGTGTGCATCCGGCGACTGTAGGACGTCGGGTTCGTCACCGGCACGGGAAATCCGGCCGGGTCCGGTGGCCGGCGACCCGACGGTGCGGAATGCTGGCGGAATGGCGGAGCCGGAACTGGTGGACGTGGTCGTGGTCGGGCTCGGGGTCGGCGGCGAGGAGGTGGCCGGGCGGCTCGCCGAGGCCGGCCTCACCGTGGTCGGCGTCGAACGGGACCTGGTCGGCGGCGAGTGCCCCTACTGGGGGTGCGTGCCGAGCAAGATGATGATCCGGGCGGCCAACGCGCTGGCCGAGGCGCACCGGGTGAACGAGCTGGCCGGATCCGCCCAGGTGCGACCCGACTGGGCGCCGGTGGCGAAGCGGATCCGCGAGGAGGCCACCGACACCTGGGACGACACGGCGGCGGTGGACCGGTTCACCGGCAAGGGCGGCCGGTTCCTCCGGGGCAGCGGCCGGCTCGACGGCCCGAACCGGGTCCGCGTCGGCGACCAGGTGTTCCAGGCGCGGTACGGCGTGGTCCTCGGCACCGGCACCCGCCCCTCGGTCCCGCCGATCGACGGGCTCGCCGACACCCCCTACTGGACCAACCACCAGGCCATCGAGGTGGAGGAGCTGCCCGCGTCGCTGCTGGTGCTCGGTGGCGGCGCGATCGGGCTGGAACTGGCCCAGGTGTTCGCCCGGTTCGGCGTCCGGGTCACGGTCGTCGAGGCGGCCGACCGGGTGCTCGCCGTCGAGGAGCCGGAGGCGTCCGCGCTCGCCGCCGAGGCGCTGCGCGCCGACGGGGTGGAGATCCACACCGGGGTCAAGGCGGGCCGGGTCAGCCACGACGGCAGCGCGTTCACCGTGCACGCCGACGACGCCACGTTCACCGGCGAGAAGCTGCTCGTGGTGACCGGCCGCAAGGCCCACCTGGAGGAGCTGGGGCTGGACACGGTCGGCGTCGACGCCGGGCAGCGCTACCTGCCGGTCGACGACCGGATGCACGTCACCGAGGGAATCTGGGCGGTCGGCGACCTCACCGGCGAGGGCGCGTTCACCCACATCGCCATGTACCAGGCCGGCATCGTGGTGGCGGACGTGCTCGACCACATGCGGCGCGCCAAGGGCGGCCCGGACGCCAGCGGCACCGCCAGCGTGGTCGGCGGCGCGGCCGGGGTGGTCAGCGCGGTCGGCGGCGCGATGAGCGCGGGCGGCTCGACGGTCGCGCCGGGCAGCGTCCCGGTCGCCGACTACCGGGCGCTGCCCCGGGTCACCTTCACCGACCCGGAGGTGGGCGCGGTCGGCCTCACCGAGCAGCAGGCCCGCGAGCGCGGCGTGAACGTTCAGGTCGGGTACACCGACCTGACCTCGTCGGCCCGCGGCTGGATCCACAAGACCGGCAACGCCGGCTTCATCAAACTGGTCGCCGACGCCGACCAGGGCGTGCTGGTGGGCGCCACCTCGGCCGGCCCGACCGGCGGCGAGGTGCTCTCCGCGCTGGTGGTGGCCGTGCACGCGGCGGTGCCGATCAGCCAGCTCCGGCACATGATCTACGCGTACCCGACGTTCCACCGGGCCGTCGAGGACGCGCTGCGCAACCTGAAGTGACGCCTCAGCCGGCCGGCGCGCCGTGCCGGCCGGCCCCGGCGGCGAACCGGCCCGCGCCGTGGACCCCGTCCACCGCCAGCGACTCCATGCCGTAGGCCAGCTCGGTGGCGAGCGCCTCCGGCTCGGGCCGGCCGGCGCCGGCGAGCAACGCCGCCCGGTCGTTGCGCAGGCAGGTCTGCGGATGCCGGGCGATCCCGGCCGCCAGCCGCTCGGCCTCCGCCCGGGCCGCACCGGGCGCGACCAGACGGTTCACCAACCCCATCGCGTACGCCTCGTCGGCGGGCACCGGGCGGCCGGTGAGGATCAGGTCCATCGCGCGGCTCTCCCCGATCAGCCGGGGCAGCCGCACCGTCCCGCCGTCGATCAGCGGTACGCCCCACCGCCGGCAGAACACGCCCAGCGTCGCGTCCGACTCGGCGACCCGCAGGTCGCACCAGAGCGCCAGCTCCAGGCCGCCGGCCACCGCGTACCCGGAGATCGCGGCGATCACCGGCTTGGACAGCCGCATCCGGGTCGGGCCCATCGGCCCGTCGCCCTCGGGCTCGACCCGGTTGCCGCGCGGGGTGCCGATCGCCTTGAGGTCGGCGCCGGAGCAGAACGTGCCGCCCGCGCCCCAGAGCACGGCCACCGACGCGTCCGGATCGGCGTCGAAGGCGCGGAACGCGTCGGCCAGGGCCCGGGCGGTCGGTCCGTCCACGGCGTTACGGGCCTCCGGCCGGTCCAGGATCACCGTGGTCACGCCGTCGGCGTGCTCGACGCGTACACCCATGGGGTCAGCATGCCCCCGACGTCGCCCGGGGGCCAGCGCACACAAGCCGCGTTCGGAGATCCGGTCGGGGCATCTCACCCAACCTTCACGAACGGTAGTTGCGCTTGTCGAGCAACTCGTCGAAGTCACCGGCCCGCCCGCGTTCAGCCAGTTCGGCCAGAGCTCGGGCGCGGCGCGGGCGAGCGGTGCCATCCCGCAGGTCCAGGCGGACCAGGGGAAGGCGGGCGAGCCAGCGGGGGATGCGACGGCGTGCCATGCCTCCGACGGTACGCCCCGGCCCACCTGCGAGGGATTTCCCGGCCGTCCGGTTTGGTCGCTCTCCGGCCGGGAAGTCGGAACAGGTGCGCGAACTGATGACGAAGCTCGAACAGGCCTCCGGACTCGACCGGGTGGGTGACCGCCTGCAACGCGCCGTCCAGGGGACGCTGCGCTCGCAACGGGTCCGGGACGCGCTGCACGGCGTCTGGCTGGGGCACCCGCTGCACCCGGCGATGGTGCAGGTTCCGGTCGGCGCGTGGATCTCCGCCGCCGTGGTGGACCTGCTGCCCGGCCAGCGCCGGGCCGCCACCGCCCTGGTCGGGCTCGGCACGGTCAGCGCGCTGCCCGCCGCCGTGGCCGGGTGGAACGACTGGGCGAGTCTGTCCCGCGACCAGCGCCGGGTCGGGCTGGTGCACGCGGGGGCGAACATCCTCGGCCTGACCCTCTACGCCGGCTCGCTCGCGGCCCGGCTGAACGGGCGGCACGGCCTCGGCCGGGCGCTGGCCTACCTGGGCCTGTCCGCGGCGAGCGGCGGGGCGTACCTGGGCGGGCACCTGGCCTACAAGCAGGGCGCCCAGGTCAGCCAGAGCGTCTCGGAGATGCACCTGATCAGCGACGGCTGGCACGCCGTGGGCGACCTGGGCAGCCTGCCGCAGCGGGAGCTGGTAACCCGGGAGATCGACGACGTCTCGGTGATCCTCTACCGGCACGGCGACGACGTCACCGTGATGCTCGAGCGCTGCCCGCACCAGAGCGGCCCGCTCGGGGAGGGCGAGGTGCGGCAGATCGACGGCCACGCCTGCGTGGTCTGCCCGTGGCACGGCAGCGCGTTCCGGCTCAACGGCGGCGAGGTGGTGCACGGCCCGGCCGCCAACGACCAGGTCGTGCTGCCCACCCGCGTGGTCTCCGGCCGGGTCGAGGCCCGGCTGCCCTGACCCGGGTCAGTCTCGGCGGTGCCGACCGCTGCCCAGCGCACGGGCCGGGACCGGCCGCCGGCGCAGGCCGAGGACCGCGCCGATCTGCGCGCCCACGATGCTCGCCACCGCCAGCACCGCCGAGATGGCCAGCGGGCGGTTGATGCCCTCCTCGGCCGTCGCCCGGGACGCGCCCGCCGACATGGCCGGCGGCTGCCCGTCCGGGGCCGCCACGGTCGGCGTCGTGTCCCGGGCCGTGGTGTGCGGCGCGGGCTTCGGCTTCGGCTTCGACGCCGTCGACGACGCGCCACCCCCACCCGGCTTCGCGGGCGCCGGCTGGGCCGACGTCACCACCAGGCGTCCGGCGGCGTGCCGCTGGGCGCCGGAGTCCACCGCGCCCTCGGGCAACCGGATGAGCTGGCCGGGGCGGATCCGGTCCGGGTCGGCGAGCCGGTTCAGCCGGGCCAGCTCCCGATAGCGGTCGAAGTCGTCCAGATAGCGGTCGGCCACCTCGCCCAGGTAGTCGCCCTTCGCCACCCGGTACACCGCCGGGTCGGTGGTCACCGAGGCGGTCCGCGCCGGTGCCGCGGTCTGCGTCACGGTGGCGGCCGGGGCGGCGGCCACGGCCTGCGGTGCGGACAGCGCGGCGGCGCTCGCCGCGGCCGGGCTCGCGGCCAGGATCAGCGCCACCGAACCGACCAGCGCGGCGGCGGCCCGCTGCTGGCGGTGCATGCCGGGCAGCTTCGGCGCGGGCCGGCGCAGCGCCGACGCGGACAGCTCCACCAGGACGGAGAACGCGAACGTGGCCCAGCCGAACCAACCCACCACGGCCAGCGCCCGCAGGAAGAGCTGCCCGTCGTCGCGGCTGGTCAACGCGGTACCCACCTCGGCCAGGGTGGGCAGATGGTCGGGGAGCGGGTTGCCGGCGAAGGCCAGCAGCGCGACCGGCCCGCCGGCCAGCACCCCGACGAGCACGACGAGGGCGCCGAGGCCGGTGAGGACCTGGCCGGTGCGGTGGACGGCGGAGCGTCGGGGTGCACCCATGGTGGCCTTCCTTCCTACGGTGGTGGCGCGGTGAGCGCCCGAGCGGTGGCCTCACCGGTGACGGTGGCGGTCTGCGGCGCGCCGAAGAGACCGAGCAGGTCCCGGCGGTAGGTGATCCGCACGCGTACCCGGATCTGGGTCTCGGCGCCGACCACGGGGAAGTCGACCTCGTGACCGCCCACCCCGCCGGCGGCGGCGAGGTAGTCGGCGACGGCCCCGCGGGCGGCGACCTGGTCGATCCGGGTCGGGCCGCCCTCGATGGCGCCCGCGCGGTCGATCATCTGGCCGCCGCTGCGGGCCGCCTCGGCGGCCAGGTTGTCCGCCCGTTGCAGGGTGCGCAGCTGCCCGGCGCCGTCGTAGGCGAGACCGATGACGGCGAGCACGCCGGTCATCGCCACGGCCAGGAAGAGACTCACCCGGCCGCTCTCCGCCCCGCGTCGCCCGGTCATCCGCGACTCCGGTAGGTGTCCAGCGGCGAGGTGAAGCTCGCCGCCACGGTCTTGCCGCCCGGCACCCCGGGCAGCCCGGGCGCGCTCAGGTCGTCGAAGGACACGGTGCAGGTCACCGTCACCGTGACGGTCGCCGGCACACCGGGCGCGCTGCGGTACGCGGCGGCGAAGCTGGTCGGCTTCCCGGCCACCGAACCGGCCAGTTCGAGCCGGGGCGGCGCGGTGCAGCGCAGACCGGACCAGTCGAGCTGGGTGCGGGCCGCGTTCTCGGCGGCCTCCTCGCCGTCGTCGGCGGTGCGGGCCAGCGAGGCGGCCCGGGCGGCGTCGTGCGCGGCGGACTCCACCGCCTCGTCGGCGACGGCCGTCCGCCCGGCGGCCCCGGCGAGCACCATCAGCCCGATGAAGGCGGGGGCGAGCACCGCCACCTCGATCGAGACGGATCCCCGGTCCCGTGGCACCGGCCTCACCCCACGGTCCAGCGTTCGGCGGGGCCGTGCGCGGTCTGTGTGACCTCGAACGAGACCCCCGGGATGACCGACAGGGAGCGGCCCCGCACCGTGCAGGTGACGCCGTCGCCGATCTCCGCGCAGGTCGGCCCGGTCCTCTCCCAGCCGACCAGCCAGTCCCCGGAGCGGCGGAGGAAGTTCGTGGCCCGGTCCCGGCCGGCGTCCGGGGCGGCGTCGAACGTGCGCTGGGCATTGACCCCGGTCTGCGCCGCGTTGAGCGCGGTGGACCGGGCGACGAACCAGACGGCGACCTGGATCGAGCCGAAGAGCAGCACCAGGATCACCGGCATCATCACCGCCAGCTCGACCGGGTTGGCGCCCCGCTCACGCCCGCCCGCGTCGAGGCGGGCGCGCAGGGCGGCGGCGATCCGCCCCGGACCGCGCGGGCCGGCGGGCCGGCCGGCGGGTGCCGGCCGGCTCCGGACCGTACGGGCGGGGCGGGACATCACGGTGCCTTCGGCGCCGTGTTGTTCGGGATGGCGTTCATCCAGTTGTTCGCCTTGGCCAGGGCGAGCCCGGTGACCGCCATGGCCACCGCGACCAGCCCGAAGATGATCACGGCGGTCGGCACCGGGCTGTCGCCGCGCTCGGAGTCCCGGCGCAGCTCGGCGAGGCGGGTGCTCACCGTCGCGTAGAGATAGGCGTAGAGGTGCATGGTGTTCTCCTTCTCGGGGTGGGATCACAGACGGGCGATGAACGGGTAGACGGCGAAGCCGAGCAGGACGAAGACCAGCAGCGAGCCGGGGATGTCCAACTTGCTGGTCACCCCCTCGGCCCGGGTCAGGTTGTCGGTGCGGATCTGGTCGCGCAGCGAGTCGGCGCGGGACCGCAACGTCTCGTGCACCTGGGCGCCCTCGCTGCCGGAGGAGCGCATGATCGCGCCCACGTCGCCCAGCTCCGGGATGCCGATCCGGTCGGCCAGCTCCTGCAACTCGTCCCAGGGCGAGTGCATCTGGAGCTGGGCGAGCCGCAGCGCCTCCCGGATCCGGTCGAACACCCAGCCGTCGCAGACCGCCGCCGCGCGTTCCAGCGACTGCACCGGGCCGTGCGCGGCGGAGAGCTGCAACGCCACCAGGTCGAGGTAGGTGCAGACCGCCTGGCGGAACTCGTCCCGGGCCGCGTCGGCCCGGGCCAGCACCGAGCGGTGCGCGAGCAGGCCGGCGACCAGCGCCAGGCCCAGGCTGGCCAGCACCGGTACGGCCACCGGGAGCGCCACCCCGCCCAGGAAGAGCACGGCCGAGGCGACCGCCGGGGTGGCGAAGCCGACCAGCGCGGAGAGCAGCACGGACAGGGCGTACTGCTCGGGGGTCCGGTCGAGCAGCGCGAGCTGGCGGTGCGGCGGGCGCAGCCAGCGGGCGAAGCCGCCCAACCAGTCCGGCCCGGCGCCGGCCGCCGGGGCCTGGCCGGGCGGCTGGTGCAGCCGACGCAGGGCCGGGCCGAGCGCCGGGGTGGCCGGCAACGCCTCGCGGACGACCAGGAACAGCCCGAGCCCGACCGCACACCCGCCGAGCACGGCGATCGCCATCTGCCAGTTGAGGACCACTACGCGATCGCCTCCTCCAGGTCGGGCGCCGGCAGGAAGCGCGCCGGACGCGGCGGCTGGCTCATCGAACGCACCCAGACCAGCAGCCCGATGAAGGCCGCACCGAGCACCGCCATCACGAGCTGCCCGGTGAGGGTCCCGTAGGGGCGGATGTAGTCGCTGTTCACCAGCCCGTACGCGAGCGTCGCCAGGGTCATGCCGGTGAGGAAGCGGACCGCGAACCGGGGCTGGGTCCGCTTCGCCTCGACCTCGCGTCGGGTGGCCACCTCGGCCGACGCGGCGCCGGCGATCGACCCGAGCACGTCGCCGAGGCGCTCGCCCCGGTCGGTGAGGTGCAGGATGAGCGCGGCCACCACCTGGTCGCCGACCGGGTCGGCGATCTCGTCGGCGAAGGCGAGCAGCGCGGAGCGCGCCAGCCAGCCGGCCTGGAGGCGGGCGGCGAGCGTGCGTACCTCCTCCTGGATCTCCTCCGGCGCGGTCGCGATCGTGCCGATGATGGCCTGCTGGAGCCCCTGCCCGGTCGCGGAGATGTCCTTGAGCCGCCGGGTCCACTCGCCGACCGCCTCCACCCGGGCGATGGCCCGCTGCTCGGCCCGGCCGACCGCGAACAGCCACGGCACGCCGGGCACCGCGAGCGCCACCAGCAGGCCGACCACCGGCAGGCCGGTGAGCAGGAACGCCGCCGCTCCGGCCACCACGGCGGCGCCGAGCAGGAGCTGGTGCCGCTGCCGGTCGGCGCGGCTCGCCCCGGAGCCGTTCCAGAGCCGGCTCAGGCCCGGCCCGGCGCCGCCCGGCGTCGACCTCGGTGGCCGGCGGGTGCCGACCAGCGCGACCACGGTCAGCACCAGCCCGGCCACGCAGGCCGCGCCGGAGACCAGCGCGATCAGCTCGATCCGGGTCACGCCGGGCCCCCGTTCGGTCGCCGCCCGAGGCGGGTGTGCCGGGGCCGCCGCCAGGCGCCCATCCCGGCCTCGACGAACCGGGTGAGCAGCCGGGCGTCGTAGCCCACCCGCAGCAACTGGTCGCGGATCCGTTCGGGCAGGTGGCGGGGGACCGCCCGGCCGTCCGGTCCCGGGCCGAAGACCGTGGTGGTGGTGATCCGGTTGCCCTCGCCCACGCCGATGACCTCCTCGACGTGCGAGACGAACCGGTGCTTGCGCCCACCGATCGCGGTCTCGTCGTCGACCGTGACGTAGACGATCAGGTCGAGCGCGTTGCCGGCCATCCGGCGGGCCTGGTCGACGGTCATCTCCCGGCCGTGGGAGAGCGCCAGCTCGATGATCCGTTCGCTCACCCCCGCCGGGGTACGCGCGTGGATGGTGCACATCGACCCGCGACTGGTCGTCATCGCCTGGAGCATCGGCACGATCTCCCGGGACCGCACCTCGCCGACGATGATCCGCAGCACGCCCATCCGCAGCGAGACCGGGATCAGGTCGGCGATGCTGACCTCACCGGCGGGTCGCCCGTCGGCCCCGCGCTCCCCGTGCCCCTCGCGGGACTCGAAGCTCATCACCGCCCGGTGCTTGTGCCCGCGCCGCGCCGGCAGCAGCTCCCGGCTCTCCTCCAGCAGCACGTACGGCTCGTCGGCCGGGATCTCGTCCATGAGCGCCCGGATGACAGTGGTCTTCCCGGCCCCGGCCAGCCCGGCGACCATGATGTTCAGCCCGGCCCGCATGGACGCGCGGAGGAAGTCGCGCAGCAGCGGGTCGATCATCTCGTCCAGGTCGGCTCGGCCGCCCGCGATGTCCTCCAGGCTCACCGCGAGCGTGTTGTGCTTGCGGATCACCGCGTACGGGCGGTGGCTGACCAGGAACACGGCGGCCAGCCGGCTGCCGTCGGGCAGTTGCAGGTCGAGGGTGGGCTTGGAGGTGGAGAGCGACCGTTCGGTCGCCCCGGCCCGCCGGGCCGCCGCCTGGAGGATCTCCACCAGCTCGTCGTCGGTCTCGGCGATCGGCTCGGCCCAGTCGACGCCGCCGCCGTGCCGGGTGATGCGCACCTGGTCGCAGCCGAGGATGTGCACCTCCTCGATGGTGTCGTCGACCAGCAGCGTCTGCAGCCGGCCCAGGCCGACCAGCTCGGCGGTCACCTGGTCGAGCAGCAGCCGTTCCTCGTCGGCGGGCATCGGCGTGCCGCCCCGGCGGACCGAGTCCGCGTACGCGGAGACGACCGCGACGGCCAGCCGGGCCCGCTCGACCTCCTCGGCGTCGGCGTCGAACTCCCGCCCCCGCTGCCAGTGGGTGAGTCGTTCGCTCAGCTCCCGGCGCAGTTCGCGGACCACCGCGAAGTCGACCCGGGGGCGCGGCGGCACCGGCGGCGCGGCCGGCGCGGGCGCGGTGACCTGGTGCCGACCGTTCGGCGGGGCCAGCGGCGGGACCGTGGAGACGACGCCGGGCTGCTGCCCGCGCGGGTCGTGGGAGACCGGCTCAAACCGCACCGGGCACCCCCGGTGCGGTCGGTTCGGCCACCGGGCGCGCGGCGGTGGTGCCGGGCCAGGCGAGCCGGGCCCGGCGCCGGTCCAGCAGCGCCCGGATCGGCACCTCCAACGCGCCGGCCGCGCGCATCAGCGGCCGGTTGCCGCGCACGGTGCCGCCGTGGCCGAGCACCTCGGCGGTACGGGGGTCGTGCGGCAGTCGGGCGATCACCGGCAGCCGCAGCGCCTTGCTGATCTCGCTGGTGCCGTGCCCGTCCCCGACCACCAGCAGGCGCAGGGTGCCCGGGGGGACCCGGTGTTCGCCGAGGTCGCGTTCGATCGCCCGGACCGTGGCCCGGGTGGCGGAGAGGTCGGGCAGGTGCGCGCGGGTCACGAGCAGCACCACCGCGGCGGCCCGGAGCAGCGGCCACGGTGGACCGCCGACCGCCAGCCGGCCGCAGTCGACCAGCACGTCGTAGGGCGGCACGCCCCGCTCCAGGCCGGTGAAGTAGTCGGCGAACCGCTGCCAGAGCGGGATCACGCTGCCGGCCTGGGCCGGGTCGACCACGCCGGGCAGCAGCAGCCGCTCCCGGCGCGGCGCGTCCAGGTCGACCAGCTGCGACCAGAACGCGCTCTCCAGGCTGCCGTCGCGCAGTTCGCCGACGGCCAGCTCGCCGATGCCGCGCGGACCGTCCAGCGCCCCGCCCAGGTAGCCGGCGAGGATCGAGCCCCCGGCGGGGTCGCACTCGGCCAGCACCAGCCGGCGGTGCCAGCTCAGCGCCGCGGCCAGCGCGGTGGTGGTGACGCCCGGCGAGCCCTTCGCCGAGACCAGGGCGATGATCGCCATCAGGCGGCCTCGGTGAGCACGAGCGCGATCCGGTCGTCCGCGGCCAGCGCCACCACGGCCGGCACGTCCCGGACGGCCAGCGCCAGGTAGACGACCGTGTCGTCGTTCTGCGGCGTCGCGGTGTCGATCACGGTGCCCTCGAAGCGGGTGCCGCCGCCGCGCGCCGCCGTGCTGCCGTTGGCGCTGCTGTCCGGCGTGCTGACCAGCAGCACCTTGTCGCCGGGGTGCAGCTTGCGGGCCGGCACCTGGTCGGGCTCCAGCCCGAGCGCGATCTGCTGCTGGCCGGGGCCGAGCAGTGGGGCGTCGGTGAGCTGGGCCGGGGTGAGCAGCGTGCCCGGGGTGAGCCGGACGGCGGCCCGCAGGCCCAGCACGTCCTTGACCCGGTCGGCCGGCACCGGCCGCAGCTCGCGCCCGCCGGAGACGCGGACCGGCACCAGGTCGTCGGCGGTGACCTGCTGGCCGACCTCGACCGGCCGGGCCACCGCCAGGTAGCTGCCGGTGGACCGCACCGAGGTGACCGCGAACGCCGCGCCCAGCCCGCCGACCGCGATCAGCAGGATCGCCAGGCCCAGCAGGCCGGGCCGGATCCGCCGCTGCCGGACCACCTTGGGGGGCGCCACCGGCGCCTCCACCGGGGTCCCGTTCCGGGACGCCACCACACTCATCGGGTCACCACCTGAAGTTCGTTGATCTGCACCGGGACCACACCGCTGACCCGGCTCTGGGGGATCACGCCGCTCTCCCCGCCGCCGGACCACTCCACGGTCCAGAAGGTGGTGGCGCTGACCTGGTAGGTGGCCGCCGTCGGGTATCCGTGGGGGAGGCCGCAGTCGGGCGAGGCCGCGCCGGCGTCCGGGCCGTCGGCGTCGTAGGGGGTGCCCGGCCCGTAGCACGTGACGTCGATGTCGTCGGACATGTGCCAGACGATCCGGTCCACCTTCGCGGTGATCTCGACGGTCAGCCCCCGGTCGGAGGCGGAGGCGGACAACGGCCCGAAGTACGACGCGCCGGGGCTGGCCCACATCCAGACCGGCAGGCCGACCAGGCCGGGTCCCTTGCTGCGCCGGGGTGCGACCGCGACCCGGGGCGGCAGCAGCGAGATCGAGGCCAGCGCGCGGCGGGCCAGTTCCTCCGGGTCGGGCGGCGTGCCGAAGCCGGGCGGCGGGGCGGCGAGCAGGACGTTGCCCTGCTGGCCGGTGGCGCCCCCGACGCAACTGGCGGTGTACCACTGCTGGCCGGCCGGCGCCGGCAGCTGCGGCTCGGTCAGCTTGTAGTAGCACCCGTCGCTGTTGTTGAACCAGCCGAGCAGGTCGTCGTAGCACTTGACGACCTGGCCGTTCCACTGGCACTTCGCGGTGCCACCGCCGTTGCCCCCGCCACCGTCGTTCCCGCCGCCGCCCGGTCCGCCGCCGCCGCCCGGGACACCCGGGTCGTCGTCCCACACGTCGCAGTCGGTCTGGTCGGGCGGGCAGGAGCCGCCCGGGTCGGCGGCACGCGCGGGCGCGCCGGTCAACGTCACCAGCGCTGCCAGGCCGGCGGCCAGCAGCAGCCGTCGGGACGCCCCGGCCCGGGTCCGGCGGGCCGGGGCACCCCCACCTCCCCAGGTCAACACGGCTGGTCCTGGTGCGCGGCGCCGGTGTTGACCAGCCACCGGCCGTCGGGGTAGCGGGCCGCGGTCGCGGTGGCCAGGTAGCGACCGCCGCGGGTGCCGGGCACGGTCTTGCGGTCCTTGACGGTGACGAGCCGGTAGTCGCGCGCGTCGAGGCAGTCCTGGATCTCGACGGTGGGCGGGTCGGCGGCCAGGTCGACCGAGACGACGGTGGGGTCGGAAACCAGTTTTCCGGTACGCATCGCGCCGTGCTCCTTCGCGTCACGAATTGCCAGCCGTACCCGGGTCAGCAGTGGATCGGCCAGAAAACGGGGCAGTGCGGGATGCCCGGGATCGCTGCGCGCGCTCGCCGTCCGGGACGCGTCGAGATAGCCGGAATAGGCGGCGAGCGCGGCCTTTGCGGCGGCGTTCTCCTCGGCGTCGGAATGGGCGACGGGTGCGGCGGCGCGCCCGGTCAGCGGACCGGTCGTCGCCTCCGGCCCGCTGCCGCAGCCGGCCGCGCCGACCGTCAGCGCGAGGCTGAGCAGGCAGATTTCCCATCGACGGGATTGCCGTGTGCGCAACGCCAAGCCCTCCTCGGTGCCGGCCCGGTGCGGTCGATCCGACCCGCTCCGGGCATGCGGAAGCGCGCCCGGATCTGTCCGGCCGGGCCTCGACCGCCACCGCGTGCATTTACCTGTGCTGATCTTCAAGAATGGGGAACTGATGTCTTCGGTCGGCCTCCGACGCCTATTGATCGGGGGGTTGCGTCGTACCCAAGGGGCGAGCATAGGCTGACGTCAGCCGATGCAACAGAGGCAATTCACGTGAACACGGTGAGTGAAGACGGGTGGTGGCGACCGGTGGATGGCCGGACGGTGACCGGCGGGCGACCGCCGGCCTTCCCGGGGGCGGGAGTGCGCGCACCCGCACCCGTCGCCGTGTCCCCGGAGGTCAGACCGGCGGCCGCCGGTATGGGTGGGCTCCGACCCGGGAGTCCGATCCGTCCTGCCGCTCCGGCCGGCCCGGGACGCGCCGCCGTCGCAGGCCGCCCCGGTGGTGCGGGAGGCGTGGCGGAGGCTGTTCGTCCCGCCGTCCGCCCGCCGGTGTCCGGCCGAACTTCACTCTGCGTGCTCCAGAATGAAACGGTCGGCGACCGGACGGGAGCACGGACATGACCACCGAACGGGTGCACCGCGCCGCCCCGGCGGCCGTCCCGTCCCGCCCGGTCGTCCGGCTGCTCGCCGTCCTCACGGTCGTGCCGCCGGTCCGCCTGGCGGTGGCCCGCTACGCCGTACCGCCGGACGCCCCCGACCGCGCGGGCTGCGACGCCTGCGGCACCCCGATCGGTCTGGACCGGCCCCTGCAGGCGCTCGGCCCCACCGCCCGCTGCCCGGGGTGCCGATCCCGGGTCGGCGCGCCACCCGCGCTGGTGGAGGTGGCGCTGCTGGCCGCCGTGGCGGCGCTGGTCCTGGCCGGCGGGCCGCCCGCGACCCGCCTGGCCCTGGCCTGGTGGCTCGGCTGGGCGGTGCCGATGGCGCTCGTGGACGCCGCCGCCCACCGCCTGCCGGACCGGCTGACCTGGCCCGCCGCGGCCGGCACCTGGGTGCTTCTCGGGGTGGCCGCGCTGGCCGGGCCCGGTCCGTCGCCGTGGCTGCGGGCCACCGCGGCCGGGCTGACCCTCGGCGCCGGCTTCGCGGCGACCACCCTGCTGCTCGGCCGGCGCGGCTTCGGCCTCGGCGACGCCAAGCTGGCGCTGGGCGCCGGCGCGCTGCTCGGCTGGTACGGCTGGCCGGTGCTGGTGGCCGGCCTGGTCCTCGCGGTGACCCTCTCCGGCGTGGCCGGGGTGGTGCTGCTCGTCCTCCGCCGGGTCCGCTGGTCGGCCCACCTGCCGTTCGGGCCGTTCCTCGTCCTGGCCACCGCGGTCACGCTGGTGCTGACCACCTGAGCCGTGTGCTCGGACACCCTCGGGTGGCCGCGCGGCCCGCCGCGGGTACCGGGATCCCAGCCACCTCTCAGCCGGGTCTGGTTCGGTGGCGGTCCACGCACCGAACCCGGGAGGACACGTGTCGCACGGCGGTTGGCGGATCCGGCGCACCAGCGCGGACCTGGACCGGCTCGGCGAGACCGAGTCGGTGTTCGCGCTGGCCAACGGCTGGGTGGGCTGGCGCGGCACGCTCGACGAGGGCCAGCCGTACGGCATGCCCGGCAGCTATCTCAACGGGTTCCACGAGCAGCACGAGCTGAGCTACCCCGAGGGCGGGTACGCCTTCCCCGAACGCAGCGACACCGTGATCAGTGCCCCCAACGCCGCGCTGGTCCGGCTCTGGGTCGACGGGGAGCCGCTGGACCTGCGCACCGGCACGATCCGGCGGCACCACCGGGAGCTGGACCTGCGGGCTGGGGTGGTGCGCCGGGAGACCGAGTGGGTCTCACCGGGCGGCCGCGGCGTCCGGGTCGTCAGCACCCGGCTGGTCTCGCTGCCCCGCCGACCGGTCGCCGCCGTCGACTGGACGGTCGAGCCGCTGGACGGCCCGGTCCCGGTGCGGATCTGCTCCGACCTGCTCGCCAACGAGCGGGTGCCGGAACGTGCCGACGACCCCCGGGCGGCCTCGGTGATCCACGACCCGCTCACCGCCGAGACCGGCCGGCACGACGGCACCGACGGCGTGCTGGTGCACCGGACCGAACACAGCGGCCAGCGGGTCGCGGTGGCGGTCGCGCACCGGGTCGCGGCCCCCGACGACACGGCCACCGACGCCGAGCTGACCGGTGACCGGTTCCGGCTGGCGCTCACCGGTCCGCTGCGCCCGGGTGAGCGGATCCGGGTCACCAAGTTCGCCGCGTACGAGTGCGCGGACGTGGACGGCACCCCGGCCGACGAACTGGCCGACCTGGTCGTCGCGGAGGCGGATGCGGCCCGGGCCGACGGGTTCGACGCCCTGCTCGACGCGCAACGGGCCGCCCTCGACGCGGCCTGGGCCACCGCCGACGTCGAGCTGGCCGGCGACCCGGAACTGGAGCAGGCGGTCCGCTTCGCGGTGTTCCACCTGATCCAGTCCGGCCGGGCCGACGGCGACCGCACCATCCCGGCGAAGGGCCTGACCGGCAACGGCTACGACGGGCACGTGCTCTGGGACACCGAGGGGTACGTGCTGCCGGTGCTGACGTACCTGGCGCCCGAGCTGACCCGCTCGGCGCTGCGGTGGCGGCACGCCCACCTGCCCGAGGCCCGGGAGCGCGCGGCCGAGTTGCGGCTGACCGGGGCGACCTTCCCGTGGCGGACGCTCGGCGGCCGTGAGTGCTCCGGGTACTGGCCGGCCGGCAGCGCCGGCCTGCACGTCAACGCGGACGTCGCGGACGCGGTGCTGCGCTACGTCGCGGCCACCGGGGACACCGCGTTCCTCGCCGAGTGCGGCGCCGAGGTGCTCGTCGAGACCGCCCGGCTGTGGCACGGCTACGGCCACTGGGACGACGCCGGCGCCTTCCACCTGACCGGCGTCACCGGACCGGACGAGTACTCGGCCCTGGTCGACGACAACATCTTCACCAACCTGATGGCCCGGCGGAACCTGCGCGGCGCCGCCGACGCCGTCCAGCGGTGCCCGGAGGTGGCCGACCGGCTCGGCGTCGACCCGGCCGAGGTGGCCGGCTGGCGGGCCGCCGCCGACGCGGTCCACGTCCCGTACGACGGCAAGCGCGGCGTGCACCAGCAGTCGGCCGGCTTCACCGAGCAGCCGGAGTGGGACTTCGCCGGCACCGGCGAGGACGACTACCCGCTGCTGCTGCACTTCCCCTACCTGGAGCTGTACCGCAGGCAGGTGGTCAAGCAGGCCGACCTGGTCCTGGCCATGCTGCGCTGCCCCGGCGACTTCACCGCCGAGGAGAAGGCCCGCAACCTGGCCTACTACGAGGCCCGCACGGTCCGCGACTCGTCGCTGTCCGCGTCCGCGCAGGCGATCCTCGCCGCCGAGGTCGGCCACCTCGACCTGGCGTACGACCTGCTCGCCGAGACGGCGTTCCAGGACCTGGCCGACCTGGGCGACAAGACCGCCGACGGGCTGCACCTGGCGTCCCTGGCCGGGGCGTGGCTGGTGGTGGCGCAGGGCTTCGGCGGGCTGCGCGACGACCGGGGCGTGCTCTCCTTCGACCCGCGGCTGCCCCGCCGGATCACCCGGCTGGTGTTCCACCTGCGCTGGCACGGGCACCGGCTGCGGGTCACGCTCACCCCGGACACGGCCGGCTACGCGCTGCCCGACGCCGGCCCGGGCGACGCGGTCGAGTTGTGGCACCACGGCGAGCGGCTGCGCGTCACCGGCGGCACGCCGGTCACCCGCCCGATGCCGCCGGTGCCGGACCCCGGCCCCGAGCCGTCCTCCCCGCCCGGCCGTCGCCCCGCCCGGCGCGCTCAGGAGGCGGCGGGCGGCGACTGAGCGGGCACGCCGGACATCCGCTCGACGATCTCCTCCAGCGCCTCGAACGCGTACGCCCAGTTGTGGCACTTGAAGCTGCGCAGGCCGGTGATCGGGGTGCGGCAGTCGGCACAGTGGACACCGGGGATCGCCTCCGGCACCTCGGTGTTGACGTACTTCCGCTCGCCGAGCACCACCCGGGCGATCATCGCCCGGTCGTGCACCTCGTGCAGCGCCGAGGAGACGATGTCGTACCAGGTCACCCGCCGCCCGCACTTCGGGCAGTCCGGCTCGTCGCCGCTGACCCACAGCGGCGCGCCGACGCTGCGCGCCGGGATGTTCAGCAGCTTCTCCAGTCGCCGCACGTCCGCCTCCGGCGTGGTCCACCGGTGCCGCCCCGGCAGCGAGGCGGGCGAGTCGTAGACGGCGCGGAACACCACCGGGTCGACCTCCATGGTCTTCCGTCCACCGGTCATCGGTACCTCCTCGAGTCGGCTGGTCCCACCGTCGTACCAGGTCAACCGCGTGGGCAAGCGGATCACGGACACGTCGGGTCAGCGGTGTGTCGCCCAGAGTGCTAGACATCAGGGCGTGACGGAGGCCGAGACGCGACCCAACGTCGCCCGGATGTACGACTACTACCTGGGTGGCTGCCACAACTTCGCCGCCGACCGGGCCGCCGCCGAGGAGGTCCTGAAGATCTTCCCGGACACCGGCGTGGCGGCCCAGACCAACCGCGCGTTCCTGCGCCGGGCCGTGCGCTGGGCGGCCGAGCAGGGGATACGCCAGTTCCTCGACGTCGGGGCCGGCCTGCCCACCCAGGGCAACGTGCACGAGGTGGTCCGTGCGGTCGCCCCCGACGCCCGGGTGGTCTACGTCGACCACGACGAGGTGGCCGTGGCGTACGCCCGGCGGCTGCTGCCCACCGACGGCCGCACCGTGGTGCTACGGGGCGACCTGCGGCGGCCGGACGAGATGCTGGCCGACCCGCTGCTGCGCGCCACCGTCGACCTGACCGAGCCGGTGGCACTGCTGCTGGTGGCGGTGCTGCACTTCGTGCCGGACGCGGACGACCCGTGGGCGGCCGTGGCGCGACTGCGGGACGCCACCGCCCGGGGCAGCATGCTCGCGGTCTCCCACCTGACCCTGGACGGCGCGCCGCCGCTGCCCGCCCAGGCCGGCACGGCGGTCTACCGGCGCAGCAGCGCGCCGCTGGTCCCCCGCACCCACGCCGAGGTGGCCCGCTTCCTCGACGGCTACGACGTGGTCGAGCCCGGCCTGGTCCGGTTGGCCGACTGGCGGCCGGACGGCGAGCCCCGGGCCGCCGTGTCGCACGGCTACGGCGGCGTCGGCGTCCGCCGCTGAGCCGTCCGGTCGGACGCGCTGGAGAGCCGCACGACGCCCGGCCGCCCGCCGGCCCGGCGCACCCGGCCGCCGAGCAGACCGGTCAACCGGTCGCGCCCCGGCGCACCGCCTCCGCGGCCAGCCGGGCCCGCCGTCGGTCGTCGTTGCTGACCAGGTCGAACTTGTCGTAGAGGCGGGTCAGGTGCTTCTTGACCGCGCTCTCGCTCACGCCCAGCGCGCCGGCCAGCACCCGCACCGACGGCGGCTCGGTGAACGCCAGGCCACCGTCCGAATACGGGCGGCAGAGCACGTCGAGCAGCTCCCGCTCCCGGCGGGTCAGGGCCGGTGGCGCGGGCGGTGGCTCGACCGCGAGCGTGTTCGTGCCGTGCTTCGCCGGCGCGCGGAACACCAGCCGCGCCGGCCCGATCCCCACCCGGTCCCCGTCGTGCAGGGTGCGCGCGTCGCGCAGCGGGGCGCCGTTGACCGTGGTGCCGTTGGTGCTGCCCAGGTCACGGATGATCCAGCCGGAGGGGAAACGCTCGACCAACGCGTGCAGCCGGGACACCTGGCGGTCGTCGATGGGCAGCTCGTTGTCCGGCGCGCGACCGATGGTCAGCGCGTCCGGGCTGAGCGGGACCAGCCGGACCGGACCGGTCCCGTGCACCTCGAACCAGCCGCCGGTCATCGGTCGCACCACGGCGCGGTGGCCGCCGACGTCGCCTCGCCGGAGCGGGTCACCGTCACGGTGGCAGTGGCGGTGACGCAGCGCCCGGTCGACGGCGACGGCTCCGTCCACAGCTCGTACGCCTGGCCGGCGGCGCGCTGCCGGGTGCCCGGGCCGTCCCCGCGCACCGCCACGTCCACGGTCCAGGTGCCGCCGCCGGTGGAGATGTTGTCCCGGTACTGCTTTCACACCCACACGTACGCCATCGCGGTCCGGCAACTCGGCGACCAGTACTGCTTGACCGAGATGGCCCGCAGGCCCCCGGCGTAGCCGTAGGCCGACGCGCCGACCTGGTGGGCGTCGGCGTAGCAGCGGCCCGGCGGGGCGTCGTCCTGGACGGCCCGGCGCGGCGCGGCCGTGCCGGAGATGGGGGTGCCGAACCGTCGATCGGCCACGGTCACCTCCAGCACCGCCCGCAGCGGCCCCGCCTCCCGGGGCACCGCGACCAGCCCGACCGCACACCCCTCGCCGGGGGCGAGTCGGCTCGTCCCGCACCCGTCCGAGGTAATCCGCAGCGCGCCCCGGGACGGGCCGGTCACCGCCACCGGGCCGAGCGTCACCGGGTGGTCGCTGCGGTTGCGGACCTGCACCATCCGCTCGTCCGACTGCGCGTGCATGGTCAGCTCTCCGAGCGCCAGCCGGTCCGGCAGGGCCACCGGCGCGGGCGTCGGCGGCGCCTGCGCGTACCCGGTGGCCAGCACGGCCGCCACCGCGACCGCCAGCCCGGCCGACCGGCGCAGCGCGCGCCCGCGTACCCCGGTGGGACTGGTCACGGTGGCGGAGAGCGCGAGGGCCGCGCGGCGGCGGGCCGACAGCGACCGGGGCCGGTCGGCCGGCGCGGCCGGCGGCGGCGCCGGGTCGGCGGACACGTCACCCAGGACGAACGAGGTCACCGGCAGGCCGGCCGCCGCCTGCGCCGCACGCAGGTCGGCGGCGAACTCCGCCACCGATCCCGGTCGCCGCGCGGGCTTCTTGGCCAGCGCGCGGTCCAGCGCCGCGCACACCTCGTCGGGTACGCCGAGCGGGCGCGTGTCCGGGGGCGGGTCGACGGCGATCCGGCGCAGCAGGGACGGGGTGGGCTCGCCGTCGGCCGGGGCGAACGGCGGCGCGCCACGGATCCAGTGCAGCACGGTCGAGGCCAGCGCGTAGACGTCGGAGGCGACCGAAGCCGGCTCGCCGCGCAGCACCTCCGGGGCCGTGTGCAGCACGCTGGCGGTGACCGTGGCGCGGGAGCCGGCGCGCTCGGCGTCCGGGCGGGCCTGGCCGAAGTCGGCGAGCTTCGGCTCGCCGTAGCCGGAGACCAGGATGTTCTCCGGTTTCACGTCGCGGTGCAGCACGCCGGCCCGGTGCGCGGTCTCCAGCGCGCCGGCCACCGCGATCCCGCCGGCGACGGCCGTCCGCCAGTCACCGGCCGTCCCGGCGCGCAACCGGTCGCCGAGCGAGCCGCCCTCCTCGTACGCCATCAGCAGGTACGGGTTCCCGGCGGCGGTGCGGCCGGCCTGGTGCAGGGTGACGATGTGCGGGTGGCCGGAGAGCCGGCCGAGGGTGCGCAGCTCCCGTTCGAAGCGGGCGCGGGACGGTCCGGCCCAGTCGGCGGCGAGCACCTTCACCGCGACCCAGCGGGAGTAGTCGGCCTGCCAGGCCCGGTAGACCACACCGAAGCCGCCCCGGCCGACCTCGATCGCGTCGGCGCAGCCGGCGATCCCCAGGTCGACCTCCGGGCCGGGCGTCACCGGCTGCTCGCTGTGGACCATCGCCGTCGAATGCTACCGATGGGCCCGGACGCGGCCCGCGGCGCTCGGCGTGCGACGTCGGGGGGTGCCCCGGGGCCGGCCGGTCACGCCGGCCGGCCCCGCCCCCCTTCGGCGGATCAGTAGTCGTTGTAGAACCGGTAGGCGCGGCACTCGCTCTCGTGGCCGTCCTTGTAGCGGCAGAAGAGGAAGCCGATGTAGCGGTTCTCCGGCAGGTTGTACGCGCCGCCCTCGCTGGCCCGGTGGGTGGCGCAGTTGCCCTCGCCGCCCCGGGTGAAGCTGTACCGGGTCGCCCCGTACGCGTCGTCCAGGCTGACGTACATCTTCACCGCGTAGCCGTCGGCGTCCGTGTCGCAGATCTTCAGGATGTCGCCGTGCTCGGTGAAGTACGCCTCGCCGCTGTAGTCGAAGATGCCGCCGCCGAACGCGTCGCCGGTGTTCATCACGTGGTACGAGTCCGACGCCATGGCCGGGCTCTGCAGGCCGACGACCAGCGCGGCCGCCGCCGCGCCGATGGTCAGCGCGGTGCGCTTGAGTCGCATGTGGTTCCCCTTCAGCAGACGGTGCTGGTGGACCCGCCGGTCGAGTTCAGGTAGCCGGTGACGTGGGTGCAGTGCGCGGCGGTGTTCGCCGCCCGGCCCCACAGCTCCGCCCGGGTGGTGTTGTTCAGCTCGCCCACGCCGTAGTCGGTGCCGCTGTCCGACTCGTCGACGACGTGCACGTACAGGTCCCAGTTCGAGTGGCTGGCCCGGTACTGCTCCCAGACGTAGATGTAGGCGTAGTTGTAGCCGCAGCCGTAGTACTGCTTCACCGACGCCGCCTGCATGCCGCCGACGGTGAGCACCCGGGTGGTGCCGATCTGGCGGACGCTGGAGCAGCTCGACGGCGTACTGGCCAGCGCCGGTGACGCGTCGACCAGGGCGACGGCGCCGGCGGCGAGGGCCACGGAGGCGGTGGCGAGGGTACGGCGGAGCATCGACATGACACCCTGCTTTCTGGTCGAGATCAGTTCCTCGACCGAGACAACCAGGGTGGGCGCGCGGCCGACAGGTGACGAAGCGGGGAGGGTTTCCTCCCCTGCGGTGTCCCGGTCAGCCGAGGCCGCGGTGTGCGGCCCAGAGCGCGGCGGCCCGGTCGGCCGCCGCCGCGACCAGCGCGGCCAGCTCCGGCCGGTCGGGCACCCGGAACGACACGTACGCGCCGCGCCCGCCCGCCGTGGGCCGGCCGTACGCCTTCGCCGCGAGGCTTCCGTCCGCCAGCAGCCGGACGTTGAGCGTGGTCAGCGTGAACTCCTCGCCGCGCCGGGTGTCGGTCCAACGCAACGCCTCCGGGACGGTCACGTTGATGGCCAGGGCGCTCACGTCGGGCGGGACGTCGCTGCTCATCCGGGCATCGTCGCACGGCCCGCCGCTCACCGGCGCAGGGTGTTCTCCCGGGTCATGTGCGACAGCTTCTCCGGGTTGCGCACCGCGTAGAGCCCGCTGATCCGGCCGTCGTCGAGGCGGACCGCCACGACCGTGTCCAGCTCGCCGTGGAGCCGGACGACGAGCGCCGGATAGCCGTTGACCTGCGCGGGTTCCATCGAGGCCACGGGTGCGACCCGGCCCCAGCCGCCGGCCAGCAGCCGGGCCACCTTGTCCACGCCGGTGACCGGGCGCGGGACGGCCTGCTTGATCCCGCCGCCGTCGCCGACCAGCACCACGTCCTCGGCGAGCACGGCGAGCAGCGACCGGAGGTCACCCGTCTCGACCGCCCGCCGGAACGCGTCGAGCGCGTCGCGGGTCTCGGCCGCGGACACGGACTGGCGGGGCCGGCGCGCCGCGACGTGGGCCCGGGCCCGGTGGGCGATCTGCCGGACCGTGGCCGGGCTCCGGTCGACCGTCGCGGCGATCTCGTCGTACCCGACGTCGAAGACCTCCCGCAGCACGAACACGGCCCGCTCGGTCGGGGTGAGCGTCTCCAGCACGAGCAGCATCGCCATCGACACGCTGTCGGCCAGGGCCACGTCGTCGGCCACGTCGGGCGTGGTGAGCAGCGGCTCGGGCAGCCACGACCCGACGTACGACTCCTTGCGGCGGCCCAGCGCGCGCAACCGGGACAGCGCCTGGCGGGTGGTGATCCGCACCAGGTAGGCGCGCCGGTCCCGTACCTCGTCGAGGTCGACGCCGGCCCACCGCAGCCAGGTCTCCTGCACCACGTCCTCGGCGTCGGCGGCCGAGCCGAGCATCTCGTACGCGACGGTGAAGAGCAGGTTCCGGTGGGCGAGGAAGTCCTCGGTGGCCGGCTCCGCCATGGCTGGCTCCTTCGCTGCTCGGCTGCGTTCCCCACCAGACGCCGACCGAAGGCGCGGTGTGACGTCCCGTCGCTGTGTCGGTGGTCACCGGGCCAGGCTGTCACGCCGGCGCGGCGACCGGCATCTCGTGGTCGTCCGACACCACCCCAGCAGAGAGGTCGGAACGATGGAGACCCGAATCAACCTGTTCGAGAACGCGACCGCGGCAAAGTTCATGAAGCGGTTCGCCAACGCGGGCCTGGTGCTCCAGCAGTCGCCGCTGCCGCACGCCGTCCAGGAACTGGTGTCGCTGCGGGCCAGCCAGATCAACGGCTGTGGCTGGTGCATCGACATGCACGTCAAGGAGGCGGCGGCCGCCGGGGAGAGCGCGGTCCGGCTGCACCTGGTCGCCGCCTGGCGCGAGTCGACCGTCTTCACCGAGGCGGAGCGCGCGGCGCTGGCGTTCGCCGAGGAGGGCACCCGGCTCGCCGACGCCCACCAGGGGGTGTCCGACGAGACCTGGGCCCGGGTGCGCGAGCACTACGACGACGACCAGATCGCGGTGCTGGTCTGCCTGGTCGGCCTGATCAACGCGGCGAACCGGTTCGCGGTGATCGTGCACCAGCGCGGCGGGGCGTACGAGGCGGGGATGTTCGCCGCCGCCCTGGCCTGAGCGGCGGGATCGGCCGGCCCGGGAGGTCCCCGGGCCGGCCTGCCGCGCGCTCACCGCAGGTCGTCGAAGAAGGCGCGGACGTCCGCGACGAACAGGTCCGGCACCTCCAGGGCGGCGAAGTGGCCTCCACGGTCGAACTCGCTCCAGTGCCGGATCCGGTACGTCAGTTCGGCGAGCGGGCGGACGGACCGGGTGATGTCGTGCGGGAGGACGGCGACGCCCACCGGCGGCGGGCAGGGCGCGGGCGGTCCGCCGAGCGCGCTCTCCCGGACCAGTCGGGCCGAGGACGCCGCGGTGCCGGTGAGCCAGTAGAGCGACACGTCGGTGAGGATGCGGTCCGCGCTGATGGTGGAACGCGGGTCGGCCCACTCGGTGAACTTCTCGGCGATCCAGGCGAGTTGGCCGGCGGGTGAGTCGTTCAGCGCGTACGACACGGTCTGCGGGCGGCTGGCGTAGAGGATCTGGTGCGGGTGCCGGTGCGTCATGAGGTGCCGGATCCGCGCCAGCCGGCCCCGGTCCTGTTCGGACAGGTCGCCCTCGCCCGTCCAGCCCGGCGGTGGGGGTGTGGGCAGGTAGGTGAGGTGCACGCCGACGACGTTGTCCGGGGCGATCCCGCCCAGGCGGGTGGAGATCACCGAGCCCCAGTCGCCGCCCTGGGCGCCGTACCGCCGGTAGCCGAGCCGGCGCATCAGCTCGGCCCAGGCGCGGGCGACGCGGGTGACGTCCCAGCCGCGTTCCCGGGTGGGGCCGGAGAAGCCGAAGCCCGGGATCGACGGGACGACCACGTGGAACTGCTCCGACAGCGGCCCGATCACGTCGAGGAACTCCACCACCGAGCCGGGCCAGCCGTGGGTGAGGATCAGCGGCAGCGCGTCCGGGTCGGCGGAGCGGACGTGCAGGAAGTGCACGTTCTGCCCGTCGATCTCGGTGGTGAACTGCGGGTACCGGTTCAGTTCGGCCTCGTGTGCTCGCCAGTCGTACCCGGTGCGCCAGTGCTCGGCCAGCTCGCGTACCCGGGCCAGCGGGATGCCGTAGTCGGTGCCGGCGTCCGGCAGTTCGTCGGGCCAGCGGGTCCGGGCCAGGCGGTCGGCGAGGTCGTCGAGATCGCGCTGGGGGATGTCGACTCGGAACGGCTTGATCATGATCTGCCCTTCGTTGGTCGTCCTAACGTTGGTGCGACCAACAGTATGGGTCCGCTTCGTTGGTCGCACCAACGTTTCTGGTTAGGCTGCTCACATGGACACTCCGGATCAGGACGTCGTACCGGCCCGCCTGGCCGGCCTGCCGAGTTGGCTGATCAGCCAGACCGCCGTCCGCGCCGGACGGATGGTGAGCGACGGGCTCGCCGCGGTGGACGCGCGCGGTTACCACTTCCGCCTGCTCGCCACGCTGGACGAGTTCGGGGCGGCCAGTCAGGCGGCGCTCGGCCGCCGCAGCGGCATCCACGTCAGCGACGTGGTCGCGGCGCTCAACGAACTCGCCGACCGCGACTACGTGACCCGCGAGCCGGATCCGGCCGACCGGCGCCGCAACGTCGTCACCATCACCCCGGCCGGGCGGCGGCAGCTGCGGCGGTTGGAGAAACAGCTCGCGGTGGTGCAGGACGAACTGCTGGCACCGCTCTCGCCGGAGGAGCGCGCGCAGTTGTCCCGGCTGCTCACCCGGGTGTTGCGCCACCACTCGGCCTGATCCCTGCCGTTATCACTATCAAGAGTGATAACGTTCGGCCATGGCGATGTCGAGGGAGCGGTGGGCCGAACTGGCCCTGCATCCGGTGCGGATCCGGATCCTGCGGGCGGTCGCCGGCACCCGGCTGACCACGCGCGCCCTGGTCGAATTGCTGCCCGACGTGCCGCAGGCCACGCTCTACCGGCACCTGGCGACGCTGGTCAAGGCCGGGCTGCTCGACGTGGTCGAGGGGCGCAGGGTGCGCGGAGCCGTCGAACGGGTCTACGCGCTGCCCGCGCACGGCGCCACGCTCGACGCCGACGCCCTGGCCGCCGCCACGCCCGAGGACCACGAGCGCTACTTCACCGCGTTCGTGTCGAGCCTGCTCTCGGAGTTCTCCCGCTACCTGGCCCGGGACCGGGTGGACCTCGCCGCGGACGGCGCCGGCTACCAGCAGATCGTGCTCCACCTGACCGACGCCGAGCTGGGTGAGTTCGCGGCCGGGTTCAACGCGCTGGTCGGCCCGCTGCTCGGCAACCGGCCCGGCGACGGGCGGAAACCGCGCCTGCTGGCGACCGTCCTCATGCCCGCCGACCTGCCGCCGACCGGCACCGAAGACGCACCGGAGTCGGCGAACGACTCCGACCCGACGAAGGGGGACAGCTGATGGCCACCGTCATGCTCACCGGCGAGGTGATCGACGTCCGGTTCACCGGATGGGAGCGGGTCTGGACCGGGCGGGAGCGGTTCGTGCTGCCCGTCGGCGCGGTCCGGCACGCCGCCCCGGTGGGTGAACCGGTCCGGCTGGCCCGCGGCGCCCGGCGCGGCTTCGTGGTGTCCGGCCTTGCCAAGATCGGTGTCTGGGGCCTGTTCGGCGGTCCCCGACAGCTCGTGGCGGCCCGCCGCGGCGAACCCGGGTTGCACCTCGTGCTCGACCGCGCGGCGGCCGGCGGCGAGTTCGACGAGGTCGTGCTCTCCACTCCGGACGCACCGGCGCTCGCCGCCGCGATCGCGCGTGGGACGGCGGCGCGACCGTGACCGGCGAACGGCTGGCGATCGAGGTGTCGCGCCTGACGAAGCGCTACGGCGACGCGACCGTCGTGCGGGACCTGACGTTCACCGTGGCACCCGGCGTGGTGACCGGATTCCTCGGTCCGAACGGCGCCGGCAAGACCACCACCATGCGGATGATGACCGGGCTGGTGTCGCCCAGCAGCGGCACCGCCACGATCGGCGGGCTGCCGTACGCGCGACTGGCCGAGCCGGCGCGCACCGTCGGCGCGATGTTCGACGCCAACGCCTTCCACCCCGGCCACACCGCCCGCGACCACCTGCGGGTCTACGCCGCGATGAGCGGCTGCCCGGACGGTCGGGTCACCGAGCTGCTGGACCTGCTCGGCTTCACCGGGGCCGCCGACCGCCGTACCCGTGGGTTCTCCACCGGCATGCGGCAGCGGCTCAACCTCGCCACCGCGCTGCTCGGCGACCCCCGGGTCCTGCTGCTCGACGAACCGGGCAACGGGCTGGATCCGGCGGGCATGTCGTGGCTGCGCGACCTGCTGCGCCGACTCGCCGACGAGGGGCGCACCGTCCTGATCTCCAGCCACGTGCTCAGCGAGGTCCAGCAGCTCGTCGACGATCTGGTGGTGATCCGGCGGGGTGAACTCGTCGCCGCCGGGCCGCTGTCCCGGCTCGCCGGCCCGCCGACCGTGCTGGTCACCTCGCCCGACGCCGCTGCGCTCGCCGCCGCCCTGCCCGCCGGCGCCGTCGAACCCGCCGGGCCCGGACAGCTCCGGGTACGCGGACTGGACGCGCCGGCCGTCGCCGACCTCGCGGCCGCCCACCGTCTCCGCGTCCACGAGCTGGTCACCGCGCACGCCGACCTCGAACGCCTCTTCCTGGACCTGACCAGCGACCCGGTGGCCGCCCCATGACCCCCCTGATCAGAGCGGAGTCCCGCCGGTTGCTGGCGACCCGGATGTGGCGCGGGCTGCTGCTCGCCGCCGTACTGCTCGGCGGTGGACTGGTCGGCCTCATGGCGCTGGTGGGTCCGGAGAACTTCGACCCGCCCCTGCCCGGGCTGGACACCGAGGTCGGCCTCCGCGCGGTCCTCGGCATCCTCGGCTACACCGCGTTCGTGCCGGCCGCCGCCGGCACGCTCGCGGTCACGTCCGAGTACCGGCACGGCACCGCCGCCGTCACGTTCCTGTTCGCGCCGCGCCGCGGGCGCGTGCTCGCCGCCAAACTCGCCACCCACGCGGTCGTCGGCCTCGCCTACGGAATCGTTCTCGCCGGCTCCGCCGCGGTGGCGCTGTTCGCCGTCACGGCCGCCCGTGGCGTACCGCTCGGGCTGCCCGCGCCGACCGTGCTGGCGCTGCTCGCCCGGATCGGGCTCGCGATGACGGTCTACCTGCTCGTCGGCGTCGGCGTGGGCGCGCTCCTGCGCAACCAGGTCGCCGCCCTCGCCGTCGTGGTCGGCTACCTCTACCTCGGCGAGCCGGTGCTCATGATGATCCCCGGGGTCAGCGCGCTCTATCCGGTCCTGCCCGGTGGGGCGACCGCCGCGCTGACCGACTTCACCTACCTCGCCGACGCCATGTCCGACCAGACCGGCGGCGACGCCGTCCACCTCCTCCCGCCGGCCGGGGGAGCGCTGCTGCTGACCGCGTACGCGCTGGTTGCCGCGGCGGTGGCGGTGATCGTCCCGATGCGCCGGGACGTCACCTGACCAACCGTGCCGGGGCACGCGAACCGCGAGCGGTACGACGCCTCCGACGCGCACCGAGCGGTGGCGCTCGGGGGCCGACCTCCGAAAGTTTCGGAGCCACTTCTCGAACCGGGTTCCGGTGCTGCCCGGGGCCCTTCTCGCCGTGATCCGGGTGGCCATCGACGTTGACCGATCACGGACTCGCGAGTATCTTGCTGGGCAAGTTACCGGTACGTTTCCGAAAAGTTTCGGAGCCGGGGTCCGAGAATCCTCGCGGCACCGGCTCCCGCACGGCAGGTACGCGGGCCCGCGTTTCCTCATGACCTTGCACATCCCCCGATATGCACAGGAGTGTCATGAAACGTCTACTGAAGCACGGCCGTTACCGTCTGGCTGCGGCCGCCGCCGCCGGCGCTCTGACCCTGGCCGGCGCGGCGCTGATCGTGCCGGGTCCGGCCCAGGCGGCGAGCACGCTGGGTGCGGCGGCGGCGCAGTCGGGCCGCTACTTCGGCACCGCGATCGCGGCGAGCCGGTTGAACGATTCGACCTACAGCACGATCGCGGCGCGTGAGTTCAACATGATCACGGCTGAGAACGAGATGAAGCCGGATGCGACGCAGCCCAACCAGGGTCAGTTCAACTTCTCCGCCGGGGACCAGATCTACAACTGGGCGACCCAGCGTGGCCTGAAGGTTCGCGGTCACACCCTCGCGTGGCACGCGCAGCAGCCGGGCTGGATGCAGAACATGCAGGGCAGCACGCTGCGCAACGCGATGATCAACCACATCAACGGGGTGATGGCCCACTACAAGGGCAAACTCGCCGCGTGGGACGTGGTCAACGAGGCGTTCAACGAGGACGGCAGCCGCCGGAACTCCAACCTGCAGGGCACCGGCAACGACTGGATCGAGGTGGCGTTCCGCACCGCGCGGGCGGCCGACCCGTCGGCGAAGCTGTGCTACAACGACTACAACATCGAGAACTGGTCGTACGGCAAGACGCAGGGTGTCTACCGGATGGTCCAGGACTTCAAGTCCCGTGGCGTGCCGATCGACTGTGTGGGGTTGCAGACCCACTTCACCGGCGGCAGTTCCCTGCCGGGCAACTTCCAGACCACGCTGTCGAGCTTCGCCGCGCTCGGCGTGGACGTGGCGTTGACCGAGGTCGACGTCACCAACGCCTCCACGTCCCAGTACGCCGGGTTGACCCAGGCGTGCCTGAACGTGCCGCGCTGCATCGGCATCACCGTGTGGGGCGTGCGCGACAGCGACTCCTGGCGTTCCAACGAGAACCCGCTGCTGTTCGACGGCGGGGGCAACAAGAAGGCCGCGTACACCTCGGTCCTCAACGCCCTCAACGCCGCCGGCCCGGCACCGACCGGCACCCCGACGGCGACGCCGACCTCCACGCCGACCACGCCGCCGCCGTCCGGCGGCGCCAACCGGATCCTCGGCAACCAGTCCGGCCGGTGCGTCGACGTGCCCAACGCGTCGCAGACCAACGGCACCCGGGTGCAGCTCTACGACTGCCACGGCCAGACCAACCAGCAGTGGACCTACACCGCGAGCAGGCAACTGACGGTGTACGGCGGCAGCCGTTGCCTGGACGCCGCCGGCTCCGGCAACGGCGCGGCCGTCCAGATCTACAGCTGCAACGGCCAGAGCAACCAGCAGTGGAACGTCAACTCCAACGGCACCATCAGCGGCGTGCAGTCCGGCCGCTGCCTCGACGTCTGGGGCACCGGAAACGGGCAGCAGGTCCAGCTCTACGACTGCAACGGACAGGCCAACCAGCGGTTCCAGCTCGTACCCGTCTCCTGATCCTCGTCCTTGGTGGGGTGACGGACAGGTGGTGGCTCACCGTCGTGGCCGAGGCCGCGACGGTGAGCCGCTGTCCGAGCCGACCCGCGCGTCACCGGAGATCGCCGGACTCGTACATCGCGATCACGATCTGTGCCCGTTCTCGAGCCCCGAGCTTGGCGAGAACCCGGCTCACGTGGGTCTTCACGGTCCAGATGCTGAGGAAGAGCGCGACGCTGATCTCCTCATTGGTCAGCCCGCGGCCGACCAGCCGGGCGATCTGCCGCTCGCGGGGGGTCAACAGGTCGACGGCGCGCACGGCGGTGGTCCCGGCACCCGCCGTCGGCTCGGTGACGGCCGCCGGGGCCGCGAACCGTTCGATGACCCGGCGGGTCACCGCCGGGTCGAGCAACGCCTGACCCTCGGCGACCAGCCGGATCGCCCGACGCAGATCGTCGGGGGCCACGTTCTTGGTCAGGAAGCCGCTGGCACTCTCCCGCAACGCACCGAAGACGTACTCGTCGTGGTCGAAGGTGGTGAGCACGATGACCCGCGGCGCCCGGCCCGCCGAATCCGACGCCACGATCCGGCGGGTGGCCGCGATGCCGTCCCGACCGGGCATCCGCACGTCCATGAGGACGACATCCGGCCGTAGGTCCGCCGCCAGCCGGACCGCCGCATGCCCGTCGGTCGCTTCGCCGACCACCACGATGTCGTCGGTCCGTTCCAGCAGGGCCCGGATTCCGGCGCGCACCTCCGGATGGTCGTCGGCGATCACCACGCGCACCATCAGGCGTCCCCCACCGGCAGCCAGGCGTCCACGCGGAACCCGCCGCCGTCCGGGCCCGCCTCCAACCGACCGCCCACGCCGCGCGCGCGTTCCCGCATCCCGACGATGCCGTGACCGCCCGGCGGCCGCCCGCCGTCGCCAGGTGCCGAGGTGCACCTGACCGAACCCGTCGACACGACACCCACGCCGCCCGGATCGGCGAACCGGAGGTGCAACGCCCTGCCCTCCCGGCGCAGTGTGAGCGACGCCTGGGCGGCACCGGCGTGCTTCAGCGTGTTGGTCAGCGCCTCCTGGGCGATCCGGTACGCCGCCTGAGCCACCGACGCCGGAACGTCGCGCCCCCCGTCGATGTCCACCCGCAGCTCCAGCCCGGCCCGCCGGGCCACCTCCGGCAACAGATGCAGGTCGGCGAGCGTGGGCGCGGGCCGCAGCGGGGCCGGAGTGGGGTCGCGCAGCAGGTGAACCGTCCGTGACGTCTCGCGGACAGCCTCGTCATGTACGGCCAGCGCCGCGGCGATGGCCGCCCGGCATGCCTCCGGTTCCGTGTCCACGGTCTCCTCGGCGAGCCGCAGCTGGAGGCCGATCACCACCAGGCTGTGCGCCACCACGTCGTGCAGGTCGGCCGCCACCGACAGCCGCTGCTCGGCCAGCCTGCGCTCGGCCTCCCGGCGCGCCTCCTCGTCGGCCCGGGCCACGCGTCGGCGCACCTCCTCCGCCCAGCGGCGCCGTTGCCAGACCGCCTCCCCGACCGCCAGAGCCAGGCCGAGCACCACGAGATCCCGCGCTTCACCGACGAGCACCCCGAGCGGCCACTCCCGCTCGACCAGCACCCGCCACCCGACGTTGGCCACCGACAACGCCGCCACCAGCGGCACCGCGTACCGCAGGTGGCCCCCGGCGGCCGCACCCAGGAACGGCAGCAACAGCGGCCACGCCGTCCCGACCGCCGGGTATCCGAGCACGTGGTACGCGACGACGACGGTGGTGGACACCAGCAGCACGGCCAGCGGACGCCGTCGGCGGGCGAGCTGGAGTCCGCCGAGGACCGCTCCGACAAGCCAGCCGGCCGGGCCGAGCGGAAGCGACGCGGGTTCCTCCGCCAGCGCCGTGACCGCCCACACCGACACCGCGACGGCTGCCGCCAGAGCCGCGTCCCGGGCGCGTCGGCGGGTCTGCTCAGTCATGGTGAGGAGAATTGTGGTCGACGACCGGGGACGGCGCGACCACCCTCGGGTCCGTGCCTGGCGGGACGAGGACGAACTGTCCCATCATTCCGGCGTCCTCGTGCGCCAACAGATGGCAGTGGAACATGAACGGCCGCGTGGGCGACGGGTACGCCCCGAACTGTACGAGAAGCCGGACCTCGGTGTCGGGTGGCACGTACACGGTGTCCTTGCGTCCCCACCACGCCGCTCCGGGCGGCCGACCCGCGACATCCAGCACCTCGAACGCGGCGTTGTGGATGTGGAAGTTGTGCGGCGTGCCGACGTCGTTGCGCAGCCGCCAGATCTCGGTGCTCCCCAACGGCACCACCGCGTCGATGCGGGACAGGTCCATGGTCCGGCCGTCGATGAGGAAATCACCGAAGCGCAGCACGCGCTCGCGACGCCCGGCGAGCGGCGGGGCCAGCCGAGGCGGCGCAGGCAGGGCGACCGGTAGCGGTGGAGCCGGACGTAGGGACGGCGTGGCGCGCAACTCCAGGACGTCGAACTCGTCGGCGCCGCCGGCCAGTCGGTCGACGGCCAGGTTGGCACCGAGATCCGGCGGGCGGCTCCGCAGCCGGACCCGCTCGTCGGGACGCAACTCCACCAGCAGCTCGGCCCGCTCCCCGGGGCTGAGCCGCAGGTGGTCGACCGGGACCGGCGCCGGCAGCAGACCGTTGTCGCCGGCCACGACGTGGAAGCCCCGCCCGTGGTCGAGGACGAGGTCGTAGATTCGCGCGTTCGAGGCATTGAGCACCCGTAGCCGCACCCGCTCGGTACGCACGTCGAGCACCGGCCCCCAGACCCCGTTGACCAGGATCTCCGAGCCCAGCAGGCCGGTGACCGACAGTCCGCCGAAGGCGATGCCGTCCTCGTCGAGCCGGCCCTGCCGGGTGAAGTTCCGGTCCTGCACGATCACCGGGATGTCGTCGACCCCGTAGTCGTCGGGGAGCAGACCGTCGGCCTCGCCGTCGTCCACGTACAGCAGGCCGGCGACGCCACGGTAGACGTGCTCCTTGGTGCGCCCGTGCGGGTGCGGGTGATACCACAACGTCGCCGCCGGCTGGTCCACCCGCCAGGCCGGCTGCCACAGCGCGCCGGGGCGGATCATCTGGTGCGGTCCACCGTCGCACTCGGCCGGCAACTCCATGCCGTGCCAGTGCAGGGTGGTCGCCTCCGGGAGGTCGTTGCGCACCCGAGGGGCCAGCACGTCGCCCCGGTTCACCCGGACCGTGGGGCCCAGGTAGCTGCCGTTGATTCCCCAGGTGTCCGCCTGCCTGCCCGGTAGCAGCTCGGTCCGGCCGCTCTGCAACCGTAGGTCCACCAGGAGCCGGCCGTCCGCTGCGCGCACGCCGGCAGCCAGCGGCGGAATGGCCAACGGCCGGTCGAACGACACCCGGCCGACGTTGCTGCGGCGCGTGGTGGTCCACACGTAGCCGGCCAGGCCGGCGGCGGGCAGCCCCACCGTCGCCCCGACGACGGCCGCACCCCGCAGGAGCGCCCGGCGAGAGAGGCCCATCACCCACCGCTGCCGGCGGACCGCCGTCGAGTCGGCCAGACCGCGATCAGCAGACCCATCGCGATGATCCAGATCGCCAGCCAGGATTCCGGCGCAGGCACCACCCGCGGATCTCGCAGGATCACCCGGATCGGTACGAACAAGCCCCCGAACAGCGAGAAGACACCGAACAGCATGACCGCCACCCCGGCCAGGCGGCGCACCGGAACAGCCCGAGATCGACGTTGCGTCATGAGATCGACGCTATGCCGGCACCGCCCCGCGTCGCATCGCTCCGCAGAGCGATCCGGGTCGCCCGCCAGGGACGCTGTGGTTCCGCCACCCGGGTGACACCACGGTCCGGACCGTCACTCCGTCAGCCACGAGTGGGGCTCGACCGACCACGGCTGGCCGGGGTCCTCCCGGTAGGCCACCTGGCCGAGCGGGAGGTCGGCCAGCCCGGCCACGGCCGCGTCCCGCTCGGCGACGTGCTGGATGCACGTGACGACCACGGCATCCGGCTCGTTCGGATCGTTCACGCCGTCGCCGACGATCCACGCGTTGTCGTCCGTGTGGATGACCTCCCGAGCCGGTTCCACGCCCTCCAGCACGGTGCGTTGCACGACCGCACCGAGCTGGTCCGGGAACCGGTCGTCGGTGAAGGGGAAGGGCAGGGACCGGAACACCTCGTGCTGGTCGTCGTGCTCGTACGACTCGACTGCGTGATCGTCCACGGCGACACCCTAGACCCGACGCGGCGCATCACCGGTTCGCCGTGTCGGTCGCCGTCGCTAGGCTGCTGCCCGTGGAAGACGATGGTCGCGCCCTGCCGGTCGCGCTGACGGAAGCTCACGAGGTCGGCTTCGACTACCGGGACGGGGACGGCGTCGACTTCGAGCCGTACGACCGGTTCCTGGACCCCGGCGAGACCGCCGAGTGGTGGCGGGCCTGGACCGGGAACGCGGCCCAGGACGGATCCGAGTTCCGGGTGTTCGGGCAGGACGGCACCGGTGGCCTGGCCGCGTTCTGGCTGGTGCGTGCCGGCGAGCCGATCGAACGCCAGCCGGTGGTGTTCCTCGGCTCGGAGGGCGAGACGTCCGTCGTGGCGCGGGACCTGTCTGCCTACCTGTGGCTGCTCGCCGACGGCTTCGGCCCCTGGGAGGCAACGGCGTACCCCGATCACGAGCATCAGCCCCGCGCGGACGCCCGCCTCGCCGCGATCGCCCAGCGGTGGGCGGCCAACCGCCGCGCCTCCGCCGAGGAGGTCATCGCGGCGGCGAGGGCGGAGTTCCCCGACTTCGACGACATGATCGGCGGGCTCTGCCGCTAGGTGGCCCCACCTGACCAGGAGCGGGACCACACCCCCGAAGGCGCGAGTTGCGTACGAGTGGGGTCCCCCATCCGCTCACCAGTTCCGATTGGCGATCAGCCGTTCGGTGTCCGCGTCCGCGAACCCGTAGCTCGTCGCGACGACCCAGAAATCCTCGCCTATCGCTTCGCGCGCCACCGTCTCGATCTCGCTGCCGGCCGCCTCGAACTCCGCCTCCAACAGGTTGAACTCATCGGTCGCCGCATCGGTCAACGCGTAGAGGGCCGTCAGGTCCTGCGGGCGCTCCGCCTCGATGCGCTGACACAACCGCAGCAGGATCGCCCGGCCCTTGTCGACGACGTGGTCCGGGAAGTAGCCGTCCGCGTACAACTCCTCCAGGAAGGCGTGGCGGGCCATCTGCTGGTTCGCGAGGGGCGCGGTCATCTGTTCCTTCAGGGATTCCACGAACCGATCCTGCGACACGTGACCGACACTTCTCATCGCCTGAAGGCGGCCGCTGCGGACCGGCGGGCGCGGCTCCGCCACCGCGCCGCACGGCGGACTCGGAGCCGGAGTCGGGGAGTGTCAGGCCGGAGTCTGCGGCCAGGGCCGCAGCGCCTCCAGCCGGGTGCCGAGCCGGCCGAGGAAGTCACGGAACCCCGCCTCGCCGTGCGGCGTGTCGATCTCGTCGGTCAACGGGCCGTCGTACCGCAGCGCCTGGACGATGGCGTCCGCGTACGCGTCGGGGCCGGCGCCGAAGTAGCGCCGCTCGACCATCGCCGCGGCCATCTGGCCGGCGGTGTCGTCATCCAGTTGGGGGGTGAACATCAACCCGTACAGGATCTGGTTGACGATGCCCTTCCAGTCGTCACTGGCCACTCGCAGACACCCTTTCCGATTCCGACAGTCAGTTCAGCCGGGTACGGCCGTCGAAGCCGAAGAGCGGAACGTTGTTGACGCCGTTGCGGCCCAGTTCGTCGGTGACCTGTCGCATGTGCTGCGGAGTCGGCTGGTAGTGCCCGCTCGCCGAGGTCACGTACTGCACCTTACCGTCGACCACCGCGATCTCCCCGGCCGCGGCGACCGGCTTGCCGTTACCCAGCGTCGAGTGGTGGAACTTGCCGACCTCCTGGTAGGTCGACGCGTAGATGTTGCCGCGCTCGTCCATCACGAAGATCGCCCGGCCCCCGTCCTGGCTCCAGTGCGTGCTGGCGTTGCGGGTGTCGAACGGCTGCCCGTCCCGGGCACTGCGCATGATGCCGTCCGAGTCGACGTAGACCCGGTGCTGCTCCAGTTGCGCCTCGTCGAGCCGGCGGACGGAGCTGGGCCGGAACGGGTTGCCCGGGTGGTCGCCCATGGTCTCGTACCGGTACTTGTCCAGCATCGGCTTGCCCTGGTAGCGGATGTCCCGCAGCGGCCCCGGCACCTTGGGCGGCCGCCCCGGGCCACGGCCCGGCTTGCGGGTGAACCGGCGGAGCAGCGTCTTCGCGCGACGGAGCAGCCGCGGAATGATCTCGTTGACGACCCGGTCGATGACTTCCTTGATGATCCGGCGGATCGCGACCCGGGCCAGGCCGATCGTGACCGGGATCTGCGCCAGCGACCCGCCCAGCGTGGGAGCGGCCGCCGCCAGGGCCATCGCGACCTGGACCACTACGATGATCAGCTGGACGATCGTGAGGATCTTCTGGGTCAGCGTGATCACGGCCATCACCAGCAGCGCGGCGGCGATCAGCTCGGCGGCCTCGGCACCGTCCTCGACGCGCCGGGTCGGACCCTCCTCGCCCCGCCACATGGTGTCGAACGCGGTGACGTCCCGGCCACGGTTGGCGACGCCGACCGTCGCGGCGCCGGCGTTCGCCTCGGCGCCCGCCGCGCGCAGCGTCCCGGCGAAGGCCGTCCACGCCTGGGCCGCCTCGACCAGCAGTTCCTCGTCGGCCTCGGGCCAGGTGAAGCCCACCCAGTTGAGGGCCTCGGCCAGCTCAGGTGGTAACTGCAGGCCCACCGGGCAGCTCCAGTCCTTTGAAGAGGGCGGCGTTGTCCATGTCGGTGCGCTCGTGGTCGGCGGCGACCGTGTCGAGTCGCCCGGCCACGTCCACCAGCTGGTCGGCCGTCGAGGCGTACACGTCGAGGGCATGCTGGAGCACCTCGGTGTAGGCCATCCCGAAGATGCTCCCGGCCTCGTCGCCGCCCCACGGGTTGCCCGAGCCGCTGACCGTGCCCTGGAGCCGCTGCACCTCGCCGGCGAGCCGCTCGCCGCCGCCCCGGATGGTCCGGGCCGCCGACCGCAGCGCGACGACGTCGACCTCGATCCCGTCGGTCAACCGGTCACCGCCGATCGCGGTCGAGTCGGCGGACCATCGCGTCCAGGTCACCGATCATCCCGTCGAGCCCTCGCCAGGCCTGCTCGGCGACCCCCTCGAGCTGCCGGTGCAGCGCCGCCTGGTCGACCTCACCGCCGAGCGCCTCCTGGCGCTGCCGCCGCTCGTCGTCCTGGGCGGCGGTCACGGCCTCGACCACGTACTGGGCGATGGCCGTCGTGCCGGAGCGCAGCAGGGTCGGGTTGATCTCCAGCGACTCCAGCCGCCCGTAACCGCCGACGACCGCCTCGACCAGGCCGTCCCCGCCCGTGCCGCGCCCGCGCAGCGGGGTCTCCTCGACCGGGGAGGTGGGATCCGCCGACCCGGTGGGGCCGGTCGCCTGGCCGAGCAGGCGCATGGCGGCCTCCAGGGACCGGCCGACCGCAGCATGATCCGTACGCTCTTGATCCGCCATTCGCACCGCCCCGATCTCCGGCTCGACGAGCAACCCGGCGGATCTTACCGATGTGAACGGCTCGGCACGAGCCCGGCCGACATTCCACAATGGCCCGCCGCGTGGTCCGGGTGTAACGCTTGTGGACACCGGGACGCCTGACTGACCGACTGGGAAAGATCCCGAACGACTGGCCGACTCCTCCAGTACGTCTTCGGCCGTCGTCCCATCCCGACCAGACGGGGAATTCATTGTTCAACCACAACGTGGGTACCGGGACCCTTCGCGCGCTGCGGGCGGGGTCCCTCGCGACCGCTGTCGTCGCGTCACTGCTCACCGCTCTGCCGGGCGCGGCCACCGCCGCGCCGAATCCCGCCGACGTCGTCGTGGGCCTCACCACCGACCCGGGCGAGGTGGGACCGGCCGGCGGTCGCGTACGCCTCACCGTTCCGGTACGCAATGCGGGGGGCTCCGAGGCCACCGACACCACCCTCAAGCTGACCCTGCCGTCCGGTGCCACTCTCGACCTCGGTGACTCCCTCGGCGGCTGGACCTGCGACGCCACGGCCGCCAAGTGCAGGTACGGCACCCTCCCGGCCGGCGCCGACACCGCTCTCGTCCTGAACGTCACCCTGCCGGCCGGCACGGACGGCCACCAGACGACGGTGACGGCAACCGCGTCGACGCGGAGCCGCGAGTCGTCGACCACGAACAACACAGCCTCGGCGACCGTCGAGTACGTCGCCAAGCCGGACCTCGCCTTCTCGTGGGAGTTCGGCAGCGGCGAGATCTCCTACCTGGGCGGCAACGGCTCGCGCGGCTTCGTCCAGGCCAGGGCGACCAACATCGGCACCACGCCGGCGCCCGGCGCCCGCTTCACCTTCCAGATGCCGCCGGACGCCTTCGCCGGTGCGTCGACGACGGACCCGGAGTGGAACTGCGACTTCTCCACCTCCACCTGGGTCTGCACGAACGACCGGGAGATCCCGGCGGGCGGGATCGCCTACCTGAACTTCTACCCCTACTTCCCGGCCGGGACGGTGGGCGACACCAGGACGGTGACCGGATCGGTGTCGACCTCGGTCCCCGAGCGGTCGCTGGCGAACAACAGCGGCGCCACCACCTTCACCTACGTCGTGCCGACCACCGGTGACGTGGACCTGTACGGGGCCGACGTGGTCGGCCGCGTGGACGTGCGGGCCGGCGAGGAGTTCGAACTGGCCGTCGCCCTCGGCGTCCGAGGCGGCAGCCCGTCGGAGAACGTCGCCGTCCGGGTGCCGCTCCCGGCGACGGTCGAGCCGACCTCCCTCGACCCCGGCGACGCCAACTGGACCTGCCGACTCGACGGCGCGGCGGACGACCGCTCCATCGAGTGCACCCGCCCCTTCTGGGACATCGGCACGGACGAAGCCCACCTGCACCTGAAGCTCAAGGCGAACCCCGGCACCACGGACGGACCACTCAGCTTCACCGCGACCGCGTCCGCCACCACCCCCGAGGCGTCGCTGGACAACAACACCGCCACCGGCAGCGTCACCTACGTCGCCGAGGGGGTCATTACCGGCCACGCCTGGATCGACACCGACCGCGACGGCCAGCGCGACGCGGACGAACCGAACGCGTACGGGAAGATCGGCAAGATCGAGTTCGTGCTGGAGGGCACCCAGCCGAGCTGGGACGTGCCGAGGGGTTACCCCAACGACAGCGACGGCACCTACTTCACCCGGCTCAAGCCGGGCCGTTACGTGGCGAACGTCTACCTGCAGGACGGGGTGCCGTACAGCTTCACCACCCCGGACGTCGGCGACGACGCCACCGACTCGGACGTCATCGGCAGCACCGGCGGCTACTACAACCGGGGCTGGAGCGCCGTGGTCGAGGTGAAGGACGGCGGGGAGACCGTCGTCGACATCGGCCTCGCCCCGACCGCGTAGTCCTGACCCGTACCGGATGAACCGGCCCCGGCGACACACCGTCGTCGGGGCCGTTCGCCATCCACCGGCGGAGGGGCGTACGAGCGCAGCTTCGCCACGCTGTGCGCGCATCCGGCGGAAGCGCCGCCGGCTACTCGCCGTCGACCAGGCGTACGACGGTCAGCGCGACAGCATCCGGCGGACCCGGCTGCCCACCGCCTGCTTGACCTGCTCGCGCAGTGGCTGCGCGCGGCGTGTCTTGAGCTTCTGCTGCAGCGTCTGGTTCTCGTCCCGCAGCCACTGGATGCGCGTCAGCAGTTCCTCCGCGGTGTAGGCGGAGGCCGGCCGGACCGCCTGCGGGTAGACGGTCTGGCGGACCTGCTCGTCGAAGCGGGTGGCGCTGTCCCCGTCGGCGAACGAGAGGCCGAGGTCGTGCTTGGCGAGGAACGCGGTGATCCGTGCGAACCGCTCCTTGTGGCCCTCGTTCAAGGCCGTGTAGTCGGCTTCCTCGTAGAGTTGGGCGGCGTCGACGTCGGCCGGTACGTCGCGCATCAACCGGTGCGGGATGTCGAAGTAGCGGGCCAGTTCCAGGGTGCGCGAGTCGTGTGCGAGGAGATACCCGGGAGTGCCGGAGATCAGCGCCGTGATGGTGCCGTGGATCCGGGTGCCGAAGGCGAAGTCGAATCCGGCGAGATACTCCATCCAGGGCCACGGGTCCATGAACATCCGCACCTTGTCCTCGACGAAGAGCGGGTGCGAGGTGTGGATCGGCATGTCGTCGGTCTTGCCGCGCAACTTCGGTGCGTCGCCGTAGAGCAGGGTGCCGAGGGTGTACAGGCCCTGCGCCACGTAGCACAGGTTCGGGTAGCGCTGGTGGTGGTGGCGGACGATCGGGGCCAACGCGCGGACGTACGGCGAGATGACGAACGCGAGCCGGTCCTCGGTGCCCAGGGTCGCCTTCGCCTTCTCCACCCGGAGGCTGTCGCCGTGCAGGAACATCGACGGGCAGCCGATCTGCTCGACGGCGGAGAAGCCCAGCGTACGCAGATAGCTTTCGGTGATCTCGCCACGTACGCCGATGCTGTGCGATCGGTCCAGCACCGCCCGGCAGAACGCCTTCACCGGCTCGTCGATCGGGCGCAGGTAGTCCCGGTCGCCGTCCACGTCGGTCTGCGCCCCGACCCCGAGCACCACCACCGGGATCTTGAGCCGCTCGATCAGCCGGGTCATCGACTCGAGCCGGTTCACGTAGTCGTGGCGGAACGCGTTCGCCAGCGGGATCACGAAGGCGTCGTACTTCTCGTTGATCTCGTCGGCATCGCGCGGGTCCGTCCGAAACCGCGACGGGGTGATCTCCGCCGTCGAGGTGGCCAGGAGCTTGTGCGCGGCGTGGCTGAAGACCAGGTTGCCGCTGTTCTTGCCGATCCAGTCCCGCTCGTAGGTCTCCTCGGCGGTGACCACGTCGAACGGGCCCTTGCGGGCGCGCAGCAGGATCCGCTGGTGCATCCGGGGTGTCCACCCTTCGTCCCGGACGCCACGGCGCCCGGCGAGGCCGAAGCGGCGCGACCGGCCGAGTCACGGCCCCAATCCGTGCAGGAGCAGAAATCCTACGCCGTCTCCACGCCGGTCCGGATCCCACCTGCCGGCCGTCACGTCCGCCCGGCCCGGTAGAGGGCCGCTGAGCTGGAGCGGAGTGCTGTGGCCAGCGTCGACCTGGACGCTTTCGGTTCCGGCAGTGGAAACACCTCTCGGCACCTCACACCGCTCCCCCGCCTACCGTCGACCACAAGGCCCGGGGGCGGCATTCGGTGTGTGGAGCGGCCCCTGCGGTTGGACGGCGCCGGCGTGTACACCACCTGGTGAGGTCAGGACTGACGGAGGCGTCGCTTGCGCCGTCGCTGACGGGCTCGACTACGGCCGGTCTCGGAAGTCGCGCGAGGACGGCGCACCACGGGCTTCGCCCTCAGCGGTCGTCCGGCAAGCATGCAGGCCACGGCGGTCATGGTGAAGACCACGAGCCAGATGGGCACCGCGACAGAACCATCGACGTCGTCCGGCAGGCGGGGATCGACCAAGCCCTCCGGGTCCCGGATCACCGTGACGCGCGCGCCGACCTCGCCTTCGGGATTGTGGTTCGCGCCGATCTCCGCGCCCGGCCATGCCCCCAACTCGCCGGGAATGCGTGTCCCCTCCGGATCCACCAGTGCGTAGTAGAGGTGGCGCCCCTTCTCGGTGCCGTCGCGTACCTGCGTCACGGTGGTCTCGACCCGCTCGCCGCGCGCTTCGAGGACGGCGGTGTAGAAGCCCATCGCGCTGGCGAACATGAGCAGCCCGGACAAGAGCCAGGCCAGGCACAGCAGGCCCATGCGCGGAGGTTGTGCGGAGGCCGTCACGAGCACCGCCGCCACCAAGGCGAGGCACCACACGATCGTGCCCGGCACGGCCGCCACGTCGGCGCGGATCCACGTGGTCGCGATCAGTGCGCCGCCGAGTGACGACACGACGGTCAACATGGTCAGATACGCCGCACCGAGCCGATTCACCAGCCGGAGATCGCGAATCAGCACGAGCCGGAGTGTAGAGCGCCAGTACAACGCCTCACTGTGCGCGGATTCGCTTCGCCGGCCGCTGGGTGGTGCAAGCGACCTGCCCCGCCGTACGCGATGTCATTCGAGGTGCTCTTGGGGGTCAAGATGAAGGTGTTGACAATCAGCGACGTTCGCAAGAACCTCGCCGCCGTGGTCGATGCGGTGATCGATGATGCCGAGGAGCGCATCATCCCTCGCGGCGGCAGGGCCGTCGTCATGGTTTCGCTCGACGAATGGAACGCTGTGAACGAGACGCTGCATGTTCTCGGTTCCGCCTCGAACGCCCGCCGACTGCTGGAGAGCATCGCCCAAGCCGATGCCGGCCTACTCGAGGAGCATCCGCTCGAATCGAGGTCCCACTCTTCGAAATCCGGCAAGGAAGCCGCATGAGCTTGCGCATCGTTTTCACTCCCAACGCATGGGAGGACTACGACGGCTGGTTACACCGGGACGTGAAGATGGCCCGCCGCATCAACGACGAACATCGGCTCATCTACCGCGTCCGTGGCGGCGACCTGGAGATCGCCGCCTGCCACGGCCACTACCTCGACAAGTAGAAGGTGGTGCACGGCGGCGCCCTGCTGCTCCGAGCCCCGGGCAGCCCGACCGATCGTCGATAGGATGCCGCCGTGATTCGTGAGATGCGCTTCGTCGTGTCGGTGCCGGATCAGGTTTCGGCCTATGCCGTCGCCGAGAAGCTGGCCGAGCGCGGCCACCTGCTGGTCGCGGTACGGGAGGTGCCGATCGACCCGCTGGAGAGTCGCTTCGCCGGTTGGTGGCGAGCCCACTCGCTAGCCGTGGACCCGCCCTACGAGGGTCCGCTGGAAGTCTCACCAGCCGAGAAGAAGGCCGTTGCGGCCATTGCCCAGAAGTACGGCGGGCAGGTCAACTCGGCGTGCGGCCAGTTTCCGGACAAGGCGATCGAACGCTTCTCCCGGGAGGGCCTCGCGCATAAGCTCGACCGTACCGAGGCCGACCGGATCCGCGCGGAGGTCGTCGGCGGGCAGACAGCCGCCGTGCCGTCTCTGCCCGCCCCTCCCGGACTCAAGTGCGGTGGTTTCCGTCGCCCTGCCGCCGATCTTCGCGCGGCCGCCGAGGTGGTGCCCTTCGAGGGCCGCACCTTCGACGGTGTGGGCGATCTGATCGTGGCGATCGCGAACGACGCGTTCCCGCAGGGCTCGGTGGTGCCCGCCGCCCCGGGCGCGGTGCCGCGGCTGGCCGCGCTGGCGGGTAACGACGGGGTGAGTGACTTCCACCGGGCGATGACGCTCATGGTGCTGTTCCAGATGAGCACCGCGGGTCGGCGGCGGCTGGCCTATCAAGCGGACGCCCCGGAAGACGGCGGCGCCGAGACGCCCGCGGAGACGGCGACCCGGGCCGCGGTCGCGGCGGTGCTGCCCGGTCTCGCCGTGGGCCGCAGCGAACTGGCCGAGTTCCTCCTCGCCGGGCTGTCCGCGGCCATGCGGGAGGCGGGGGCCGGAATGCCAGCCGGCTTGGAGCGGATCGCCGGGCGGTACGCGGGCACCGCCCGCATTACGGTGGTGAACCTGATCCGGGCCGTGGCCGACGGCGCCGAAGAGCCCCTCCGGACCGCCACCGCAGCGGTGGTGGCGGCCCTGCCCGAGGTGGTTGACGGCCTGCAGAGCACAAAGGCCACGGTCGAGGGGCGGGCACTCGACACGCTCGATACCGTGCTGCAGTGGGAGTTGGACAACGCTCGGCTGTCCAAGCTGGGCACGGTCTTCGGCCCCCGCTGATGACCGCCGGCCCACCGCCGCTGGGGCGGCTGGACAACGCCGGCAATCGCGAGGCCGCCCGCTCAGCCGCCTACGAGGTGTCCCGCGTCGCCGTGGACGATGCGGTCGCGGTCACTCCGGCAGCCCAGCCCCGGCGAGATCATACAGCAGCGCCGCGCGCCTGCGTTGCTCGGCGTCAGCGCCGCGGCACCGTCGCCCGCATCCGCGACCACCTCAGCACCATCATGGAGCCATTGTTCATGGTGACGGTGCAGGTCACGGGCGGTACGGGAGGCCGGTGTCCAGGTAGGACGAGGCTCCCCCGGTAAGACAGCAATCGACCAAGATCAGACGCCCCAACCGGGAGCCTCGCTGTGCTGTCTTACCCTGCCGCGATTCCATTGTCCACCCGCAGCCTGAACCACCTCGCCGACCTCATCCGAACCCGCCGCCAGCAGCGACGGTCCCGATGGCGACGCCTCGACCCCGGCCAGCAAGCCCAGCTCGCCCTGGCCCAGCTGCGCAACGGCGACACCCTGACCCGCCTGGCCGCCGGATCCGAGATCGGCGTCACGACGGCCTGACGTTATGTCCGCGAGGCCATCGACCTGCTCGCCGCGACCACCGACGACCTGGCCACGGCCATGACCAGGGCAAGCCGGAGCAACTCCGCGTTATGGCCCGGAGACCCCTCCGTTTGAGTATCCGTTTCAGTGGGTCGCCAGGGACTCGAACCCTGAATCCCGTTCGGGTACAGCCGATCATCTCGAATCGGGCAGGTCGAGCCCCTGACCTGGGCGACCTCTTCTGCTGTCTTACAGCGACTGACGCCGCTTGCCAGGGTCACTTGTGCCCGCGTTGTGCCCGATGACCTTAAGCGTCCCACCAACATCGGTCCTTCCGAGATGTCGAGCTACCCCCTCGGCTGACAGCGACCCCAGGCCTACAGCGTGCCCCGGCCCTTGACATGACCCCCCATCCTCGACAACTGACACTAAATGGATTCCGATCTTCATTCGGACGATGAGGTCATCTTGATCAACGACGCTGTACCGCTGTCCCAGATCATCGAGAGGGCAACCTGGTCCCAGCGGGCAACGGGACTCTTGGTTCCACCGCCTGCGCCGGCCGCGCCACCGAGCAAGGCAGATGAGAAAGCGGAGGGGACACCGGTCCGCCGCCCTGCCAATCGCCTCGTACCTCACCTTGTGACGGCGAGAGACTGGCTCAACGCGGCCGGGACTTTGATCTCTGCCCTGGCAGCGGTATTGGCCTTGGCCTTTGCCTACGTTGCTCAGCAGGACCAGCAGAGGTCGGAAGCGGCTCGCAGGCAGGCTGAGCAGACGCTCATTCGACAGCAGCAGATGCAGGCGGCGATGCAGACGAAGCTGGCGTCACTCGAAGCTAGGAACCTGGCGCTCCAGCAGCAGATGCTGGCCCAGTCCTCTGCTCGGCCTGCTGACCAGGTCCGCGGCGAGGCGGCGGTCGAGCAGGTGCCGAGGTAGACGCTCTACTTGTGGAACCGAGGGTTTGAACCATGGGCCCACCTTGACGAGAGGTCACCATCAGTCGGACGGATCGAGACTGCGACCAGGGCAGGCTTTGCCAACGCCTATCAAGGCCTGCCGCCAACGCCTATCAAGGCCTGCCGCCCCTGGCGGCTCTCAGTTGGGCCACACTTGGGCCGGATGATCTCGCGCCTGCCGCAGCTTCAGTTTCGTCGCTGCAACCTCAAAAGTACTTTTTGGGATATGGTCGCCCTTCGAGCTTATTGCCGAGGCATACGGTGGCGTAGTCGAGCCTAGCGAGAGCACCTTCAAGTGCTCTTGCCCAGTTGCAGCGAACTCCGTCCGGCTCGCCCATCACCGTAGGGTTAAACCGAGGAACTTCACAGGTAGTGTCCCACATCGCATCTTCAACGTATGGCGGGCAGACGAATAGGATCGGGGCAGGAGCCGTCAGGAAGCGGACCGTGCCTATGAAGCTCTACTAGCTCGTAGAGCGCCTGATGCTGTTTGTCAGCAAGATGGTAATAGGCAATTGATGCCTCGCGCTCCAACTCTTCTCGACGCAGTATCCGCTGCGCCTCCAAGCTGTCTTGCACCTGCATCTTTGCTACTCGGATCGCACCTCGAACTTGGACGGAGGCAGCGAGCCAGCTGGCCACTCCTCCCACGAGGGCTCCGACGAGTGCGCTGGCCGCTCCACTCCAGAACTCATCCACGTGGACAATCTTGCAACCTGGAGCAAAAACGCCCCGCCACGGCTACGCCTGCAACCCGTGCCATCCCGTCGGCCTTCGTCCGCACCTGGTGGAGTGGGCGGGGCCTGCCCGGTCAAGGTGGAGCACCCCACCGTCTGAACGACCTTGACCGGGCAGGCCCCGCCCACTCGGCTTTGCCCGGACGGAGGTTGTCGGGATGGCGCCACCATCCCAGAGCGCCCGAGCGCCCCGCCGGAGGCACTGTCTATGTCTCGACCAACGTGAAGCCCCGGAGCTGCCACTGCTCATGGCGGCCCGGGGCTTCTTCGTGTGTCGCGCCGCCGGCGGGCTACCACCGATCGCGCCGTGGCCGCAGGCCTAAGGCGCGAGCGGCGGGCCCATCGGCCCGGCCCAGGTTCGGCGGCGCGAGCGGTCCGCGAAGCGGGCCGCCTTGACCTCGGCACGCGGAAAGCTCCTGACGGACACCTACTGGTCGGAGTTGTGGGCGGACTGGCGGCAGGCCGCCGGGTGGCCGAAGGAAGGCACCTTCCACTCCCTGCGCCATTTCTTCGCCACCACGCTGATGAGCAACGGCGTCGAGCCCCAGGAGGTGCAGAAGGCGCTGAGGCACGCCAACCTGCGGATCACGTTGGAGACCTACGTGCACTGGCTGCCGAAGAAGGACCGCCCACGCGGGCTGGTCGGCAACCTCCTGCGGCAGGCAGACGGCAAGTCATCCGCACCTCGCGCCGACCAAGATCATGCCTGAGTTGTGCCCTGGTTGTGCCCTATGATCTTCGTCCGCTGTTTCCGCAGCTCAGAAAGCGGAAGTGGTGGGCCGCCAGGGACTCGAACCCTGAACCTATGGATTAAAAGTCCACAGCTCTGCCATTGAGCTAGCGGCCCGCAGAGCACAGGCTACCCGAAGCGTATGAGCCGGGCGGGCATCGTACGCCGGGCCTCTCGATCTTGTCGACGCTGTCATCCAAGCCGCGCGGGGCCCTCCGGGCCGTGCGCGGACGGCTACGCTTCGGCCATGTCGAGCTGGCGGTGGCGCGACCGCGCGGCGACGGTGGCCCTGGTGCCGGCAGTCGCCCTGGTGGCCCTCCTCGGCCTGCTGGTGCAGGCGGACGGCCTCGACACCCCGGCCGAACTGGTGGCGCTGCTGGTCGTGCTGGCCGCCGCCGGCGCGCTGTACGCCCGCCGGCGGTATCCGGTGGCGGTGGGGGCGGCGGCACTGGTCGCGGTCAGCGCCTACGGGGTGCTGCTGCACCGGCCCGGGCCGGTCATGCTGGTGTTCGTCGTCGCGTTGTACACGGTCGTCGACGAGGGGCACCTCGCTGTCGCGGTGGGGCTCGGCCTGGCCTCGGTCGTCTCCTTCGCGGTCGCCGACAGCTGGACCCGGACCGGTGCCGGGGGGAACGGGGCGACGCTGCTGCACGCCGGGTGGCTGGTCGCGGTGATCGTCGGGGTGACCCGTAACCGCCGGGCCTACCTGGCCGAGGTGCGGGCCCGGGTGCGCGCCGCCGAGCAGGGCAAGGAGGAGGAGGCCCGGCGCCGGGCCACCGAGGAGCGGCTGGGCATCGCCCGCGAGCTGCACGACCTGCTCGGTCACCATCTTTCGTCGATCAACGTGCAGGCGAGCGCGGCGCTGCACCGCCCGGATCCGGAGCGGGCCGAGGCGGCGCTCACCGCTATCAAGCAGACGAGCAAGGAGACGCTGCGGGAGTTGAGGACGACGCTGGGGATCCTGCGTGCGGAGGCCGCGCCGCCCGCCCCCGGGCTGGACCGCCTCTACGAGCTGGTCACCTCGGCCGGGCGGTGCGGGCTGGTGATCCGGACCGAGGTGGCCGAGACCCGGCCGCTGCCGTCGGAGGTGGACCTGACGGCGTACCGGATCGTCCAGGAGGCGCTGACGAACGTGACCCGGCACGCCGCCGCGACCACCGCGACCGTCCGGGTCCGACCGGACCGCGACGACCTGCTGGTGGAGGTGGAGGACGACGGCGCCGGCACCTCGGCCCCGCCCGGGAACGGGATCCTCGGCATGGGTGAGCGGGTCCGGGCGCTGGGCGGCTCGCTGACCACCGGTGCCGGGTCGGCCGGCGGTTTCCTGGTGCGTGCCCGCCTCCCGCTGCGGCCGGGCCCGCCGCCGGTCCGGGTGCCGGTGGCCCGGTCGGAGCCGGAGGGCGCGGCGTGATCCGGGTGCTGCTCGCCGACGACCAGAACCTGGTCCGCGCGGGCTTCCGCTCCATTCTCGACGGCGAGGACGGTATCGAGGTGGTCGGCGAGGCCGCCGACGGCGCCGCCGCGGTGCGGCTGGCCCGGCAGCTGCGGCCGGACGTCGTCCTCATGGACATCCGGATGCCGCATCTCGACGGCCTGGCCGCCACGCGGGAGGTCACCGCGCGCGGTGACGGCCGGGTGATCATCCTGACCACCTTCGACCTCGACGAGTACGTCTACGACGCGCTGCGGGCCGGGGCGAGCGGCTTCCTGGTCAAGGACACGGAGCCGGCGGAGCTGATCCACGGGGTGCGGGTGGTGGCGCGGGGCGACGCGCTCCTCGCGCCGGCGATCACCCGTCGGCTGATCGCGGAGTTCGCCGCCCGCGCCCGGCACCCGGAGCCGGGGCCACGGCTCAACGCGCTCACCGAACGGGAGCGTGAGGTGCTCGTGCTGGTCGCCGCCGGCCTGTCCAACGACGAGATCGCGGCCCGGCTGGTGCTGAGCCCGGCCACCGCGAAGACGCACGTCAGCCGGATCATGACCAAGACCCGGGTCCGGGACCGGGCGCAACTGGTGGTGCTCGCGTACGAGTCCGGGCTCACCGTGCCCGGCTGGCTCACGTCCTCCTGACCGCGTCGCGGTCAGGTGGTGCGGCGGGCCCGGGCCGACGCCCACCCGCCCAGGCCCGTGCCGACGACCCCCAGCACCACGCCGACGATCGCCCCGGCCCGTCCCTGCCCGTTACCGAACCCGTCGGAGGTCAGGGCCAGGTGCACGGCGCTGAGCACCAGGCCGACCAGCCCAGCCGCCAGCGCCAGCAGGGCCCGGCCACGCCCGCCCGAGGTCGGGCGGGCCACCGCCAGCCCACCGATGATCGCGCCGGCCAGGCTCACCGCGGCGAACGTGGTGGCGCCGAACCGTCCGGAGCCGCCGATCCCACCCGCGGCGACCGAGACGTGCGCCGCGGCCGGGGCGGCGAACCCGAGCCCGCCGGCCAGGGCGGCGGCGGTGGTGGTGGCGAGCAGATGACGGACGGGCATCGGAACTCCCTCGGATCGGGGGCGGCAGGTACAGGCGGCAGCGTATGGAGGGGACCGGCCCCGGGTCGTCCTGCCGGAGTTGCCGATCGGGTTACCACCCTGGGCGTACGCGCCCGGTCGTCCGTACCCCGGTGGTTGTGGTCGGACGAACCCCCGTCCGTGAGCGGTTGCTGTCCGCTTCAGCGGGTACCGCACCGAGTATGCGCATCGTGATCGTGGGGGCCACCGGCAACGTGGGCACCGCCGTGCTGCGTCGGCTGCGGCGGGAGGCGGGTGCGGAACTGGTCGGGGTGGCCCGCCGGCTGCCCGGTCCGGACGCCGGTGAGCCGTACGACGACGTGGAGTGGCACTCGTGCGACATCGGCGCGCCCGGCGCGGCCGACGAACTCGTGCGGATCTTCGCCGGGGCGCGGGCGGTGGTGCACCTGGCCTGGCAGATCCAGCCCAGCCACGACCGGCGCACGCTCTACCGGACCAACGTCGGCGGCAGCCGCGCGGTGATCGAGGCCGCCGTCCGGGCCGGCGTTCCCGCAGTGGTGTACGCCTCGTCGGTCGGCACCTACGCGCCCGGCCCGAAGGACCACCCGGTCAGCGAGAACTGGCCGGCGACCGGGGTGGAGACCTCGTCGTACAGCCGGGACAAGGCCGAGGTGGAGGCGCTGCTGGACGGCGTGGAGCGGGAGCACCCGGGGCTGCGCGTGGTCCGGCTGCGGCCGGGGCTGATCTTCCAGCGCGAGGCCGGCACGGAGATCAGCCGCTACTTCCTCGGCCCGCTGGTGCCGGTGCGGCTGCTCCGCTACGGCCGGATCCCGCTGGTCCCGGCGAACCGGCGACTGCGGATGCAGGCGGTGCACGCCGACGACGTCGCGGACGCGTACGCCCGGGCGGTCGTGGGGGACGCGCGGGGCGCGTTCAACGTGGCGGCCGACCCGGTGCTGACGCCGGAGCTGGTGGCCCGGCACTTCCACGGCTGGACCGTGCCGGTGGCGGTGCCGGTGCTGCGCGCGGCGGCGGCGGTGACGTGGCGGGCCCGGCTGCAACCGGTCGACACCGGCTGGGTCGACCTGGCGCTGAACGTGCCGCTGATGTCGAGCGGACGCGCCGAGACCGAGCTGGGCTGGAAGCCCCGGGTCGACACCGTGACCGCCCTGCGGGACCTGATCGCCGGCATGTCCACCAGGGCCGGCACCGACTCCCCGCCCCTGTCGGCGGACCCGAGCCTTGCCGGCCGCCCCGCCGCCCTCGCCAAGGGCCGCCTCCCCGGCCACCCCAACCCCTACTGACCGGCCCACCGCTCCTTGTTGATCAAGGAGTTCGCGTCCCGGTGGAGATCGACAGGGACGCAAACTCCTTGATCAACGCGCGCGGGAGGCCCGGGGTTAGGACAGGCGGGAGGAGGTGACGGTCGGGGGGCGGGCGCCGAGGAAGAAGATGCCGGGGAAGCCCTTCGTCTCGAAGCCCCGGCTGGGGTTCTTCCGCAGGGTGCTGCCCTCGATGGTCATCGTGCCGGTGCGGTTGTTGCTGACGAAGAAGACCGCGCCGCCGCCCTCGTTGGCGCTGTTGTTCTCGACGACCGTGCCGGCGAGCCGGACCGTGAACTCGTTGCCGTCGCAGTAGATCGCGCCGCCGCTGCCGCCGCCCGGGGTGCCGCCCCGGGCCGGGTTCGCGCCGGTGCCCACCGCCCGGTTGTCGCGGAAGACGCTGTTCAGCACCGTCCAGGAGACGCCGATGCTGCTCAACGCCGCGCCGTTGGCGCACACCCCGCCGGTGAAGGTGCTGCTCACCACGTACACCGGCTTGTTCTCGAACTGGCTCAGCACCCGCACCGCGGCGCCGCCGAGGTCGGGGCCGGTGCGGTCGCAGCGGTTGTCGACGAACCGGGAGTTGACCACCTTGAGCCGACCGCCCCGGACGAAGATCGCGCCGCCCCCGCCGCCCTCGGCGGTGTCGCCGGTGGAGTTGCCGGCGGCGAACGTCAGGTTCTGCACGGTGAGCTGCGGGTGGTCCTGGTTCTGGCAGTGCGAGGTGGTCCAGCCCTGGGCCTGGTCGCAGGTGTTCATGTAGAGGATCCGCCGGCTGCCGCCGCCGCTCAGCGTGACCTTGCCGCCGCCGTCCAGCACGACGCGGGGGCCGTGCGAGTTCACCACCTTGGCGGTGGCCTTCATCGTGATGGTCACCGGCGCCGGACCGCAGTCGAAGGTGATCACACCGCCGGCCGCGACCGCCTTCACCACCGCCGCGGAGGTGCAGCTCGCCGGCGTACCGCTGCCGACCGTGCGGGTCGGACGCGAGGTGTCCACCGCCCGCGCCTCGGCCGGGACGGCGGCACGCCCGTCCGGGTTGCCGGCGCGGAACGCGACGGGGGCCGTGCTGGGGCTCGGTGTGGCGCTGCCGAGGCCGGCCCGGGCGCTCGGCGAGGCGGCCGGGGCAGCGGCCGGACCGGTCGGTGCGCCGGAGCCGGTGGCGGCGGCCGGCGCGGGCGTGCCGCCCGGGTCGTCGCCGCCGCACGCGGGCAGCGTCGCGGTGGCCAGGGCGAGGGCGAGCAGGGAGACAGCGGACTTAACGCGCACCGCCCGATGCTAGGAGGCCCGGCCGTCCCGGCACGACTCCGCCGGCGATCCTTAACCCGCCGCTAAGCCGTCAGGCGTGCGAGAGGGCGAACGCCACCAGGAAGCCGAGCACGGTGATCAGGCCGACCAGCAGGTGGGCGTCCTCGAACGCCTCCGGCACCATGGTGTCGGTGATCATGGCCAGGATCGCGCCGGCCGCGAGCGCGGTGATGGTGGCCAGCACCTCGGGCGGGGCGCCGCCGAGCAGCGTGTACCCGGCCAGCGACGCGGCGCCGGAGAGCAGCGCGATGGCGGCCCACAGCCCGAAGACGTAGCGCCGGGTCCGCCCGGCCTGCCGCATGCCGGCCGCGCTGGACAGCCCTTCCGGCACGTTGCTGAGGAACACCGCGATCACCGTGACCAGGCTGACCGGGCCGCCGGCCAGCAGGCTCGCGCCGATCACCACCGATTCCGGTACGCCGTCGAGCAGCGCGCCGACCGCGATGGCCGACCCCGAGCCGGGCTGCTCCTGCTCGGACGGCTGCTCGTCGCCGGAGCGCTTGCGGTGCCGCGCGCCCCGCCGGGCCAGCAGGACGTTCGCGCCGGTGTAGGCGAGCGCGCCGGCCGCCGCACCGATCGCCACCGGCAGCAGGCCGCCCTGCTCGTGCGCCTCGGCGATCAGCTCGAACGACACGGCGGAGAGCAGCACGCCGGCGCCGAACGCCATCACCGACGCGGTCATCCGGCGCGGCACCCGCGCGAAGAACCCGACGGCCGCCCCGATCAACAGGGCGGACCCGGCGAGCAGGCCCCAGAATCCCGCTTGCAACCACTCCGGCACGCGCAGGACCCTACCCCCGGCCGGGCGCCCCCAACCGGGTCAGAAGTCGGCGAACAGGTACGGCAGCTCACGGGGGAAGAGCCGGCGCAGCTCGACGGCGGCGTCCACCGGCACCTCGCCCAGGCCGCGTACGGCCACCTCGGCCGGGTCGAGCACCCCGTACGCCAGGGCGGACAGCCCGGCGGCGGTCAGCCGAGCGGCCGGCACGCTGCCCTCGGCGGCGGTCTCCGCCGGCAGCACCGCCAGCTTGCCGGTGGCGCCGTCGAGCAGGTGCCGGCCGGCGAGCCAGCGGTCACCGACCAGCTCGACGAGCGCCCGGCCGACGCCGACCGGCTGGTCGGCGAGCGCGTCCAGACTGAGCAGGCGGGCCATCGGCGCGGTCGGGTCGGGCCGCGACACCCGCGCCTCGACGTGCACGTCGAGGTCGGTGAGCCACAGCTCGGGCAGTTCGTCGGGCGGCAGCTGGACGCTGACCCGGGCCACCTGGTCGACGTGCCGGGCGAAGAACTGGAGCAGCGACGCCCGGGCGTACGGGTCGTCGAAGAGCAGGTCGTCGGCGATCAGCGTGCCGGCGTGGTCGTCGATCCGGTAGGTGACCGCGCCGACCGTCTCACCGTCGCGCACCACGCTGGCCAGCCAGCGGTCGTCCCGGTCGCGCAGCCCGACCGCACGGAAGTCCGGGAAGACCGCGAACCCGTGCCGCTCCCGCAGGCACCGGTCGGTGTAGGCGCGCCACCGCGGGTAGCCCACGCCGATCCGCTCCCAGACCAGCTCGTCGGGCAGCTCGGCCCGCAACAGCGGCGCCAGGTCCGCCGGGGCGAACACCGCGGTACGCCGCCGGGGCAGCCCGACGTAGCCGAAGCGCTCGTAGAACGAGGCGCGGAACGGGTGCAGCGCGGTGAGCTGGTGCCCCTCGTCCCGCATCCCGTCGAGGAGCTGGTGCATCAGCGTCCGGACGTGCCCGCGCCGGCGGGCCAGCGGGTGGGTGGCCACGCCCGCGACACCGGCCATCGGCAGCACCGCGCCGCGCAGGTTCTGCCGCATCGGGATCGCCGAGACCGCCGCCGTGGTGACGTCGTCCTCCTCCACCACCAGCGTGGTGTTCCCCGCGTTGTAGGGCAGGTAGGCGCGGAACTCGTCGGTCCGGGCCGCCGCCATGGGGGACGCCTCGAAGGCGTACGCCTGGAGCGGGAAGCTGGTGGTCAGTCGTTCCTCGGCGGCCAACCGGCGGATGCGCATCCGTTCATCCCAACCCGGGGCGGCGGGCGTCGCAACCCGAATCGGCGCGGATCAGGCCTCGGCGACGTCGGAGATGACCACGGTGACGTTGTCCGGCGCGCCGGCCTGGTGGGCCAGCTTCACCAACTGCTCGCCGCACTGCTGCCGGTCACCGTAGGTGGCGAGCGCCGCGGCGATGGCGGCGTCCTCCACGTAGTCGGAGAGGCCGTCGCTGCACAGCAGCAGCCGGTCGCCGGCGAACACGGTGAGCGCCCCGACCGCCGGTGGCGCGTCCGAGCCCTGCACGGCCCGGGTGACCAGAGAGCGCTGCGGGTGGTGCCGGGCCTGGTCGCGGGAGAGCGCGCCCTGGTCGACCAGCGCCTGCACGAACGTGTCGTCGCGGGTGAGCTGGGTCAGCTCGTGGTCGCGCAGCAGGTAGCACCGGGAGTCGCCGACCTGGGCGAGGACCAGCGTGTCCCCGGCGAGCAGGGCGGCGGTCAGCGTCGTGCCCATGCCGTCGCGGGCCGGGTCGACCGTGATGGCGGCGCGGATGCGCTGGTTGGCGGTGCTGACCACGGCGCGCAGCGCGTCGGCCGCCTCGTCGGCGCCGGTGGGCGGGGTCAGCTCGTCCAGGATGCGGATGACGATCTCGCTGGCCACCTCGCCGGCGGGCAGACCGCCCATGCCGTCGGCCACCGCCACCAGGCGGTCACCGGCGAGGGCGGAGTCCTCGTTGTTGGTCCGGACGAGGCCGACGTCGTTGAGGATGGCCGAGCGGAGGATGAGCGTCATGGGTCAAGCTTGCCAAGAAGACCGGCCCCGCGTCTGCACGCGCTGGCTGGTCGGCTGAAAGAAATGTCATCCGCTTGCATCCTGGGTATGCGTCAACTGTCCGGTGTGGATGGACGCGGATAGCGGAGCAGGAGGCTCGCCCGGACCTCGTCGTCGCCCACCGCCGCGTAGCTGTGCGGCACGTCGGAGGTCCAGCGCAGGTATTCGCCCGGCCCGGCGGTGGACGGGGCGTCCACCGGCCCGGCGCGGAGCACGCCGGAGAAGACCGTCACGTGTTCGGTGACCCCGGCCTGGTGCGCGGGGGAGAGCTGGGCCGGCCCCGGGCTGACCCGCATCCGGTACAGCTCGTAGGTGGCGTCACGGTCGTGGAAGACCTCCAGCAGCGTGGCGCCGACCGCGGCCCCGCGTACGGTCGGCGTCTGCTCGGGCGCGGACAGCACGGCGGTCAGCGGTACGCCGAGCTGCGCGGTGATCGCGTACAGGGTTTCCAGGGTGGGGTTGCGGACGCCGTTCTCCAGGCCGGAGAGCGTGGCCTTCCCGACGCCGGCCAGCCGGGCCAGCTCGGACAGGGAGATCCCGCGTTCCATCCGGAGGGCGCGGATGCGCCGGCCGACGTCCATCGGGTTATCGTGCTACATCGCGTCGTTCCGTAAACGGAACACCCGGAGGGGGATGCATGGCCGGTCGACTCCAACCCGTCCTGGCCGGCGTGGTGACCGCCCTGGTCGGCTTCGCCAGCTCGTTCACCGTCGTCCTGGCCGGGCTGCGCGCGGTCGGCGCCGACCCGCGCCAGGCCGCCTCCGGCCTGCTCGCGCTCTGCGTGGCCAGCGGCGCCTGCGCGGTCTGGCTCGGGCTGCGCCACCGGCTGCCGCTCGCCATCGCCTGGTCCACGCCGGGCGCGGCGCTGCTGGTGGCCACCGGGCCGGTCCCCGGTGGCTGGCCCGCCGCGGTCGGCGCCTTCCTCCTCGCCGGCCTGCTGATCGTCGCGGCCGGGCTGATCCCCGCGCTCGGCCGCGCGGTCGCCGCCATCCCCGGGCCCATCGCCTCCGCCATGCTCGCCGGGGTGCTGCTGCCGCTCTGCACCGCGCCGGTACGCGCGCTGGTGGAGGTGCCCCGCCTGGCCGGGCCGGTGGTGCTCGTCTGGCTGCTGCTGCACCGGTTCGCCCGCCGCTGGGCGGTCCCCGGCGCGCTCGCCGTGGCCGTGCTGGCGATCGCGCTGACCACCTCCGGGCCGGCCCGGCTGGACGCGGCCCCCGTGGTCGCGCTGACCGCGCCGGCCTGGACGCTGCCCGCGGTCGTCGGCCTCGCGCTCCCGCTGTTCCTGGTCACCATGGCCGCGCAGAACGTCCCCGGCGTCGCCGTGCTCGCCGGCTACGGCTACCGGGCCCCGCTGGGCTCCGCGCTGCGGGTGACCGGGCTCGCCACCGCACTCGGCGCACCCGCCGGCGGCCACGCGGTGAACCTGGCCGCGATCACCGCCGCGCTCGCCGCCGGCCCGGACGCCCACCCCGACCCGGACCGGCGCTGGATCGCCTCGGTCACCGCCGGGATCGGCCTGGCGCTGCTCGGCCTGGGCGCCGGCGTGGCGACCGCGCTGGTGCTGCTCTCCCCGCCGGTGCTGGTCGAGGCGGTCGCCGGGCTCGCGCTGCTCGGTGCGCTGGCCGGAGCCGTCACGGCGGCGGTCGCCCAGCCGGACGCGCGGGAGGCGGCGGTGGTGACATTCGTGGTCACCGCCTCCGGGGTGAGCCTGCTCGGGGTCGGTGGCGCGTTCTGGGGACTGGTCGCGGGCTGCCTGATGCTGCTGCTCTTCCGCCGCCGGGCCGTCGTATCCGCGCCGGTCGAGCCGCCCCGGACCGAATCCGCTCCGTCGCTTCCCAGCCGGACCGGGTGACGAACTGTTAACCTGGAGTGCGCAGGAGGCCTGCGAGGGTTCCCGCAACCGCCTTAGGGCCCGCTTTCACGCGGGCCCTTCGTGCGTCGGCCGTCCGGTCGGATGCCAGCACCAGGAGTGGTACCGGCGCGGCTCGACCCAGGACCACAACCGCGTGTTGGTCGTCGCCTCCCGAGGATTCGCACCCGCCCCGCTCGCCATCCTTCGGAACAGGAAAGTGACCAGGTCGACGGCCTGTACCAACCGGGAGGCGTGCGACGGGGCGAAGTGCAGGGTGTCCACGATCCGGCTGAGCCGCCGCGAACGGTAGCCCCCGGTTCCGTCGACCCGGTAGCGGGTCAGGTCCGAGCGGTGAGTGGCAGGGTTGTCGACCTCGTCCGCGATCACCAGGGCCAATTCGTCCCGCATCGCCGCGTATCCGTCCACCCGTTCCAGAAGGTGTGACAGCACCACCTCGTGGGCGGGGCGGGTGAGCCCGTAACGCCGGGCGAGGCCGTGCCGGTCGACACCGCGCAGGATGACAGTGACGTCGTAAGTGCCGATCGCCTTGAGTGCCGCGTTGTAGACGGCGATCCGGGCGCGTGGCGGCACGCTCGCCCAGGACATCCGCCCCTGGAACAGGTCGTACCCGTGGAGTTCGGCGGCTCGACCGATGCCGTACGCCTTGGCCGCATCCGTCATCACCTCGTCGAGCGCGGTGCTGAGCGGGATGGCCACAGCCTCCGGGACCAGAAGCGCGCCGACCCAGTACCAGCGATCGGTGTACGACTCGTCCACATAGGTCAGCAGCACCCGACGAGCGTAGGCCGGTTTCCGAGCGTGGCCGGCCTCGACGCGCAGGACCGCCGAAACGGCGCATTCGGCCCTGGCGGTCACTCCTCGGCGGGTAGCTCCGCGGCCGGGACGGTGAGGCGTACCGCGCCGTCGCTCACCCCGGCGATCCGGTCGGCCAGCACGTAGACCGCGCCGGTCGGGGTCAGCTCGGTGGAGACCTTGAGGTAGCCCTCGCGCAGCAGTCGGGCGGCCAGGTCGGCCGGCACCTCCGGCTCGTCGACGGCGGCCGACTCGATCAGCTCGTCGAGGCTGCCGCCCGGGTCGACCGGGGTGGGCGCCTGCACGGTCACCGCCGCCGGGTCGCCGCGTTGGACGAGATCCACGGTGCCCACCTCGACGCCGGTGGAGTCGACCACCCGCATGCCGGTGGTGACGCGGGAGACGGTGTCCTGCTGCTGGCTCATGCAGGAGCGGTTCCCGGGGCGCGCGGGCGCTAAACGGAGGGGGCCCAGCCGCCCGGCGGGCGGGGGGACAGCTCGCGCCAGGTGTCCGGCCCCTCCAGCAGCGCCCGGACCGTCTCCTCGGCCTCCTCCACGCTGGCGTGCTCGTAGAACCGGGAGACCCCCTCGGCGCCGCCGGCGCGCTGCTCCACGTGCCAGCGGTCGCCGTCCACCCGGAGGAAGACGTCCCGCCGGGCGAGCCGTCCCCACTTCCCGTTCCACCAGTGCCTGCGCTGCTCCATGCCGGGACTCTATCGAACATGTGTTCGATACACGTCGGCCCCCGCGGGATTCCCACGGGGGCCGATCGGCTATGGCGTCAGCGCGGGGTCGGCGGCTCCTGCCGGCGGCCGAGCACGTCGTCCAGCGCGCCGCGCTGCGCGGGCGTGCCGTGGCCGCCGGCGAGCAGCGCGTCCCGGATCTCGGTCAGCAGCTTCACCTCTTCGCTGGGCGCGGAGGGCGGGGGCTCCTCGCCGCGCTTGCGCCGCTCGGCGAGCCGGTTCATCGGGTATACGACCAGGAAGTAGAGGGCCGCCGCGGTGAGCACGAACGTGATCGCCGCGTTGACGAACGCCACCCAGTCGAACGGGATGCCCCGGAACTTGGGCGTCGAGCCGCTGAGGCCGTCCTTGCTGCCGGTGATCAGTGCGATGAACACCCGCACCAGCGGTTCCAGGAACGACTTGGTCAGCTGGGTGACCACGCCGGTGAACGCGGCGCCGATGACGACGCCGACCGCCAGGTCGACGACGTTGCCGCGCATGATGAAGTCTTTGAAGCCCTTGAGCATCAGCTCTCCCGTGCTGTCCGAATCTCCGTCGGGGACAACCTATGCCCGGGAGGGTCCTTCGAGAAAAGCACCGGCCTCGATCGCCGCCCGCTGCGGATCGCCGGCCCGGATCGCCTCCACCAGTCGACCGTGGTCGACGTATCGCTCGGGGGCCAGCGTGCCGCCCATGGCCTGGGCGACGGTGCTGCGCAGCGCGGCGCCGACCGAGGCGTAGAGCTCGGCGAGCATGGCGTTGTGCGCGGCGGCCACCACCACGGTGTGCAGCGCGGCGTCGGCCTCGACGAACTCGTCCACCCGGCCGGAGCGCCACGCGGCCTCCCGGGTGGCGAGCGCACCGTCGAGCGCCGCCAGGTCGGCCGGGGTACGCCGCAGCGCGGCGAGCCGGGCGGCCTCCACCTCGAACGCGCGCCGGACCTCGATCACCTCGGCCATCCGGTCGTCGGTGAGCCGGCGGGCCACCACCGGGGCCAGCTCGTCGGTCGACACCACGTAGGTGCCGGAGCCCTGCCGGCACTCCAGCACCCCGGCGTGCACCAGCGCGCGAACCGCCTCGCGGACCGTGTTGCGCCCGACGCCGAGCGCGGCGACCAGTTGCGGCTCGGTGGGGATGCGCCCACCCACCGGCCACTCGCCACCCAGGATCCGCTCCCGGAGCTGCTCGATGGTCTGCCGGACCCGGTGACCGCGCGGTGGCACGGCGACGGAATCCACGGCGGGTGTCACCGGTTACACCTCCTGCCGAAATTCATCCCATGATTGTAGGTTCGAGGTCATGACCCCGCCACCCGTGCCCACCGCGACCGCGCCCACCACCGACGTCACGCCCGGTCCGGCCCCGGCCGCCGCCCCGGCCCCCGGCGTGGGTCCGGCGCGCGGTGGGCTGCTCGTGCTGGCCGGGATGCTGCTCGTCGCGCTGAACCTGCGGGCCGCGGTGACCAGCCTGGGCGCCCTGCTCGACGAGATCCGCGTCGGGCTCGGCCTCTCCGGCGCCATGGCCGGCGTGGTCACCACACTGCCCACCGTCGCGTTCGCCGGGCTGGGCGCGCTCACCCCGTGGCTGGTCCGCCGCTGGGCGGCGCCCCGGGTGCTCGTCCTGGCCATGATCGCGCTCACCGTCGGGCAGGTGCTGCGCGCGGTCACCGGGTCGGCGGCGGTCTTCGTGCTCACCAGCGCGCTCGCGCTGGCCGGCATCGCGGTGGCGAACATCCTGCTGCCGATGCTGGTCAAGCAGCACTTCCCGCACCGCACCGGACTGGTCACCGGGGCGTACACGATGGCCCTGACGGTGGGCACGACGGTGGCCGCCGCGTCCGCCGTGCCGGTGGCCCACGCCTTCGGCTCCTGGCGGGCCGGGCTGGGCGTCTGGGCCGGGCTGGCCGCGCTGGCCGTGATCCCGTGGGTGCCGCTGGCGCTGCGGGCCCGCGCGGCGCGACGGGCCGCGCCCCCGGCGGCGGCGGTCGCCACCCCGACCCGGGTGCGCCCCGGGCGGACCCGGCTCGGCTGGGCCATGGCGGTCTACTTCGGGGCGCAGTCGCTCAGCGGGTACGCGATCATGGGCTGGCTGGCCCAGTTGTTCCGGGACGCCGGCTACCGGCCGGAGGCCGCCGGACTGCTGCTCGCCGGCGTCACCGCGCTGGGCGTGCCGGTGGCGCTGATGATGCCGGCGCTGGCCGGCCGGTTGGCCACGCTGCGACCGCTGGTGCTGTCGCTGACCGTGTTCTCCACCGCCGCGTACCTCGGGTTGGCGCTCGCGCCGCGCGGCCTGGCGCCGCTGTGGGTGCTGCTGCTCGCGCTCGGCCAGGGCGCGTTCCCGCTGATCCTGACCACGATCGGGCTGCGCGCCCGGACCGCCGAGGGCACCGTCGCGCTGTCCGCCTTCGCGCAGAGCACCGGATACGTGATCGCCGCGCTCGGCCCGCTGCTGGTCGGCATCCTCTACGAGGCGACCGGCGGCTGGACCGCCCCCATCGGCTTCCTGCTGGTGGCGCTCGCCGTGCAGACGACCGCGGGCATGGTGATCGCCCGTCCCCGCTACATCGAGGACGAGCGCTGAAAAGTTTCAGTCAGGAGGAGGCCGGGGTGGGGTCGCCGGCGACGGCCTGCTCCACCGTCGGGTAGGTGTGCAGCACCTCGACCAGGCCGCTGACCTCGAGGATGCGCAGCACGCCGCGCTGCGGGGCGGCAAGCCGGACCACGCCGCCGGCCTCGTCGCAGCTGTTCTTGGCGCGGACGAACACCGACAGCCCCGTCGAGTCGCAGAACGACACCTCGGCCAGGTCGAACACGAGCCGGCTGCGCCCCTTGTCCAGCAGATCCGTGATCTGATCCTGGAGCTGCGGTGCCGTGGCCATGTCCAGCTCGCCCGCGACCGACACGACGACCACGTCGCCGCGCTGTTCCGTGTGCACCGTCAGGGACATTCGTCGACCTCCTGTGTTCGGAGGAACGGTATCCCACGACGGGCGTCTCGCGCAGAACGGGAGCCGGCACAGGTGCCGTCGATCATCTCTTTGCTCCGCGACAACTAGTGCGGTGACCCCCGGTGATAGAGTCCGCCCGTCCAGATCAGGGAGGTCACCATGGCGTTGAGCGCCGAACAGGGTGGTCGGCTCGCCCACCTGCTGAACGAGCACGCCGACCGGCTGGCCGAGCGCTGGACGGAGATCGTCGCCAGCTCGCTGCGCGGCCGGCTGAGCCGGGCCGAGCTGAACCGCCAGGTGCAGGAACTCCACCGCGCGCTGGTCGAGGCCGGCCGGCACGGCGTGACCGACCTCGCCGGCGAGCACGGCGGTGAGCTGCGTGCCGTGCTCTCCGAGCTGTCCACCAATCGGGCCCGGCAGGGGTTCAGCGCCACCGAGACCGCGATCAGCGTGTTCGCGCTCAAGGACGTCCTGCTGGAGCTGATGGAGGAGGGGCGGGACGACAACACCCTGCGTGACTTCGTCGCCTTCTCCGCGCTGATCGACCAGATGGGGCTGTTCACCTTCGAGACGTTCGTCCGCGCCCGGGAGAGCCTCATCGCCGACCAGGCGGAGCAGTTGCTGGAGCTCTCCACGCCGGTGGTCAAGCTCTGGGAGGGCGTGGTCGCCGTCCCGCTGGTCGGCACGCTCGACTCGGCCCGCGCCCAGGTGGTGATGGAGCGGCTGCTGCAGACGCTCGTCGACACCGGCTCGCCGTACGCGATCATCGACATCACCGGCGTGCCGGCGGTGGACACCCAGGTCGCGCAGCACATCCTCAAGACCGTGGTGGCCGCCCGGCTGATGGGCGCCGACTGCATCATCTCCGGCATCCGGCCGCAGATCGCCCAGACGATCGTCGCCCTCGGCATCGAGTTCGGGGACATCGCCACCAAGGCGAGCCTGGCCGACGCGCTGCGGCACGTGCTGCGCCTGACCGGGGTCGAGACCACCGCCCGCCGCGCACGCCGGGAGGCGTGATGGAGCGGGTGCCGATCCTCAAGATCGGCGACATCCTGCTGGTCTCGATCCAGGTCGACATGTCCGACCAGACGGCGGTCCAGCTCCAGGAGGACCTGGCCGAGCGGATCGTCGCCACCGGCTGCCACGGCGTGATCATCGACATCACGGCGCTGGACATCGTCGACTCGTTCGTCGGCCGGATGCTCTCCACCATCGCGTCCATCTCCAAGGTGCTGGACGCCGAGACCGTGGTGGTCGGCATGCGTCCCGCCGTCGCCATCACCCTGGTCGAGCTGGGCCTGTCGCTCAACGGCATCCGTACCGCGCTCAACGTCGAGCGGGGCATGGAGCTGATCGCGGCCAGCCGCGCCGACGACTGGGACGAGGCGCCCGGCGACGAGGACGCCGAGACGACGGCGACGCCATGACCACGGGCGTCGACCTGGGGGTGCCGGCGACGCAGGCGATCCGTAGCGACGAGGACGTGGTACGGGTACGGCAGTTGGTGCGTACCACCGCCGTCGCGGTCCGGCTCTCCCTGGTCGACCAGACCAAGCTGGTCACCGCCGCCAGCGAACTGGCCCGCAACACGCTGATCTACGGCGGCGGGGGCAACGCCGAGGTGAGCACCGTCTCCGACGGCCGCCGGCGCGGCGTCCGCATCGTCTTCGCCGACCAGGGTCCGGGCATCCCCGACCTCGACCTGGCGCTCACCGACGGCTACACCACCGGCGGCGGCCTGGGACTCGGCCTCAGCGGCGCCCGCCGGCTCGTCGACGACTTCGACATCCGGACCGCCGTCGGCGAGGGCACGACCATCACCGTCACCAAGTGGTCGCGATGACCGCCGACGTGGTCCCCGACCACGGCGTCTGGTTCCGGGTCGACAACGGCGCGACCGCCGGTGGCGTACGCCGGGCGGCCGAGCGCCTCGGTCGCCAGCTCGAACTGAGCGCGGACCGCGTCGCGGACCTGGCCATCATCACCGCCGAGATCACCAGCAACCTGGTCAAGCACGCCCGCGAGGGCACGCTGCTGCTGCGCCCGGCGCGCCGCAACGGGCGGGCCGGGGTGGAGCTGGTGGCCATCGACGCCGGCCCCGGCATGGCCGACCTCACGCTCTCCTCGACCGACGGTCACTCCACGGTCGGCACGCTCGGCATCGGCCTCGGCGCCATCGTCCGGCAGGCGAGCCGGTTCGACGGCTACTCGCTCAGCGGCCGGGGCACCGTCCTGACCGTTCAGGTGTGGGACGGGCCGCCGCCGGAGCCGGACTGGGCCGCCGGGTTGGCCCGGCCGATCACCGGCGAGCAGGACAGCGGCGACGGGTACGCGGTGCGCGAGGTCGACGGCCGCCGGCAGGTGCTGGTCTGCGACGGACTGGGGCACGGGCCGCTGGCCGCCGCCGCCACCGGAGCCGCGGTCGCCGCGTTCCGCTCGGCGCCGGTCGGACCACCGGACGTCGTGGTGCGGCACCTGCACGCGGGCATGTCGCACACCCGGGGCGCGGCGCTCGCGGTGGCCGAACCGGACCCGGCGACCGGGCTGCTGCGCTACGCCGGCCTGGGCAACATCGCCGCCATGATCGTCGCGTCGGGCGAGCGGCGGCGGGGCCTGGTCTCGCTGCCGGGCATCGCCGGCCACCAGCGTCCGGCGGTAGGCGGGTACGAGTACCCGTTCGCGCCCGGGTCGACCCTGGTCATGCACAGTGACGGCGTGGTGGACCGCTGGGACCTGGACGACTACCCCGGGTTGGCCGGGCGGGCGCCGCTGCTGGTCGCCGCCACCCTGCTCCGGGACGCCGGGGTCCGCCGTGACGACGCGTGCGTCCTGGTCGCCCGGGGCTCGGCATGAGCGAACGCACCGAGCGCAGCGAGGGCCGTGAGGGCATGCCCGGTCGGCACGGCATGAGCGAACCCCTTCTGCATCTGGCGCTCCGGGTCGAGCAGGACATCTTCCTGATCCGGCAGCGCGGCCGGGAGGTCGCCGCGGCCGTCGGCCTGGAACACCAGGACCAGGTACGGCTCGCCACCGCGCTCAGCGAGGTCGCCCGGGAGCTGCTGCGCGGGGTCGACGGCGCGGACGTCACGTTCGCGGTCGACCGGGACGTCGCCACCGGCCGGCGGGTGCTCCGGGTGGACCTGGCCCCGGTACGCCCGCTGCCCGAAGGCCGGTACGAGCCGCAGTCCGGCGCGGTGGCGCGTCTGGTGGACACGTTGCAGGTGGTGACCGTCGAGAGCGATACCGTCGTGAGGATGTCCAGACGAGTACCGGACCACGCCGAGGAGCTGACGCCGGACCGCGTCGCCCAGCTCCGCGCCGAGCTGGCCGAGCGCGCTCCGGGCTCCGCGTTGGACGAGTTGGCCGCGCAGAACGCCCAGCTCATCGCCGCGCTGGACGAGGTGCGCAGCCAGCGGGACGAGCTGGCGGTGCTCAACTCCGAGCTCCAGGAGACCAACCGGGGCGTGATGGCGCTCTACAACCAGCTCACCGAGGAGCTGGAGGAGACCAACCGCGGCGTGGTGGCGCTCTACGCCGAGCTGGACGAGAAGTCCGCCCAGCTGCGGGCCGCCAGCGAGTCGAAGAGCCGGTTCCTGGCCAACGTCAGTCATGAGCTGCGCGCCCCGGTCACCGCGATCATCGGCCTGGGACGGCTGCTGGCCGACTCCGCCTCCGATCCGCTCACCGGTGAGCAGGCCCGCCAGGTGGGCCTCATCCGGTCCTCCGCGGGTGACCTGCTGGCCCTGGTGAACGAGCTGCTCGACCTGGCCAAGGCCGAGTCGGGCCGGATCGAGCCGGACTGGTCCGATGTCGACCTGCGCGCGGTGTTCGGGCAGTTGCGCGGCACGTTGCGGGCGCTGGCCACCCGGCCGGAGGTGGAGCTGGTGGTCGAGGAGCCGCCGGCGCCGGCGACGGTCCGCTCGGACGAGGTGCTCCTCGCCCAGGTGCTGCGCAACCTGCTGCACAACGGCCTGAAGTTCACCGAGCGCGGCGAGGTGCGACTGCGCGCCGAGCGCCGCGACGGCATGTGGACGCTGTCGGTCACCGACACCGGCGTGGGCATCCCGGCGGAGCTGCACGAACGGATCTTCGAGGAGTTCTACCAGGTCCCCGGCACGACGCGGGTCGGCGGCACCGGCCTCGGCCTGCCGTACGCCCGGCGGTTGGTCGCCCTGCTCGGCGGGACGCTGGAGCTGACCAGCGAACCGGGCCGGGGCAGCACGTTCACCGTCGTCCTGCCCGTGGGCGGAGCGTGACGGTGGACGGCGGGCCGGCGACGGTGCTGGTGGTCGACGACAGCGGCCCCAAGCGGTACCTGCTGGTGAACTGGCTGAACCGGGCCGGTTTCGTCACCGTCGAGGCCGAGAACGGCACCTCGGCGCTGGACCTGGTGGCCCGGAAGTCGGTCGACCTGGTGGTGCTCGACGTCCGGCTGCCGGACATGAGCGGTTTCGAGGTGTGCGAGCGGATCAAGGAGGCGCACCCCTCCACCCCGGTCATCCACGTCTCGGCGCACGCGGTGGACGTGGTCGACCGGGCGCAGGGGCTGACCCGGGGCGCGGACGCCTACCTGGCCGAGCCGATCGAGCCGGAGGAACTGGTCGCCACCGCGCACGCGGTGCTGCGCTACTACCAGGCCCGGCGGCGGGCCGAGCAGCTCGCCGAGCGGCTCGCCGCGCTGGCCGACGCCACCGTGGAGATGCACGCCGCGCCGAACTTCGTCCGGCTGCTGGAGGCCGCCGCCAGTGGCGCCGCCCGGATCTTCCGGGCGCCGGCGGCGGTGGTCGCCGAGACGTTCGACGGGGACTGCCTGGCGGGCGTGGCCGCCGACCCGCACACGCCGGCCCGGATCGTGCCGTGGGTGGTGGACGACACCGGCGTGCCGATCGGCACCCGCGTGCGGGTCGACGAGCCGGGCGCCTGGTCGGTCGCCGACTGGCCGGACGGCGACACGGTGACCGTGGCCGCCTCCCGGCTGCGCGAGGACCGGGCCCCGCTCTACGTGGTGGTGCCGACCGCCACCCAGACCGTCCGTACGCCGGTGCTGGTGCAGCTCGCTCAGGCCGTCGCCTCGGCGGTGGAGGCGCAGCGCTCCTTCGACGAGGAGCACCGGATCGCGGTGACGCTCCAACGCAGCCTGCTGCCCCGGCGGCTGCCCGAGGTCGCCGGCCTGGACCTGGCCGTCCGCTACGAGCCGGCGAGCGCGCAGACCGAGGTGGGCGGCGACTTCTACGAGCTGGTGATGCTCGACGGGCACCTGCTGGTGGCGATCGGCGACGTGGCCGGTCACTCGTTGCACGCCGCCACCGTGATGGCCGAGCTGCGGCACGCGGTGCGCGCGTACGCGGTGGAGGGGCACCAGCCCGGCATGATCCTGGACCGGGTCAACGAGCTGATGCGCGCCCTGCTGCCGACCGAGCTGGCGACGATCTGCGTGCTGCTGCTCCATCCGCCCACCGGGCTGGTCCGGCTGGCCAGCGCCGGTCACCTGCCGGCGTTGCTGAGCCGGGACGGGCGGGTGGAGTTCGTGACCCAGTCCGCGCCGCTGCTCGGCGTCCGCGCGCCCCGCCCGCCCGACCTGGAGTTCGTGCTGCCGCCCGGGGCCACGCTGGTGCTCTACACGGACGGGCTGATCGAGCGGCGGGACGCGACCATCGACGACGGCATGGCGGCGCTCGGCGTGGTGGCCACCCGGGTCGACGACAACCTCGACGACTTCTGCCAGCGGCTGCTGGTCGAGCTGGCCCCGCCGGAGATCCACGACGACGTCGCGGTCGTCGCGGTCCGCCGCCGCTGAGGCGGTCACCCGCCGGGCGTCACCGCCGGGCGGTGACCAGCGAGCGGGCGTACGCCGCGGGGGAGACACCGGCGACGGCGGTGAATTCGCGGACCAGGTGCGCCTGGTCGGCGTACCCCAGGTCGGCGGCGACCCGCGACCAGTCCAAGGGCCCGGCGGCGGCCTGTTCGATCGCCTCCTGGAGCCGGTAGCGACGGATCACCCACTTCGGACCGACGCCGACCTGGTCCAGGAACAGCCGCTGGAGCCGGCGGGTGGAGACGGCGTGCCGCCGCGCGAAGTCGGCCACCCGCAGCACGCCCCGGTCGGCGCGGATCTCCTCGACCAGCGCGGTGACCTCGGCGGTGAGCGGATCCGGGACCGGTGACGCGGCGGCCAGCAGGTCGTCCAGCCGGCGGCACCGCTCGTCGTCGGTGCCCGGGCAGACCGGCCGGTCCGGCCCGGGCAGGTGCGTCGCGGCGAGCGGGACGCGGCGGCCGCTCAGCTCGGCCACCGGACGCCCCCAGAACGGGCGGAAGCCGCCGGGACGGAACTGGACGCCGGTGACCCGCCCGGCGCCGTGCAGCGTGACGGTGAAGAGGCCGGTGTCCACACCGGCCACCACGGCGTGCTCGATCCCGCCCTCCTGCGCCTGGAACACCAGGTTGACCGCCGGGTGCGGCACCACCCGCTGGTCGAACGGCTCGGCCAGGTCCCAGTCGATCAGCCAGTAGTGCTCCACCCAGGGGCGCAGCGCCGGCGCGGGCAACCGGCGCCGGAACCGGACCTGCCGCAGCAGCCGGTCGGGATCGAGGATCCCCCGGCTGTCCCGCCGTGGTTCGTGTCGCATTTCTTCAAGACCGTCCTCATACGCTGGCTCTATGAGCACGAAGACTAGTGAGCTGCTGTCCGTCGCGTCGCCGGGCACGACGGCGGTGGTGCGTGGCGTCGCCGACGACCAGCTCGACCTGCCCACCCCCTGCCCCGACTACAGCGTGCGCGACCTGCTGAACCACGTGACCGACGTGGTGGTCAACTTCCAGGCGATGGCCCGGCGGGAGGAGGTCGACTGGTCGGGCAAGACCGACCACCTGACCGAGGGCTGGCGGGACCGGTTCGCCACCGAGGCGGCGCGGCTGGTCGAGGCGTGGTCGGACCCGGCGGCGTTGGAGGGTGTCTCGCCCGGCCTGGGCCTGCCGCAGGAGACGGTCGGGCTGATGGCCCTGATCGACCTCACCGTGCACGGCTGGGACCTGGCCCGGGCCACCGGGCAGGAGCTGGTGGTGGACCCGTCCGTGGTGGCGGCGGGGCACGACTTCATGGACCGGATGGGCGACATGGGGCAGCGGATGGGCGCGTTCGGCGCTCCGGTGCCCACCGACGCGGCCCCGACCACGCTGGCGGCGCTGCTCGCCCGCACCGGGCGCGACCCGGCCTGGGCGCCTCCTGCTTGACGGTTCTATTCACTGAGTGAATAGTAGGGGCGTGTCCACCCAGCACGTCCTGCTCGGGCTGCTCGCCGCCGGCCCACGCCACGGCTACGAGCTGAAACGCGCCCACGACGAGCGGCTGCCCCGGGCCCGGCCGCTCGCCTTCGGGCAGGTCTACGCGACGCTGGCCCGGCTGCACCGGGACGGCCTGGTCGCCCCCGCCGGTCAGGCCCGCGAGGGCGGCCCGGACCGCACCGCCTACGCGCTCACCGGCGCGGGCCGGGCCGCGCTCGACCAGTGGCTGGCCACCGTCGAACCGCCGATGCCCTACGTGGCCAGCACGCTCTTCGCCAAGGTGGTGGTCGCGCTCCTGGTGGCCGACGCCGACCAGGCGCGCGCCTACCTGGTCGCCCAGCGCCGCGCCCACACCGAGCGGCTGCGCGAGCTGACCGCGGTCAAGAGCGCACCCGGTGCCCGCCTCGACGAGGTGGTCGCCGCCGACTTCGCCATCGCCCATCTCGACGCCGATCTGCGGTGGCTGCACACCACCCTGGACCGGGTCGCCGACTGGCACCGGGAGGTGCACTCGTGACGTTCCTGGAAGCGCGCGGCGTGGTCCGGGCTTACGGCCCGACACCCGCACTGCGCGGCGTGACGCTCGACGTGGCCGAGGGCGAGATCGTGGCCGTCACCGGCCCGAGCGGCTGCGGCAAGTCGACACTGCTGCACTGCCTCGCCGGCATCCTGCGCCCCGACGCCGGTCAGGTCACCTGGCGCGGCGAACGGATCGACCAGTGGTCGGAGGCGGCCCGGTCCCGGCTGCGCCGCACCGACTTCGGGGTGCTGTTCCAGTTCGGCCAGCTCGTCGCCGAGCTGACCGCGGCGGAGAACGTCGCCCTTCCGTTGCTTCTCGCCGGCACGGGGCGGCGAGCGGCACGGACGGCGGCGCTCACCTGGCTGGAACGGCTCGGCGTGGCCGAGGTCGCCGACGCCCGACCGGGCGAGATGTCCGGCGGCCAGCAGCAGCGCTGCGCGCTGTCCCGGGCGCTGGTCACCGAGCCGCGGGTCCTCTTCGCCGACGAGCCCACCGGCGCGCTCGACACGCTCGCCGGCGAGCAGGTGCTCACCCAACTGGTCCGGCTGGCCCGCGACCAACGCACCACGGTCGTGCTGGTCACCCACGAGCCGCGGATCGCCGCGTACGCGGACCGGGAGGTGAGCCTGCGCGACGGGATGGTCGACCACACCGGGCTGGGCCTCGACCCGGCGGTGCCGGGCGGCACGCGGTGAGGCCGGCGACACTGCTGCGACTCGCGCTCGCCGGCACCCGCACCGATGGCGCGCGGGTGGCGTTGACCGCGGTGAGCGCCGCGCTGGCGACGCTCGCCGGGCTGGCCGCGCTCACCGTGCTGGCCGTGGCCAAGCCGCCCGGTAACGCCTGGACGCAGTCCGAGCAGTACACCAACGCCCTGCTGCGGGAACCGGGCCTGCGCCCCGGCGTCGCCTTCGCCCTGCTGCTGCTCTGCATACCGGTCCTCGGGCTGGCCGGGCAGTGCGCCCGCCTCGGCGCGCCGGGCCGGGACCGGCGGTTGGCCGCGCTCCGGCTGGTCGGCGCCACGCCCGGCCAGGTCACCCGGATCGCGGTCGCCGAGACCGGCGTGGCGAGCCTGCTCGGCACCGTCACCGGCCTCGCCGTCTTCCTGGTCGGGCGCCGGCTGCTGCACCGGCCCGACGCCACCGGCCGGCTGCCCCTGCCCACCGACGTGCTCCCGGCCCCGGCCGCCACGACCGCCGTCGTGCTCGGCCTGCCGCTGGTCGCCGCGCTGGCGAGCGCGCTGCTGCTGCGGCGGGTCACCACCACCCCGTTCGGCGTCGTGCGCCGGGTCCGCACCCGCGCCCCCTGGCCGTGGCCCGGCGTGCTCATCCTGGCCGCGCTGGCCATGTTCGCCGCGATCCGCCCGGTCCTGGTCTGGTACGAGCAGCGCGACGTCGTCGAGCCTGACTGGGTGGCGCCACTGATGCTGATGGCCGGCGGGCTGACCGCGATGATCGGCGTGGTGTCCGGCACCGGCTGGATCTCGTACCAGACCGGGCGGGTGCTGCACCGGCACGGGCGCGGCGCCGCCGCGCTGCTCGCGGCGCGCCGGCTCACCGCCGACCCGTGGGCCGGCAGCCGCACGTTCGCCGCCCTGCTCGCCGCGCTGATCGTCGGTGCCGGTGCCGCCGGGATCCGCGCCGACTTCCTGGCCCAGGCCGAGCTGACCCGCCGCACCGGTGCGGGGCTGTCCGACCCGGACTTCTACCTCAACGCGATGGGCCTGGTCGACCTGGCGATCGTGGTGGCGATGGCGATCGCCGGCGGTGGGCTGCTCGTCGCCGTGGTCGAGGGCATCACCAGCCGGCGCCGGGCGTACGCCGCCCAGGTGGCCACCGGCGTGCCGCGCGCCACCATCGGCCGGTCGCTGCTCTGGGCGTCGCTCGCCCCGGCCGTGCCGGCGGTCGGGCTCGCGCTGACCGTCGGATACCTGCTGGTCCGGGGACTGCTCCCCGACCCGAGCGGCGGCGGCTACCGGACCACGGTCTGCGACGCCGGTCCCGACCTGTGCGGCGATCCGGCCACCAGCGTCCGCTACGCCCGTACCGAATGGGTGCCGGAGGTGGTCGTCCGGCCGGACGTGCCGTGGGAGCAGCTGGCCTGGCTCGCGGCGGGTGGGCTGGCGGCGGTGCTGGCCACCGCCGCCGCCGGCCTGCTGGTTCTGCGCGCCAGCACCTCGGTGGAGGAACTGCGCACCACCTAGGACCGGCCGATCAGCGGCCGAGCAGCCCGGCCGAGCCGGCCACGGCCAGCCCGATCACGGTGGAACAGCAGCAGACCGCCAGCGCGGCGGCGACCACCAGGAGGATCAACCAGGTCGGCCCGCGCCGCGCCGCCGGCTGCTCCTCGTCGGTCATCCCGGCAGTCTAGGTGCGGGCAGGATGGTGCGATGGAGCTGATCACGATCGCTGACGTCCGGACCGCCGCCGACGACCTGGCGGGCACCGTGGTGCGGACCCCGCTGCTGCCGGTGCCCTGGGACGAGGAGCTGTGGCTCAAGCCGGAGAACCTGCAACCGGTGGGGTCGTTCAAGCTGCGCGGCGCCACCCACGCCGTGGCCCGGCTCGCCCCGGACGTCCGGTCCCGGGGCGTGGTCACCCACTCCTCCGGCAACCACGGGCAGGCGCTGGCGTACGCGGCCCGCGCGTTCGGGGTGCCCTGCGTCGTGGTGGTGCCCGCGGGCGCGCCCGAGGTCAAGGTGGCCCGGATGCGGGCGCTCGGCGCGGACGTGCGGACGGTGCCGCCGGCCCGCCGGCTCGCCGAGGCGGAGCGGATCGCGGCGGAGAGCGGGGCGGCGCTCGTGCCCCCGTTCGACCACCCGGCGGTCATCGCCGGGCAGGGCACCATCGGGCTGGAGATCGTCGCCGACCTGCCCGACGTCGACGTGGTGCTGGTGCCGGTGGGCGGTGGCGGTCTCGGCTCGGGCGTCGCCACCGCGGTCAAGGCGCTGCGCCCGTCGGCCTCCGTCATCGGGGTGGAACCGGAGCTGGCCGCCGACGCCGTGGAGTCGCTCGCCGCCGGCGAGGTGGTGGTCTGGGATGTCGACCGCACCTACCGGACCTGCGCCGACGGGCTGCGGACCAACCTGTCCGCGCGGACGCTGGCCCACCTGCGGGAGCGGCTCGACGGCATCGTCACGGTCACCGAGGACGAGATCATGGCGGCCACCGGACGGGTGCTGCGGGACGCGCGCCTGGTGGCCGAGCCGAGCGGCGCGGTCGCGCTGGCCGCCCGGCTGTTCCACCGCGACGAGCTGCCGGGCGGGCGTACCGTCGCGGTGGTCACCGGCGGCAACGCCGACCCGGCAGTGCTCGCCGCCGCGCTTGCGGTGTAAGGAAGGGCCCCTTCTTAACGTCTCCGGTAGAGGAAGGGCCCCTTGTTAACAGGCGCCTGTTAACAAGGGGCCCTTCCTTGCACGGAAGGTCAGGCGCGGCCGAGACGGTCGAGGGTCCAGGCGTTGACGAACGCCTCCTCGCGCCAGGCGTCGTACCGGCCGCTCGGCCCGCCGTGCCCGGCGCCCATCTCGGTCTTCAGCAGGTAGTCGCCCTGCGGCGCGAGCGCGCGCAGCCGGGCGACCCACTTGGCCGGCTCGTGGTAGAGCACCCGGGTGTCGTTCAGGCTGGTCACGGCCAGGATCGCCGGGTAGTCGGCGGAGGTCACGTTCTCGTACGGGGTGTACGACTTCATGTACGCGTAGACCTCGGGGTCGTCCAGCGGGTTGCCCCACTCCTCCCACTCGGTCACCGTCAGCGGCAGCGACGGGTCGAGGATCGAGGTCAGCGCGTCCACGAACGGCACCTGCGCGACGATCCCGGCGAACGCGTCCGGGGCGAGGTTCGCCACCGCGCCCATCAGCAGGCCGCCGGCCGAGGCGCCCCGGGCGACCAGCCGGTCGCTCGCCGTCCAGCCCGCCTTGACCAGGTGCCGGGCGCAGGCCACGAAGTCGGTGAACGTGTTCTTCTTGGCCAGCAGCTTGCCCTCGTCGTACCAGCGCCGGCCCAGCTCGCCGCCGCCCCGGATGTGCGCGACCGCGAAGATGACGCCACGGTCGAGCAGGCTCAGCCGGGCGATCGAGAACCAGGGGTCCATGCTCGCCTCGTACGAGCCGTAGCCGTAGATGACCGCGGGCGCGGAGCCGTCGCGCGGGGTGTCGCGGCGGCAGACCAGCGAGATCGGTACGCGGGTGCCGTCGTCGGCCAGCGCCCAGTCCCGGTGCTGCTCGTAGTCGGCCGGGTCGTACGCCCGCCCGTCCGGCCCGGGCCGTACCGGCTTCTGCCGGCGCAGCGTCAGCTCCCGGGTGACCAGGTCGTAGTCGTAGACCGAGTCGGGGGTCACCAGCGAGGTGTAGCGCAGCCGCACCGTGCCCGTGCGGTATTCCGGGTTCGCGTCGAGCCCGACGCTGTAGATCGGCTCGGGGAAGTCGATGTCCCAGCTGTCGTCGCTGCCGACCGGCAGCACGCGCAGCCCGGTCAGCCCGTTGGCGCGCAACGACACCACGAGGTGGTTCTCGAACGCGTCGACCGCCTCCAGCCGGGTGCCCGGGGTGTGCGGGATCAGCGGCGTCCACTCGCCCGGCGCGTCCGCCGACGTGTACGCCAGCGCGAAGTCCTCCGCACCGTCGTTGTGCAGGATCAGGAAGCGGTGGCCGTGGTGCTCCACCGCGTACTCGACGCCCTGACGCCGCGGGGCCACGACGGCGGGTTCGCCGGTCGGGTTCGCGGCCGGGATCACCCGGACCTCACTGGTGATCTTGCTGTGGATGTCGATGACCACGAAGCGCTCGGACCGGGTCAGCTCGACGCCGACCCAGAACCGCTCGTCGTCCTCCTGGTGGACCACCACGTCCTCGCTCGACGGGGTGCCCACCGTGTGCCGCCACACCCGGTTCGGCCGCCACGCGTCGTCGACCGTCACGTAGAACAGCGTCGAGGCGTCGGCGGACCACGCCGTGCCGTAGAACGTGTCCGGGATCTCGTCCGGCCGCACCTCGCCGGTGACCAGGTCCTTGATCCGCAGCGTGAACCGCTCGTCGCCGGAGAAGTCGGTGGAGTAGGCCAACCACCGCCCGTCCGGGCTGACGTCGAACGCGCCCAGGGAGAAGAAGTCGTGCCCCTCGGCGAGCTGGTTGCCGTCGAGCAGCACCTCCTCGCCGTCGAGCGGGGCGCCGTCCGCGCTGACCGGGGGCGCGGTCTCGTCCGGGCGGACCGCCCGCCGGCAGTGCACGCCGTACTGCTGCCCCTCGACGGTGCGGGTGTAGTACCAGTGGCCGTCCTTGCGGGTCGGCACCGACAGGTCGGTCTCCTGGGTGCGCCGGCGCGTCTCCTCGAACAGTTCCGCGCGCAGCCCGGCCAGGTGCGCGGTGCGCGACTCGGTGTGGGCGTTCTCGGCGTCCAGGTAGGCGATCGTGTCCGGGTCGTCCTTGGCGGCGAGCCACGCGTACTCGTCGACGACCGTGTCGCCGTGGTGGGTCCGCTCGGCCGGAACGCGCTTGGCAACAGGTGGTGGGGTCGTGGTCACGGCGCCACGTTACCGGTCGGCGGGCCACCGCCGGGCGACCGCGCCGCACCGATCCGCCACCAGGTCTTTCGAACATGTGTACGATAACCGCCATGGCGGCTGCTGCACGTTCCACCGACCGACCCGGAGCCCTCGACATCACCCGGAAGCTGGCCGAGATCTGCGGTCCGCCGTTCGCCCGTTTCGCCGGGCCGGCCGACGAGGTGGCCGGCCGCACCGCCCGGTGGGTGGCCGTGCCGGGCGGCCCGCACGCCGCGGCCGAGGTGCTGCGGCTGGCCGCGGCGCACGAACTGACGGTGGTCCCGCGCGGCGCCGGCACGAAGATCGACTGGGGCGCCGCCCCGGGCCAGGTCGACATCCTGCTCGACACCGGTCGGCTCGCCGGGGTGTGGCACGAGCCGCAGGCCGCCGCCGTGGCCGAGATCGGCGCGGGCACCCCGTTGCGGGCGGTCCAGGCCGCACTCGGCCGCACCGGCCGGCGGCTCCCGGTCGACGCGCCCTCACCCGGCGCGACGCTGGGTGGGGTGCTCGCCGCCGACGAGGCGGGCCCGTTGCGCCACCGGCACGGCAGCCCGTGCGCGCAGCTCGTCGGCGTTCGCTACCTGGACGCCGACGGCGAGCTGGTCAGCGTGGGTGAGTCCGGCACGGCGCGGCTCGGGCGGGCGGCGCCGGCGGGCGCCTTCGACATCGGCGGGGGTGCGCTCACCGGCGGTGGCCCGCTGGGCGGGGGTTCCCTGGGCGGTGGTCCGCTGCGTGGCGGTTCTCTGGGTGGCGGGGAGTCGGCGGTCCGGGGTGGTCCGCTCGGTGGAGGTTCGTCCGCTGGCGGTGCGCCGGCCGGGGGCGGCCCGCCCGTCGGCGCCGGCGGTGATGCCGTGCTCGGTCGGGGTGAGTTGCCGGGGCTGGACGTGGCCCGGCTGCTCTGCGGCTCGCAGGGCGGGCTCGGCGTGCTGGTGTCGGCCACCATGCGGGTGCAGGCGCTGCCGGCTGGCCGGCTCTGGGTGTCCCGTCCGGTGTGGACCCCGCTGGAGGTGCACGACCTGGTCCGTGCGGTGCTCGCCGCCGGCGTCGAGCCGGCCGCCGTGGAGCTGGACCTGCCGGTGCCGGTGTCCCTGCCCCGTCGTCGGATCCCGGCGAGCCACCCCTCGGTCGCCGGTCGACCCGACCACCCGGCGGTGACCGGCCGGCCCGCGGCGGGCAGCCTGGTGGTGCTGCTGGAGGGCGGTCCGGCCGACGTGACCGAACGGGCCCAGCGACTGACCGCCGTGCTCGGGGCCGAGGCCGTGGTCAACCACCACGCGCCCGAGTGGTGGGGGCGCTATCCGTTCGCCCCGGGCGACACCGCGCTGCGCATCGAGGTGCCGATCAACGACCTGCACGCCGCCGTCTACGCGCTGCGCGACGCGGCCGGCACGCCCGTGCCGGTACGCGGCTCCGCCGGGATCGGCGCCGTCCACGCCGCTCTGCCCGGCGCGCTGCCGCCCGCGCGGGTCGCCTCGATCCTCACCGCGGTCCGCAGCGTGCTGATCGCCCGGCAGGGCCGGTGCGTGGTGGTGGCGGCGCCCGCGCCGGTGCGCCACGCCGTCGACCTCTGGGGCGAGTTGCCGGCGCTGCCCCGGCTGCGCAGCGCCAAGGCCCACCTGGATCCGCACCACCGCCTCGCCCCCGGTCGGCTCCCGGGCGGCCTCTGATCACCGTGCTGCGTGCTCGACGGCTGCCCCGGCCTGCTCTTTTCCCGTGACCCGGCGAACGACCGCCCCCACCCGCTCTGGGTGCCATCGACGTCTCGACGCGTTTCAGTTGTGGTGGCGGGCTGACGCCACTCCGGCGGCGTGGTGGCACGCGCCCGGTCGGCGGTGGTGGTCGCGCTCGCCGGGCCGGTGGTGCTGGTCGCGCGCGCCCGCTCAGTTCGGCGGTACTGGTCGCGTGCGCCCGCCAGTTCGGCGTGGTGGCGGTGTCCCGATGGTGGGGATGCCGCCGCTTCGGCGAAGTGGTGTCGGCTCGCGCGAGTTCGGTGCGGGCGGTCGGGGCGATTCATGCGGCTAACTTCATGATCGACCGGCAGGGCTGGGCCGAGGCGGGCTGAACCGGGCTGGGCTGGGGCGGGACCAGGTGGGTTGGGCGGGGAGGAGGGCTGGTCAGGGGGTGTCGTTGCGGAGGACCAGGACGGCTATGTCGTCGCGGGGCGGCTCCACCGAGAACGCGATGGTGGCGGCGCGCAGCCGTGCCGCGACCACGTCGGCCGAGTAGCCGGCCAGCGGCGCCGCCGACTCGCGCAGCCGTTCGGTGCCGAACAGCTCCCGGCCGCGCCGCCGCTCGGTGACCCCGTCGGTGTAGAAGATCAACGAGTCACCGGGCTTGAGCGCCAGCTCGGCGGTGGGGGTGGTGATCGTGTCGAGCAGACCGAGCGCGGTGCCGCCGGTGCCGACGAACGTCGCGCCGCCACCGCCGTGCAGCAGCACCGGCCGGTCGTGGCCGGCCAGGTGCAGGGCCACGTCGAGCTGGTCGCCGTCGCCGGGCGCGACCGCCGCCAGGGCCAGCGTGCAGTAGCGCCCGCCGCCGCGTTCGACGAGCGTCTCGTTGAGCCGGCCGAGCACCTCCGGCAGGGGCTTGCCGTCGCCCACCAGGACCCGGATCACGTCCCGGACCAGGCCGGTCACGGCCGCCGCCTGCACGCCCTTGCCGGACACGTCACCCACGACCACCAGCCAGCGGCCGTCCGGCAGCGGCACCACGTCGTAGAAGTCGCCGCCGACCTCGGCGTCGTCGCCGGTCGGGACGTACTCGGCGGCGAAGCCGATGCCCTCGACCACCGGGAGCACCGGCGGCAGCAGCGACTGCTGGAGCGTCTGCGCGACGCGGCGGCGTTCGGCGTGGATGCGCGCGTTCTCGATGGCCAGCGCGGCCCGCCGGGCCACGTCCTCCAGCACCGAGACCTCGTCCGGGTCGTGCCGGTGCCGTTGGTGCCGGCCCACCGCGAGGGTGCCGAGTCGCTGGCCACGGGCGATCAACGGTACGGCGATGCCCTCCACCGGCCCGGCCAGCGGCACCTGCGCGGCGCTGCGGGACGCCTCGCGCAGCCGGGACTGGACCGAGTCCGGGCCGGTCTCCTGGAGCACCCGGTGCAGGTGGGGCAGCATCGCCTCGTCGGCGTGGCTGGACGCGGCGAGGCGCAGCCGCCCCCACTCGTCGGTGGTGTGCACCGCGCACCACTGGCCGAGCCGGGGCACCACGAGCTGCGGGACGAGCGCCATGGTCAACTCGACGTCCAGGGACTGGGCGAGCAGCTCGCTGGCCTCGGCGAGGAACGTGAGCCAGGCGGAGCGGCGTACGTCGGCCCGGCGCAGCCGGTCGTTCTCCAGGTGCAGCGAGAGCCGCTCGGCGGCGAGCACGGCCAGCGGCCGGGCGTACGTCGACGGCGCCGCGTCCAGCTCCAGCTCGCCGGCGTACGGGCGGTGCACGGCGAGCGGGACGCGGAGCAGCTCGTTGCCCTCCCGGGGTTGCCGGCCGTAGCGGGCGAAGACCTGGGTGCCCAGCCCGTCGCCCCGGTCCAGCCGGACGGTGCCGCCGGCGGCGCCCACCATCTCGGCGACCCGGGTGAGCAGCCCGGTGGCGAACTCCGGCAGCGGGTCGTCGGCGTACGGGTCGGGGGTGGTCTGCATCAGCTCGCTCATGGCGGCGGCGCTCGGCGTACCGTCGTCGGACCGTTCCGTCCCGGCGGTCGCCACCCAGGCCCGGGCGCCGGCCGGTCGGCCGGGTCCGCGCGGGCCGGGGCGGTCGAGCCGGAACCAGACGCCCTTGCCGGTGGGGAGGTAGGTGGTGCCCCAGCGGCTGGCGAAGTGGTCGACCAGCAGCAGGCCCCGTCCGCGCGCGGCCACCTCGGTGATGTCGGAGGTGGTGTTGCGCACACCGACGGTCAGCTCGTCGACCGGCCCGGAGGCGAAGTCGGTGACGGTCACGGTGAGGCCGGCGCGGTCGGCCTCGACCTCGATGTCCAGTTCGGTACGCGCGTGCTCGACCGCGTTGGTGGTCAGCTCGGTGGTGAGCAGCAGCGCCTCGTTGAGCAGTTCGGGCAGGCCGGCCTCGAGGAGCATGGCGCGGACCAGCGCCCGGGCGGCCGCGGGCGTGCGCCGGTCGGCGGGGAGGCGGACGCGTCGGACGTGCTCGTCCGTGCCGCCACTCAGGGTCGGCCCCACCTCCGCTGACACCTTCGTATCCTCTACCGCCGCCGCCCCGGGTGCCAAGCGCCCCGGCCGAACCGACCAGTCGGGCGAATACGGCGCGTGACGCGCTGTCGGCGGGCGGTGACCTCGACGGAACGCGCGGCACAATGATGGGATGGCCGCGTGTCGGCACGACCCGGTGGGCCCCGAGCTGAGCGAGGAATGATGACCACGGCGAAACAGTCGGTGACCGCGGATCCGTCCGCGTCCGACCACGAGGTGCTCCTCGGCGAGCTGGTCGAGGCGCTGCAGCGGGTGGCCCGCGGTGACCTCCGGGTCCGCCTGCCCCGGCGGGCGGGTCTGTCCGGCGAGGTCGCCGACGCGTTCAACGACGTGGTGTCGATGCAGGAGCGGCAGCACCTGGACCTGCGCCGGATCAGCCGGATCGTCGGCCGGGACGGGCGGCTCACCGAACGCCTCGACGACGAGGGGCTGGACGGCTCCTGGGCGGAGGGGCAGCGGGCGATCAACTCGCTGATCGACGACCTGGGTCGGCCGACCACCGAGATCGCCCGGGTGATCGTGGCGGTGGCCGACGGCGACCTCTCCCAGCACATGGCGCTGGAGATCGACGGGCGCCCGCTGCGCGGCGAGTACCTGCGCATCGGCCGGACCGTGAACACGATGGTGGACCAGCTCTCGTCGTTCGCCGACGAGGTGACCCGGGTGGCCCGTGAGGTGGGCACCGAGGGCAAGCTGGGCGGTCAGGCCGACGTGCGCGGTGTCGCCGGCACCTGGAAGGACCTCACCGACTCGGTGAACACCATGGCGTCGAACCTCACCGGTCAGGTGCGGTCGATCTCCCAGGTGGCGACCGCGGTGGCGAAGGGCGACCTGTCGCAGAAGATCACGGTCGGGGCGCGCGGCGAGGTGGCCGAGCTGGCCGACACGATGAACTCGCTCACCGACACGCTGCGGCTCTTCGCCGAGCAGGTGACCCGGGTGGCCCGCGAGGTGGGCACCGAGGGCAAGCTCGGCGGCCAGGCCGAGGTGCCGGGCGTGGCCGGCACGTGGAAGGACCTGACCGACAACGTCAACTCGATGGCGTCGAACCTGACGTCCCAGGTGCGCAACATCGCCCAGGTGTCGACGGCGGTGGCGAAGGGTGACCTGTCGCAGAAGATCACGGTGGCGGCGCAGGGCGAGATCCTGGAGCTGAAGGACACCGTCAACACGATGGTGGACCAGTTGTCCTCGTTCGCCGACGAGGTCACCCGGGTGGCCCGCGAGGTCGGCATCGAGGGGAAGCTGGGCGGCCAGGCGCAGGTGCGCGGCGTCTCCGGCACCTGGCGTGACCTCACCGAGAACGTCAACCAGCTGGCCGGCAACCTGACCAGCCAGGTCCGCAACATCTCCCAGGTCTCCACCGCCGTGGCGAAGGGCGACCTGGGTCAGAAGATCACGGTGGACGCGCAGGGCGAGATCCTGGAGCTGAAGAACACCGTCAACACGATGGTCGACCAGCTGTCGTCGTTCGCCGACGAGGTGACGCGGGTGGCCCGTGAGGTGGGCACCGAGGGGAAGCTGGGCGGCCAGGCCCAGGTCAAGGGCGTCTCGGGTACGTGGCGGGACCTGACCGACAACGTGAACTCGATGGCGTCGAACCTGACCAGTCAGGTGCGGAACATCGCGTCGGTCACCACGGCGGTGGCGAAGGGTGACCTGTCGCAGAAGATCACGGTGGACGCCCGGGGCGAGATCCTGGAGCTGAAGTCCACGGTGAACACGATGGTGGACCAGCTGTCGTCGTTCGCCGACGAGGTGACGCGGGTGGCGCGTGAGGTGGGCACCGAGGGCAAGCTCGGCGGTCAGGCCCAGGTGCGCGGCGTGGCGGGCACCTGGCGCGACCTGACCGACAACGTGAACTCGATGGCGTCGAACCTGACCGCGCAGGTGCGCAACATCGCCCAGGTGTCGACGGCGGTGGCGAAGGGTGACCTGTCGCAGAAGATCACGGTGGACGCGCAGGGCGAGATCCTGGAGCTGAAGTCCACCGTGAACACGATGGTGGACCAGCTGTCGTCGTTCGCCGACGAGGTGACCCGGGTGGCCCGTGAGGTGGGCACCGAGGGGAAGCTGGGTGGCCAGGCCCAGGTCAAGGGCGTCTCGGGTACGTGGCGGGACCTGACCGACAACGTGAACTCGATGGGGTCGAACCTGACCAGTCAGGTCCGCAACATCGCGTCGGTCACCACGGCGGTGGCCCGGGGCGACCTGGGCCAGAAGATCACGGTGGACGCGCAGGGCGAGATCCTGGAGCTGAAGAACACCGTCAACACGATGGTCGACCAGCTGTCCTCGTTCGCCGACGAGGTGACCCGGGTGGCCCGCGAGGTGGGCACCGAGGGCAAGCTGGGCGGTCAGGCCCAGGTGAAGGGCGTCTCCGGCACCTGGCGCGACCTCACCGAGAACGTCAACCAGCTCGCCTCGACCCTGACCACGCAGTTGCGCGCCATCGCGCAGGTCTCCACGTCGGTGACCCGTGGCGACCTGACCCAGCGGATCAACGTGAAGGCGCAGGGCGAGGTCGCCGAGCTGAAGGACAACATCAACCAGATGATCGTCACCCTCCGGGAGACGACCAAGAAGAACGCCGAGCAGGGCTGGCTCGACTCCAACCTGGCCCGCATCGGCGGCCTGTTGCAGGGCCAGCGGGACCTGGGCGAGGTCTGCCGCATGATCATGCAGGAGGTGACGCCGCTGGTGGACGCGCAGCTCGGCGCGTTCTTCCTGGCGGACAGCTCCGAGGGCAGCATGCGGCTGCGGCTCACCGCCTCCTACGGGTACGTGGCCCGGGGCCACGACGTGACGTTCGGCCCGGGCGAGGGGCTGGTCGGCCAGGCCGCGCTGTCCCGCCGGACCATCCGGGTCAAGGCCCAGCCGGACGGGCGGCTGGTGGTGCGCTCCGGGCTGGCCGACACGCCGCCGGCCGACCTGGTGGTGCTGCCGGTGCTGTTCGAGGGCGAGCTGCTCGGCGTGATCGAGTTCGCCGGCGTGACCACCTTCTCCGAGTTGCACCTGGCGTTCCTGGAGCGCCTGGTGCTCACCATCGGCGTCGCGGTCAACACCATCCAGGCCAACCGGCGTACGGAGGAGCTGCTGGCGCAGTCGCAGCGGCTGGCGCACGAGATGCAGGACCAGTCGGCGGAGTTGCAGCGCACCAACGCCGAGCTGGAGGACAAGGCGAAGCTGCTGTCGGAGCAGAAGGCCAACATCGAGACGCAGAACCGGGAGATCGAACTGGCCCGGCTCGGCCTGGAGGAGAAGGCGCAGCAGCTGACCCGGGCGTCGGCGTACAAGTCGGAGTTCCTGGCCAACATGAGCCACGAGCTGCGGACGCCGCTGAACTCGCTGCTCCTGCTGGCCCGGCTGCTGGCGGAGAACCCGGAGCGCAACCTCAGCGCGAAGCAGATCGAGTTCGCCCGGACCATCCACGGTGCGGGGTCGGACCTGCTGTCGCTGATCGACGACATCCTCGACCTGTCGAAGATCGAGGCGGGTCGGATGGACGTGGAGCCCACCGAGATCCAGTTCGCCGAGATCCGCGGCTACGTGGAGCAGGCGTTCGCGCCGCAGGCCGAGGAGAAGGGCCTGGACTTCCAGGTCCGGGTCAGTCAGGACCTGCCGTCGGCGCTGGTCACCGACGCGCAGCGGTTGCAGCAGATCCTGCGTAACCTGCTCTCCAACGCGGTGAAGTTCACCGACAACGGCGCGGTGACGTTGCGCATCGGTCCGGCGGCCGACAATGCGGTCTTCGACGTGCCGGCGTTGACCAACGCCCAGCACGTCATCGCGTTCACCGTGATCGACACCGGCATCGGCATCTCGGACGACAAGCTGTCGCTGATCTTCGAGGCGTTCCAGCAGGCCGACGGCACGACCAGCCGCCGCTACGGCGGCACCGGCCTCGGCCTGTCGATCAGCCGGGACCTGGCCCGCCTGCTCGGCGGCACGATCACCGTGTCGTCCGCGCCCGGTCAGGGCTCGACGTTCACCCTCTTCGTACCGGACGTGCTGGCGCCGGACGCGGTGGTGGCGCCGGCACCGCCGTCGCCGAGCCGCGCGGGCCTGCCGTCGTCGCTGCTCATGCCGATGGAGCTGCCGCAGCCGCAGGAGACGCCGACGACCCGGCGGCTGGACGGCGTGACCGTCCTGATCATCGACGACGACGTGCGGAACGTGTTCGCGCTGACGTCCGCGTTGGAACTGCACGGGATGACCGTGTTGTACTCGGACAACGGGGTGGACGGTGTCCGCCAGCTCGCCGAGCATCCGGAGGTGGACATCGTCCTGATGGACGCCATGATGCCGGACCAGGACGGGTACGAGACGACCGCGCAGATCCGCCGCAACCACCGCTTCGCGGACCTGCCGATCGTCTTCCTGACCGCCAAGGCGATGCCCGGCGACCGGGAGTCGGCGCTCGCGGCGGGCGGCAGCGACTACATCACCAAGCCGGTGGATCTGGACGAGCTGATCGAGCTGATGGCGTCCTGGATCGGCCGGAGTCGAGGCGAGGAGAGCGCGTGACGCAGACGGCCAAGGCCCTGCTGGTGGACGACCGGCGGGAGAACCTGATGGCGCTGGAGGCGATCCTCCAGGGTCTCCCGGTGCAGTCGGTCGCGGTGGAGAGCGGGGAGGCCGCGCTCAAGCAGCTCCTGGTGGACGACTTCGCGGTGATCCTGCTCGACGCCCAGATGCCGGACATGGACGGCTTCGAGACCGCCACCCACATCAAGCGGCGGGAGCGGACCCGGCACGTGCCGATCATCTTCCTCACCGCGGCGGACAAGGACGCCCAGCTCGCGCTGCGCGGCTACGCGGTGGGCGCGGTCGACTACCTGACCAAGCCGTTCGACCCGTGGGTGCTGCGGGCCAAGGTGTCGGTCTTCGTCGAGCTGTGGGTGAAGACCCGGCAGCTCGCCGCCCAGTCGGACCTGGTGCGGGAGCGGGACCTGCAGTGGCGGCACCTCACCGACGCGGTCGACGAGGCGACGACGCTGCTGCGGACCGACGACGACCCGGCGACCCGGGAGCGCGCGGCGGACCTGCTGGAGCAGGCCCGCTGGGGCAACACCCGCTGACGGCTCAGCCGTCGGCCGGGCCGCCGTGCCCGGCGGCGGCGCGTCGGGCCCGCCACCGGTCGCCGAGGGCCTCCACCTCCTCCTGGACGAAGAGGAAGAAGTCACGCATCTCGGCGACCCGCTCGCCGGCCGGGGTGCTCCGGCCGCGCAGCGCGTCCACGCCGCCGCCGGCGATGTCGATGAAGGTCTTGTAGAGCGTGGTCTTGGTGATGGTCGCCTCGTACCAGGGGTTGTCCGGCATCCGGTAGCGGTCGCGCCGGGAGCCCTTGACCGGCTCGCGGACCAGCATGGCGAACTGGGTGAGGTAGCGCACCGCACCGCTCACGGCCGCCGCGCTCACGCCCAGCCGTTCGCCGATCTCGCCGGCGGTGAGCGGGTCGTCGGCGCTCATCACGGTGAACAGCACCCGGGCGGCCATCCGGGGGAAGCCGACGTCGGCGAAGGCCATCGCCATCCGCTCGACGAAGAGGTGGACCTCCTCCTCGTCGTGGTGCGACGGCTGGCTCATGGTCGTCTCCTCGGCGCTCATCCCCGCGATCGTCTCTCACGTCTCACTGTCTTCACAAGTTTATGAAATGAGCGTAGCTTCCGAAGCATGGAAACCACAATCGAGGTGTCCGGCCTGGTGAAGACGTTCGGCCGGACCCGGGCGCTCGACGGACTCGACCTGACCGTCCGCACCGGGGAGGTGCACGGCTTCCTCGGCCCCAACGGGTCCGGCAAGTCGACCACCATCCGGGTGCTGCTCGGTCTGCTGCGGGCGGACGCGGGGGCCGTCCGACTGCTCGGCGGTGACCCGTGGCGGGACGCGGTGGCCCTGCACCGCCGCCTCGCGTACGTGCCGGGCGACGTCACGCTCTGGCCCAGCCTCAGCGGCGGCGAGGTGATCGACCTGCTCGGTCGCCTGCGCGGCGGGCTCGACCCGAAGCGCCGAGCCGAACTGCTGGAGTCGTTCGAGCTGGACCCGCGCAAGAAGGGCCGCACCTACTCCAAGGGCAACCGGCAGAAGGTCGGCCTGGTGGCCGCGCTCGCCTCCGACGTCGAACTGCTCATCCTGGACGAGCCGACCTCCGGGCTCGACCCGCTGATGGAGGAGGTCTTCCAGCACTGGGTCCGCCGGGCCCGCCAGGACGGCCGCACGGTGCTGCTCTCCAGCCACATCCTGGCCGAGGTGGAGGCGCTCTGCGACCGGGTGACGATCATCCGGGCCGGCCGCGCGGTCGAGTCCGGCACGCTCGGCGACCTGCGTCACCTGCACCGCACCGCGATCGATGCCGAGGTCGCCGCCCCGCTCGACGGCCTGGCCGATTTGCCCGGCGTGCACGACCTGCGGGTGGACGGGCAGCGGGTGCGCTTCGACGTGGACGCCACCGCGCTCGACGCCGCGCTGCGCCGCCTCACCGAGCTGGGCGTCCGCAGCCTGGTCAGCACGCCACCGACGCTGGAGGAACTGTTCCTGCGGCACTACGAGACGACGCCCGAGGGGGTGGCCCGGTGAGCACGCTCACCGGGACCCGCCACCTGGCCCGGCTGATCCTGCGCCGGGACCGCGTCCTGCTGCCGCTCTGGGTGCTGGTCCTCGCCGCGCTGCCGATGTCGTACGCGGCCAGCTTCTTCGAGCTGTTCCCGACCGCGGCCGAGCGGGCCGCGTACACCGAGGGCACCGCCCGCAACCCGTCCATCGTCGCGCTGCTCGGCCCGGTCTACGGCGACAGCGTGGGCGCGCTGACCGCCCAGCGCAGCGGCTTCCTGCTGGTGATCGTCGGCCTGGCCAGCCTGCTCACCGTGATCCGGCACACCCGGACCGAGGAGGAGGCCGGCCGGCGGGAGCTGCTCGGCGGCAGCGTGCTCGGCCGGTACGCCGGGCTGACCGCCGCGCTGCTGGTCACGTACGCGGCCGACCTGCTGCTCGGCCTGCTCACCGCCGCCGGCCTGGCCTCGACCGGGCTGCCGGCCGCCGGCTCGTACGCGTACGGCCTCGCCGTGGCGCTGACCGGGATGGCGTTCGCCACGCTCGGCGGGCTGGCCGCGCAGCTGACCGAGACCGCCGGCGGGGCACGGGGGATCGGCATCGCGGGTCTCGGCGCCGCCTTCGGACTGCGCCTGGTCGGGGACACCGCCGGCAACGACTGGCCGAGCTGGCTGTCGCCGCTGGGCTGGGCGGCGCGGGTGCGCGCGTACGAGGGGGACCGGTGGTGGGTGCTGCTGCTGCCGCTGGCCGCCACGGTGCTGCTCGCCGCGCTCGCGTACCCGGTCTCGGTCCGCCGCGACCTGGGCGCGGGGATGCTCCCGCCCCGGCTCGGGCCGGCCGCCGCGGGCGGCGCGTTGTCCGGCCCGTTCGGTCTGGCCTGGCGGCTGCACCGGGGGCAGATCCTCTGGTGGTCGGTCGGGTTCGGCCTGCTGGGGCTGATCCTCGGTGGCGCCGCCGAGGCGGCCGGCCGGTCGGTGGAGGGCAATCCGCAGTTGGAGCAGATCATGGCGCGGCTCGGTGGGGCCTCCGGGCTGGCCGACGCCTACCTGGGCGCCACGCTGAGCCTGGCCGGTCTGGCCGCGGCCGGGTACGGGATCCAGGCCGCGCTGCGGATGCGCGCCGAGGAGTCCGCCGGGCGGGCGGAGCCGGTGCTCGCCACCGGGACGCACCGGTCGACCTGGCTGCTCTCGCACGTGGTGTTCGCGCTGCTCGGCCCCGTGGTGGTGTTGGCGACGACGGGCCTGGCCACCGGCCTGACCTACGGGTTCAGCGTGGGCGACGTGCCCCGGCAGTTGGGCCGGATGCTCGGCGCGGGCCTGGCCCAGGTGCCGGCCGCGTGGGTGCTGGCCGGACTCGCCGTGCTGCTCTACGGCCTGCTGCCCCGGCTCGCCCCGGCCGCCTGGGCGGTGCTGGCGGTCTGCGTGCTGCTCGGCCAGCTCGGCGCGGTGCTGGAGCTGGACCAGTGGCTGCTGGACCTGTCGCCGTTCACGCACACCCCGCAGGTGCTGCGTCCCACCTGGACCGCGACGCCGTTGGCCGTGCTCACCGTCCTGGCCGCGACCCTGACCACCACCGGCCTGCTCACCTTCCGCCGCCGCGACCTCCCCGTCACGTGACGCCAACCCCGCCGATCTTGCACTTGCCGCCCCGACAAAGGGGGTGAACGCCCCACACCGGGGGCTCGACGTGCAAGATCGGCGAGGGTTGGGGGATCAGCGGATCATCAGGGCGCTGCGGAGGCCGGTGATGTCCAGGACGCGCAGCAGGAAGTCGCCGACGTTGGTGAGGATCAGCAGGCACTGCGTGTGGCTGGCCTTGCGGCTGAGCACCACGAGCGTGCCGAGGCCCTGGGAGTCGCAGAAGGTGACGCCGCCGAGGTCGAGCACGATGCGCGGGGGCGGATCCGCCAGCACCTCGTTGACCACCGTCGAGAGCTGGGCGGCCGTGAGCATGTCGATCTCACCGGCCAGGCGAAGCACGGCTTCGTCACCCGTCCGGTGTACGGTGATGGACAGTTCGGCACGATCCACCCGGTCAGCCTATCGCGATCTCGACGACCGGGCCTGTCGAGCGGTCCGCCGGTCGGTCCTCCACGCCGGCCCGACCAGGCGTGAGCCGGGTAACCCCCGTTGCGGGGTGGCTGCCGGCCACCGGCCGGGCGCTGACACAATGGCCACATCGTGACCGAGACCTTTTCCGCCGGATCCGGCCGTTACCCGGCCGACGCCCCGGCCTCCGAGGCCCTGTTCGACCGCGCCAAGGCCGTCGTGCCCGGCGGGGTGAACTCCCCCGTGCGCGCGTTCCGTGCCGTCGGCGGCACGCCGCGCTTCATGGTCCGGGGGGAGGGTCCCTGGCTCTTCGACGCCGACGGTCGCCGTTACGTCGACCTGGTCTGCTCCTGGGGCCCGCTGATCCTCGGCCACGCCCACCCGGCCGTGGTGGAGGCGCTGCGCGAGGCCGCCGCGCTGGGCACCAGCTTCGGCACGCCCACCCCGGGCGAGGTCGACCTGGCCGAGGAGATCATCGCGCGCACGCCGGTCGAGCAGGTGCGCCTGGTCAACTCCGGCACCGAGGCGACCATGTCGGCGATCCGGCTGGCCCGGGGCTTCACCGGCCGCGCCAAGATCATCAAGTTCGCCGGCTGCTACCACGGCCACTCCGACGCGCTGCTCGCCGCCGCCGGCTCCGGCGTGGCCACGTTCGGGCTGCCCGACTCGCCCGGCGTCACCGGCGCCGCCGCCGGCGACACGATCGTGCTGCCGTACAACGACCTGCGCGCGGTCGAGGAGGCGTTCGCCGCCGAGGGCCCGCACATCGCGGCGATCATCACCGAGGCCGCCGCCGGCAACATGGGTGTGATCGCCCCGCGCGACGGCTTCAACGCCGAGCTGGCCCGGATCGCCCACGCGAACGGCGCGCTGCTCATCGTCGACGAGGTGATGACCGGGTTCCGGGTCTCCCGCGCCGGGTGGCACGGCCTCGACGCCTCCGACGCCGACCTGTGGACGTACGGGAAGGTCATGGGTGGCGGCCTGCCCGCCGCGGCGTTCGGCGGGCGCGCGGAGATCATGGCGAGGCTGGCCCCGGCCGGCCCGGTCTACCAGGCCGGCACGCTCTCCGGGAACCCGCTCGCCTGCGCGGCCGGGCTGGCCACGCTGCGGCTGGCCGACGACGCGCTCTACCGCCGGCTCGACGAGACGTCCGCGGCGCTGGGCAAGCTCGCCACCGAGGCGCTGTCGGAGGCCGGTGTGCCGCATCGCCTCTCCACCGCCGGCAACATGTTCTCGATCTTCTTCACCGACGCCGACGTGCGCGACTACGACAGCGCCCGCACCCAGCAGGTGCCGGCGTTCAAGGCGTTCTTCCACGCGATGCTCGCCGCCGGCGTCTATCTGCCGCCGAGCGCGTTCGAGTCGTGGTTCGTCTCGGCGGCCATCGACGACGCCGCGTGGGAGCAGATCGCGGCCGCCCTGCCGGGGGCGGCGCGAGCGGCGGCAGCGGCCGGACACGGGGGGTAACATGGCGGAGACGGTGGTACACGTGCTGCGGCACGGCGAGGTGCACAACCCGGACGGCATCCTCTACGGCCGGCTGCCCGGGTTCCGCCTCTCCGAGCTGGGCGTGCAGATGGCCAAGGCCGCCGCGCAGGCGCTGGCCGAGCGCACCGTGGTGCACGTGGTGGCCAGCCCGCTGGAACGCGCCCAGCAGACCGCCGAGCCGATCGCCGCCCAGTTCGGCCTCTCCGTCGGCGTCGACGAGCGGCTGATCGAGAGCGCGAACTGGTTCGAGGGCAAGAAGGTCTCGCCCGGCGACGGTTCCTTCCGCGACCCGCGCAACTGGTGGGTACTGCGGGACCCGGTCACCCCGTCCTGGGGTGAGGCCTACCAGGTGATCGCCGAGCGGATGTTCGCCGCGCTGCACGCCGCCCGGGTGGCCGCCGAGGGGCGCGAGGCGGTGCTCGTCTCGCACCAGCTGCCGATCTGGACGCTGCGCCGGCACGTCGAGCGCAAGCGGCTCTGGCACGACCCCCGCCGCCGGCAGTGCGGTCTGGCCAGCCTCACCTCGTTCCACTTCGACGGGGCGAAGATCGTCGGCATCGGCTACTCCGAGCCGGCCGCGCACCTGATCGCGATCTCGCCGACCGCCCGGACGGCCAAGGGGGCCTGATGCTCACCCGGAGGCTCGCCGCCGCCCTGCTCGCCGCCGTCACCGCCGGTACGGCGCTGGTCGGCTGCTCCTCCGGCACGCAGGAGAGCCGGTGCTCCGCCGACGGCTCCGTCGTCACCTGCGCCCCCGACCAGCGGTCGAAGACCCCGAAGGTCAGCGGTGAACTGCTCACCGGCGGCAGCTACGACATCTCCCAGGACCGGGGCCAGGTCGTGGTGGTCAACTTCTGGGGCTCCTGGTGCGCGCCCTGCCGGGCCGAGGCGGACGACCTGGAGGCCACCTACCAGGCCACCAGGGCCGCCGGCGTGACGTTCCTGGGCATCAACGTGCAGGACAGCAAGGACAAGGCGATCGCGTTCGAGGAGGGGCGGGTCACCTACCCGAGCGTCTTCGACCCGCCCAGCCGCCAGGCGCTCAACTTCGACATCCCGCCGAACACCACGCCGGCGACGGTGGTGCTCGACCGTGACGGCCGGATCGCCGTGGTGATCCGGCGTGCCGTGACCCGCGACGAGCTGCGGCCCATCGTGGAGAAGATCGCCGCCGAGCGGCCGGCGCCGAACGGCTCCCGCTGATGGGCGAGACGTTCGCTGAGCTCGCCTCGTCCGGGCCGCTGCTGCTCGCGGTGAGTGCGGCGGTCCTCGCCGGCCTGGTGAGCTTCCTCTCCCCGTGCGTGCTCCCGCTGATGCCCGGCTACCTCTCCTACGTGACCGGCCTGGCCGGCTCCGACCTGGAGGGTGCAAGGAAGGGCCCCCGCTTAACGCCTCCGGTAGAGGAAGGGCCCCCGCTTAACACCGGGGGCGGCGCCGGGGTGGGCGTCGTGGAACGGGCGCCGGAGCGGACCACCGTCGCCGTCAAGGGGCGGGTGCTCGCCGGCACGCTGCTCTTCATCGCCGGCTTCACCGCCGTGTTCGTCGCCACCGCGATCCTCTTCTCCGGCGTCGGCAAGCTCTTCTTCCGGTACGAGCGCACGCTGGAGATCGTCATCGGCGCGCTGGTGGTGGTGCTCGGGCTCGGCTATCTCGGCCTGGTCCCCGGCATGCAGCGCGAGTTCCGGATCCGCTGGCTGCCCGCCGCCGGTCTGCTCGGCGCGCCGGTCCTCGGCGCGGTCTTCGCGCTCAGCTGGCTGCCGTGCACCGGCCCGACGCTCGGCGCGGTGCTCGGCATGGCGGTCACCGAGGGCGGCACCGACCGGGCCGTGGTGCTCGCCGTGGCGTACTGCCTCGGGCTGGGGGTACCGTTCGTCGCCTTCGGGCTGGGCTTCCAGCGCCTGCTCGGGGTGTTCCGTGCCGTCCGGCGCAACAGCCGCTGGGTCACCCGGATCGGCGGCGCGCTGCTGATCGTGATCGGCCTGGCGCTGGTCACGGGCGGCTGGCAGAACGTGGTGATCTGGTTGCAGACGCACGTCGGGGTGGGCGAGGTGAGCATCTGATGACGACCGTGGACGACCGGCCGGCCACCCCGCCGGCCGAGGCGCCCCGGCGACGGGTCAACCCGGTGCTGGCCCTGCTGCGCAACTCGTGGCGGCAGCTCACCAGCATGCGTACCGCCCTGATCCTGCTGTTCCTGCTCGCGGTCGCCGCGATTCCCGGCTCGGTGCTGCCGCAGCGCGGGGTCAACCCGGAGAAGGTCAACGAGTGGTTCGCCGACCACCCCGACCTGGCGCCCCGGCTGGACCAGATCGGCATGTTCGAGGTCTTCGGCTCGGTCTGGTTCTCCGCGATCTACCTGCTGCTGTTCACCTCGCTGATCGGCTGCATCCTGCCCCGGGCCCGCGACCACGTGCGCGCGCTGCGGATGCGCCCGCCGGCCGCCCCGAAGCGGTTCGACCGGCTGCCCCAGCACGCGGTGCTGGAGGCCCCGGCCGCCGCCGATCCCGAGGCGATCGCGGCGGTGCTGCGCCGCGGCCGGTGGCGGGTCACCGTCCGGGGCAACGAGGTCTCCGCCGAGAAGGGCTACCTCAAGGAGACCGGCAACCTGCTCTTCCACGTGTCGTTGGTCGCCGTCCTGCTCGGGGTGGCGCTCGGTTCCTGGTACGGCTGGCACGGCAACCGGATCCTGGTCGCCGGCGCGGACAACGCGTTCTGCAACACCCGCCAGCAGTACGCCGAGGCGTCGCTCGGCCCCCGCGTGGACAGCGCCGACCTGCCGCCGTTCTGCCTCACGCTGGAGAAGTTCGAGGCCGACTACCTCGACTCCGGGCAGGCGTCCCGCTTCTGGGCCACGGTGTCGGTGGACGAGCCGGGCCGGGACGCCCGGAGCGCCGGTTTCTCGGTCAACTCGCCGCTGCGGCTCGGCTCGGCCAACGTCTACCTGCTCGGCAACGGCTACGCGCCGGTGCTGAAGTACACCGACCGGTACGGCAAGAGCCAGACCAGCGACGAGCCGTTCCTGCGCACCGGCGACCCGAACGCGACCGAGGAGGGGGTGGCGATCTTCCCGGACGCGAACATCGATCCGAAGACCGGCACCCGAGCCCCGGACCAGCAGGTCGCCTTCGACGGCCTCTACCTGCCCACCGCGCCGGAGAGCGCGCCGTTCGTCGCGTCGCGGTTCCCGGCCGAGCGGGACCCGGTGGTGAACCTGACCGCCTACCGGGGCAACCTCGGGCTGGACGCCGGCATCCCGGGCTCGGTCTACCAGCTCGACCAGCGGCAGGTCGCCAACGGCAAGCTCAAGCAGATCGGCACCAAGCTGCTCCGGCCGGGCGAGACGTGGACCCTGGACGACGGCAGCACGCTGGAGTTCGTCGGCACCGAGCCGTACGTCACGCTCGCCGTCCGGCACGCGCCCGGGCAGACGCTGCTGCTGGTGGCCAGCGGCACGCTGCTGCTCGGCCTGATGGGCTCGCTGTTCGCCCGCCGCCGCCGGGTCTGGTTCCGGGTTTCGCCCCCGAGGGTGGATCTCCGACGAGCGGTAGTAGTTTGGTGGAGGCCGGTGGGCTGCCGCGCACCGAGCACCCAGGGTTCGCCGACGAGTTCGCGCAGCTCGTCGCCGCGGTCAGCGGCGGCGAGTCGGACGACCGGCGGGCGCGAGAAGGAGACGAGTGATGTCCGCACTCTCCGACCAGCTGGTCACGTTCGCGATCCTGGCGTACCTGGTCGCGATGATCAGCCACGCCGTCGAGTTCGCGGTGGGCAACGCCCGCAAGGTGGTCGCGGCCTCCCCGGCCCGGGAGCTGGTCGGCGCGGGCGTCGGCGGCGCCGGCGGGACGGTGGATCAGCCGGTCGCGCCGGAGCGCCCCGACCGCTCCGCCGCGCGGGCCGCCCTGGCCGGGCGGATCGCCGCCTGGCTCACCACGCTCGCCGCCGCGCTGCACCTGGGCGCGGTGGTCACCCGGGGGCTCGCCGCGGAGCGGATGCCCTGGGGCAACATGTACGAGTTCGTGCTGACGGTCACCTGGATCGGGGCGGCCGCCTGGCTCGTGGTGCTCTGGAAGCAGCCGTCGTTGCGCCGGCTCGGACTGTTCCTGACGCTGGTGATGGTGCTGCTGCTGGCGTTCGCCGAGCTGAAGCTCTATGTGCAGGTGCAGCCGCTGATGCCGGCGCTCCAGTCGTACTGGTTCATCATCCACGTGTCGACGATCATCTTCGCCTCGGGCATCTTCCTGCTGGGCGTGGTGCCCGCCGCCGCGTACCTGATGCGGTCCGGCTGGGAGCAGGGCCGGCGCAGCTTCCCGTACACCCTGGCCCGCCGGCTGCCGGCGGCGGCCGGCCTGGAGCGGCTGACCTTCACCCTGCACGCCTTCGCCTTCCCGATCTTCACCTTCGCGGTGATCGCCGGGGCGATCTGGGCCGAGGCGGCCTGGGGCCGAGCCTGGGGTTGGGACCCGAAGGAGACCTGGGCGTTCATCTCCTGGGTGGTCTACGCGGGCTACCTGCACGCCCGGGCGACGCCGAGCGTGCGGCGCAACGTGGCCACCTGGATCGCGATCGTGGGCTTCCTGACCGTGCTGATGAACCTCTTCGGGGTCAACTTCTTCTTCACCGGTCTGCACTCGTACGCCGGCGTGAACTGATCCCGCTCAGCACCTCGTCCACCCGGCGGGTGACCTGGTAGGCCACCTCGGGCAGGTCGGCCAGGTCGAGGCGGTCGGCCCGCAGCGCGAACTGGGCGTGCAGCTCGCGGGCCACCGCGTCGCGGATCTCGGCCTGGAGCGGGGTCAGGCCGTCCGGATCTCCCACCACGTACGCGTCGTCCATCCGTCCATTCGGCGCCCGCTCCGGACCGCCGGTCAAGGGGCGGAGGATTTCCTCACCCGCCGAACCAGCCGGGCACGTCGAGGCGGAACACGTCGGCCGGGACCATCCGGCGCAGGTCGTCCTCGATGGCCGTGACCCGGTCGGCGCCGAGCGTGGCGGCCCACCGCCCGCGCAACTGGTCGAAGACGGCCGCGGAACGGTGCAGCCCGTCGCGGCCCTTCGCCGTCACCCGGACCAGTTTGCGGCGCGCGTCCGCCGGGTCGTCGACCCGTTCCAGGTAGCCGAGCGCGACCAGCCGGTCCACCGTCTTCCCGGCGGCCTGCTTCGAGACGCCGAGGCGTTGCCCGAGGTCGGAGGCGGTGGTGCCGGCCGGGCCGACGGCCTGGAGGACGAAGCCGTGCGCCGGGCGCAGGTCGGGGTGCCCCTGGCGGGCCAGCTCGGCGTGCAGGTCGTCGACGAGCGTGCGGAAGCCGGCGAGCAGGAGCAGTGGCAGCACGAAGCCGGGGCGGTCAGGCGTTGTCATGTTCGACAACCTCGTTTACTATTTCGTCAACCACGTTGACCATCTTACGAGAGGGGCCCTCCGATGTCCCACTTCACCGCGTACGAACTCGACACCGCGCCCGACGCCGCCCGGCCGGTGATGACCGGCGTCCGCCGCGCCCTGGGCCACCTGCCCGCCGCCGTCGGCCTGATGGCCGGATCGCCCGAGCTGCTCAAGGGCTTCCTCGCCGCCAACGCGGCCTTCGAGGCCACCGACCTCGACCCGGTCGCCCGGGAGGTGGTCGTGCTGACCGTGGCCACCCGCAACGGATGCCACCTCTGCGTGGCCATGCACACCGCGACGCTCACCCGGCACGACGCCGACCCGGCGCTGATCAAGGCGCTGCGCGACGGCACGACGCTGCCCGAGCCCCGGCTGGAGGCGCTGCGCCGATTCACCGTCGCCGTGCTCGACCACCGGGGCGCGGTCGGAGACGCCGAGCTGAACGCGTTCCTCGCCGCCGGCTGGCAGCCCCGGCACGCGCTCGACGTGGTGCTCGGCGTCGGCACGTACACCATCTCCACGTTCGCGAACCGGCTCACCGCCGCGCCGCTCGACGAACCCCTTCAGGAGTACGCCTGGGCGCCGGCCGCCTGAGCCGGGACCGCTGCCCCGGCACTGACCTGCCCGGGCGCTCGTCAGCCCCGCAGGAAGGGAAGCAGCAGGGCGGCGAGCTTCGCCGGTTGCTCCTCGAAGAGCCAGTGGCCGCACTCCTCGACCACCTCGCCGGTGACCGTGTCGGCATAGCGGCGCACCTGCTCGGCCACCTGCCCGCCGAGGCTGGCCTGCGCGCCGACGGCGAGCACCGGCATCGGCAGCTTCGTGGCCCGGTACGCCATGTTGTCCGCGATGTCCTGCTCGAAAGCGCGGAAGTAGGCGAAGCTGGCCCGCAGGTGCGCCTCGTCGCGCAGGTGGCCCGCGTACTCCTCGACGTCGTCCGGGCCCAGGCTGCCCTTGTTGACCATGATGGAGTCGGTGAACCGGTCGACCCAGAGCGCCTCCCGGCCGGCGACGAGCTGCTCGGGCAGGCCGTTGGGGACGTTGAAGAAACCGAAGTTCCAGACCGCCGGGCCGGCGGCGGTCAGCGCGGGGATCGTGTAGATGCCCTCATCGGGGATCGGCGCCTCGCTGAGCACCAGCCGGGCGACGGAGTCGGGGTGGGCGGCGGCGTAGGCGTACGCGACCATGGTGCCCAGGTCGTGACCGACCAGCCGGATGTCCCCGGCCAGGTCGAGCCCGGTGAGCAGCCCGTGCAGGTCGGCGGCGACGGTCTTCTTGTCGTACCCGCCGGGCGGAGCGTCGCTGTCTCCGAAGCCGCGCAGGTCGGGGGCGATCACCTCGTACGACCGCGCCAGCTCCGGCAGCAGGTGCCGCCACATGCGCCAGCACTGCGGATAGCCGTGCAGCAGCACCAGCGTGGGCCCTCGGCCGCCCCGGACGTAGTTCCAGGTCACCTCGCCGACCCGTACCCGCTGCTCGGTGAAGCCCGCTGGCACCCGTTCCCCGCCCATGCCGCGGACTACCCGGCTGACCCCCGTCCATGCGGTCGGGGTGTTAAGAGGGGGCCCCGCCTCTACCGCAGGCGTTAAGAAGGGGCCCTTCCTTACACCTCAGGGAGGTGGGGGAGGATGGAGGCATGGCGCGTGGCTTCCCGTACACCGATCTCAAGGACTTCGTCGCGGCGCTGGAGCGCGCGGGCGAACTGCGGCGGGTGAGCGTCCCGGTCGACCCCACCCTGGAGATCAGCGAGGTGGTCACCCGGACCGTCCGCGACGGCGGGCCGGCGCTGCTGTTCGAGCGGCCCACCCGGGGCGAGATGCCGGTGGTGATCAACCTGTTCGGCACCGAGAAGCGGATGGCCATGGCGCTCGGCGTCGAGCGGCTCGACGAGATCGGCGAGCGGATCGGCGAGATGCTCAAGCCGGAGCTGCCGCAGGGCTTCGCCGGCATGATGGGCGGGCTCGGCAAGGTCATGCAACTCAAGTCCATGCCGCCGAAGAAGGTCAAGACCGCCCCCTGCCAGCAGGTCGTCTACCGGGGCGACGACGTCGACCTGAACCGGCTCCCCGGGCTCCAGGTCTGGCCCGGCGACGGCGGGATCTTCCACAACTTCGGGCTGACCCACACCAAGCACCCGGAGACCGGCAAGCGCAACCTCGGGCTCTACCGGCTTCAGCAGCACTCGCGCAACACGCTCGGCGTGCACTGGCAGATCCACAAGAACTCCACCGCGCACCACGCGGTCGCCGAACGGCTCGGGCAGCGGCTACCGGTGGCCATCGCCATCGGCGCCGACCCGGCCGTCGCGTACGCGGCCAGCGCGCCGCTCCCCGCCGACATCGACGAATACCTGTTCGCGGGCTTCCTGCGCGGGGAGCGGGTCGAGATGGTCGACTGCCTGACCGTGCCGCTCCAGGTGCCGGCGCACGCGCAGATCGTGCTGGAGGGCTACCTGGAGCCGGGCGAGCGGCTGCCCGAGGGGCCGTTCGGCGACCACACCGGCTTCTACACGCCGGTGGAGCCGTTCCCGGTGCTGCACATCGAGTGCATGACCACCCAGCGCGACCCGGTCTACCACTCGATCGTCACCTCCCAGCCGCCGCAGGAGGACCACGGCCTCGGCAAGGCCACCGAGCGGATCTTCGCGCCGCTGCTGCGCTTCCTGATCCCGGACATCGTCGACTACGACCTGCCGGCCGCCGGGGTCTTCCACAACTGCGCGATCGTGTCGATCCGCAAGCGCTACCCGAAGCACGCGCAGAAGGTCATGAACGCGATCTGGGGCGCGCACATGATGTCGCTGACCAAGCTGATCGTGATCGTCGACGAGGACTGCGACGTGCACGACTACAACGAGGTCGCCTTCCGCGCCTTCGGCAACGTCGACTACGCCCGCGACCTGATGGTCACCGAAGGGCCGGTGGACCACCTGGACCACGCGTCCTACCAGCAGTTCTGGGGCGGCAAGGCGGGCGTCGACGCGACCCGCAAGCTGCCCGAGGAGGGCTACTCCCGGGGCTGGCCGGAGGAGATGCGGATGTCACCCGAGGTGGTCTCGCTGGTCGACAAGCGCTGGAAGGAGTACGGGATCCGATGACGGCGGCAGTGCAGGAGCGGCCCGGCCGGGTCTCGTCCTTCCTCAAACTCGTCGCCATCGAGCACTCGGTCTTCGCGCTGCCGTTCGCGTACCTGTCGGCGCTGACCGCGATGCGGCTCGACGGCGGCCGGGTGCGCTGGCTCGACCTGCTGTTGATCACGGTGGCGATGGTCGGCGCGCGGACGTTCGCCATGGCCGCGAACCGGATCCTCGACCGGCGGATCGACGCGCGCAACCCGCGTACGGCGAACCGGGAACTGGTCACCGGGGCGGTGAGCGTGCGGACGGCCTGGACCGGCGCGGCCGTCGCGCTGGTGGTCTTCCTGGCCGCCGCCGCCCTGCTCAACCCGCTGTGCCTGGCGCTCGCCCCGCTGGCCGTGGTGCCGCTGGTGGTCTACCCGTACGGCAAGCGCTTCACCAACTGGCCGCACGCCATCCTCGCGGTGGCCCAGGCGGTCGGCCCGGTCGGCGCCTGGCTGGCGGTCACCGGCACGCTCGCCGGCTCCGGGCCGGCGTGGCTGCTCGGCGCCGCGGTCGGCCTGTGGATCGGCGGCTTCGACCTGATCTATGCCTGCCAGGACTCCGAGATCGACCGGCAGATCGGCGTGCACAGCGTCCCCGCCCGGTACGGCCGGCGGTTCGCGCTGCACGCCTCCACCGTCGCGCACGTGGTGACCTTCGCGTTGTTCATCTGGTTCGGCGCGCTGGTCGGCTTCGGCTGGCTCTGGTGGATCGGGCTGGCGCTCACCGCGGTCGCCTTCGCCTACCAGCACCTGGTGGTCAGCCCCACCGACCTGAGCAAGGTCAACCGGGCGTTCTTCACCGCCAACGGCTTCGTCGGCATCGCGCTGTTCGTCCTCGCGCTGCTCGACCTCGTGGTGCGGCTCGGCCTGCGTCCGTGACCCGGCCGGCCGATCGACGGGTGGCTCAGGTCGCCACGGCGGCCGGGTAGCGGGCGCTCTCCAGCGTCCAGTCGATGGTGCCGCGCACGGCGGCGGCCACCCCGTCGAGATGGGCGGTGACCGCCTCGTCCAGCGCCGGACCGAACGACGGGACCGCCGCGCGCAGCGCGCTGAACCGGCTCATCTCGGCACGCCAGTGACCCGCGACGAGGTCGACCGCCACCGGCAGCGGCACGCCCCGCTCGGCGGCCACCGCGAGCACCAGGTTGTGCCCGCCGCCGGTGGCGCGGTCGCGTTCCAGCGAGGCGATGTCGTTGAACCACGACAACAGGTCGTTCGCCAGTTCGGCCAGGCGGCGCAGCGCCGGGTGGTGGTAGACCGCGTCGGGCAGCGGTCGCCGGGCGGCGAACTCGATCAGCGGGTACGACACGAACGCCGCCGAGGTGGCCCGGCGCAGCCGCACGTACTCGGCGACGCCCGGCGGCCGGCCCGCGGTAGTGGCCGCCGACTCCCGGGCGACGCCGTCGAGGTGGTCGGCCACGGCGTCGGCGAACCGCAGCCGCCAGCGCGCCGGCATCCGGCGACGCGGCTCGCGCCAGGCCTGGACCAGCAGCCGGCGCAGCGGGCCGGAGAAGCCGGGATGACGGGCCCGGGGGCCCTCGCGCAGCAGCGCCAGCGTGCCGTCACGCAGCGCCCGGATCTGTTCCGGCGTCAGTCGGTCCGGCCCGTCGCAGGCGTCGTCGACGAGGAAGAACCAGGTGAACAGCGCGGTCAGCACCCGCAGGTCGGGTTCCGTGGCGTCCGGGTAGAGCCGGCCGGCGTAGCGGGCGAAGCCGGCCCGGACGAGCCGCTGCCGGGTGGCCGGGTCCAGCGGCAGGCCGAGCCGGTCGAGTTGACCGACCAGCCAGCCCTGCACGACGTCGGCGTGCGGCGAGATCCCGGGCGCGATGGGGCAGTCGGAGCGCAGCGCCCGCAGCACCGCCGCCGTCATCACCGGGCCCTTCCATGGATGTGGATCGCCGATCAGAGAATCCCATGCCGTGGAAAGGTCCGCCGACCCGGTGGACATCCGGGCCGGGCACGCCGAAAGCGGGACGGTCCGGGCCGCGGTTCCGGGGTCGCCTTCCGGCTGTCCCCGGCGACCAGGCAGGCTTGACGGCATGCGCGAACCATGGGTGGTGGGCGTCTCCGGCGCCTCCGGCACACCGTACGCGGCGGCGGTCGTCCGGGGCCTGCTCGACGCCGGCCAGGCGGTGGACCTGATCGTGTCGCGGGCCGCCCGGCTGACCGTCCTGGACGAGACCGGCCGGCCGTTCCGCGACGCGCACTGGGCCGAGGACCTGGCCGCCTGGCTCGGCCGCGACCTCGCCGGCGCGGACCTGCGGCACTGGCCCGCCGGCGACCTGGCGGCCGGCCCGAGCAGCGGCTCCTACCCGGTACGCGGGATGGCGGTCGTGCCGGCCAGCACCGCGGCCTGCGCCGGCATCGCGATCGGGCTCTCGAAGGACCTGCTCCAGCGCGCCGCCGAGGTGAACCTGAAGGAACGCCGGCCGGTCGTGGTCGTGCCCCGGGAGACCCCGGTGACCCGCAGCCACCTGGAGCACCTCATCGCGCTGCACGACGCCGGCGCCGTGGTGCTGCCGGCCAGCCCGGGCTTCTACGGCGCCGGGGCGGCGGCCTCGGCCGCGCAGCTGGTCGACTTCGTGGCCGGCAAGGTGCTCGACGCGCTCGGCGTCCCGCACACGCTGTTCCGGCGGTGGTCCGGTGAACTGGCCGCGGCCCGGCGGGACGCCGACCCGGCCTGACCGACCCCGGGGACACCGGACGGGGCGCGGCCCGGCCCACCGGCCGCACCGCGCCCCGCTCGTTCAGTACATGCCGGCGTTCGCCGGGCCGGGGCCGGTGGAGGCGGTCGGACCCATGTTGCGGGCCTTGCCCATGTCGTCCGCCTCGTCCAGCATGCCCTCCCCTTCCAGCAGGGCTCGCACCTCGGATTCCCGAAACCGGCGATGCCCGCCTGGAGTCCGGATGCTGCCTATCCGGCCGGCCGCTGCCCATCTGGTCACGGTCTTCGGGTCAACCCGAAACAGCGCAGCGACCTCACCCGGTGTCAGCAGGCGATCTCCAGTGTCCACAGCCCCCTCCTCGCGTCGACGAAGCCCCCGGCTGAACACACTGCCCCCGGCCGGTGCGAGCCCAGAGCCGTCATGAGGGACGTATGGCAATTACAGCACCAGCGACCGGGCGTGTCCGCCAAACGCGAAAAACGCACACACTGAGAAGTTAGTAAATGGTACCGGCGTAGAACCCCCGTGACCGCACGTTTGTGAATGGCGACGTGACGTCATGTTCAACGGGTGCCGAGCGCGTCCGGTGACGCCCAAACGGATAGGGTCACTCTCCGTGGACACGATCGACCTGAGCCTCGTGGAGCTGCTGCGGGGCAACGCCCGCCTGTCGTACGCCGAACTGGCCCGGCAGGTCGGCCTCTCCGCCCCGGCCGTGCACGAGCGGGTCGGCAAGCTGGAGTCCAGCGGGGTGATCCGGGCCTACCGGGCCGAGGTCGAGCCGGAGGCGATCGGGCTCGGCGTGACCGCGCTGATCGGCATCATCGAGGACTCCGACGCGGACACCGACGACGTGCTCGACGCGTTCCGGCAGATCCCCGAGATCGAGTCCTGCTACTTCATGGCCGGCGTCGAGTCCTTCCTGCTCAAGGCCCGGGTGGGCACCATCGCCGAGTTGGAGCAGCTGATCGTCCGGCTCAACCGGACCCCGGGCGTCGCCTCCACCCGCACCGGCATCGCGCTGTCGACCAAGTGGGAGAACCGCCCGCAACCACTCGAACCGCCGCCCGCCTGACCGCCACCCCTGGCCCGGAGGTGGTGCGGACGGCTACGGTGCGCCGATGACGACCTCGGGACGGGGCGCCGCCGTGGTGACCGGGGCGGCCGGCGGGCTGGGTCGGGCGACCGCCGCCGCGCTGCACGCCGACGGCTGGCGGGTGCTGCTCACCGACGTGGACGCCACGGCCGTGGCCGCCGCCGCCGAGCCGCTGGGCGGCTGGTCCCACCCCCTCGACGTACGCGACGAGGCCGCCTGCGCGGCGGTCGCCGCCGAGGCGGCGGACGCGCCGGGTGGCCTCGGTCTCTGGGTGAACAACGCCGGCATCCTGGTCACCGGCCCGTCCTGGGCGCACGACGCGCCGACCCGCCGACGGGTGGTCGAGGTGAACACGCTCGGCGCGATGAACGGCACCCAGGCGGCGTTGGCGGTCATGCGGCGGCAGGGCCGCGGGCACGTGCTCAACATCGTCTCGCTGGCCGGGCTGATCGCCGCGCCCGGGGAGACGGTCTACGCGGCCAGCAAGCACGCGCTGCTGGCGTTCAGCCTCGGCACCCTGGCCGACCTGCGGATGGCGGGCGTCCGGGGCGTACACGTGTCCTGCCTGTGCCCGGACGGGATCTGGACGCCGATGCTGCACGACAAGCTGGACGACCCGGGCGCGCTGGCGTCCTTCACCGGCGCGCTGCTCACGCCGGAACGGGTGGCCGCCCGGGCCGTACGGCTGGCCCGCCGGCCCCGCCCGGTGGTCAGCCTGCCGCGCTGGCGCGGCGCGCAGGTCCGTCTCCTCGACACCTTCCCCCGGTTGGCCCTGGCCCTCACCCCGGTGGTGCGGGCGGCGGGTCGGGCCGGCCAGCGGCGGCAGGCCCGCCGGGTCCCGGCCGATCCGAGCCCACCTCGCTTGTAACGTTGCCGGCGTGACTCATCTCGACCGGTGCGACGAGGCCAGCCGGCGCTGGGTGACCGAGGCGATCGCCGCGGTCGAGGCGGACGCCAACCGCTCCGCCGACACCCACCTGTTGCCCTTCCCGCTGCCGCGCGAGTGGGGAATCGACCTCTACCTCAAGGACGAGTCGGTGCACCCCACCGGATCGCTCAAGCACCGGCTGGCCCGCTCGCTGTTCCTCTACGGGCTGTGCAACGGCTGGATCGGCCCGGACACCACTGTCGTCGAGGCGTCGTCCGGTTCGACAGCGGTCTCTGAGGCATACTTCGCACGGATGCTCGGCCTGCCGTTCATCGCGGTCATGCCCGCCTCCACCTCGCCCGAGAAGATCGCCCAGATCGAGTTCCAGGGCGGGCGCTGCCACCTGGTCGAGGACCCGGGCAAGGTGGTGATCGAGGCGCGTTGGCTGGCCGAGGACGCCGGCGGCCACTACATGGACCAGTTCACCTACGCCGAGCGGGCCACCGACTGGCGGGGGAACAACAACATCGCCGAGTCGATCTACGCCCAGCTCGCGCTGGAACGGCACCCGGTGCCGGCCTGGGTCGTGGTGGGCGCCGGCACCGGCGGCACCAGCGCGACCATCGGCCGGTACGTCCGCTACCGCCGGCTGCCCACCAAGCTCTGTGTGGTGGACCCGGAGAACTCCGCGTTCTATCCCGCCTGGCAGGCCCGCGACTGGTCGGTACGCACCGACCGCGGCTCCCGGATCGAGGGCGTCGGGCGGCCCGGCGTCGAGCCGTCCTTCCTGCCCAGCGTGGTCGACCGGATGGTCCAGGTGCCGGACGCCGCGTCGCTGGCCGCGATGCGGGCCGGCTCGACGGTGCTCGGCCGCCGGGTGGGCGGCTCCACCGGCACCAACCTCTGGGGCGCCTTCGGGCTGATCGCGGAGATGCGCGCCGCCGGCCGCACCGGCTCGGTGGTCACGCTGATCTGCGACCCGGGCGACCGCTACGTCGACACCTACTATTCCGACCGGTGGGTGGCCGCGCAGGGGCTCGACCTCGCCCCGCACCTGGCCACCATCGACCGGTTCCTGGCCGACGGCGTGTGGCCGGCCTGACCGCTCAGCGCGGGTCGACCCGCTCGGCGAGCCCGGGATAGCGCACCACGAAGCCCTCCGGGTCGACCTCCAGGTCGGCGGTGAAGCCGTCGCCGGCGAAGCGGACCCGGCCGGGACCGAGCGACGTGTAGACCTGCTCGGCGGGGATCACGGCCAGCGAGGGCAGCAGCACCCACGCCACCTTCACGCCGGTGGCCAGGTCGGCGGGGAGCCGGCCCAGCCCGATCCGGCGGATGGGCAGCGTGTTGGTCAGCGGGGAACCGCCCAGGTCGACGTCGAGCGCCTCGGCCAACCGGTCCGGGTCGTCCGTGCCGGGCAGGCCCGCCGTGGGGTGCCCGGCCGCGCGCAGCGCCGCGTCCAGGTCACCCTCCTCGCCGGTACGCACGCGCCACCCGTCGCCGGCCCGCTCCAGGCGCACGCTCCGCGACCAGCCGGCGCCGTCGGCGTCGACCTCCAGCCGGCTGGTCGACCAGTCCGGCGCGAGCGTCAGGCGGTAGCGGCAGGTGTAGGGGATCGGGTCCACGGCCAGCGCCACACCGTGCGCGGTCAACCCCTGAGGCTCGTCGAGCACGACGTGTTCGGAGCCGGCGGTGTCGGTCCGGACCCAGAAGAGCGACTTCGGCATGCTCCGGACGTTACGCGAGCCGGCCGGCACCGGCAGCGGATGCGCGAACGCCGCCGCCGAGCGGGTGCTCGACGGCGGCGTTCGCGGTGGTGTCGGTCGTCAGTGGGTGCGGGCCGGCGGGCGCCCGCCGAATCCGCGCCGGTCGTCGCGCGGCCGGTCGTCCCGACCCCGCCCTTCCGGCCGGAACCCGCCCCGACGCTCCGCCGGGCGGAAGTCGCCCCGGTCGCCGTAGCGCCGCTCGCCCTGGCCGTCCCGGTCGCCGAAGCGCCGCTCGCCCTGCGGGCGGTCCTCGTGGCGGCGGTCGCCGAAGCCGTGCCCACCGCTCGGCCGGTCGTCACGCCGCCGGTCGGTGCGGGCGTCCCGGTCGTAACCGGGCCCGCCCGCCGGACGGTGCCGGTCGCCACCGAACGGACGGTCGCCGCCGGTCCGGCCGCGCTCCGCCCGGTCGCCGAAGCGCCGGTCGTCGGACTGCCGGGCGCCGAACCGGTCGTCGGGCCGCCGATCGCCGAAGCGCCGGTCGTCGCGGGCGGGCCGGTCACCGAAGCGGCGGTCGTCCCGACCCTCGGTCCGGTCGAAGCGGCGGTCGCCGCCGAAGCCGCGCTCGCCGGTGGGACGGTCGTCGTAGCGCCGCTCACCGGTCGGCCGGTCGCCGTAGCGCCGCTCGCCCGTGGGCCGGTCGCCGAAGCGTCGCTCGCCCGTGGGCCGGTCGCCGAAGCGTCGCTCGCCCCGCCCGTCCCGATCGCCGGCACCCCGGCCGCCGCGGTCGAAGCCGCGCCCGTCGCGGTCGCCCCGGTCGAAGCCGCGTCCGTCGCGGTCGCCGAAGCGGCGCGGGCCGCCCCGCCGCGGCTCCGGCTCCTCCCGGACCGGCACGCCGCTGGGCTCGCGGGCGCCGGTCAGCTCGGCCAGCACCGCGTCGCCCGCGCGGACCCGCGTCTCGGCCGGCTCGACGCCCGCCTTCTCCAGCATGGCCAGCGTGGTCCGGCGCTGCTTCGGCAGCACCAGCGTCGCCACCGCGCCCGACTCGCCCGCCCGGGCGGTGCGGCCGGCCCGGTGCAGGTAGTCCTTCGGGTCCTTCGGCGGGTCCACGTGCAGCACCAGCGTGACGCCGTCGACGTGGATGCCGCGGGCCGCCACGTCGGTGGCGACCAGCACGTTCGTCCGGCCCTCGCGGAACTCGGCGAGCGTCTTGGTGCGCATCCGCTGGGTCTTGCCGCCGTGCAGCCCACCGGCCCGTACGCCCACCGCGGCGAGCTGCTCGACCAGCCGGTCGACGCCCAGCTGGGTGCGGGCGAAGAACATGGTGCGTCCCTCACGGGCGGCGATGGCCGCGGTGACCGCGAACTTGTCGTGCGGCGGGATCAGCAGCAGGTGGTGGTCCATGGTGGACACGGCGGCGGTCGCCGGGGCGGTCGAGTGGGTGACCGGGTCGGTCATGAACCGCTTGACCAGCGTGTCGACGTCGTTGTCCAGAGTGGCCGAGAAGAGCAGCCGCTGGGCGTCCGCCGGCGTCTTCGCCAGCAGCTCGGTGACCTCGGGCAGGAAGCCCATGTCGGCCATCTGGTCGGCCTCGTCCAGCACCGTGATCTCGACGTCGTCGAGCCGGCAGACGCCGCGCTGGATCAGGTCGCCGAGCCGGCCCGGGGTGGCCACCACGATCTCCACGCCACGGCGCAGCGCGTCGATCTGCCGGTCGTAGGGCACGCCGCCGACGGCGGTCTTGAGGAAGATGCCGACCGCCTTGCCGAGCGGCATCAGCGCGTCGTTGACCTGCATGGCCAGCTCACGGGTGGGCACCAGGACCAGGGCGCGGGGGTGCAGCGGCCGGGCCCGGTTGCGGTCGGCGAGCCGGGCGATCACCGGCAGGCCGAAGGCGAGCGTCTTGCCCGAGCCGGTCTGGCCCCGACCGAGCACGTCGCGACCGGCGAGCGCGTCCGGCAGCGTGGCCCGCTGGATCTCGAACGGGGTGGTGATGCCCTGGCGGGCGAGCGCCTCGACCACCGGCCGGGGCAGGCCGAGGGAGGCGAAGTCGGTGACCTCAGGGATCGGGTCGGTGGACGGGGACGTGCCGGGGGCAGCGAAGGTGGTCAAGAAATGCCTTTCGAGCGGGGCGCATCTTCGCGATGGCCGCCGCGGCAGTCATGCCGTCGAATCGCCCGCAAGATCGCCCATGGGCGCGTAGTCGGTCGCGCCGGGTCAGTGATCCCGACAAGTGTACGGCGCTCCGCCGCACCGGCCACCTCGACGCAAGGTGGTAGTGGGCGGACTCACCCCCGGGTCAGCCGGTCAGCCCGCTCAATGCGTCGTTGGCCAGGAAGACCACGAGCAGACTGATCGCGATCAGCATGGTCAGCGCGACGGCCAGCACGATGATGACCTTGGCGTTGCTGGCCCGGGTGGTCGGGGAGTCCTCGGCCCAGCCCTGGGCCAGGATGTGCCCGGTCAGCGAACCGGAGGTCTCCGAGGGGCCGCCCTGCGGCAGCGAGACGGTGGCGAAGCCGGGGCCTTCGGTGCCGCCGTACACGGTCGAGGCCAGGTCCTGAACACCCGACTGCTGGCGTACCGGACGGGTCGGTTCGGCCTGGTGGGCGGCCGGCGGCGGCCAGGTCGGCAGCGCCGGCGCCGGCACCACCGGGGGCGCGGCGGGTGGTGGCGGCGCCGACACGGGTGCGACGGCCCAGGCCGGCTGCGCGCCGGCCATGGCGGGCGGCGGCGGGAACGGCGGCGCGGGCATCGGGCCGGGCGGCAGCGGGGGCGGGGGTACGGCCGGCCCCGGCGGCGGCGTGGGCGGCCCGGGGATCGGCGGGACCGGTCCGGGTGGGTTCGGCCCCGGAACGGGCGCGGGCGCCGGCGGCGTGGGCACGGGCGGCGCGGGCGTGGGCGCCGGGGGCGCGGGCGTGGGCGCCGGGGGCGCGGGCAGCGGCGGCTCCGGACGCAGCGGCGGCTCCGGCTCGGGCACGGGCGGCGCGGGCGAGGGAGGCGTCGGACCCGGTACCGGGGTCGGCGCCGGCTCGGGCTCCGGGCCGTGCGGCGTCGGGGGCTCCGCCGGCTCCGGCGGCTGTGCGGGCTCCGGCGGTTCCGGGTTGACCGGTCCCGCCCGGTAGATCCGCGCGGCGGCGGGAGCGGCCGCCACCGAGGCCGCGGCCTCGTCGGCCGAGACGGGACTCAGGCCGGGTACCGAGACGCTGGCCCGGGCGTGCGCGACGCCGGTCGGCGGCGGGGCCGTGGCGGTGGGACCGGCCGGCTCGGGCGACGGGTCGCGTCCGGCCGGCACCTCGGCGGCGGCGGAGGTGCCCGGTTCTCCCGACCGGTCGGCGGTGCCCCCGGCGCTCGCCGGGCCGTCCCCCGCGGCCGGGCCACCGGTCGGGGTCTCCGTCCGCGGCGCGGGCACCCGGGCCGAGGCGGAGGCCCGTGGTGGCGGGACGGCGGCGGGCGGCTCGTCGTCGGGTGCGCCGGCCGGGTCGGCGGGCGGCTGGTCGGCCGGTTCGGTGGACGTGGCCGGGTGGTCGGCCGCCGCGAAGGCGGACCAGCTGGACGGCGGGACCGTCGCACCGGGGCGGCGCCGGTCCAGGGGTGGCGGCGCGTCCGCCGGGGCGCCGGCCCGGTAGGTGGTGGCGGTGGCCGGCGGCGCGGGCAGATCCTCGTCCGGTGGCGGCACGGCCGAGCCGGCGACGCTCACCCGGGCCCGGGCGACGGCCACCTGGCCCGGCTGTGCCCGTTCGGCCTGGTCAACGGCGGGGTCGGGCGTGGATCCCGGGTGGACCGTCTCCGCCGGAACCTCGTTATCGCCCATCTCGCCCTCCGCACCCGCGCTCGGCCCCGACCGTGGCGTCGGCCGGAACTGCCCGGATCTCACCGTGCCATATTCCGGCCCGGGAGCACAGCCGGAGTGGACGGTTGGGTCAGTCGGCGCTGCTCGGGCTGGCGGATCCGCTGCCGGACGCGGTGCCCGACGGCGCGGCACTGCTCGTGCTCGGCTCCGCCGCGCTGCCGGTCGGCTCGGCCTCGGCGGTGCGGCTCGGCGTCGGGCTCGGCGAGTCGGACGGGCTGGCCGGCGGCGTGGTGCTGGTCGACGGCGTGGGCGACGGGCTGGAGGTGGTCGGCGTCGGCTTCGGTGTGTCGGTGGGCTTCGGCGAGCCGGTGGGCTTCGGCGTCGCCGTCTTCGTCGGCTTCGGCGTCGGGGTGGGCTTGGCCGGGGTGGTCGGCGCTGTCGGCACGGTCGGCGGCGGCACGGGGGTGGCCGGAGCGGGCACCGCGCCGACCACGCGGGTGGCGGCGTAGAGCCGGGACCAGCGGACCACCGAGATCTTGACGACGTCGCCGGTGCGCGGCGCCTCGACCATCTTGCCGTTGCCGATGTACATGGCGACGTGGTGGATGCTCGTCCAACTGCCGCTGGAGGCGAAGAAGAGCAGGTCGCCGGGGAGGAGGGCGTTCGGGTCGACGGTGCGGGCGCGGGTCGCGAAGTACTGGTCCCGGGAGACCCGGGGCAGGCCGCGGTAGCCGGCCGACTGGTAGGAGGCGAGCACCAGGCCGGAGCAGTCGAAGCGGTCCGGCCCCTCGGCCGCCCAGAGGTAGGGGTCACCGAGCTGGGCCAGCGCGAAGCGCACGGCGGCGAGCGCCCGCGGGTCGGCGACCATGCCGGCGATGCTCTGGTTGACCACGTACGAGTTGCCGAGCCGCTGCTCGGCCACGTCCTCGCGGCGCTCGATGTCCAGCAGCTTGGCGGCGTTGTCCCGGCGGAGCTTGAGCAGCGCCGCCTCCTGCTTGTGCAGATCCGTCTCGACCTTGGTGTATTCCGCGGTCTTCTCGGTGAGCCGCCGCTGGACCGCGTCGTGCGCCTCGCGGGCGACCTGCTCGGCGGTGGTGGCCCGGAGCAGCTCGCCGGTCACCGACGTGGTGGCCGCGCCCTCGGCCCGGTCGCCCCGGGTGATCCGCTGGAGGTTGGCGAACTCACGCAGGCTGCTGCCGAACTCGCCGGGCGGCAGCGCCGCGTCGGCCTTGACCGCGTCGGCGGCGGCGCTCTTGGCGTTGTCGCTGGCGCGCACGAGCGCGTCCTGCGCCTCCTTGAGCCGGCCGGCGGCGGCGGTCAGTTCGGTCTGCGCGGCGTCGCGCTCCCCCTTGACCCGCAGGAGGTTGTCGCCGAGCTGGGCGACGAGCGCGTCGACCTGGTTGATCTGCGCGATGAGCGGGCCGTCGGCGGGGTTGGTGACGCCGGTCGTGGTGCCCGGGAGGCCGGGCGTGCGGCCCGGGCCGGTGGCGCCGGGCAGGCCGGGAACGGCGCCGGGCTGGCCCGGAACCGCGCCGGGCGCGGTGGGCAACTGGAGCGTGCCGGTGACCTGAGGCCGGGAGCCGGTGCTGGGCACGGTGTCGGGGAGCGGGTCGGCCCAGGCGGGGGTGGCGAGCGCCGCGGCCGCGACCGCCCCCAGGAGGGCGGACCAGAGCGCCGGGCGCAGGACCGGTGAGATCACCGGCTGCCGACCTCGTCGCCGTCGGGCCTTGGTGCTGTCGACCATTCCGCTCCCCGTCCGGTCTGGTGCGCGCCACGCGTCGTGGGCGTGTTGGGACAGGACGGCCCCGGTGTGTGTTCCGCCCCACCCTGTCTTACCTCACCGACGCAGCGATGTCGATGTGCGGAGGGTGACGGGAGGTGAACCGGGTCGCTGCCGCCGACCGCGTGGGCGGTCCGTCCGACCCGCGACGTACGCTCGATCGGTACCCCAGGTGGAAGGACGTGGCTTTCGGATGGACGCCGGACTCAAGCGCGAGCTCGAAGCGAAGGTCTACGCGGGGGAGCGCCTGACCCGCGAGGACGGCATCGCCCTCTACGAGAGCGACGACCTGACCTGGCTGGGCCGGCTCGCCCACCACAGGCGTACGGAGCTCAACGGCGACCGGGTGATGTTCAACGTCAACCGTCACCTCAACCTGACCAACGTCTGCTCCGCGTCGTGCGCATACTGCTCGTTCCAGCGAAAGCCGGGCGAGAAGGACGCCTACACGATGCGGATCGACGAGGCGGTGCGCAAGGCCAAGGAGATGGAGGACGAGCAGCTCACCGAGCTGCACATCGTCAACGGCCTGCACCCGACGCTGCCCTGGCGTTACTACCCCAAGGTGCTGAGCGAGCTGAAGGCCGCGCTGCCGAAGGTCAACCTCAAGGCGTTCACCGCGACCGAGGTGCAGTGGTTCGAGAAGATCAGCGGGCTCACCGCCGACGCGATCCTCGACGAGCTGATGGAGGCCGGCCTGGAGTCGCTCACCGGCGGCGGCGCGGAGATCTTCGACTGGGAGGTCCGGCAGCACATCGTCGACCACGCCTGCCACTGGGAGGACTGGTCGCGGATCCACCGGCTCGCCCACTCCAAGGGCATGAAGACCCCGTCGACGATGCTCTACGGCCACATCGAGGAGCCCCGGCACCGGGTCGACCACGTGCTGCGGCTGCGGGAGCTGCAGGACGAGACCGGCGGCTTCCAGGTCTTCATCCCGCTGCGCTACCAGCACGACTTCGTCGACTCGGCGGACGGCAAGATCCGCAACCGGATCCAGGCCAGCACCACGATGGCCTCGCCGGCCGAGTCGCTCAAGACCTTCGCGGTCTCCCGGCTGCTGTTCGACAACGTCCCGCACGTGAAGTGCTTCTGGGTCATGCACGGGCTCTCGGTGGCCCAGCTCTCGCTCAACTTCGGCGTGGACGACCTGGACGGCTCGGTCGTCGAATACAAGATCACCCACGACGCCGACTCGTACGGCACGCCGAACACCATGCACCGGGACGACCTGCTCCACCTGATCTGGGACGCCGGCTTCCGGCCGGTGGAGCGGAACACCCGCTACGAGACCGTCCGCGAGTACGACGCCGCGCCGTCGATGGCCGAGCGTCGCTCCGAGCCGCAGCAGGTCTGGGCCTGACCCGGCGATGAGCACGCGGGAGCAGCAGCGCGCGTTTCCCCGGCGGGACGCCGAGGGGCGCATCCTCACCCTCGGCGACCTGCTCGGGGTGACCCTCGCCGGCCTGGTGATCGGGCTGCTGGCGTTGCTGCTCTTCGAGTGGGCGTTCGCCACCCTGGGCGCCGGCGGTTTCGGGCGCACCAACGGGTGGCTGGCGGTGATCCTGCCGCTCTGGCTGTTCTGGGACGACTTCCGGGCGTGGGAGTTCGGCGCGGCCCGGGTGCTGGCCGCGCTGGTCGGCATCGCGGTCGGCGTCGTCGCCGGTCTGCTGGTGGCCGGGCTGGCCGCCGGCCTGCCGGCGCTGTTCACCGGCGCGCTGGCCGCGGCGGTGTTCACCGTGGTCTACGCGGTCATCTGGTTTCATGGCGTGCACTGGTTGGCCCGGCGGACGGGCTGAGGCGCGGAGAGAGTGGGAATTGCGGGCATGAGCGCGGCGGTCAAGTACACGCTGGGCCGGATCGGGCTGTTCGTCGCCGTGCTGGCAGCCCTCTGGTTCGTCGACATGAACATGTTCCTGCGGCTGATGCTGGCGTTGGTGTTCTCCGCCGCGCTGTCGTTCTTCCTGCTCAAGGGCTGGCGGGACCAGATGGCCGGGGAGATGGCCGACGCGTCGGAGCGTCGCCGCGCGGAGAAGGACCGGCTGCGGTCCGCGCTCGCCGGTGACGACCAGGCCGGGCCGGAGGGCGAGCGCCGGGACGGCTGACGCGCCGCCCGCCCGGAAAACGGGGCAGCGGCTGCCCGACCCGGCCGCTAGGGTCAGCCGCCGTGAGTTTCCTGAACAAGATCGACGGATGGCGGACCAAGGTGTTCGTCTGGATCGGCCTGCCGGTGATCGCCGGCATCGGGCTGATGATGGGTGCCACCGACCTCCTGCCCACCTGGCAGGCGCACAACGGTGGCGGCACGGCGGGCACGTTCACCGCCGTGTACGAGGACTGCGGCCGGCGCAACTGCGAGTGGCGCGGCACCTTCGCCGCCGACCAGGGTGACGACCGGCGCGCCGACGTCATCCTTTACGACGCCCCGGACGGCCTCGCCGTGGGCGGCACCGCCCCGGCGCGGGACACCGGCGCCCGGGCCGGCGTCTTCTCCACCACCGGCGGGTCGACGTACCTGCTGGTCACCGGGTTGACCCTGGCGGGCGTCGCCGCGCTGGTGGCGTGGGTGGTGATCATCTTCCGGGCGGTGCGCAACCGCCGCGCCAAGCCCGAGGGCGAGCCCGTCTCGTTCGCCCCGTCCCTCTGATCGCGACGCACCGGGGCCCGGCGCGGGGAACGCGCCGGGCCCCGGTCCGGATCACCAGTTGGTCGAGCCCGGGACCGCCGGCCACGGCCGGTCTGTCGGCTTGATCAGGTACGCGATGCCGCCGGAGCCGGAGGCCACCGTGCCGTTGGCCCGGTAGCGCTTGGTGCGCAGCCAGATCTGCTCGAACTGCTCGCGCTGGTAGACGTTGCGGACCGCCTCGTTGGAGGAGGACGCGGGGTCGTTGACGATCACGTCACCGTCGGCGGTGAAACCGACGATCACGAACAGGTGCCCGGAGGTGCCGTAGTTGGCCCCGTCCAGCTCGCTGGCGAGGAACGACTGCGAGGTGACCACCGGGATGCCGGCCTTGATGAAGCGCTCGGCCTCGTCCAGCGAGTGCAGCCGGGTGACCCGCGCCTCCAGGCCGGGGAAGCCGGCCGCGTACGCGGTGTTGAACGGCCAGTTGCCGGCGCCCTCGTACTCGTGGTCGTAGGTCATCCGGGCGGCGTGGTCGACGGTCGGGTCGGGGTAGGAGGGGTCGACCCAGGAGGTGTCCTCGGCGGAGGGCTTGCGACCCCAGTACTCGACCACCATCTCCGTCGAGGTGGGCGAGCACCACGCCTCACCGCCGCCGTCGTACTCCGGGTACTCGCCGATGTGGACGTTCTGCGAGTAGCGCGGCACGGCCAGCTCGGTGCCCCAGGCGATGCCGCCCCGGCTCGGGGTGACGGTGAACCGGTCCGGCACGTTCGAGGCCATCGCGCCGACCATCCGGACCTGCGGCGCGGCGGCCTGCCCCGGCGCGCGGTAGAGGGTCAGCCGGAGCTGGTACGAGCGCAGCAGCACCCCGGCCGCAGCGTCGTCGATCGAGAACGTGTCGGTCCAGATGCTCGACCAGGGGTCACCCTGGCCGTCCAGCGTGGCGCGTTTGATGTCCTGGTCGCCGGAGGCCCAGCGGCCCATGACGTACCACGGGGTCTGCGCGCCGGTGTTGTAGGTGCCGTGCAGCTCGACCTGGATCCAGGTGCCGGCCGGGGTGCTGGCGTTCCACGACGCGACCAGTTCGGTGGCGTCGAACCCGATCCGCCGCTCGGGCGAGGTCCAGGTGGCGTACTCCCAGGTCCGGGTCGTGCCGGTGTGTTCGTCGGTGAACTCGGTCGTGCCGGCGGGCCGGGCGATGGTCAGCGCGGGGTGGCGGCCCGGGACGGCCCGGGTGCCCTGGTGGGAACCGCCGCGCCAGTCGGAGTAGCGGGAGAACTCCTGGAACGTGATCTGTTCGTCGTGGGTGACACCCGGCCGGTGGCCGTGCGCCTGGGCGGGCGCGGTGGTGCCGAGGAGAGTGAGCGCGGTGAGGCCGGCGAGGGCGACCGCGCGCAGGGGTCTTCCGAACATGGCAGCTCCACAGGGAAACGGCATCGTTGCCGTTCACTGTCGCGCTTGGCGGGAAGTTTCGCCAGATGTTCAGGCATGGAAAATCATTGCCGGCGTGACGATCCGGTCGGGATGCCCCCACAGAAAGACAGATGTTGATATGACCATGTGACTCCTGGTGAAGTGTGCGGACAACGGGATCTCCCGTACCCCCAGGAGGTTGTCGATGGCCTTCCGCACATCCCCGCTCCGCCGCCGGCTGGCGCTCGCCGCCGCCGTCGGCCTGACCCTCGTCACCGCGGCCGCCGGACCGGCCGCCGCCCGCCCGGCCCCGGAGCGGTCCGGTGAACCGGCCGCCGTCGCCTACCGGGTGCTCGGCCCGCGTACCGTCGCCGACCGCAGCGCGGTCGCCCGCACCGGCGCCGCGATCGACTACTCCGAGCACGGCGTGCTGCACGTCACGGCCACCAGCGCCGAGGCCGCCGCGATCACCCGGCTCGGCTTCCGGCTGGAGAAGGACGTCGCGCCGGCGCCGGCCGGCGGCGCGACCGCGTACGCCTTCCCGCCCGCCGACTCGAACTACCACGACTACGCCGAGCTGACCACGGTGGTGAACCAGGTGGTCGCCGACCACCCGAGCATCGCCCGCAAGCTCAGCATCGGCACCTCCTACCAGGGCCGGGACCTGATGGCGGTGAAGATCTCCGACAACGTCGGCACCGACGAGAGCGAACCGGAGATCCTGTTCAACGCCCAGCAGCACGCCCGCGAGCACCTGACCGTCGAGATGGCGATCTACCTGCTCAACCTGTTCACCGACAACTACGGCACCGACTCCCGGATCACCAACATCGTCAACTCCCGGGAGATCTGGATCGTCCCCACCGTCAACCCGGACGGCAGCGAGTACGACATCGCCACCGGCTCCTACCGCTCCTGGCGGAAGAACCGGCAGCCCAACAGCGGCTCCTCGTACGTCGGCACCGACCTGAACCGCAACTGGAGCTACCAGTGGGGCTGCTGCGGCGGCTCGTCCAGCTCGAAGTCGTCGGACACCTACCGCGGCCCGTCCGCCTTCTCCGCCCCGGAGACGGCGGCGCTGCGCAACTTCGTCAACGGCCGGGTCGTCGGCGGCGTGCAGCAGATCAAGGCGAACATCGACTTCCACACCTACTCGCAGCTGGTGCTCTGGCCGTACGGCTACACGTACAGCAACACCGCCACCGGGATGAACGCCGACCAGTACAACACCTTCGCCACCATCGGTCGGCAGATGGCGGCGACCAACGGCTACACCCCGGAGCAGTCCAGCGACCTCTACATCGCCGACGGCACCAGCATCGACTGGATGTGGGGCGCCCACAAGATCTGGGCGTACACCTTCGAGATGTACCCCGGCTCGGCCTCCGGCGGCGGCTTCTACCCGCCCGACGAGGTGATCCCGGCGCAGACCTCGCGCAACCGCGAGGCCGTGCTGCTGCTGTCCGAGTACGCCGACTGCCCGTACCGGGCGATCAACAAGCAGAGCCAGTACTGCTGACCTCACCACCGGGTGGGGACCCCGGTTCCACCCCCGCCGGGGTCCCCACCCACCCCGCCCGTCCGGACGATCTCCGCTGCTCGTGCGCTACCGTGGCACCGACCGTGCCACAGCGAAGCCGGTGCGAAACCGGCGCTGTCCCGCAACTGTGATGCCCCGTACGCGCGGCGTCGGCCTCCCGCCGGCGCCGACGGACGTGGGACGAGCCAGGTCGCCTGCGGCCCGGTCGCGACACGCGCTCTCGAGGAAGGGCGCCTCGCGGACGGGCCTTTCCTCCTGTCGGCGAAGCACCACGCTCCTCGACCGACAGGAGGATCGATGTCCCGACGTACCCCCCGGCTCTTCGCCGCCGCGCTCGCGGCCGGCGCGCTGCTGCTCGCCGGCTGTGCCGAGAAGACCGCCACCGACACCCCCGCCGCCGGCGGCTCCGGTGGCGCCTTCCCGGTCAGCGTGGGCAACCTGACACTGGAGAAGCGACCCGAGAAGATCGTCTCACTCTCGCCGACCTCGACCGAGATGCTCTTCGCGATCGGCGCGGGCAAGCAGGTCACCGCCGTCGACGACCAGTCGAACTACCCGGCGGACGCGCCGAAGAGCGACCTCTCCGGCTACCAGCCCAACGCCGAGGCGATTGCCGGCAAGAACCCCGATCTCGTGGTGATCGCCAACGACACCAACAAGATCGCCAGCCAGCTCGTCGCGCTCAAGATCCCGGTGCTGCTCGCCCCGGCCGCGAGCACGCTCGACGACACGTACCGGCAGCTCACCGACCTGGGCAAGCTCACCGGCCACCCGGCCGAGGCGGACGCCGTGGTGCGCAAGATGAAGGACGACATCACCGCGCTCACCAAGGACCTGCCCAAGCGCGCCGAGAAGCTGACCTACTACCACGAGCTGGGTCCCGAGCTCTACAGCGCGACCAGCAAGACCTTCATCGGCACCATCTACGCGCTCGCCGGCCTGGAGAACATCGCCGACCCCGCCGACGCCGACGGGAAGAACGGCGGCTACCCGCAGCTGTCCCAGGAGGTCATCGTCAAGGCGAACCCCGACTTCGTCTTCCTCGCCGACACCAAGTGCTGCCAGCAGAACGCGGACACGGTCAAGGCGCGCAGCGGCTGGGGCGGCGTCACCGCCGTGAAGAACAACCAGATCGTGGCGCTGGACGACGACATCGCCTCGCGCTGGGGGCCCCGCGTGGTCGACCTGCTCAAGGCGATCGTCGACGCCACCGCCAAGGTCCCGGCCTGACCGTGGCCCTGCGACCGGTGGACGCCGTGCCGGCCGGGACGCCCGACGCGTCCCGGCCGGGCGGCCGGCTGCCCGGACCCCGCCGGGTCGGACCACGCTCCGGCGCGGCGGAGCTGCCGGCCCGGCCGGCCGGGCTGCGCAAGCGGTGGCTGCTCGCCGGCTTCGCCGCGGTCCTGGTCGCGCTCGTGGCCGGCGTCTCGCTCGGCCCGGTCAACCTGCCGCCCGGCAGCGTCGCGGCCGAACTGCTCAACCTGCTGCCCGGCGTGCACCTGGACAGCGGGCTCACCGAGCGGGAGGTCGCCATCGTCACCGAGCTGCGGCTGCCCCGGGTCGTGCTCGGCCTGCTCGTCGGCGCGCTGCTCGCCCTGGCCGGCGGCTGCTACCAGGGCGTCTTCCGCAACCCGCTGGCCGACCCGTACCTGCTCGGGGTGGCCGCCGGGGCCGGGTTCGCGGTCACCGTGGCGATCGTGCTCGGCGCCGGGGCCGGCGGCGCGCTGACCGGGTTGCCGGTCACCATCCCGCTCGCCGCGTTCGTCGGCTCGCTCGGCGCGGTCGTGCTGACGTACCTGCTCGGCGCGGCCGGCGGGCGGGACCGCTCACCGGCCGCCCTTATCCTCGCCGGGGTGGCGGTCTCGGCGTTCTTCTCCGCCGGGCAGACCTACCTGCTGCAACAGCACTCCGACACCATCCAGCAGGTCTACTCCTGGCTGCTCGGCCGGCTCGCCACCGCCGGCTGGCACGACGTACGGCTGGTGCTGCCCTACTTCGCGCTCACCGCAGTGGTGGTGCTGCTGCACCGGCGCGAGCTGGACGTGCTCTCCGTCGGCGACGACGAGGCCAGCAGCCTCGGGCTGCACCCGCAGCGCTCCCGCTACCTGCTGATCGCCGCCGCCTCGCTCGGCACCGCCGCCGCCGTGTCCGCGTCCGGCCTGATCGGCTTCGTCGGCATCATCGTGCCGCACACCGTCCGGCTGCTCGCCGGCGCCAGCCACCGGGTGATCCTGCCGCTGTCGATGCTCTTCGGCGGCGCGTTCCTGGCCCTGACCGACGTGGTCGCCCGCACCGCCGCCGCCCCCGCCGAGATCCCGATCGGCGTGGTCACCGCGGTGCTCGGCGGACCGTTCTTCGTCCTCATCCTGCGTACCGCCCGTCGGGTGGGGCAATGAGCGCGTGGAGTGAGCCGGGCTCGCGAGCCGGGGAGGCCGAGCCCGCCGCCGCGGTGCGGGTCCGGGACCTGCGGGTCGAGCTGGGCGGCAGCTCGATCCTGGCCGGCGTCGACCTGACTGTGGCGGTGGGCGAGTGGGTCACCGTCATCGGACCCAACGGCGCCGGCAAGTCCACCCTGCTGCGCGCCGTCGGCGGTCTGCTCACCGGCGCGGGCGAGGTCGCCCTCTTCGGTACGCCGATCCGCGCGCTGCGTCGCCGTGACCGGGCCCGGGTGGTGGCCACCGTGGCGCAGTCCCCGGTGGTGCCGGCCGGCATGTCGGTCTTCGACTACGTGCTGCTGGGGCGCACCCCGTACATCCCGCCGCTGGGCCGCGAGTCGGCCGCCGACCTCGCCGCCGTTCACGACGTGCTGGACGGGCTGGACCTGGGTGGATTCGGCCGACGTGAGCTGGCCACCCTCTCCGGCGGGGAGCGGCAGCGGGTCTTCCTGGCCCGGGCCCTGGCCCAGGGCGCCACGCTGCTGCTGCTCGACGAGCCGACCAGCGCGTTGGACATCGGGCACCAGCAGGAGGTGCTGGAGCTGGTCGACCAGCTCCGCCGCGAGCACGATCTGACCGTGCTCGCCACCATGCACGACCTCTCCATCGCCGGCGAGTACGCCGACCGGCTGGTGCTGCTCGCCGACGGTCGGGTGGCCGCCGCCGGCCCGCCCGAGGAGGTGCTCACGGAGCACCTCCTGGGCCTCCACTACCGCGCCCACGTCCGCGTCATCCCCGGCCCGCACGGGCCGCACGTGGTCCCGCTCCGCCGGCGGTAGAAGGAAGGGCCCCTTATTAACGCCTCCGGTAGAGGAGGGGCCCCTTATTAACGCCACCTGTTAAGAAGGGGCCCTTCCTTACACGGGGGCGGTCAGCGGAGGGTGGAGACGGAGAAGAGGGCGCCCTGGGGGTCGCGGAGGGCGGCGCTGCGGCCGGCCGGGTTGTCGCGGGGCGGGACGAGGATCGTGCCGCCCAGTTCGGTGGCCCGGGCCGCCGTGGCGTCGGCGTCCGCCACCGCGAAGTAGACCGTCCAGTACGCCGGCAGGTCGGCCGGCAGCGGCTCGGCCTGCGGCAGCATGCCGGCGACGATGCGGGCGCCGCAGCGCCACCCGACGTAGGCGACCGGCCCGGTCGGTCGCTCCTCGGGATGCCAGCCGAAGACCAGCGCGTAGAACTCCCGCGCGCCCTCCGGGTCGGGCGTGACCAGTTCGTTCCAGCACATGGCGCCGGGCACGTTGAACAGCTCCGCCCCGCGCATCGCCATCGGCTGCCAGACGCTGAACACCGCGCCCGCCGGGTCGGCGAGCACCGCCATCCGGCCCTGCCCGGCGACGTCGAACGGGGAGACCACCACCTGCCCGCCGGCCGCCTCGACCCGGGTGGCCACCAGGTCGGCGTCGTCGGTCGCCACGTACGTGGACCAGATCGGCACCTGGTCCGGCATCGCGGGCGGGCCGGCGCCGGCGACGGCCTTGCCGTCCTTGCGGAAGACCGTGTAGCCGCCGGCGTCCGGCTCGGTCGAGACCCGTCCGGTCCAGCCGAACAGCTGCGGGTAGAACCGTCTCGCGTCCTCCAGGCCGGGGGTGGCCAGGTCGGTCCAGCAGGGCGTGCCGGGCTCGACGCCGTTCACGGTTGCCCCTCTCGCCGGGGCGGCCCCCACTGGCCCGCCTGCCGGCATCGTGGCACCGTCGGATCGACCCTCGGGCCGGAACCGGACAAAAGGTCAGCTGAAGCGGCGACCCTCGTCCCGCCGGTAGGCCCAACCGGCCACCGCGGCGAGCGCCACCACCCAGACCACCAGCATCACCAGCGCCCGGGGATCGGGCTGCCAGTCGGTGACGGCCGCCCACATCAGCTCGACGGCGCCCCGGGTCGGCAGGTAGGGGGCGATCGCCTTGATGAAACCGGGTGCGTCGTCCGGCCCGGAGAGCAGGCCGCCGCCGAAGGCGAGCGGGAAGAAGACCACCTGTGCCACCACGATCGCCGCCTTGCTCGGCAGCGAGTAGCCGATCGAGAGGCCGAGCAGCGTGAACGGCACCGAGATCACGGCGACGGCGCCGAGCCCGAGCAGGAACTGCGGCGCGGTCACCCGGGCCGCGGTCGCCACCGCGGCGATCACCACCACCGGGACCATCGACAGGTACGTCAGCACCAGGCCGGCCAGGATCCGCCCGGCCAGCCGCGGTGCCGGCCCGGCCGGCAGGGTCCGGGTGTACGGGTTCCAGGGCTGGTCGCGATCCTCGGAGACACCCACGCCGTACTGGAAGATGTTGGCGGTCATCACGGCGAACGTGACCATGGCGGCGGTGGCGTAGCTGGCACCGGTGGGGTCGTCGCCGGCGAACGGCACCACGAAGAAGAGCATCGAGGCGGCGGGGAAGAACGCACTCCCCACCACGGCCACCGGGACCCGGAGGATCTCCATCAGCTGGTAGCGCGCGTGGACGAGGGCGAGCGGCACGGCGGTCTCCTAGACGGCGGGGGTGGGCGCGGGCCGGTCGTCGGCCGTGATGGCGAGGAACGCCTCCTCCAGCGAGGTGGGGCGGACCTCCAGGTCGCGGAACGCCACGCCGGCGGTGACCAGGTCCCGGACGAGTTGGTCGGCGTCGGCGGTGAGCAGGTGGACCCGGCCGTCGAGGCGTTCGGTTGCCACCACCCCGGGCAGCGCCGGCAGGTCGTCGGCGACCAGGCTGACCCGGCGCACGCCGACGATGCCGCGGACGGCCGTCACCGAGTCGTCGGCGAGCACCCGGCCGTGGCCGATCACCACCACCCGCTGCGCGAGCGCCTCCACCTCCTCCAGGTAGTGGCTGCTCAGCAGCACCGTGCCACCCTCGGCGTGGAAACCCCGGATCGCCTCCCAGAGCGCGTGCCGCGCCTCCACGTCCAACCCGGTGGTCGGCTCGTCCAGCACCACCAGTCGGGGCCGGCCGACGAACGCCAGCGCCACCGCCAACCGGCGCCGCTGGCCGCCGGAGAGACCGCCGGTCTGCCGGCGCACCTGGTCGCCGAGGCCGAACCGGTCGAGCAGCTCGCCCCGGGGCACCGGGTCGGGGAAGTGCGCGGAGACGAAGTCGACCACCTCGCCGACCCGCAACGTGCCGGGCAGGCCGGTCTCCTGCGGGGTCACCCCGAGCTGCCGTCGGCTCGCCGGGTCGCGGGGGTCGCCGCCGAACAGTGCGACCCGGCCGGCGGTGGGGCGGCGCAGCCCCACCAGCAGGTTGATCAGGGTGCTCTTGCCGGCGCCGTTCGGGCCGAGCAGGCCGACCAGCTCCCCGGACCGGACGGTCAGGTCGACCCGGTCCAGTGCCAGCACCTCGCCGTAGCGGCGGCTCACCTGTTCGGCGCGGGCCAGGATCATCGGGGGACTCCTCGGGCGGAGGGGAATGTGCCTCCTCTGTCTACCGTGCGCACGCCAGTCGCACCGCCCCGTGCCCGGGGGTGCGCGTCACCCGGTCCGGGCCCACGACCGCCACGGCCACGACCGATACTGAGCCGATGGACGAGACGGGATACCGCGACCGGATCGACCGGCTCGTCGAGCCGGGCGAGCGGGTGCTGGCCCACGCGACGGCGGGCGTCGCCAACGGCGCCCAGCCGCCCGTGCCACCGGACGCGGCTCCGCCGGAAGCGCCCGGCGGCCGGGTGCACGTCGGGGCGGTGCTGTTCAACCTGATCTCCCCGCTGATCGTCTGGGACCGGGGCGACCGGCTGGTGGACCGGGTGGTGTGGGGGGTCGCCGGACGCGGCGCGCCCGGTTCCGCCGCGTCCCGGCTGTGCCACGCGCTGAACCCGCCCAACCCGGAGCTGGCCGTCCGCGACGTCGTGTTGGCGGTCACCGGCCGGCGACTTCTCGCCTGTCTGAGCGGCCCGACGACGGTGCTGTCCAGCCGGGCCGACGACGCGCGGGCCGTGGCGCGGACCGCGGTCGTCTGGTCGGCGTCGCGCGCCGAGGTCGCCTCGGCCCGGGTGGGCTGGCACCGGCTCAACCCGAAGCGGCTGCGCGTCGACTTCACCGACGGCTCCTGGCTGGCCTTCACCGTGCCGATCGCCGAGTCGGGTCGCCCGCTGCGCGGGATCGCCGCCGCCCTCTCCGCCTGACCGGAGGGCGCGGCGTCCGGCTCAACCGGCCAGCGGCATGGGCAGCGGCTCGCGGTGCAGCACCGCCAGCCGGGAGACGGCCCGGGTCAGCACCACGTAGAGGCGGTGCAGGCCGCGCGGCTCGGCGGCCACGATCGCGGCCGGCTCGACGACCACGACGTGGTCGTACTCCAAGCCCTTCACCAGCGTCGCCGGGACCACGGTGACCCGCGCCGCGGCCTCGACGTCGTCGGCGGTCGCGGTCTCGACGCCCGCCTCGGCGAGGGCCGCGCGGAGAGTGTCCACTGTGGAGTCAGCAGCGATCACACCGACCGAGCCGTCGTGCGCGAGCGCCGCCCGCACCTCGGCCACCGTCGCGGCCGTCAGGTCCTCGGCGGTACGCACGTCGAGCGCGCCGTCGTGGCGCAGCGACCGGGCCGGGGGTACGTCGACGGCGAGCGCCGGCAGCAGCCGGTTCGCGAACGCCACCACGGCGGCCGGCACCCGGAAGCCCACGCTCAGCGGCACCACCGCGGCGTCCGGCTTGCCCAGGTGGGCCAGCGACTCCCGCCAGTCGGTCGCCGCCCACGGCGCGGTGCCCTGGGCCAGGTCGCCGAGGAGCGTGATGGAGCCGTGCTCGCTGCGCCGGGCGATGGCCCGGCACTGCATCGGGGAGAGGTCCTGCGCCTCGTCGACCACCACGTGACCGAAGCCGGCGGGCCGTTCCAGCAGCCCGGCCACCTCGTCGACGAGCACCGCGTCCGCGGCGGTCCACCGGGTCGCCTTCGCGGTCCGCGCCACCTTCCCGGAGCGGAACAGCTCCTGCTCCTCGGCGGTGAGCAGGCCGTCGGCGGCGGCGCCGAGCGCGTCGGCGTCGGTGCGCAGCCGGTGCAGCAGCCCCTCCGGGGTGAGCGCCGGCCAGACCGCGTCGAGCAGGTCGGTGACCGGCTTGATCCGGCTCATCCGGCGCAGCCAGGCGTCGCTCGGTGACTCCGCCCGGCGGGCCTCGGCCTGGCGTTGCAGCAGTCCCACCACCCGGGCCCGGACGCGCTCCCGGCCGACGGCGTAGGGCAGCCCCTCCTGCCGCGTCTCGGCGACCAGCCGGTGCAGCGGGTCGATCCCGATCCGCCAGCGGAACGAGCCGTCCGAGACCATGATCGGCTCGGTCGGCGTACCGATGTGGGCATCGACGGCGCGGCGCAGCACCTCGGCCATCCGGACGTCGTGCTTGAGCGTCGCGGCGGCCGGGTCGTCGACCGCGCGGACCGGCACCCGGGCGACCAGGTCCTCGACCGTGGCCTGCTCGACCTCGACCTCGCCCAGCGCGGGCAGCACCGACGCGATGTACGACAGGAACGCCCGGTTCGGCCCGACGATCAGCACACCCGAGCGGCGCAGCCGTTCCCGGTGCAGATAGAGCAGGTACGCGGCGCGGTGCAGCCCGACCGCCGTCTTGCCGGTGCCGGGAGCGCCCTGGACGCAGATCGAGTCGGCCAGGTCGGCCCGGACCAGCTCGTCCTGCTCGGGCTGAATGGTGGCGACGATGTCCCGCATCGGGCCGACGCGGGGGCGCTCGATCTCGGCGGTGAGGATGCGGCTGGCGGTGCCGAGTTCCTCACCCCGGTCCAGGTGCTCGTCCTCGAAGCTGGTCAGGACGCCGGCGCTGAACCCGAACCGGCGGCGTACCGCGACGCCCTGCGGGTCGCGGGCGCTGGCCCGGTAGAACGACCGGGAGACCGGGGCCCGCCAGTCCAGCACCAGCGGCTCGCCCCGCTCGTCGGTGACGTGCCGCCGCCCGACGTGGTAGTCCCGCCCGGCGTGGTCCGGGTCCGCCTCGCCGAAGTCGAGCCGCCCGAAGAAGAGCGGGGTGGTGGGGTCGTCGGCCAGTTCCTTGACCCGGCGGGCCATGTGCCGACCGAGCTGCTCGGCGGTGTAGGCGTCGCCGGCCACCTTGTCGCCGGTGGCGAAGAGCGCCTCGGCGCGTTCCCGCATCCGGCGTAACGCGGCGCGGGACGTGTCCAGGTGGGTGCGCTCGGCGGCAAGATCGGCGTCGAGGGTCGTGGCGTCTTCCAGGTCTGTTGCGGGCACTGTGAACTCCCAAGGCTCAACATGATGCTCGCTCGCGTGTCCGGGGCGGTTGGCCTGCTCCCGGCGCGGGGACGTCCGCTGCGGTGCGTGCTCACCGCGGCCGTCGGGCGGCCGTCCACGTTACGGCCCTCCGGGCTGCGGCGCCACCGATTTACGGCTGGTGAAAGGTGGCGTGATGCCCCGCCCCGCGGCGGTCAGCGATGCGCGGATCCCCGCCCGTCCGGCCCGTACGGCGGTCGGTAGACCAGGTCGACGACGTCCCGGCGCTGCTGGCCGATGCTCCAGTCGCTGGCCTGGGTCAGGTCGACGGTGACGCGCAGGGTGCCGACTCGTCCGGGGGCGAGTTCGCCGAGCACCTCGCCCTGCGGCGACACCACCATGCTGGGACAGTGCTGGGCGGGATCGGCAACGTTCACGGCGAAGACGAAGCGCTGGTTCTCGGCGGCCCGGCTGATCAGGTGGCTTCGCCACAGCCCGGCCGGGGCCTCAGGGCTTGCCGCGTTGGTCAGGAAGACGAATGCGTCCACCCCGGCCCGCGCCAGGTACTGCCACTGCTCCGGGTAGCGGATCTCCCGGCAGAGCTGCACGCCGACTTCCAGCCTTCCCTCGGGGAGGCTGAGCGTGTGCGTGGGCAGTTCGTCGCCGGCCCGCAGGACGTCCCGCTCGTTCATCGCCAGATTGATTTTCCGGTAGGTCCACCGCTGGCCGTCCGGCGCGAAGTAGAGGGCGGTGTTCCACCAGGCGCCGCCCTCGCGCATCAGGGAGCCGCAGAAGAGGTGGACGGCATTCTCGCGGGCGAGTGCGGCCAGCCGGGAGATGCCCCGTTCGAGAGCGTCGAGGTCGAGATGCGCCAGGGGTGACAGGTCCGAAGCGTACCCGGAGAGTGCGCCCTCGGGCAGGAGCACGACGTCGCCGGGCCGGGCGGCGGCCACGACCTGGGCGATGCCGGTGAGGTTGCGGGCGAGGTCCCAACCGGTGGGGACCTGGCCGATGACGACGGACGTCCGCATGGTCGGTGTCCTTTCGACGGTGAGCGGAGAGCCTAGGCGGCGCGTCGTCCCCGAGTGCCGTGAGGGACGTGCGGGCGGCAATCATGGAGGCATGACGGAGGCACGGCCGGAGCGGCGCCGGGTGACGATCAGCGACCCGCAGGTGATGCGGGCGCTCGCTCACCCGGCCCGTATGGCGATCATGGAACACCTCAGCGCGGTGGAGGGCGGTGTGACCGCGACGGAGTGCGCCGAGATCGCCGGACTGTCGCCGAGCGCGACCAGCTACCACCTGCGCGAGCTGGCGAAGTTCGGCCTGGTGCGGGAGGCGCCGGGTCGAGGCGACGCGCGGGAACGGGTGTGGGAGGCGGTGAACGCCTCCTACTCGGTCGACGCGGGGCCGGACGCCGACCCGGACACGCGAGCGGCCGAAGCGGCGCTGGTCGAGGCGCACCTGGTGCGCGACGCCCAGCGGGTCCGGGACTGGCTGCGTCGCGCGCCGGACGAGCCGCGCGAGTGGTACGAGGCGACCTGGCTCAGCGACAGCGTGCTGCTGCTGACTTCGGAGGAGTTGGTCGAGGTCAACCGGGCGATCCAGGAGCTGATCGCGCCCTATCGGCAGCGGGCCCGGACCGATCCCCCGGCGGGGGTCCGCAAGGTCGCGATGCAGTACCGGGCGATGCCGATCGACTGAGCCGGGGTCTTGCGCACGCAGGTATGAAGGAATATTTTCGAAGTATGTCCTTCACATCTGGTGGGTCGCGCTGGTCCGACGTCTGGCTGGCGACCGCCGCCCGGGGCGTCTCCAGCTGCGGCGACTTCCTCGCGGCCACCGCGCTCACGCTCGCGCTCCAGTCCGCCGGGGCCGGTGGCCTGGCCGTCTCCGGGCTGCTGCTCGCCGCCACACTGCCGCTGGTCGCGCTCGCCCCGCTGACCGGCCGCCTCGCCGACCGGGTGGACAGCCGGGTCCTGCTGGTCACCGCCGGCCTGGTCCAGGCGGGGATCTGCGTGGCGCTCGCGTACGCGCGGGACCCGGTCCTGGTCATCGCGCTGGTGGCGCTGCTCGCCACGGGGCTCGCGGTCACCCAGCCGGTGCTCGCCGCGCTGGTGCCGGTGATGGTCCGACCCGCGGACCTGCCCCGGGCCGGCGCGCTCAACCAGACCGCCGGCACCCTGGGCGCGCTCGCCGGGCCCGCGCTGGCCGGGCTGCTCGTCGGTCAGTTCGGCACCCGGGTGCCGCTGCTCGTCGACGCGGGCACCTACCTCGCGCTGGTGGTGGCCGGGTTGCTCATCCGTACCCGGCGGGGTGGGCGTGGGTCGACGGCGGCCGGGGCCGCGACGGCGGTCACGCCCGCGTGGCGGCTGCGTCGCGACCCGCTGCTGATGGTGATGGTCGGCAGCGTCGCCGCGGTGGTCGGCGCGGTCGGGGCGATCAACGTGATCGAGGTCTTCTTCATCCGGGAGACGCTGGACAGCTCCACCACCGTGTACGGCCTGGTCACCGGGGCCTGGACGCTGGGCATCGTGGTCGGCGCCTGGGTGTTCGCCCGGGTCGCCCGGCGGCTCGTCGACGACGGCGCGCTGCTCGGGGCCGGGCTGGTGCTGCTCGGCGGCTGCTGCCTGGCGGTGCTCGTCTCGGCGGCGGTGCCGGTGGCGTGGCTGCTCGTGCCGGTCTGGCTGCTCGGCGGCGTGGCCAACGGGGGCAACAACGTCTTCGACCAGTTGCTGCTGGCGCGCCGGGTGCCGGAGGAGGCCCGGGGTCGGGCGTTCGCGGTGTTCGGCGCGGCGGTGCAGGGCGCCGGGATGGGCGGCTTCCTGGTCGGCGGCCTGCTCCTGGAGGTGGCCGGGCCCCGGCCGCTGGTCGCCGGCTGCGGGGTGGCCGGCCTGCTGGTGGTCGTCGGGCTCGCCGGGCCGGTCCGCCGCGCGGTACGCGCCGACCGCTCCGCCGCCCCCGTCGCCGCGCCGTCCCCGGCGGGGGTGGGCGGTTAACAGGGGCCCCCTCCTCTACCTAATGCGTTAACAGGGGGCCCCTCCTTCCCCCCGGTGCGGCATGAACCACTTACCGGCCGGCCCGTGGGGCGGGGCGCGGGCGGCGGGGATACGGTCGGGTCATGGCCGACCGCATCGCCCGCCCCCGGGTGGGGCACATCCAGTTCCTCAACTGCCTGCCCATCTACTGGGGTCTGATGCGGTCCGGCGCGCTGCTCGACGTCGACCTGCACAAGGACTCGCCGGACCGGCTCAGCGCCGACCTGGTCGCCGGTGACCTCGACATCGGCCCGATCACGCTGGTGGAGTTCCTGAAGCACGCCGACGAACTGCTGCTCCTGCCCGACCTGGCGGTGGGCAGCGACGGTCCGGTGCTCTCGGTCAACGTGGTGTCCACCCGACCGCTGGGCGAGCTGGACGGCGCCCGGGTGGCGCTGGGCTCCACCTCGCGTACCGGGGTGTTGCTGGCCCAGGTGCTGCTCGCCGAGCGGCACGGGGTGCGCCCGGAATACTTCCGCTGCCCGCCGGACCTGACCCAGATGCTGCTGGAGGCCGACGCCGGGGTGCTGATCGGCGACGTGGCGCTGCGCGCGCTGTACGAGGCGCCGGGCAAGGGCCTCGCGGTGACCGACCTGGGTCAGGCCTGGCACGACTGGACCGGGCTGCCGATGGTGTTCGCGGTCTGGGCGGTACGCCGGGAGTTCGCCGCCGCGCATCCCGGCCTGGTCAAGGAGGTGCACGAGGCGTTCCTGCGTTCGCGTGACCTGTGCCTGGCCGAGCTGGACCAGGTCGCCGAGGCGGCGGCCCGCTGGGAGCCGTTCGACGCGGCCACCCTGGCCACCTACTTCCGCACGCTCGACTTCTCGCTGGGCGAGCGGCAGGTGGCCGGGCTGCGCGAGTTCGCCCGCCGGGCGGCCGCGTACGGGGAGGTGCCGGCGCTGCCGGCGGGCGGCCCGGAGTTCTTCCAGGGCTGAGTGCCCGGGGCGCGGGTCAGGTCGCCGGACGCAGCAGCGCCTCGGTGATCTGCTCGCAGGCCTTCATGCCGTAGTCCCACCCGCCGACGCTGAACGGGCTCTTGACCATCACGCCCATGGTCCAGGTGTCACCGATCGCCAGGCAGTTGACGTGGTATTCCTTTTCCTTCTGCCGGTCGATCCAGCCGTTCTTGATGGCGATCTTCTTCTGCTCGCCGGCGGGGAACGCCTTGCGGATGCCGAAGTCGCCGGCGCCGCGGACCAGCCGCATCTCGTTGAGCAGCCACTTCGTCCACTTCGGTCCGGCCGCCCGGCCGTCGTCGATGCAGAGTCCGAGCCGCGCGGTGTCGCGCGGGGAGAGCAGCGTCCGGCTCCAGCCGCCGTCGGCGGCCACCTTGCTGTCGGTCAGCTTGCACATCGAGATGAGCCGCTTGATCGACGCCGCGCTGCCCACGCTCTCGTAGAACTCCTGGGCCCGGGTGTTGTCGCTGTCCCGAATGATCTTCGTGGCGTCGGCCAGCTTGGCGTCGCTCGGGGTCTTGCCCGCCTCGGCGCTGCGACGCAGGTAGTCGGCGACCACCCACGCCTTGATCAGCGACGCGGTGGTGCTCGTCTCGCCCATGTTCGTCGAGCCGATGATCTTCCCGGTCCGCTTGTCCAGGACGGACCAGGCGTACCAGCCCTTGAGGTCGAGGTCGTCGAGGTCCTGGGCCGCGAACGGCAGGGGCTCCAGCGACGGCGACGGGGCGGGTCGGGGTCGGGCGTTGCGGTCGGTGGGCTGGGTGGTGGACCGGTCACCGGCCACGTCGGGGTGTGCGGTGGAGGTCGTCCGCAACGGCGAGCCGGGCACCAGCCGCAGCGAGAGGACCAGCAGGCCGACCAGGGCCAGGGCCACGGCGCTGAACGCCAGCGGCCGGCGGTGGCTGCCGGGCCGTCGGCGGGCGCCGGCCATCAGAGCTTCCCGACGGGTTGCTGCGGCACCTTGAGCGCCGCGCCGGGCTGCGGGGTGACGAGCTGTGTGGCGACGCTCGCGCAGACCTTCGAGCCGTACGAGAGCCCGGCGCTGCCCGGGTAGCGCATCATCACCGCGAGGCTCCACTTGTCGGTGACCGCCAGGCAGTTGACGTGCCAGTTGTTGTCGTAGACGAGCTGGGTCCAGCCGTTCTTGATGTGCACCGGGCCCTGGGCCTTGATCGAGGCGGGCAGCCCGTCGACGATGCCCCACTTGCCGCCGCCGGACTTCAACTGCTGGCTCTTGATGCTGCCCCGGACGTTGGCCATCTCGTTGAGCACCCACTTGGTCCACTTGGGGCCGGCGGCCTTGCCGTCGGCGATGCAGTCGCCGAGCCGCACCGCGTCCCGGGGGGACATCTGGGTGAAGCTCCACCAGCCCAGGTAGTCGGGGACGGTGCCGGCCCGGGTGTCGGTCAGCCCGCAGATCTTGACGGCCCGCTGGAGCACCGGGTTCAGCTTGTTGCCGGGCTGCGCCTTGTAGGACCCGCCGGCCGCCCGGTAGACCATGTTCGCGCCGTCGTCGTTGCTGTCCCGGATGGCCAGGCTCGCCGCCTTCTTCAACGCGGCGGTCGGCTCCTTGTCGCCGAGCTGGCGCAGGTAGTCGGAGACGATCCAGGTCTTCAGCATCGACTCGGTGGAGCTGGTCCGGTTCATGTTCTGCGCGCCGGTGACGGTGCCGGTGGTGCGGTCCATCAGGGCCCAGGAGAAGAACTCGCCCTTGAAGTTCACCGAGACCGGGGCGTCGGCCAGCGTCGGGGCCGGCGGCGCGGTCGGGCTCGGCGCCGGCACCTGCTGGCCGCCGCCGATGCCGCCGCTTCCGCCGTCGCCGCCGGAGAGCTTCGCGTACGCGGCGGGGACCAGCATGACGCCGCCGATGAGGACCGCCACGATGGCGAGCACCATGGTCACGCGAGGTCGCATGAGTGGGTGAGCTCCAGATGTCTGGCCGGGGGGACCGGCGCTTCCGCATGTCTTCGGCCCCGTCGCCACAAGGCCGGGGGACGGTGGCCTGAGCTGTGGCGATCAACGGCAGCCGATCGGTGTGCCGGGGGAAGTCTACTTCCGGACCGTCCGTACGCCAGACTCCGACGCCCGCCGACTCGCCGGGTGGGCGGGACATTGAACCGCTATGCCGCCCTTGGGGGGTTTCATCTTCGGCAAGTGGTCGACGTCACAGGCGTTTTCCCAGGTCAGCCGCGACCACGGTCGGCGTCCACCCGGTCACTGAAGGTGGCTGCGGAATCCTGTTACACCCTCTGGTGTCACGCGTCGCGAGCTGTAACACTGGCCTCATGTATGGCAACGACTTCGCCCCGCCCGAGGACGGTCCGGGCGGCGGCCTGCTCGGCGAGGTGGAGGCCGCGGAGGCGGCACTGCGCGAGGCGGCGGCGCGCGCCCGGCGCGGCGGCCCGGCACCGGACGAGGACGTCGAGGCGTACTTCGCCGACGTCATCGGCGCGGACCAGAAGATCGAGCCCCGGGACTGGATGCCGGAGGCGTACCGCAAGACGCTGATCCGGCAGATCGCCCAGCACGCGCACTCCGAGATCATCGGAATGCAGCCGGAGGGCAACTGGATCAGCCGGGCGCCGTCCCTCAAGCGCAAGGCCATCCTGCTGGCCAAGGTGCAGGACGAGGCCGGCCACGGCCTCTACCTCTACGCCGCCGCCGAGACGCTCGGCATCAGCCGGGACGAGCTGGTGGACCTGCTGCTCGACGGCCGGCAGAAGTACAGCTCGATCTTCAACTACCCGACCCTCACCTGGGCCGACGTCGGGGCCATCGGCTGGCTGGTGGACGGCGCGGCAATCGTCAACCAGGTGCCGCTGTGCCGCTGCTCCTACGGCCCGTACGCCCGGGCCATGATCCGGGTCTGCAAGGAGGAGTCGTTCCACCAGCGGCAGGGCTACGAGATCCTGCACACGCTGGCGCACGGCACCCCGGCCCAGAAGGCGATGGCCCAGGACGCGCTGGACCGCTGGTGGTACCCCTCACTGGCCATGTTCGGCCCGCCCGACGGGGACTCGACGCACAGCGCGCAGTCCATGGCCTGGAAGATCAAGCGCTTCTCCAACGACGATCTGCGCCAGCGCTTCGTCGACATGTGCGTCGGCCAGGCGGAGGTGCTCGGCCTGACCATTCCGGACCCGGACCTGCGCTGGAACGACGAGCGGCAGGCGTACGACTACACCCAGCCCGACTACGCCGAGCTGATGCGGGTCATCAAGGGCGACGGGCCGTGCAACCGGGAGCGGATGACGCACCGGCGGCGGGCCCACACCGACGGCGCCTGGGTACGGGACGCCGCCGCGGCGTACGCCGCCAAGCAGGCCCGGACGAAGGAGAAGGTCGCCGCATGAGCAAGGAATCCTCGCCGCTGTGGGAGGTCTTCGTGCGGGCCCGGCGGGGCCTCTCGCACACCCATGTCGGCAGCCTGCACGCACCCGACGCGGAGCTGGCCCTGCGCAACGCCCGCGACCTCTACACCCGTCGCCAGGAGGGCGTCTCCATCTGGGTGGTGCCGGCGAGCGCGATCACCGCGTCCAGCCCGGACGAGAAGGACGCGTTCTTCGACCCGGCGGCCGACAAGGTCTACCGCCACCCGACGTTCTACGAGGTGCCGGACGGGGTGGCACACCTGTGAGCGCGAGGAGTGAGCCGGTTCTGCGAGCCCCGCAGTCGCGAACGGAAGGCGGCTCGGTGAACCTCTTCGGCTTCACGCTCGGCCTCGGTGACGACGCGCTGGTCGCGGCGCAGCGGCTCGGCGAGTGGACCTCCCGCGCGCCGGAGATGGAGGAGGACATCGCGCTGGCCAACATCGCCCTCGACCAGCTCGGCGCGGCCCGGCTGCTGCTCACGTACGCGGGCGAGCTGGAGGGCGCCGGCCGGGACGAGGACGACCTGGCCTACCTGCGCGACGACCGGGAGTTCCGCAACTGCCTGCTGGTCGAGCTGCCCAACGGCGACTTCGGCGTGACCATGGCGAAGCTGTTCTTCCTCGCCGCCTGGCAGCTCCCGCTCTACACCGCGCTGTCCGGTTGCGGGGACGACCGGCTGGCCGCCATCGGCGCCAAGGCGCGCAAGGAGTCGGCGTACCACCTGGACCACGCCTCGCTCTGGGTGAAGCGCCTCGGCGACGGCACCGACGAGTCGCACCGTCGCATGCAGGACGCGGTGGACGAGGTCTGGCCGTACGTGCACGAGCTGTTCGTCCCGGACCCGGCGGCGCCGGTCGACCCGGCCACCCTGCGGGCCGACTTCGACGCCACCGTGGCCGCCGTGCTGGACGAGGCCACGCTGACCCGCCCGGAGACGAGCTGGACGCCGGGTGGCGGCCGGGACGGCGTGCACACCGAACACCTCTCCTACCTGCTGGCCGAGATGCAGGTGCTGCACCGCGCCCACCCCGGAGCGCGCTGGTGAGCGATGTCAGGGCGGCCGTGGCGGCGGTGGTGGATCCGGAGATCCGGGTGATCACCATCGACGAGCTGGGCATCCTGCGCGCGGTCGAGGAGGAGCCCGGCACCGGTCGGGTCCTGGTCACCATCACCCCCACCTACACCGGCTGCCCGGCCATGGACGTGATCCGCGCGGACATCCGGCGGGCGCTCGCCGCGGCCGGGCATCCGGACGCCGAGGTCCGCACGGTCTACAGCCCGGCCTGGAGCACCGACTGGATCTCCGACACCGGCCGGGCCAAGCTCGCCGCCGCCGGCATCGCGCCGCCCGCCCCGCGCGGCGACGACACCGTGGTGCCGCTGACCCTGGCCGTCCGCTGCCCGCGGTGCGGATCGCCGGACACCACGCAGGTCAGCCGGTTCGGCTCCACCGCGTGCAAGGCGTTGTGGCGCTGCCGTTCCTGCTCCGAACCCTTCGACCACCTGAAGGCGCTGTGACTGTCACCATCACCCGGCCGGTCCGTCGCCGGCCGGTCTTCCACCCGTTGTCCGTCGCCGCCGTCGACCGGCTCACCGACGACTCGGTGTCGATCACGTTCGCGGTGCCCGAGGAGCTGCGGGAGACGTTCGCGTTCTCCGCCGGGCAGCACCTCACGGTCCGGCGTCCGGCGGGCGCCGCCGACCCGGAGGCCGGGGAGGCGCGGCGGTCGTACTCGATCTGCTCCACCCCGGACGAGCTGGCCCGGCACGGCCGGTTGCGGATCGGGGTGCGCGAGGTCCCGGGCGGGGCCTTCTCCGCGTACGCCTGCGGCGCGCTGCGCGGCGGCGACACCGTCGACGTGCTGCCCCCGCTGGGGCACTTCACCTCCGCGTTCGCCCCGGACCGGGTCCGCCGGTACGGCGCGGTGGTGGCCGGCTCCGGCATCACCCCGGTGCTCGGCCTGGCCGCGACCGCGCTGGCCGTCGAGCCGGGGAGCACCTTCACCCTGGTGTACGGCAACCGCACGGCGAACACGGTGATGTTCGCCGAGGAGCTGGCCGACCTGAAGGACCGCTACCCGACCCGGCTGCACCTGGTGCACGTGCTGTCCCGGGAGATGGGGGAGTCGGCGCTGCTGTCCGGGCGGATCGACGCCGACCGGCTGACCCGGCTGCTGGACTCGGTCGTGCCCGGCGACGAGATCGAGGAGTGGTTCCTCTGCGGCCCGTACGGGATGGTGGTGGACGCCAAGGCGGTGCTGGCCGGTCGCGGGGTGCCCGACTCGGCGGTGCACACCGAGCTGTTCCACGTGGACGCCCCGCCGGAGCCGGTCCGCCGGGAGACCGACCGGCCCGGCGCCGGCGCCGAGGTGACGATCCTGCTGGACGGCCGCTCGTCGAGCTTCACCATGGGTCGGGACGAGCGGGTGCTGGACGCGGCGCTGCGGGTGCGTGGTGAGCTGCCGTACGCCTGCAAGGGTGGGGTCTGCTCGACCTGCCGGGCCAAGGTGACCGAGGGTGAGGTGACCATGGCGCGCAACTACGCCCTGGAGCCGGACGAGGTCGCCGCCGGCTACGTGCTGACCTGCCAGTCCAGCCCGGTCACCGACAAGCTGACCGTCGACTACGACGCCTAGCGGCAACACCACAAGGTGCCGTGGCGGCGCGACCCCCGAAGCCGACGCGGCGCGCCACGTCCATTTCTTGTCCGAACGGTTCGGACAGCGGTAACCTTCAACTGCCAGGGGCACTAGCCCCGTGGAAGTGGACCCGGCAGCCTTCCGGACGGTGGGTGGGCCGGGTCTCGCGCTGTCTGCGCCTCGTCAGACCTGTCGCGACTCACTGACCATGCGACGGATGGAGTTCCTCCAGCGCCCGCCTTTGGCCCAGCACCACGCCAGCGCGTCGGGAATGGCCAGCAGGCACTCCTCGTGAGCACGCAGCTGGTCGTAACGCAGCCTCCCGTCCACCCCGCACTTCCTGACCTGCTCGAAGAGCAGGCGCTGATCGGCTTGGAAGGTCGAGTCGTCGCGTTCCAGGACGAGGCGGGCAGCCCCGATCTTTGCCGCGTGCTCCACCAGAGAGACGAGGCATGCCTCGCGAGCGACCCTGGCGTTGCGATGGTGCTTCGCGTCGAAGATGACGGCGTGCGCGGAGAGCGCGAGAAGCCCGTCGACGATCTGACGGCGCCGGTCGTCCCTCTCCTTGTGGAAGTGGATACGGCGTTGGCCGGGCAGGATGAGATCACGAATCGACCGGCGCGCAGCGGTCAGATCGGCCGGGTGCATGACCACGGCGGCGACAAGAAGCCCTCGCTCCTTGGTCTCGTCGACGAAGACGTGCGCGGTCATGGGACGAGGCCGCCTTCCTGTCGCTGCTCAGACCTGGTCAGGCGTTGACGATTTCCCTGATGCGGTCGAGCTTCTGGCGGGCGGTCAGGCCGGCGGGGTTCTTGGTGCCGATGACGTCCAGCTCTGCCCGGACGTCACAGTCGTCCGGCTGTAGGACGGCATCGATCACACGCGCTCGAGGGCCGCCGTCCCGGACGTAGATCCAGACCGTCTGCGACTGCCGTGGCTCGGCGTTGAGCGCCGCGTCGAGCCGGTGGGAGGGGAAGAAGCCGAGGCCGGTCGCCCTGAGCGTGTCGGCGATCTCGGCCAGGACCCAGCGGCCGAGCTTGCGGTAGCCCAATTCGGTCCGCAACTCGCCGAGGGTCGCTTCCGTTAGTCCTCCGTCCGCTCGGCAACGGGCGGCGATGCCTTGAGCGTTTTCCGTCTCGCTCACATCCCACTCCAGTGCGTCGATGGATCTCGACAAGATGATGCGAGATGCTAAACATCTTGTCAACAACCGCCGAACATTTTATATCGATCTTGGCGATATGATTGAGCAGGTGGGTTCGGCTCACACCGGAGGGCCCGGTACGGCGGCTTCCATCGGTGGCGACGTACGCTCGGGGATGTGACGGCGAACCGGGAGATCGACGACATCCTGCAACGCGGCGCGGACGGCGGGCGGATCACGCCCGAGGAGGCCCTGCTGCTCTACACCGACGCGCCCTTCCACGCGCTGGGCGAGGCGGCCGACGCGGTCCGGCGCCGCCGCTACCCGGACAACATCGTCACGTACCTGATCGACCGCAACATCAACTACACGAACGTCTGCGTGACGGCGTGCAAGTTCTGCGCGTTCTACCGGGCGCCCAAGCACTCCGAGGGCTGGACCCACCCGACCGAGGAGATCCTGCGCCGCTGCGGCGAGGCGGTCGAGCTGGGCGCCACCCAGGTCATGCTCCAGGGCGGGCACCACCCGGACTACGGCGTGGAGTACTACGAGGAGCTGTTCTCCTCGGTCAAGAAGGCCTACCCGCAGCTCGCCATCCACTCGATCGGGCCGAGCGAGATCCTGCACATGGCGAAGGTCTCCGGCGTGAGCCTGGACGAGGCGATCGCCCGGATCAAGGCCGCGGGCCTGGACTCGATCGCCGGCGCCGGCGCCGAGATGCTGCCGGACCGGCCGCGCAAGGCGATCGCGCCGCTGAAGGAGTCCGGCGCCCGCTGGCTGGAGGTCATGGAGCTGGCCCACCGGCAGGGCCTGGAGTCGACCGCGACCATGATGATGGGCACCGGCGAGACCAACGCCGAGCGGATCGAGCACCTGCGGATGATCCGCGACGTGCAGGACCGCACCGGCGGCTTCCGGGCCTTCATCCCGTGGACCTACCAGCCGGAGAACAACCACCTGAAGGGCCGCACCCAGGCGACCGCGCTGGAATACCTGCGGCTGATCGCGGTGGCCCGGCTCTTCTTCGAGACGGTGCCGCACCTCCAGGCGTCCTGGCTCACCACCGGTAAGGACGTGGGCCAGCTCGCGCTGCACATGGGCGTGGACGATCTCGGTTCGATCATGCTGGAGGAGAACGTCATCTCCTCGGCCGGCGCCCGGCACCGGTCCAACCTGCACGAGCTGATCGGCATGATCCGCTCGGCGGACCGGATCCCCGCCCAGCGCGACACGCTCTACCGCCGGCTCGCGGTGCACCACACGCCCGCCGACGACCCGAGCGACGACCGGGTGGTGTCGCACTTCTCGTCGATCGCGCTGCCCGGCGGCGGCGCCGGGAAGTCACTGCCCCTGGTCGAGGTGAACTGACGCGGCTCCACCGTTCGGCTGGACGGCCCGTCGATTCCGGTGAAGCTTCGGCGTGGATCTCGACGGGCCCGTCGGCGGGCCGCTAACGTGCCCGCTCGGCACCGTCCATCAGGGCCGCGAGCTGCCAGGTAACAGGTCGGCGGCGACCCGGTCGAGGGCGGTACCGCGCGCCGTCGCGGCGACTACGCTGGCGGCGTCCGGCGGACCGTCGTCCTCCATCGGCCCATGAGGGCCGTTCACATAACGCACCGCGGCAAGGGCGGGATGGGTGACCATCCCGCCCTTGCTGTCGGTGGCGGTCAGTGGGAATTGCAACCGTACGGCGCTGGCGCGTCGATGCGTCGCTCCGGTACCGTCCGTTCGTTCCGTGCCCGATCGGCACGTCCCTACCCCCGGGGGAACCATGACCTTCCGATACCGCTCCACGCTGGCCCGCGCCGGCGTGGTGGCCCTGCTCTCCACCGCCGCGCCGGTCGCGTTCGGCGTGCCGGCGCAGGCGGCCGACCTGGCCGACCTCGTCCTCGCCCCGATCAGCACCGGGCTGGCCAGGGGCGTCGAGGCGGCCCAGGCAAAGCCGGTCAAGTTCACCGTCACCAACGTCGGCACCGCCACCGCCAAGGACGTCAGCGTCCGGGTCAAGGTGGACGATCTCAACCCGAAGCGGGTGGGCTACCTGCGCCCGGCCGGCTGCCGGGTGGTCTCCCCGCAGCTCTTCGACTGCCTCCTGGGCGACGTGCCGGCCGGCACCAGCGAGGACTTCGGCATCCCGCTGTTCAGCACCGGCGGCAAGGGGGACGGCGGCGTGCTGACCGTCGGCGTCTCCACCACCACCCCGCAGCCGAACACCGCCGACGACATCGTCGAGCTGCCGATCCGGGTGACCAAGCCGGGTTACGACCTCACCGCCTGGGTGCAGGACATCCAGGACAACGTCGTGGTCAACGGCGCGGTGCGGGACGAGCCGGACCTGAAGCCGGTGCGTCGGGGCAGGACGGTCCCGCTGGACTGGGCGGCCTACAACCACGGCAGCCAGTCGGCCACCGGTGTCGTCTACGGCCTCACGCTGCCCGCCGGGGTCGCCTTCGTCGACCTGCCGGAGGGCTGCGTGCGCCAGGAGGTGCTGGGCAAGCAGCAGGCCGTCTGCGAGGACGCGGGCGCGGTGATCCGGCCCGGCCAGTACTACACCGCCGGGGTCACCGTGCGCGTCGGCGACGACGTGACCGAGACCGTGCTGCACGAGGGCGACTTCTTCGCCTACGGACTGGACCGCGCCGAGGGCACGCCGGACGAGGCGCCCAAGGCGGCCAGCCAGGCGCAACGACGCACCTTCGCCGAGGTCGACGAGCTGGACAACCACACCATCTTCGAGGCCTTCGTCGACCTGTCCGCCGAGCCCACGCCCGGCCCCAGCGGCACCCCGCAGCCGACGCCGACCGCCGAGCCGACCCCGAGCGGCGGCGCGACCGCGGTCCCGACCCCGACGGCGGGTGGCGGCAACGGCGGTGGCTCCGGTGACGGCGGCCTGCCGGTGACCGGTGTGCAGGTGGGCCTGATCGGCGGTGTCGGCGCGGTCGTCCTCGCCGCCGGTGCGGCGCTGATGATGCTGTCCCGGCGCCGCAAGGTGGTCCTGGTCGCCCCGACCGAGGAGCGCACCGAGGACTGACCGGAGACGGTTATTGGACGAGGGTGGGGTGGGCGACCACCCCGCCCTCGTCGCGTACCCGGGGGGAGCCGGGGCCGGCGTGGCTGGCAGAGTGGAGGGGTGAGCCGTACCCCGCAGGGCCAGCGCGCCAGCCTGGACAAGCAGCCGCACGAGGTCGCCGCCATGTTCGACGGTGTGGCGGCCCGCTACGACCTGACCAACACCGTGCTCTCCTTCGGGCAGGACCGGTCCTGGCGGCGGGCCACCCGGGCGGCGCTCGGCCTGCGCCCCGGCGAGCGGGTGCTGGACGTGGGCGCCGGCACCGGGGTGTCGACCGAGGAACTGGCCCACTCCGGGGCGTACGCGGTCGGCGCCGACCTGTCGCTGGGCATGCTGCACGCCGGCAAGCGCACCCGCCCGGCGGTGCCGCTGCTGGCCGGGGACGCGCTGCGGCTGCCGTTCGCCGACGCCAGCTTCGACGCGGTGACCATCTCCTTCGCGCTGCGCAACGTGAGTGACACCGACGCCGCGCTGCGCGAGCTGGCCCGGGTGACCCGGCCGGGCGGACGGCTGGTGGTCTGCGAGTTCAGCACGCCGGTGAACCCGGCGTTCCGCACGGTCTACCTGTCGTACCTGATGCGGTCGCTGCCGGCGGTGGCCCGCGCGGTGTCCAGCAACCCCGACGCCTACGTCTACCTCGCGGAGTCGATCCGGGCCTGGCCGGACCAGGCCGCGCTGGCCGCGCGGATCGGTGCGGCCGGGTGGGGCCGGGTGGCCTGGCGCAACCTGACCGGCGGCGTCGTCGCGCTGCACCGCGCCGTCCGGGACTGATCCCTCGGTCGACTCAAACCGACCATTTCGTGAATATCCGGTTCTGGTCTACTTTGTCCCGTAGGCTCGCCCCCATGACGGGATCGGACCAGGTCGCCACCGACGACGACGCCGCCGAGCTGATCGCCCAGCTCAGGGAGTTGGCCGGGGCGGATCCCGCGGACGTCCGTCAGGTCGTCGCCGAGGTGCTGGCGGCGTTGGACCGCGCGGCCGGGGGCGCGCTGCGCGACCATCTGCCCGAGGCGATCCGCCTCGACGCCGGCCTGGGGCCGGCCACGCCGGCCCGCCCGTGACCGATATCCACATCCTTACCGGCGGGTTTCCGTGAAGTTAGGCACCCCTGGTCGCATACAGGTGTAACGCCGGTCATAGACTCCAACCCGATCGGCTTGTGAAGCATTTCACGAGCATGCGGGAGGAGGCGCGGATGACCGCGGTGGAGAACGACGCCGACGTCATCGTCGTGGGCGCCGGTCCCGGAGGATCGGCCACGGCGTACCACCTGGCGCGGCACGGCGTACGCGTGCTGCTGCTGGAGAAGACGGAGTTTCCCCGGGAGAAGGTCTGCGGCGACGGGCTCACGCCCCGCGCCGTGCGGCAGCTGATCCGGATGGGCGTGGACACCTCGCCCGAGGCCGGCTGGCTGCACAACAAGGGCCTGCGGGTGATCGGCGGTGGGGTACGCCTGGAGCTGGACTGGCCCGACCTGGCCAGCTTCCCCAACTACGGCCTGGTCCGGACCCGGCTCGACTTCGACGACCTGCTCGCCCAGCGTGCCGTCGCCGCCGGCGCGAAGCTGCGCACCGGGGTGAACGTCCTGACCCCGGTGCTGGACGCGGACGACCGGGTGATCGGCGTGCAGGCCGAGGTCGGCCCGGACAAGGAGCCGGCCACCTTCCACGCGCCGCTGGTGGTCGCCGCCGACGGGGTCTCCGGCCGCTTCCCGCTCGCGCTCGGGCTGACCAAGCGGGAGGACCGGCCGATCGGCGTCGCGGTCCGCCGCTACTACCGCTCGCCCGCCAAGCACGACGACGACTACCTGGAGTCCTGGCTGGAGCTGCGGGCCAAGGGCAACGACGCGCTGCTGCCCGGCTACGGCTGGATCTTCGGCCTCGGCGACGGCCGGGTGAACGTCGGCCTGGGCGTGCTCAACTCCTCCTCCGCGTTCGGCAAGACGAACTACCGGCGACTGGCTCACCAGTCTGGCTGGCCAAGCAGCTCGCCGGTAGTTCGTCTTGCCGAACGCGGAGGAGGAGTTGAGCACGCCCAGGCCGACGTTCACCCGGCCGTCGCCGAGGCCGAAGATCCAGCCGTAGCCGGGCAGCAGCGCGTCGTTGCCCTTGGCCCGCAGCTCCAGCCAGGACTCCAGGTAGTCGTCGTCGTGCTTGGCGGGCGAGCGGTAGTAGCGGCGGACCGCGACGCCGATCGGCCGGTCCTCCCGCTTGGTCAGCCCGAGCGCGAGCGGGAAGCGGCCGGAGACCCCGTCGGCGGCGACCACCAGCGGCGCGTGGAAGGTGGCCGGCTCCTTGTCCGGGCCGACCTCGGCCTGCACGCCGATCACCCGGTCGTCCGCGTCCAGCACCGGGGTCAGGACGTTCACCCCGGTGCGCAGCTTCGCGCCGGCGGCGACGGCACGCTGGGCGAGCAGGTCGTCGAAGTCGAGCCGGGTCCGGACCAGGCCGTAGTTGGGGAAGCTGGCCAGTCGGGCCAGTCCAGCTCCAGGCGTACCCCACCGCCGATCACCCGCAGGCCCTTGTTGTGCAGCCAGCCGGCCTCGGGCGAGGTGTCCACGCCCATCCGGATCAGCTGCCGCACGGCGCGGGGCGTGAGCCCGTCGCCGCAGACCTTCTCCCGGGGAAACTCCGTCTTCTCCAGCAGCAGCACGCGTACGCCGTGCCGCGCCAGGTGGTACGCCGTGGCCGATCCTCCGGGACCGGCGCCCACGACGATGACGTCGGCGTCGTTCTCCACCGCGGTCATCCGCGCCTCCTCCCGCATGCTCGTGAAATGCTTCACAAGCCGATCGGGTTGGAGTCTATGACCGGCGTTACACCTGTATGCGACCAGGGGTGCCTAACTTCACGGAAACCCGCCGGTAAGGATGTGGATATCGGTCACGGGCGGGCCGGCGTGGCCGGCCCCAGGCCGGCGTCGAGGCGGATCGCCTCGGGCAGATGGTCGCGCAGCGCGCCCCCGGCCGCGCGGTCCAACGCCGCCAGCACCTCGGCGACGACCTGACGGACGTCCGCGGGATCCGCCCCGGCCAACTCCCTGAGCTGGGCGATCAGCTCGGCGGCGTCGTCGTCGGTGGCGACCTGGTCCGATCCCGTCATGGGGGCGAGCCTACGGGACAAAGTAGACCAGAACCGGATATTCACGAAATGGTCGGTTTGAGTCGACCGAGGGATCAGTCCCGGACGGCGCGGTGCAGCGCGACGACGCCGCCGGTCAGGTTGCGCCAGGCCACCCGGCCCCACCCGGCCGCACCGATCCGCGCGGCCAGCGCGGCCTGGTCCGGCCAGGCCCGGATCGACTCCGCGAGGTAGACGTAGGCGTCGGGGTTGCTGGACACCGCGCGGGCCACCGCCGGCAGCGACCGCATCAGGTACGACAGGTAGACCGTGCGGAACGCCGGGTTCACCGGCGTGCTGAACTCGCAGACCACCAGCCGTCCGCCCGGCCGGGTCACCCGGGCCAGCTCGCGCAGCGCGGCGTCGGTGTCACTCACGTTGCGCAGCGCGAAGGAGATGGTCACCGCGTCGAAGCTGGCGTCGGCGAACGGCAGCCGCAGCGCGTCCCCGGCCAGCAGCGGCACCGCCGGGCGGGTGCGCTTGCCGGCGTGCAGCATGCCCAGCGACAGGTCGGCGCCGACCGCGTACGCCCCGGAGTGGGCCAGTTCCTCGGTCGACACCCCGGTGCCGGCGCCCACGTCCAGCACCCGCTCGCCGGGGCGCAGGCCGAGCGCCGCCCGGGTGGCCCGCCGCCAGGACCGGTCCTGCCCGAAGGAGAGCACGGTGTTGGTCAGGTCGTAGCGGGCCGCCACACCGTCGAACATGGCGGCGACCTCGTGCGGCTGCTTGTCCAGGCTGGCGCGCTGGCCCTGCGGGGTACGGCTCACCCCTCCACTCTGCCAGCCACGCCGGCCCCGGCTCCCCCCGGGTACGCGACGAGGGCGGGGTGGTCGCCCACCCCACCCTCGTCCAATAACCGTCTCCGGTCAGTCCTCGGTGCGCTCCTCGGTCGGGGCGACCAGGACCACCTTGCGGCGCCGGGACAGCATCATCAGCGCCGCACCGGCGGCGAGGACGACCGCGCCGACACCGCCGATCAGGCCCACCTGCACACCGGTCACCGGCAGGCCGCCGTCACCGGAGCCACCGCCGTTGCCGCCACCCGCCGTCGGGGTCGGGACCGCGGTCGCGCCGCCGCTCGGGGTCGGCTCGGCGGTCGGCGTCGGCTGCGGGGTGCCGCTGGGGCCGGGCGTGGGCTCGGCGGACAGGTCGACGAAGGCCTCGAAGATGGTGTGGTTGTCCAGCTCGTCGACCTCGGCGAAGGTGCGTCGTTGCGCCTGGCTGGCCGCCTTGGGCGCCTCGTCCGGCGTGCCCGGCGCGGTCCAGTCCGTAGGCGAAGAAGTCGCCCTCGTGCAGCACGGTCGGTCACGTCGTCGCCGACGCGCACGGTGACCCCGGCGGTGTAGTACTGGCCGGGCCGGATCACCGCGCCCGCGTCCTCGCAGACGGCCTGCTGCTTGCCCAGCACCTCCTGGCGCACGCAGCCTCCGGCAGGTCGACGAAGGCGACCCCGGCGGGCAGCGTGAGGCCGTAGACGACACGGTGGCGACTGGCTGCCGTGGTTGTAGGCCGCCCAGTCCAGCGGGACCGTCCTGCCCCGACGCACCGGCTTCAGGTCCGGCTCGTCCCGCACCGCGCCGTTGACCACGACGTTGTCCTGGATGTCCTGCACCCAGGCGGTGAGGTCGTAACCCGGCTTGGTCACCCGGATCGGCAGCTCGACGATGTCGTCGGCGGTGTTCGGCTGCGGGGTGGTGGTGGAGACGCCGACGGTCAGCACGCCGCCGTCCCCTTGCCGCCGGTGCTGAACAGCGGGATGCCGAAGTCCTCGCTGGTGCCGGCCGGCACGTCGCCCAGGAGGCAGTCGAAGAGCTGCGGGGAGACCACCCGGCAGCCGGCCGGGCGCAGGTAGCCCACCCGCTTCGGGTTGAGATCGTCCACCTTGACCCGGACGCTGACGTCCTTGGCGGTGGCGGTGCCGACGTTGGTGACGGTGAACTTGACCGGCTTTGCCTGGGCCGCCTCGACGCCCCTGGCCAGCCCGGTGCTGATCGGGGCGAGGACGAGGTCGGCCAGGTCGGCCGCCTGCGCCGGCACGCCGAACGCGACCGGCGCGGCGGTGGAGAGCAGGGCCACCACGCCGGCGCGGGCCAGCGTGGAGCGGTATCGGAAGGTCATGGTTCCCCGGGGGTAGGGACGTGCCGATCGGGCACGGAACGAACGGACGGTACCGGAGCGACGCATCGACGCGCCAGCGCCGTACGGTTGCAATTCCCACTGACCGCCACCGACAGCAAGGGCGGGATGGTCACCATCCCGCCCTTGCCGCGGTGCGTTATGTGAACGGCCCTCATGGGCCGATGGAGGACGACGGTCCGCCGGACGCCGCCAGCGTAGTCGCCGCGACGGCGCGCGGTACCGCCCTCGACCGGGTCGCCGCCGACCTGTTACCTGGCAGCTCGCGGCCCTGATGGACGGTGCCGAGCGGGCACGTTAGCGGCCCGCCGACGGGCCCGTCGAGATCCACGCCGAAGCTTCACCGGAATCGACGGGCCGTCCAGCCGAACGGTGGAGCCGCGTCAGTTCACCTCGACCAGGGGCAGTGACTTCCCGGCGCCGCCGCCGGGCAGCGCGATCGACGAGAAGTGCGACACCACCCGGTCGTCGCTCGGGTCGTCGGCGGGCGTGTGGTGCACCGCGAGCCGGCGGTAGAGCGTGTCGCGCTGGGCGGGGATCCGGTCCGCCGAGCGGATCATGCCGATCAGCTCGTGCAGGTTGGACCGGTGCCGGGCGCCGGCCGAGGAGATGACGTTCTCCTCCAGCATGATCGAACCGAGATCGTCCACGCCCATGTGCAGCGCGAGCTGGCCCACGTCCTTACCGGTGGTGAGCCAGGACGCCTGGAGGTGCGGCACCGTCTCGAAGAAGAGCCGGGCCACCGCGATCAGCCGCAGGTATTCCAGCGCGGTCGCCTGGGTGCGGCCCTTCAGGTGGTTGTTCTCCGGCTGGTAGGTCCACGGGATGAAGGCCCGGAAGCCGCCGGTGCGGTCCTGCACGTCGCGGATCATCCGCAGGTGCTCGATCCGCTCGGCGTTGGTCTCGCCGGTGCCCATCATCATGGTCGCGGTCGACTCCAGGCCCTGCCGGTGGGCCAGCTCCATGACCTCCAGCCAGCGGGCGCCGGACTCCTTCAGCGGCGCGATCGCCTTGCGCGGCCGGTCCGGCAGCATCTCGGCGCCGGCGCCGGCGATCGAGTCCAGGCCCGCGGCCTTGATCCGGGCGATCGCCTCGTCCAGGCTCACGCCGGAGACCTTCGCCATGTGCAGGATCTCGCTCGGCCCGATCGAGTGGATGGCGAGCTGCGGGTAGGCCTTCTTGACCGAGGAGAACAGCTCCTCGTAGTACTCCACGCCGTAGTCCGGGTGGTGCCCGCCCTGGAGCATGACCTGGGTGGCGCCCAGCTCGACCGCCTCGCCGCAGCGGCGCAGGATCTCCTCGGTCGGGTGGGTCCAGCCCTCGGAGTGCTTGGGCGCCCGGTAGAACGCGCAGAACTTGCACGCCGTCACGCAGACGTTCGTGTAGTTGATGTTGCGGTCGATCAGGTACGTGACGATGTTGTCCGGGTAGCGGCGGCGCCGGACCGCGTCGGCCGCCTCGCCCAGCGCGTGGAAGGGCGCGTCGGTGTAGAGCAGCAGGGCCTCCTCGGGCGTGATCCGCCCGCCGTCCGCGCCGCGTTGCAGGATGTCGTCGATCTCCCGGTTCGCGTCACATCCCCGAGCGTACGTCGCCACCGATGGAAGCCGCCGTACCGGGCCCTCCGGTGTGAGCCGAACCCACCTGCTCAATCATATCGCCAAGATCGATATAAAATGTTCGGCGGTTGTTGACAAGATGTTTAGCATCTCGCATCATCTTGTCGAGATCCATCGACGCACTGGAGTGGGATGTGAGCGAGACGGAAAACGCTCAAGGCATCGCCGCCCGTTGCCGAGCGGACGGAGGACTAACGGAAGCGACCCTCGGCGAGTTGCGGACCGAATTGGGCTACCGCAAGCTCGGCCGCTGGGTCCTGGCCGAGATCGCCGACACGCTCAGGGCGACCGGCCTCGGCTTCTTCCCCTCCCACCGGCTCGACGCGGCGCTCAACGCCGAGCCACGGCAGTCGCAGACGGTCTGGATCTACGTCCGGGACGGCGGCCCTCGAGCGCGTGTGATCGATGCCGTCCTACAGCCGGACGACTGTGACGTCCGGGCAGAGCTGGACGTCATCGGCACAAGAACCCCGCCGGCCTGACCGCCCGCCAGAAGCTCGACGCATCAGGGAAATCGTCAACGCCTGACCAGGTCTGAGCAGCGACAGGAAGGCGGCCTCGTCCCATGACCGCGCACGTCTTCGTCGACGAGACCAAGGAGCGAGGGCTTCTTGTCGCCGCCGTGGTCATGCACCCGGCCGATCTGACCGCTGCGCGCCGGTCGATTCGTGATCTCATCCTGCCCGGCCAACGCCGTATCCACTTCCACAAGGAGAGGGACGACCGGCGCCGTCAGATCGTCGACGGGCTTCTCGCGCTCTCCGCGCACGCCGTCATCTTCGACGCGAAGCACCATCGCAACGCCAGGGTCGCTCGCGAGGCATGCCTCGTCTCTCTGGTGGAGCACGCGGCAAAGATCGGGGCTGCCCGCCCTCGTCCTGGAACGCGACGACTCGACCTTCCAAGCCGATCAGCGCCTGCTCTTCGAGCAGGTCAGGAAGTGCGGGGTGGACGGGAGGCTGCGTTACGACCAGCTGCGTGCTCACGAGGAGTGCCTGCTGGCCATTCCCGACGCGCTGGCGTGGTGCTGGGCCAAAGGCGGGCGCTGGAGGAACTCCATCCGTCGCATGGTCAGTGAGTCGCGACAGGTCTGACGAGGCGCAGACAGCGCGAGACCCGGCCCACCCACCGTCCGGAAGGCTGCCGGGTCCACTTCCACGGGGCTAGTGCCCCTGGCAGTTGAAGGTTACCGCTGTCCGAACCGTTCGGACAAGAAATGGACGTGGCGCGCCGCGTCGGCTTCGGGGGTCGCGCCGCCACGGCACCTTGTGGTGTTTGCCGCTAGGCGTCGTAGTCGACGGTCAGCTTGTCGGTGACCGGGCTGGACTGGCAGGTCAGCACGTAGCCGGCGGCGACCTCGTCCGGCTCAGGGCGTAGTTGCGCGCCATGGTCACCTCACCTCGGTCACCTTGGCCCGGCAGGTCGAGCAGACCCCACCCTTGCAGGCGTACGGCAGCTCACCACGCACCCGCAGCGCCGCGTCCAGCACCCGCTCGTCCCGACCCATGGTGAAGCTCGACGAGCGGCCGTCCAGCAGGATCGTCACCTCGGCGCCGGCGCCGGGCCGGTCGGTCTCCCGGCGGACCGGCTCCGGCGGGGCGTCCACGTGGAACAGCTCGGTGTGCACCGCCGAGTCGGGCACCCGCGACCGGCCAGCACCGCCTTGGCGTCCACCACCATCCCGTACGGGCCGCAGAGGAACCACTCCTCGATCTCGTCGCCGGGCACGACCGAGTCCAGCAGCCGGGTCAGCCGGTCGGCGTCGATCCGCCCGGACAGCAGCGCCGACTCCCCCATCTCCCGGGACAGCACGTGCACCAGGTGCAGCCGGGTCGGGTAGCGGTCCTTCAGGTCGGCCAGCTCCTCGGCGAACATCACCGTGTTCGCCGTGCGGTTGCCGTACACCAGGGTGAAGGTGCTCCCCGGCTCGACGGCCAGCGCGGTCGCGGCCAGGCCGAGCACCGGGGTGATGCCGGAGCCGGCCACCACCGCGCCGTACCGGCGGACCCGGTCCGGGGCGAACGCGGAGGTGAAGTGCCCCAGCGGGGGCAGCACGTCGACGGTGTCGCCGCCGCGCAGCGCGCCGCAGGCGTACGCGGAGAAGGCCCCGCCCGGGACCTCGCGCACCC